>NZ_JBVIGC010000001.1:0-242463 GCF_055571015.1 Streptomyces sp. NPDC031049
CGGATGATCGAGATCCGCAAGCAGAACCCGGCCTTCGGCCTGGGCACCTACACCGAACTGCCCTCCTCCAACCCCGCGGTGCTGGCGTTCCTGCGCGAGTACGAGGACGACCTGGTGCTCTGCGTGAACAACTTCTCACGCTTCGCACAGCCCACCGAGCTGGACCTCAGCTCCTTCGGGGGGCGCCATCCGGTCGAGCTGTTCGGCGGGGTGCGGTTCCCGGCCATCGGCGAACTGCCGTACCTGCTGACCCTGGGCGGTCACGGCTTCTACTGGTTCCGGCTGCGCCGGGACGCCGTCTAGGCCGGCTCGCGGTCCACACCCGGGCGGGGCCGGTTTCCCCCGCCCCGCCCGGGGCACGCATCAGTAACACCCCGACGACTCAGGGGAAGGGCGCGACGCCATGTCGGAAGCCGTCACACGTACCGTCACGACACCGCCCGGACTCCTCGCCTCCCTGGAGCCCCTGCTGCGCGAGTGGCTGCCGCGGCAGCGCTGGTTCGCGGGCAAGGGACGCCCGGTCACCGGGTTCTCGCAGGTCGCCGCCACCGAGCTGCTGCCGCACGACGCGCGGCTGGGCCTCTACCACGTCCTGGTCCGCGCCCATCAGCCGCTGGTCCCGGCCGCGGGCTCCGCCGAGCAGCCCGGCGACTGCTACCAGCTCCTGATAGGCGTGCGCGAGGCGCTGCCGCCCCGGCTGGCGCCCGCGCTCATCGGACACGTGGCACAGGGCCCGCTGGCCGGGCGCACGGTCTACGACGCCCTGTACGACACCCGGCCCGCCGAGCTGCTCCTGGAGGCCCTGCGCACCCAGGCGCGGATCGGCGGGCTGCGTTTCGAACGGGACCAGGACCAGGAGATCCGCACCGGGCTGGTGCCGCGCCTGGTGACCGCCGAGCAGTCGAACTCGTCGGTCGTCTACGGCGATACGTTCATTCTCAAGCTCCTGCGCCGCATCGTGCCCGGCGTCAACCCCGACCTGGAGCTGCCGCTGGCGCTGGCCCGCGCCGGCTGCCCGCGGGTACCGGCCCCGGCGGCGTGGATGACGGCCGACCTGGGCGGCGAGCCCTGGGTGCTGGGCGTGCTCCAGCCGTACGTCCAGGGCGCGGCCGACGGCTGGGAGCTGGCCCTGCGGGAGCTGGCCAAGGGCGAGGACTTCACCGCCGAGGCGCGGGCGCTGGGGCGGGCCACCGCCGAGGTGCACACCGCGCTGGCCCGCGTCCTGCCGACCGTCACCCTGGGCCACAGCCGGCTGGAGCACATGGTCGCCGGCATGTCCGCGCGCCTGGAGGAGGCCGTGCACGACGTGCCCGCGCTGCGGCCGTACGCGCCGGGGCTGCGGTCGGCGTTCACGGCGCTGCGCGACCTGGCCGCCGAGGGCCGTACCTGGACCGCCCAGCGGGTCCACGGGGACCTCCACCTCGGGCAGTGCCTGCGCTCCCCGTCGGGCGAGTGGTCGCTGATCGACTTCGAGGGCGAGCCGGCCAGACCGCTGGCCGAACGGCGGCTGCCGCAGCCGCCGGTCCGCGACATCGCGGGCATGCTCCGCTCCTTCGACTACGCGGCGCACTCGGCCGACTCCCCGGTGCCCGGCTGGGCCGAGCACTGCCGGGCCGCGTACTGCTCCGGCTACGCGCAGGTGGCCGGCGCCGACCCGCGCACCGACCCCGTGCTGCTGCGCGCCTACGAGACCGACAAGGCGGTGTACGAGGTCGTGTACGAGGCCCGGCACCGCCCCGACTGGCTGCCGGTGCCGCTGGCGGCGGTGCGCCGCCTGGCCGAATCCGGCGCCGCCTGACGCACCCGACCTCCCACCACCTCACCCTCGCCGAGGAGGCGCCCCTCGTGACCCCCCGCCCCCCGTCCAGCGGCCCGGACCCGGAGAACCCGGCCGGGGAACAGAGCGCCGCGAAGAAGACGACCAGGAAGGCGGCTGCCGAGAAGACGGCCGCGAAGAAGACGGCCGAGAAGAAGACCGCCGCGAAGAAGACGGCCGCCCGGAAGGCGACGGCCTCGAAGACGACGGCCTCCAAGAAGACGGCCTCGAAGGCGACGGCCTCGAAGACGGCGGCGGTCAGGAAGACCGCGGCGAAGAGCGCCGCCGCCGAGAAGACCACGGTGAGGAAGAGCCGTGCGACGCCGCCCGCGCCGGTGGAGGTGGCCGTCTCGCCCGCCCTCGACGCCGGCGACCGCGAGCGGCTGCTCGCCGGCACCCATCACGACCCGCACTCCGTGCTCGGCGCCCACCCGGCGCCCGGCGGCGTCGCCTTCCGGGCGTTCCGGCCGTACGCCCTCGGGGCGACCGTGGTCTCCGGGGACCTGCGGGCCGAGCTGCACGACGACGGGGACGGCTTCTTCTCGGGGCTGCTGCCGCTGGACCGGGTCCCGGCCTACCGGCTCCTCGTGGCGTACGAGGGGAGCGTGCTGGAGACGGAGGACGCCTACCGCTTCCTGCCCACGCTGGGCGATCTCGACCTGCACCTGATCGGCGAGGGCCGGCACGAGGAGCTGTGGCGGGCGCTGGGCGCCGAGCCGATGACCCATCAGGGCGTGAGCGGCACCCGCTTCACGGTGTGGGCGCCCGACGCGCGCGGCGTGCGGGTGGCCGGCGGCTTCAACTTCTGGGACGGCACGGGCCACCCGATGCGCTCCCTCGGCGCCACGGGCGTCTGGGAGCTGTTCGTGCCCGGCGTCGGCGAGGGCGAGCTGTACAAGTTCGAGATCACCCGGCCCGACGGCTCGCGCACGCTGCGCGCCGACCCGCTGGCCCGCCGTACCGAGGAGCCGCCGGCCACCTCGTCCATCGTGTACGCCTCGCGCTACGAGTGGGGCGACGCGGACTGGCTCGCCCGCCGGGCCGGCGCCCCCGCGCACGAGGCGCCGATGTCCGTCTACGAGGTGCACCTGCCGTCCTGGCGCCCCGGCCTCACGTACCGGCAACTGGCCGAGCAGCTGCCCGCGTACGTCAAGGACCTGGGCTTCACGCACGTCGAGCTGATGCCGGTCGCCGAGCACCCCTTCGGCGGCTCCTGGGGCTACCAGGTCACCGGTTTCTACGCGCCCACGGCCCGCCTGGGCACCCCCGACGACTTCAGGTTCCTGGTGGACCGGCTGCACCAGGCCGGGATCGGCGTGCTGATGGACTGGGTGCCGGCCCACTTCCCGCGCGACGACTGGGCGCTGGCCGAGTTCGACGGGCGGCCCCTGTACGAGCACGAGGACCCGCTGCGCTCCGCCCACCCCGACTGGGGGACGCTGGAGTTCGACTTCGGCCGCCGGGAGGTGCGCAACTTCCTGGTCGCCAACGCCGTGTACTGGTGCGAGGAGTTCCACATCGACGGCCTGCGGGTCGACGCGGTCGCCTCGATGCTGTACCTGGACTACTCCCGCGAGCCGGGGCAGTGGACGCCGAACGAGCACGGCGGGCGCGAGAACCTGGACGCGGTCGCCTTCCTCCAGGAGATGAACGCCACCGTCTACCGCAGGGTGCCGGGCGTCGTCACGATCGCGGAGGAGTCGACGGCCTGGGACGGTGTCACCCGGGCCACGCACCACAAGGGCCCGAGCGGCTTCGGCGGGCTCGGGTTCGGGCTGAAGTGGAACATGGGCTGGATGCACGACTCGCTCCAGTACATGAGCCACGACCCGGTGCACCGCAAGTACCACCACGGCGAGATGACGTTCTCGATGGTGTACGCCTACAGCGAGAACTACGTGCTGCCGATATCCCACGACGAGGTGGTGCACGGCAAGCGGTCGCTGGTGTCGAAGATGCCCGGCGACTGGTGGCAGCAGCGCGCCGACCACCGCGCCTACCTGGGCTTCATGTGGGCCCACCCCGGCAAGCAGCTCCTCTTCATGGGGCAGGAGTTCGCCCAGGGCGCCGAGTGGTCCGAGGCCCGCGGTCCCGACTGGTGGCTGCTGGACCCGGAGTACGGGGCGGCGGCGGACCACCGGGGCGTGCGGGATCTGGTGCGCGACCTGAACCGGGTCTACCGGGAGACGCCCGCCCTGTGGCAGCTCGACACCCGTCCCGACGGCTTCGAGTGGGTGGTCGGGGACGCCGCCGAGGACAACGTCTTCGCGTTCCTGCGCCGGGACGCCGACGGCGCCCCGCTGCTGGCGGTGTCGAACTTCGCCCCGGTCGTCCGCCCCGACTACCGGCTCGGCGTCCCCGACGACGTGCCCGCCTGGCACGAGGTGCTGAACACGGACGCCGCGCGCTACGGCGGCAGCGGCGTCGGCGGCCCGGGCCCGGTCAAGCCCGAGCCCCGGGGATGGCACGGCCGTCCGGCGAGCATCCGGCTGACCCTGCCGCCCCTGGCGACGGTGTGGCTGCGCCCGGCCTAGGCACCGGCCCGCGGGGCGGGGCCCTGGTCAGGCCAGGTCCACCAGGCCCTTCGGCAGCGGCTCGGTGTGCAGGACGCCGAGCCGCTGGGTCGCCCGGGTCAGGGCGACGTACAGGTCGCTGGTGCCGTAGCGGCCGGGCTCGACGACCAGGACGGAGTCGAACTCCAGGCCCTTGGACTGGCGCGGGTCGAGCAGGACGACCCGCTGCGTCAGGTCGGGCTCGGCGCCCGCGGTGACGCCGTCCAGCCGGGCGGCCAGCGCGCGGTGCAGCTCGCGCGGGGCGATGACGGCGAGGCGGCCCTCGTCGGGGACGAGTTCGCCGGCCGCCCCGGCCACCGCGGCCGGGAGGTCGTCGACGGCGCGGACCCACGGCCGTACGCCCGTGGACCGCACGGAGCTGGGCGGGTCGAAGTCCGGGTGCTCGGCGCGGACCACCGCTGCGGCGACGTCCATGATCTCGGCGGGGGTGCGGTAGTTGACGCCGAGCCGGGTGTGCTCCCAGCGGTCCTCGACGTACGGCGCGAGGATCTTCGACCAGGAGCCGACGCCGGCCGCCTCCGCGGTCTGCGCCGGGTCGCCGACCAGGGTCATCGAGCGGGTCGGGCAGCGGCGCATCAGCAGCCGCCAGGCCATCGGGGACAGCTCCTGCGCCTCGTCCACGATGATGTGCCCGAACGCCCAGGTGCGGTCGGCCGCGGCGCGTTCGGCCGCGCTGCGGTGGTCCTGCTCCTCCTGCCGTTCGGCGAACCGCTCGGCGTCGATGATGTCGTGGGCCAGCAGGACCTCGGCGTCCTCCTCGTCCTTGTCCTCGAACTCGTAGGTCCGCGAGGCGTACGACACGTCCAGCACGCCCTGCGCGTAGGCGACCTGCTCCCGCCGTTCGCGTTCGGCGCGGGAGCGGGCGATCCGGTCGTCCGTGCCGAGCAGTTCGGCGGCCTCGTCCAGCAGGGGCACGTCGGCGACGGTCCAGTGCCGGGTCACCGGGCGGCGTACGGCGTCGGCGTCCGGACCGGGGAGGAACTCCTCCGGTGCGGCCAGGAAGTCGGCGACCAGGCGCTGCGGGGTCAGGCGCGGCCACAGCCGGTCGACGGCGGACCAGACCTCGGGGTTCTCGGCGAGTTCGTCGCGGATCTGGGTGATGTCGGCGGCGTCCAGCAGGCTGGAGCCGTCGAAGGGGTCGGTGCCGATGCGCTCGGCGTACAGCTCGGTGAGCGTGTTGAGGATGTGGCCCTCGAAGTGCTCGCGGGCGGCGTTGTGCGGCAGCCTGGCGGCGCGGGTGCGCTCGCGGGCGACCCTGACCAGGCCGTCGTCGAGCATCAGCACCTCGCGGTCGTGCTCGATGGTGATGACCGGGTCGGGCAGCGCCTGCCGGCTGCGGACGACGTCGGCGAGCACGTCGGCCATCCCGGCGCGGCCCTTGACCGCCGCCGCCTCGGGCGTGTCCGCGGCGGTCGCCTTCACCCCGGGGAACAGCTCGCCCACGGTGGCCAGCAGCACGCCGGTCTCGCCGAGGGAGGGCAGCACCTCGCCGATGTAGCCGAGGAAGGCCGGGTTGGGGCCGACGATGAGGACGGCGCGCTTGGCGAGCAGTTCGCGGTGCTCGTAGAGGAGGTAGGCGGCGCGGTGCAGGGCGACGGCGGTCTTGCCGGTGCCGGGGCCGCCCTCGACGACCAGGACGCCGCGGTGCGGGGCGCGGATGATGCGGTCCTGGTCGGCCTGGATGGTCCGCACGATGTCGCCCATGCGGCCGGTGCGCGCGGAGTTCAGCGCGGCGAGCAGCACGGCGTCGCCGGACGGGTCCTCGTGTCCGGTGCGGGTCTCGTCGCCGAGGTCGAGGATCTCGTCGTGCAGGGCGGTCACGGTGCGGCCCTCGGTGCCGATGTGCCGGCGGCGGCGCAGGCCCATCGGGGTGTGGCCGGTGGCCAGGTAGAAGGGGCGGGCGACGTCGGCGCGCCAGTCGATGAGGACCGGGGTGCGTTCGGCGTCGTCGGCGCGCAGGCCGATGCGGCCGATGTGGTGGGCGTCGCCCGAGGTGAGGTCGATGCGGCCGAAGCAGAGGGAGCCGTCCACCGCGTTCAGCGCGGCGAGCAGCCCGGAGCGCTCGGCGACGAGGATGTCCCGCTCCAGACGGGCCTGCATGGGGGTGTCGCCCTGCGCGAGCGCGTCGGTGACGCCGCCCTCGGTGTCCCCGCGCAGCGCGTCCACCCGCGCGTACAGCCCGTCGATGAATTCCTGCTCGTGCCGCAATTCATCGTCCGGATATCCGGTGTTTGACAATTCCGCTCCAGCCCCGATATACTGTGCTCACTGAACTTCTTTTGCGCTCCGCTTTTCGGAAGTCGCGAATCACCGAATATACGCAAGGAAATCCCCCGAGCGCAATTGCGCGGGGGATTTTTCGTGTGTGCGGACGAGCCGGCGGCGGGGCCCCGCGGCCGGCGCGGGACCCGCCGCCGGGGAGCTATGACAGGCGGCCGGCGAGCCGGGGCGACGCCGCCTCCGTGCGGCCGGTCAGCAACAGCAGCAGGGCCGCGACCGGCCCGCGGATCTCCTCGCCCGCCCCGCGCGTCCAGTCGATGTCGGTGGCGACGAGCCGGGCGCGCGGCAGCGGCCAGGGCCGCGGCGGGAAGCGCATGGTCCACACCCGCTCGGCGGCGTCACGGGCGGCCTCCGCGGGCATCTCCCGCTCCCGGCCGACGGCCAGGGCGATGTCCTGGCCGTGCACCAGGGTGTCCATGAGCGATTCCCGGTGGGTGGTGAACGGCGCGACCCGGCGGGAGCCGACGGCCGAGCGGAGGTTGGCGACGATCTCCGCGACCGGCAGCCGGGCCTCGCGGACGGCCGTGTCGTGGATCATCCGGTCCAGACTGCCGCGGGCGCGGACCAGCTCGCGCACCGCGAGGCCGTACGTGGCGCGCGGCCCGAGGGTCAGATGGGCGGCCACGTCCCGCACCCGCCAGTCCCCGCACTGCGTGGGCGCCTCCCACTCCTGGGGGGTCAGCCCTTCCAGCAGGTCCGCGAGGCTCGCCCGCTCCCGGTCGACGACCTGCCAGGAGTCGTCCACGTCGAGTACCACGCCCATGGGATCACCCACCTTCAGTGGTAAGCTTCACTGACCAAATTAGTCAGAGAGGCTGACCAGTGTCAAGCGAACTCACCACGGGCGTGCTGCTGTTCATCCCGTACCGGGCGCTGGAGAACCGGGTCTTCACGGCGCTCGCGGACGCCGGCTTCGACGACTTCACGCCGGCCCAGGCCCGGGTCCTCCAGCGGATCGGGCCCTACGGCACCCGGCTGACCGAGCTGGCCGAGCAGGCGCAGATCACCAAGCAGACCGCGGGCTTCCTGGTCGACCAGCTCCAGAAGGCCGGGTACGTCACGCGGGCGCCGGACCCCGCGGACCGGCGGGCCCGGCTGGTGTGCCTGTCGGCTCGGGCGCTGGCCGCCAAGGAGGTCGCCGACGCGGTGGTCGCCGAGGTCGAGCGGGAGTGGACGGCCCACCTCGGGCAGCGCCGGATGGCACAGCTGCGCGAGGCCCTGACCCGGCTGCGCGAGATCACCGACCCGTGGGCCGAGACGTCCTGACGCCGGCGCCGGCGGGCGGGCAGGCCTGATGCCCGGGTCCCCGGTGGGGTGGGACCCGGGCATCAGGGGGTGGGGCCGCCGGGCGGCTGGGCGACGGGGGAGCATCCCGGCCGCCCGGCGTCCTGGCCGGCCCGGTGTTCAGGCCCGGGCCAGCTCCTTCTCGCCGCCCTGCTCCGGCGCGTCGGCGTCCGCACTCGCGTCCGCACCGGCGTCCGCACCGGCGGACGATGCGCCGCCGTGGCCGTCGTCCAGCAGCGTCTTCTCGTCGAACGGTGCCCGGCCGGCGAGCACCTCGTTCACCCGGGCCTTGTCGATCTCCTTGGTCCAGGTGCCGATCAGCACGGTGGCCACGGCGTTGCCGGCGAAGTTCGTCAGCGCGCGGGCCTCGCTCATGAAGCGGTCGATGCCGACGATGAGGCCGATGCCGTCCACCAGGGCGGGCTTGTGGGACTGAAGACCGCCCGCGAGCGTGGCCAGGCCCGCGCCGGTGACACCGGCGGCGCCCTTGGAGGCGATCAGCAGGAACAGCAGCAGCGGGATCTGCTCGCCGATCGACATCGGCGTGCCCATGGCGTCGGCGATGAACAGCGAGGCCATGGTCATGTAGATCATGGTGCCGTCGAGGTTGAAGGAGTAGCCGGTCGGGACGGTGATGCCGACCACCGGCTTGCTGACGCCCAGGTGCTCCATCTTGGCGATGAGCCGCGGCAGCGCCGACTCCGAGGAGGAGGTCGACAGGATCAGCAGGAACTCGCGCCCCAGGTACTTGAAGAGCGAGAAGGCGTTGACGCCGGAGACGACCCGCAGCAGCGCGCCGAGCACCACGAAGACGAACAGGACGCAGGTGACGTAGAAGCCGAGCATCAGCACGGCCAGGCTCTTGAGGGCGTCGAGGCCGGCCGAGCCGGTGACGGCGGCGATGGCTCCGAAGGCGCCGACCGGGGCGGCCCACATGATCATGGCGAGGACGCGGAAGACCAGCCGCTGGATGTGCTCGATGCCGCGCAGGATCGGCTGCCCGGCCGGGCCCATGGCCTGGAGCGCGAAACCGCACAGCAGGGCGATGAGCAGGGCCTGGAGCACCTCGCCCTCGGTGAAGGCGGACACGATGGTCGTGGGGATGATGCCGAGCAGGAACTCGGTGGTGCCCTGGGCCTCCGCGTCGACCTGCGCGTGGCCGGTCTCCCGTACCGCGTCGGTGACCGCGAGGCTGGTGCCCGGGTCGAGGATGTTGCCGACGACCAGGCCGATACCGAGCGCCACCAGCGACATGATCAGGAAGTAGACCAGGGCGATGCCGCCGACGGCACCGACCTTGGCGGCCTTGCGCACCGAACCGATGCCCAGCACGATCGTGCAGAAGATGATCGGCGAGATCATCATCTTGATCAGGTTCACGAAGCCGGTGCCGATCGGCTTCAGCTCCTGGGCGAAGCCGGGCGCGGCGAGACCCACGACGATACCGAGGGCGACCGCGATGATCACCGCTATGTAGAGGTAGTGCGTGCGGTCCCGCTTGGCTTTCGGTGCGGCGGGTGACGTAGCTGCGCTGCTGGTCACGGCGGCCTCCTTGACGACGTCGTCGGTTGTCACCGGCGTGCGGCTCACGTCCGGGAGTGGGGGATGCCGTGACTATCTCCTGCGCTGTGAGTGCGGTCACCCTTCCGTTCATTTAGTTCGCGATCGGCCGCGAGGGAGACTGTCGGCATGCACCTTCCGGTACCGCGCCCCCGCAGTCTGGCCGGTCAGCTCTTCGCGATGCAGGCCGTGCTGATCGCCGTGGTCGTGGCCGGATACGCACTGTTCACCTACGTCAGCGACCAGCAGCAGGCGGAGCAGGCGGCCGGCCGGCAGGCCAGGGCGGTGGCCCTGTCGATAGCCGACTCGCCGTCCGTGCGGGAGGCGATCCGCACCCCCGACCCCTCGGCACTGCTCCAGCCGTACGCCCTGACGATCACCCGGGACACCGGGGTCGACTTCGTGACGATCATGGATCCGCAGGGCATCCGCTGGACCCACCCCAACCCCGAGCAGATCGGCCGGCCCTTCCGCGGCCACATCGAGCAGGCCCAGCGGGGCCATACCTTCACCGAGACCTACACCGGCACCCTCGGCCCGTCGGTCCGGGCGGTGGCCCCCGTCGAGGACGGCAGCCGCATCGTCGGCCTGGTCAGCGCCGGCATCAAGGTGGAGGAGATCAGCAAGCGGGCGCAGGACCAGCTGACCGCCCTGCTCGGCGTCGCGGCCGGGGCCCTGGCGATCGGCGCGGTCGGCACCTACGTCGTCAACGCCCGGCTGCGCCGGCACACGCACGGCATGAACGCGACCGAGCTGAGCCGGATGCACGACTACCATCAGGCGGCGCTCCACGCGGTGCGCGAGGGCCTGCTGATGCTCGACGGGCAGTACCGCATCGCGCTGATCAACGACGGAGGACGGGAGCTGCTGGGCGTGTCCGCCGACGACGACGTGATCGGCCGGTCGGTCGCCGGCCTGGGACTGCCGGGCCCGCTCACGGGTGCGCTGCTGGCCTCCGAGCCACGCGTGGACGAGGTGCACGTCACCCAGGAGCGGGTGCTGGTGGTGAACACCTCGCCGGTGTCCGGCGGCGAGCGCCGCGGCACCGTCGTCACCCTGCGCGACGTGACCGAGCTCCAGTCGCTGACGGGCGAGCTTAACTCCGAGCGCGGCTTCAGCCAGGCGCTGCGCTCGCAGGCCCACGAGGCCGCCAACCGGCTGCACACGGTCGTCTCGCTGATCGAGCTGGGCCGCGCGGAGGAGGCCGTGGAGTTCGCGACGGCCGAACTCGAACTGGCGCAGGCGCTGACCGACCAGGTGGTGGCGGCGGTGACCGAGCCGGTGCTGGCCGCGCTGCTGCTGGGCAAGACGGCGCAGGCCAACGAACGCGGCGTGGAGCTGGTGGTGTCCCCCGACAGCCGCCTGGACGACGGGCTGCTGCCGCCGTCGCTGCCCGCCCGGGACCTGGTGACCATCCTGGGCAACCTGATCGACAACGCGGTCGACGCGGCGCAGGGCAGCACCCGGGCGCGGGCGACCGTCACGGCGTACACGGCGGGTACGGAGCTGGTGCTGCGGGTGACCGACACGGGCGCGGGCGTCGATCCCGCCCACGCCGACCTGGTCTTCCAGCGGGGGTTCACGACCAAGCCGGCCGGCCCCGACGGGCGGGGCCTGGGCCTGGCGCTGGTGCGGCAGGCGGTGCACCGGCACGCGGGGTCCCTGACGGTGAGCGAGGCCGAGGAGGGCGGGGCGCGGTTCGAGGTGCGGCTGCCGCTGACCGGGGGCCGGGAGCCGTCGGTGGCCCGGGGCGGCGCAGCCGGATCGGTGTCCGGAGGCGACGCGTGACCGCCGGGCAGCCCATTCGCGTCCTGGTCGTCGAGGACGACCCGGTCGCCGCCGACGCGCACGTGCTGTACGTCGGCCGGGTGCCGGGCTTCACCGCCGTCGGCACGGCCCACTCCGGCGCGGAGGCGCGGCGCGTGCTCGACCGTACGCCGGTGGACCTGCTCCTGCTCGACCTGCACCTGCCGGACGTGCACGGACTGCAACTGGCCCGCACCCTGCGGGCGGCCGGGCACCACGCCGACGTGATAGCGGTGACGTCGGCGCGCGATCTGGCGGTCGTGCGCGAGGGCGTGTCGCTGGGCGTCGTGCAGTACGTGCTGAAGCCGTTCACGTTCGCCACCCTGCGGGACCGCCTGGTGCGCTACGCCGAGTTCCGCGGCGCGGCCGGCGAGGCCAGCGGTCAGGACGAGGTCGACCGCGCGCTGGCCGCGCTGCGCGCCCCCGGCCCGGCGGCGCTGCCGAAGGGGCTGAGCGCGCCCACGCTGGAGCGGGTGACCGTCGCGCTGCGGGACGCGGAGGAGGGCCTCACGGCGGCGGGCGTGGCCGAGACCGTGGGCATCTCCCGCATCACGGCCCGCCGTTACCTGGAACACCTGGTCGACGCGGGCCGCGCCCGGCGCACCCCGCAGTACGGCCAGGTGGGCCGGCCCGAGCTGGTCTACCGCTGGGTCCGGCAGCGCCCCTAGGGGCGCGGGGCTGCATTCACTGTGCGGCTCCGCCGCGTGAGCGCGACCAGCCACGACGAACCCGCCAAGAGCGCACGGACCCCGACTCGGCGGGTCCCGCCGAAGCGCCCCGCACGGGCATTGACCTGACTAGACCACTGCTCTTACGTTCACCTGCAACCGACGGCCACAACGACGTGCGCCCGCAGGAGGTCGTGCCCGTGCGCCCCACCGTCCGGATCACCGTCCTGGTCACTCTCACCGCCCTCGCCTCCACCGCGCTCGCCGCCTGCTCGGGCGGCTCCGGCAGCGATCCGGACACGGTGAAGGTCTCCTTCAAGCAGTCCACGGACAACTCCGTCAAGGTGATGGACACCTATCTCGCGGACATGAAGAAGCAGTTCGAGAAGGCCCATCCCGGCAAGAAGGTCGAGCTGCTGCCCATCAAGGCCCCGGACTCGGAGTACTACACCAAGCTCCAGCAGATGCTGCGCTCCCCCAAGACCGCGCCGGACCTGGTCTACGAGGACACCTTCCTCATCAACTCGGACATCACCAGCGGCTATCTGAAGCCCCTCGACCCCTACCTCGACGCCTGGCCGGAGTGGGACCGGTTCGTCGACACGGCGAAGGCGGCGGCCCGCGGCGAGGACGGCAGGACGTACGGCGTCCCGGACGGCACCGACACCCGCGGCCTGTGGTTCAGCAAGGACGTCTTCGCCAGGGCCGGGCTCCCGGCCGACTGGCAGCCCGAGAACTGGGAGGACGTCCTCGACGCCGCGCGCACCATCAAGCGGAAGGTCCCCGGCGTCGTCCCCCTCAACGTCTACACCGGCAAGCCCGCGGGCGAGGCCGCGACCATGCAGGGCTTCCAGATGCTGCTGTACGGCACGGGCGACGGCACCTCGGACCCGCTGTACGACAAGGACGCCAAGAAGTGGATCGCCGGCAGCAAGGCGTTCCGGGACTCCCTCGCCTTCGTGGAGACGGTCTACGAGGAGAAGCTCGGCCCGGAGGTCTCCGACGCGCTCGACCCGAACTTCAGCACGCGCGTGCGCGGCGAACTGCTGCCGCAGGGCAAGCTCGGCATCGCGCTGGACGGTTCCTGGCTGCCGCAGGACTGGCTGGAGGGCAGCGGACACGAGTGGCCCGAGTGGCCCGAGGAACTGGGCCTGGCCCACATGCCCACCCAGCACGGCCAGGCACCGGGCAGGGTGAGCATGTCGGGCGGCTGGACGTGGGCGATCCCGGCCGAGGCGGACAACCCCGACCTGGCCTTCGAGTTCATCAAGACGATGCAGACCAAGGCGAACGCCCGGAAGTGGTACGTCGCCAACTCGGGCATCGCGGTCCGCGAGGACGTCGCCGACGACCCCGCCTACGTGGAGGCGCAGCCGAGCATCCGGTTCTTCACCGGCCTGGTCGAGTACACCCACTACCGGCCGGCCTACCCCGCGTACCCGAAGGTGTCCGTGGCCATCCAGGAGGCGATGGAGGGCGTGACGACGGGCGAGATGTCGGTCGAGGAGGCGGCGCGCGGCTACGACGAGGCGCTGCGGGAGGCCACCGACGACCAGGTGGTCGAGAAGTGACGGACACGGAGGCGGGCGGGGGACGCCGATGACGGCGGCCGCCCCGTCCCACGCCGGCGGCCCGGGGACCCGCAAGGTTCCCCCGGGCCCGCGCGCCGGCTCCCCCGCCCGGGCGCGGCGGGATGCCCGGCGCCGCGGCCTGGCCCGGGCGCTGCCGCTCTCCCCGGCCGTGGTCCTGCTCCTGCTGTTCCTGGCCGGCCCGATCGGCTACTGCGTCGTCATCGCCTTCACCGACCTCCAGCTCACCGGGCAGGCCGAGGAGTCCTTCGTCGGGCTGGAGAACTTCCGGCGGGCCTTCCAGGACGAGGCGTTCCTCAACGCCGTATGGCTGACCCTGGTGTTCACGGTGCTGTCGTCGCTGATCGGGCAGAACACTCTCGGTCTGGCGCTGGCGGCGCTGATGCAGCGCGCCTCCAAGCCGGTGCGCACGCTGACCGGCGGGATCGTGGTCACGGCGTGGGTGCTGCCGGAGGTCGTCGCCGGGTTCCTGCTGTACGCGTTCTTCCGCCGCGAGGGCACCCTCAACGCCATCCTGGACTGGCTGCATCTGCCGTCCCAGAACTGGCTGTTCACGCTGCCGATCCTGGCGGTGTCGTTCGCCAACGTCTGGCGGGGCACGGCCTTCTCGATGCTGGTGTACTCCGCGGCGCTGAACGAGATCCCCAAGGAGATCACCGAGGCCGCGCAGGTCGACGGCGCCGGGGGCTGGCGCCGCATGTGGCACGTGACGCTGCCGATGATCCGCCGCTCCATCGGCACCACCCTCATGCTCAACACCCTCCAGACGCTGTCGGTGTTCGGTCTGATCTGGGTGATGACGCGCGGCGGCCCCAGCGGAAAGAGCCAGACCCTGCCGCTGTTCATGTACGAACAGGCCTTCCAGAACAGCCTGATCGGCTACGGCACCGCGGTGGCCCTGCTGCTGTTGCTGATCGGCTCGCTGTTCTCGATCGTGTATCTGCGCCTGCTGCGGACGGAGGTCTGAACCCGCATGCCCCGCACCCTCGCCTCCCGCCGCACCCGGCACCGCCTGGCCGCCGACGCGGGGCTGTCCCTGGCGGCCTTGGCCTTCGTCCTGCCACTGGCCTGGGTGGTGCTCTCCGCCCTGGACCCGCGCGCTGACCTCAGGGTCAAGGCGCCCGACGGCCTGACGCTGGAGCACTTCGACGCGATCCTCACCCCGGAGATCACCTTCACCCCGCTGCTGAACAGCCTCGTGCTGTGCGGCGGCGCGACGGCGCTGACCGTGGTGTGCGCGGCGCTCGCGGCCTATCCGCTGTCCCGGTTCCGGTCCCGGCTGAACCGGCCGTTCCTGCTGACGGTCCTCTTCGCGACCAGCCTGCCGATCACGGCGATCATGGTGCCGGTCTACGCCCTGTTCGTCCGGGTCGATCTGATCGACACCATGCAGGGGACGGTCTTCTTCTTCGCCGCCTCCCAGCTGCCGTTCGCGATCTGGCTGATGAAGAACTTCATGGACGGCGTGCCCAAGGAGCTGGAGGAGGCCGCGTGGACGGACGGGGCGTCCTCGCTTCAGTCCCTGGTGCGCGTCGTGCTGCCGCTGATGGGGCCCGGGGTCGCGGTGGTGACGGTGTTCTCGTTCGTGATGATGTGGGGCAACTTCTTCGTCCCGTTCATGCTGCTGCTCACCCCGGACCAGATGCCGGCGTCGGTGAGCATCAACGAGTTCTTCGGCAACCGGGGCATGGTGGCGTACGGTCAGCTGGCGGCGTTCTCGATCGTCTACTCCACGCCGGTGATCCTGCTGTACGTGCTGATCGCCCGGCGGCTGGGCGGCGGGTTCGCGCTGGGCGGCGCGGTCAAGGGATGAGCCGGTGACCGTCCGTTTCGGTCACGCGTGACCGAAACCGTAGGTTCCTACAATCCGTGATCCTGTCCGAACCGACCGTAGTCACCGGCCGCGCCGGCCCCTACGTTGTCGCCCGTGCGCCGACCCTCAGCTCCACCGAACCGACCCGGTCCCCCGTTCAACGCCCTCGCGGCCCGCCGGCTGCGGGCCGCCCTCGGCATGGGACCCGAACACGTCGCCCACGGCATGCGTGTCTCGTACGGACTGCCCTACGTCACCCCGGACCTCGTCATCGCCTGGGAACGGGGCATCGCCTCCCCCGGCAGCCAGGAACTGACCGCCCTCGCGGGTGTGCTGTGGTGCTCGCCCGGGGAACTCCTCGGCCGCCCGCGCACCCTGCGCGAGCACCGCATCGCCCGCGGCCTCGCCCCGGAGGACCTCGCCCGCGCGGTCGGGCTGGAACTCCAGGCGTATCTGCGGATGGAGGAGACGGGGGACTGGCGCGGCACCGAACGCCAGTCGGTCGCGCTCGCCGACGCGCTCGGTCTCGGCCTGCCCGACTTCGTGACCGTCACCGGCCGCGACGAGAAACTCGCCGAGCTGCTGCGGAGCGCGGTGAGCACCCGCTGGCAGGGCTACGTCCGCCCGGTCGGCAAGGTGGTGCCCCTGGAGCGGGCGGTCCTGGAGGGCGTCCTCCAGGAACTGCACACCGACTACCAGGGCCACATGGCCGCCACGCTCAGCTGGGGCGGCGGCAGCCGGGACTCCGCCGACTCGGGCGACGCGTTCCTGGAACGGATCGTGGAGCACTTCTGGGCGGCGGTCGAGCAGCACCCGTAGCCGGGTTGGCCACGCGGTCGAGCAGCACCCCTGGCCGGGCTCCGCAGGCCGTCGATCAGCACCCGTGGCCCGGGCTCCTAGAAGACCGACTCGGCCTCGTCCATGCGGTCCTTGGGCACCGTCTTCAGCTCGGTGACCGCCTCCGCCAGCGGCACCATCACGATGTCCGTGCCGCGCAGCGCGGTCATCCGGCCGAACTCGCCCCGGTGCGCGGCCTCCACCGCGTGCCAGCCGAAGCGGGTGGCGAGCACCCGGTCGTACGCGGTCGGGGTGCCGCCGCGCTGGACGTGGCCGAGGATGACCGGCTTGGCCTCCTTGCCCAGGCGCCGCTCCAGCTCGTAGGCGAGCGCCGTGCCGATGCCCTGGAAGCGCTCGTGGCCGTACTTGTCGATCGCGCCCTTGCCGTAGTCCATGGTGCCGTCGGCGGGGTGCGCGCCTTCGGCGACGCAGACCACGGCGAACTTCTTGCCGCGGGCGAAGCGGGCCTCGACCATCTTGACCAGGTCGGCGGGGTCGAAGGGGCGCTCGGGCAGGCAGATGCCGTGTGCACCGGCGGCCATGCCGGACTCCAGGGCGATCCAGCCCGCGTGCCGGCCCATGACCTCGACGACCATCACGCGCTGGTGGGACTCGGCGGTGGTCTTCAGGCGGTCCATCGCCTCCGTGGCGACGCCGACGGCGGTGTCGAAGCCGAAGGTGCGGTCGGTGGAGGAGATGTCGTTGTCGATGGTCTTCGGCACGCCGACCACCGGCAGACCGGCGTCGCTGAGCATCCGGGCCGCCGTCAGCGTGCCCTCGCCGCCGATCGGGATGAGCGCGTCGATGCCGAAGCTCTGGATCATGTCACCGGCGTTCTCGCAGGCCTCGCGGAGCCGGTCGCGCTCCAGCCGGGAGGAGCCGAGGATGGTGCCGCCGCGGGCGAGGATGCCGCTGACCGCGTTCAGGTCGAGGGTGCGGTAGCGGCCGTCGAGCAGTCCCGCGTAGCCGTCCTCGAAGCCGATGACCTCGTCTCCGTAGTTGTCGACCGCGCGGTGCACGACCGACCGGATCACGGCGTTCAGGCCGGGGCAGTCGCCGCCTGCGGTGAGAACTCCGATGCGCATCGTGCTGTGTCTCCTGCTCGATGTTGATGCCGGTGGGCCACTGCCGATTCTTCCATGCCCCACCGGGCGGTGCCGACAGGGCACTGACGGGCGCCTTATCCATCGCCGGAGGTATTGTCAAGAGGGTTCTGCTCACCTCGGTGGGCGATTTTTGTGACAGCGCCCCGATGGAAACGGAGACCACGCGTGACGCGCAGCGTGTACGTGACCGGTATCGACCGCGGCGACGGCCGCCAGGTCGTCGAGCTGGGGGTCATGGAACTCCTGACCCGGCAGGTCGACCGGGTCGGCGTCTTCCGTCCCCTCGTCCACGACGGCCCCGACCGCCTGTTCGAGCTGCTGCGGGCCCGCTACCGGCTCGCCCAGGACCCGGCCACGGTGTACGGCATGGACTACCAGGAGGCGTCCGCGCTCCAGGCCGAGCAGGGCACGGACGAGCTGGTGTCCGCGCTGGTCGACCGCTTCCACCTGGTCGCCCGCGACTACGACGTGGTCCTGGTGCTCGGCACCGACTACGCCGCCACCCAGCTGCCGGACGAGCTGTCGCTCAACGCCCGGCTCGCCAACGAGTTCGGGGCGTCCGTGCTCCCGGTCGTCGGCGGCCGCAAGCAGCCCGCCGAGGCGGTCCTCGCCGAGACCGTCAACGCCTTCCGCGCCTACGACGGGCTGGGCTGCGACGTGCTCGCCATGGTCGCCAACCGGGTGGCCCGCCAGGACCGCGACGAGATCGCCGAGCGGCTCAGGGGCCGGCTGCCGGTGCCGTGCTGGGTGCTGCCCGACGAGCCCGCGCTGTCCGCGCCGACCGTCTCGCAGATCGCGCACACCCTCGGCGCCGACGTGGTCCTCGGCGACGACTCGGGGCTCGCGCGGGACGCGCTGGACTTCGTCTTCGGCGGCGCCATGCTGCCGAACTTCCTGGCTGCGCTGACCCCCGGCTGCCTGGTCGTCACCCCGGGCGACCGCGCCGACCTGGTCGTCGGCTCGCTGGCCGCGCACAGCGCCGGCACCCCGCCGATAGCCGGTGTGCTGCTCACCCTCGACGAGGTCCCCGGCGACCACATCCTCACCCTCGCCGCCCGCCTCGCCCCCGGCACCCCGGTGCTGTCGGTGTCGGGCAACAGCTTCCCCACCGCCGAGCAGCTGTTCTCCCTGGAGGGCAAGCTCAACGCGGCCACCCCGCGCAAGGCGGAGACCGCGCTCGGCGTGTTCGAGCGGTACGTCGACACCGGCGACCTCAGCCGTCGCGTCTCCGCCCCCTCCGGCGACCGCGTCACCCCGATGATGTTCGAGCACTCGCTGCTGGAACAGGCCCGCGCCGACAAGCGCCGCGTGGTGCTGCCGGAGGGCACCGAGGAGCGGGTGCTGCACGCCGCCGAGGTGCTGCTGCGCCGGGACGTGTGCGACCTGACCCTGCTCGGCCCGGTCGACGCCGTCCGCAAGAAGGCCGCCGACCTCGGCATCGACCTCGGCGACTCCCAGCTGATCGACCCGGCCACCAGCGACCTGCGCGACGCCTTCGCCGAGAAGTACGCCGCCCTGCGCGCCCACAAGGGCGTCAGCGTGGAGCTGGCCTACGACGTGGTGTCCGACGTGAACTACTTCGGCACGCTGATGGTCCAGGAGGGCCTGGCCGACGGCATGGTGTCGGGGTCGGTGCACTCCACGGCGGCGACGATCCGCCCCGCCTTCGAGATCATCAAGACCAGGCCGGAGGCGTCCATCGTCTCCTCCGTGTTCTTCATGTGCCTGGCCGACAAGGTGCTCGTCTACGGCGACTGCGCGGTCAACCCGGACCCGGACGCCGAGCAGCTGGCCGACATCGCCGTCCAGTCGGCGGCAACGGCGGCCCGGTTCGGGGTCGATCCGCGGATCGCCATGCTGTCGTACTCCACCGGTACGTCCGGGTCGGGCGCCGACGTCGACAAGGTGCGCCGGGCGACGGAGCTGGTCCGCTCGCGCCGGCCGGACCTGCGCGTCGAGGGCCCGATCCAGTACGACGCCGCGGTCGAGCCGTCGGTGGCCGCGACCAAGCTGCCCGGCTCCGAGGTCGCCGGGCAGGCCACCGTGCTGATCTTCCCCGACCTCAACACCGGCAACAACACCTACAAGGCCGTGCAGCGCTCGGCCGGCGCGATCGCCGTCGGCCCGGTCCTCCAGGGCCTGCGCAAGCCGGTCAACGACCTGTCCCGGGGCGCGCTCGTCCAGGACATCGTCAACACCGTCGCCATCACGGCGATCCAGGCCCAGCATCCGAGCGAGAAGGCGTCCGAACAGTGACCTCCCCCACCCGTGTCCTCGTCCTCAACTCCGGCTCCTCGTCGGTGAAGTACCAGCTGCTGGACATGCGGGACCGCAGCCGGCTGGCGGTGGGACTGGTCGAGCGCATCGGCGAGCAGACCTCCCGGCTGAAGCACACCTGCGTGGCCGGCGCCGACACCCGTGAGCAGAGCGGGCCGATCGCCGACCACGAGGCCGCCCTCAAGGCGGTCGCCGAGGAGCTGGCCCGCGACGGTCTGGGCCTGGACTCCCCGGAGCTGGCGGCGATCGGGCACCGGGTGGTGCACGGCGGCATGTTCTTCACCGAGCCCACCCTCGTCGACGACGGCGTGCTCACCGAGATCGAGCGGCTGATCCCCGTCGCCCCGCTGCACAACCCGGCCAACCTCACCGGTCTGCGCACCGCCCGGGCGCTCCGCCCCGACCTGCCCCAGGTGGCCGTCTTCGACACGGCGTTCCACACGACGATGCCGGAGTCGGCGGCGCGCTACGCGATCGACCCGAAGATCGCCGACCGGCACCGCATCCGCCGCTACGGCTTCCACGGCACCTCGCACGCCTACGTCTCCCGGGAGACCGCGCGGCTGCTGGGCAAGGACCCGTCCGAGGTCAACGTGATCGTGCTGCACCTCGGCAACGGTGCCTCGGCGTCGGCGGTCGAGGCGGGCCGGTGCGTGGACACCTCCATGGGACTGACGCCTTTGGAGGGGCTGGTGATGGGTACGCGGTCCGGAGACCTTGACCCGGCGGTCATCTTCCATTTGGAGCGGGTCGGCGGAATGTCCACGGACGAGATCGACACTCTGCTCAACAAGAGGAGCGGCCTGTTCGGTCTGTGCGGTGACAACGACATGCGGGAGATCCGGCGCCGCGTCGAGGAGGGGGACAAAGACGCGCAGCTGGCCTTCGACATCTACATTCACCGTCTGAAGAAGTACATCGGCGCCTATTACGCGGTCCTCGGACGGGTGGACGCGGTCGCCTTCACGGCCGGGGTCGGTGAGAATGCGGCACCGGTGCGGGAGGCTGCCGTGGCGGGCCTGGAAGGGCTGGGCCTGGCGGTCGACCCCGGCCTGAACACCGCGCGCGGCGACGGTCCCCGGCTGATCTCGCCCGGGGACGCCCGGGTGAAGGTCGCCGTGGTGCCGACCGACGAGGAATTGGAGATCGCCACACAAACGTACGCACTGGTCGAAAAGAACAGCCGATGAATTCACGGGTGAGCAGACCCGCGCCCATTTGTATCTTCCGCTAGGCGGAATATTCCGGAGCGAAACAAACCGATAGGATCGCCCCATGCGCCGTTCGAAAATCGTCTGTACTCTCGGCCCCGCGGTCGACTCCCACGAGCAGCTCGTCGCCCTGATCGAAGCCGGCATGAACGTGGCCCGCTTCAACTTCAGCCACGGCACCCACGACGAGCACCAGGGCCGCTACGACCGGCTCCGCGCCGCCGCGAAGGAGACCGGCAGGGCCATCGGCGTCCTGGCCGACCTCCAGGGCCCGAAGATCCGGCTGGAGACCTTCGCCGAGGGCCCCGTCGAGCTGGTGCGGGGGGACGAGTTCACCATCACCACCGAGGACGTGCCCGGCGACAAGACGATCTGCGGCACGACGTACAAGGGCCTGCCCGGCGACGTGGCCAAGGGCGACCAGGTGCTCATCAACGACGGCAACGTCGAGCTGAAGGTCACCGAGGTCGACGGCCCCCGGGTGAAGACGATCGTCATCGAGGGCGGCGTCATCTCCGACCACAAGGGCATCAACCTGCCGGGCGCGGCCGTCAACGTGCCCGCGCTGAGCGACAAGGACGTCGAGGACCTCCGCTTCGCCCTCCGCATGGGCTGCGACCTCGTCGCCCTGTCCTTCGTCCGGGACGCCAAGGACGTCGCCGACGTCCACCGCGTGATGGACGAGGAGGGCCGCCGGGTCCCGGTCGTCGCCAAGGTGGAGAAGCCGCAGGCGGTGCAGAACATGGAGGACGTCGTGATGGCGTTCGACGGTGTGATGGTCGCCCGTGGCGACCTCGCCGTCGAGTACCCGCTCGAGAAGGTCCCCATGGTGCAGAAGCGCCTGATCGAGCTGTGCCGGCGCAACGCCAAGCCGGTGATCGTGGCGACCCAGATGATGGAGTCGATGATCACCAACTCCCGCCCGACCCGCGCCGAGGCCTCCGACGTGGCCAACGCGATCCTGGACGGCGCCGACGCGGTCATGCTGTCCGCCGAGTCGAGCGTGGGCGCCTACCCGATCGAGACCGTCAAGACGATGTCGAAGATCGTCCAGGCGGCCGAGCAGGAGCTGCTCTCCAAGGGCCTCCAGCCGCTGGTGCCGGGCAAGAAGCCGCGCACGCAGGGCGGTTCGGTGGCCCGCGCCGCCGCCGAGATCGCCGACTTCCTCGGCGGCAAGGGCCTGGTGGCCTTCACCCAGTCCGGCGACACCGCCCGCCGGCTCTCCCGCTACCGCGCCACGCAGCCGATCCTGGCCTTCACCACCGACGAGTCCACCCGCAACCAACTGGCGCTCAGCTGGGGCGTGGAGCCGCACGTGGTGCCGTTCGTCAACTCGACCGACGAGATGGTCGACCTGGTGGACCAGGAGATGATCAAGCTCAACCGCTTCAACGACGGCGACATCGTGGTCATCACCGCCGGCTCGCCCCCCGGTGTGCCGGGCACCACCAACATGGTCCGGGTGCACCACCTGGGCGGCCGCAACTGAGGCCCGCGGGGCCCTCGTCACGGCTTCACGGGCCGCGCGGGCCCGGCGCCCCGCAGGCCTTCCACGGCGCCGAGGGCGCCCCCTGGCGACAGGGGCGCCCTCGGCGCGTGTGCGGCTCCCGAACGGGTCCGTGCGGTGTGCGGCTCAGTCGGTGATGTACTGCTGGAGCCCGGGGACGTGCAGGTTGCCGCCGAACTGGCCGGCCTGCACGACCTTCACCTTCGTGAAGTAGATCAGCGGGATGTCGAGCGGCGGCGGGTGCTCCGGGTCGAACGTGATCGGTATCAGCCCGAGCAGGTTGCCGGAGATGCTCTCGGTGTACATCACCGTGTCGCCGCCGCGGATCGTGGACGTCGAGCCCTTGGCCGCCTGCACGTGGTAGGTCTTGCCGGACTGGTCGTCCTTCACCGTCTGGTGCAGGTCGCCTATGTCGGTGCCGTCGGAGATGACGTACTTCAGCACCTTCTTGGTCGTGCCGTTGGCGGTCCGCACCTCGACGACGCCCTTGTAGGAGGCGCCCTTCAGCAGCAGCGAGCTGGCGTCCAGGTACCAGGGGTCGTCCGGCAGCGGAACGGTGTTGTCGACCCCGCCCTCGGCGTCGGTGGCGACCGGGCAGTCCTCCAGGTCGGTCCCGGCGCTCTCGGACGGGCTCGGGGTGGCACTCGGCGAGGCGGTGGCACCGGCGGCCTCCTCGGCCGCCCCCTCCGCCGCGTCCGCGGTGTCCTCGACGGCGTCCCCCGCGTCCTCGACGGCCTTCCCGGCGGTGTCACCTGTGGTGTCACCGGCCTGGCCGGCCGCCTCGGAGGCGGTGCCCGCCGGGTCCTCCACGGCGTCCGCCGCCTTGTCGCCCGCGCTCTCGGAGGTGCTCTGCGAGGCGGACGGGGTCGGCGTGGGACTCGGGCTCCCGGCGTCCTTCCGGCCGCCGGTGAAGACGCCCTCGATGGCGTCGCCGATCTCCTCCAGCACGTTGCCGCGGCTCTCGGACGGCGAGGGCGCCGGGGACGCGGCGCCCCCGGCGGACGCCGAGGGGGACGGGGCGGGCTCGTCCTTGTCGTCGGAACCTGAATCCGACGAAGAGGACGACGAGGACGCACCCGCGTCCGTGCCCGGGTCCTGTTCCGCTCCCGGTCCCGTGCCCGGATCCCCGGCGGACGGCTCCGCGGACGGCTGCTCTCCCTCCGTGTCCTGGGCGCCGTCACCGCTCCGGCTCGCCGAGGGGGTGGGGGTGGGGGACGCGGACCCGTCGCCCTCGTCCTTCTCCTTGCCCTCCTCCTCCAGAGCCGCCACGCAGTCCTTGTACTCGTCGGCCGTGAGACTGTTCGTCGTCGGCTTGGCCGAGTCGTTGCCGTCGGCGACGGCGAGCGTCGGCGTGAATCCCATCCCCATGAGAACCGCCGTCGGCATCGCCGCCAGGGCTATCGCCTTCCCGGCCGGCATCTGGAGCCTGGTGAACAACGGCTTCTTGGGTGCCGCGTGGCGCGGCCCGGTTCTCACACGGGACGACTCCACGTCAGCCCCGTGAGTCACCTCGTCAGCCGGCACTGTGCCTCCCGTTCGCCCCGTTGGCCGGGCTCGTTCCTGACAGATCGTTGGGCTCGCCCGCCCCGTCCTGCGGCTCGGGGGCCGTGGTGTCGGGGGCCGCGCCCTGCGGGGCACCGCCCGTCCCCGTGGTGCCGTCGACCGCCGGCTGGGCGCCCGGCGCCTCGCCCGGCGCCCAGGACACGGCCATCGCGCCGCCGATGAGCGCGAGGAGGAAGCCGATGAGGAAGCCGCCGAGGTTGGACACGGGGATGGACACCAGCGCCAGCAGGATCGCGGCGACGCCCGCGAACACCCGGACGTGCTTCTGGAACCAGAGGCTGACGCCCAGGACGACCAGCAGTACGCCGATGATCAGGGACCCGGCGCCCGCGGTGGTCGCCATCGCCAGCGTCAGGTGGCCGAGTCGCAGGTTCGCGTACGGGAAGTAGGCGATGGGGAGTCCGCCGAGCATGACGAACAGGCCGGCCCAGAACGGCCGGTTGCCCCGCCAGGCGCGGAACTGCTGCCTCCGGAGGGTGAACTGGCCGTTGGCGGCAGGAGTCTCGGCGCTCATGGAAAACAGCTCCCTGGTACGGCGTTGCTGTGGTGGTGATGTGGCCCGCGTGTGAAGACGGGGCCGGAGTAGTGGACGGGCGGGGGCGCCACCGGCTCCCCCGCCCGTCAGCGAGTGCTCAGTAGCACTCGTTGACGCCCTTGTGCAGCGACATCTTCAGACCGCTCAGCTTGAAGGTTCCGGCGGTGGTCGCCCACGCCGTCTGCTTCACGTCGGTCAGGACGACCGAGTCGGCCTGCTGCGCGAAACCGAAGGGGTTCGCCGTGTCGCCCTTCTGGATGCCCGGACCCTTGGCGGCGTCCTTCGCGGCAACACCGATGTCGATGTTGTTGAACGTGGCATCGGCCTCGAGCTTGGCGACGTCGATGTACAGGTTCTTGGCCTCGACCGGGGTCGAGCCCCCGCCCGCGTTCAGCTTCAGGCTGACCGTGCCGATCACCGGGATGTCCGGGGTGACCACGGACTGGCACAGGTTCTTGATCGTCGCGGACTTGAACGCCGAGACGGCGACGGGGTGAGCCGTCTTCTTGCCGTCCATGGTGTAGCCCTCGTCGACCGCACCGTACTGGACGAAGCCCTGGCCATTGAGCTGCGAGGTCGTGACCTTGAACGACTGTCCCGACACACTGAACGACGCGGCGAGCGCACCCTGGGCCAGGGCCACGCCTATCGCCGCCGTGGCGGCCACGCTGGGCACCATGACCACGGCGAACCGCTTCCATCTGGTCCCGCCACGCACCTGGGACTCCATATTTCCTCCTTCTCGGACGTACATCTCCTGGCGCCGGCTCTGCCTCGAAGTCGACGGCTCGGCCGGGCAGGGATGGGAGAAGTGCTACGTCCTCGGGAAGGAGAGCGCCCGCACTCGGCGGCGCGCACAACGCGCCCGAATCACCGGCGATCACCCCCGAGCGACAACCACTGGTCGCGCCTGACACGCATCACGCACAACCTTGCTGGACAGGCTTCGCCGGTCGGGCGAAGACCCCCCTGCCCAAGAGCCGGCGCCACTGCCGCCGACCCTGCTCGGTGGGGACCCAGGAACTCCCGCGACCCGATTGGCTGTCGGGGTACGGGAACGGACCGAGCGTCGCCGATCGTGGTGCATTCTCGCCGCCCGCACAAGGGGGTTCGTTACTCACTAGTAACGGCCGGATAACCACGGCACGACCGAGAGGTCCCGCCCGGGCACGCTCGGTGTCTCATGAGTGCGGGACAAAACTATTGATCGCTGGACAGAAACCGACACATCACCGGCGTCGACTTACTGGCAGTAACAGCGGCCGCGATTGCCAAGATTTGGCAAAGCGCGGCCGCATACGTCACTCAGGCCCCGTCAGAACAGGGCGCGCGCCAGGGCCCGGCGCGCCGCGACCACCCGCGGGTCCTCGGCGCCGACGACCTCGAACAGCTCCAGCAGCCGCACCCGCGCGGCCTCCCGGTCGTCGCCCGCCGTGCGCCCGACGGCGTCGATGAGCCGCCCGAAGGCGTCCTCGACGTGGCCGCCCACCAGCTCCAGGTCGGCGGCGGCGATCTGGGCCTGCACGTCGGCCGGCTTGTCGGCAGCGTCCCTGCGTACCCGCTGGGGGTCCATTCCCTGCACCCGCTGGAGCAACTCGGCCTGGGCCAGGCCGAGTTTGGCCTCGGTGTTGGCCGGGTCGTCGTTCAGCACGTTCTTGTACGCCTGCACGGCGCCGGCCAGGTCGCCCGCGTCCAGGGCCTGCACCGCGGCCTCCAGCGCCGCGTCGTGCGGTCCGGCCGGACGGGCGGGGGCCTGCTCGGCGGCGCCCGGCTCGGCCTCGGGGTCGACGGTCAGGCCGGTCAGACCGAAGCGCTGCTCGGCGACCTGGACGAGCTGGTCCAGGGTCCCCCGGATCTGCTCCTCGCCGGCGGCGCCCTGGAAGAGCGGCAGGGCCTGGCCGGCCACCACCGCGAAGACGGCCGGGATGCCCTGGATGCCGAACTGCTGCATCAGCATCTGATTGGCGTCGACGTCGATCTTGGCGAGCACGAAACGCCCGTTGTACTCGACGGCGAGCCGCTCCAGGACCGGGCTCAACTGCTTGCAGGGCTGGCACCACTCGGCCCAGAAGTCGATGACGACCGGGACCTCGGTGGAGCGCTGGAGGACATCGCGTTCGAAGCCGGCCTCATCGACGTCGATCACGAGGTCGGCCGGGGAGACGGCGCCCGTCCCGCCCTGCCGGGCCGCTTCGGCGCGCGCCTGCTCCGCCTTCGCCTTGGCCTCCTGGGCCGCCTTCACCGCGGCGAGGTCGACGACTCCGCTCATGGACATGTTCCGTGGCTGCATGCGTCTATCCTCCCCCGTCAGGCGCGCGTCTGTGAAAAGCGGGGCGAAAGGCCGCCCTGATGTGTGGCGTTCGGCGCCGGGTCCCCACCCCACGCCCTGTGGTCGTCGCCCGGGTGCGCCCGCACCCGTGCTTTCGCTACGAGTCGTAGCGTAATGGCACGGGGTGCCGGCGGTACACCGCCTCCGCGTGATCTCCCTCACGGCCGCGCGGGACCGGTCGGCCGCCGAACCCCCGGTTATGGTCGGGGAATGCAGAGCCGCTCCCCCGCCAGCCGCGCAGGTCACGCCGGTCGCGCGGGCCGCACCGGGCGCCCGCGCAGTGCCGCGGCCGACGCCGCGATCCTGGCCGCGACCCGGGCGGCACTGGTCGAGCTGGGCTGGTCCAAGCTCACCCTGTCCGACGTCGCGACGCGGGCGGGGGTTGCCAAGACGACGCTCTACCGGCGCTGGACGGGCAAGAACGAGCTGGTGGTCGACGCGGTGGCGGAGCTCTTCGACGAACTGGAACTTCCCGACCGCGGCTCCCTCGCCGCCGACATCGAGGGTGTGGTCCTTCAGTTCGCGGCGATCCTCGCCCGTCCGGAGGCGAGGAGCGGTCTGATGGCGGTGGTGGCGGAGTCCACCCGGGACGACGCGCTGCGCGAGCGCATCCGCGCGTCGATCGTGGAACGCCAGAAGCGGCTGGTCGTCCAGGGCCGGGCCCGCGCGCAGGCACGCGGGGAGCTGCCGCCCGAGACCGACGCCGCGGAGGCCGCCCGTACGGCGGACCTCATCTTCGACCTGGTGGCGGGCGCGGTGGTGCACCGCACGCTGGTGAGCGCGGAGCCGGCGGACGAGGACTGGGTGCGCGGCCTGACACGAGTACTCCTGCACGGCCTTACGGGGGCGGAGGGGTAGTCGCGGGGCGGGGGGTGCGGGGCGGGAGCGGGGGTGCGGGGCGGAAGCGGGGGTGCGGGGCGGAAGCGGGGGTGCGGGGCGGATGCGGGGGTGGGGGCGCGGATGCGTTGCCGGGTGCGGGGCGGCTTCGGCTGGGCGCGCGGTTCCCCGCGCCCCTGAGGGCACGCAGTCCGCTGCGTGCCCTCAGCCGCGGGCAGTCGTGCCTCCCCCAGTGCCTGAACGGCCTGGGAGGTACCCCCAGGGCGGCACGGGTGGGCGCGGCGGCACCCCGCTCGCGCGGGTGAGCCACACCCACCCGGCGCCGGCCTCCGGCACCGCCCCCGACGAACCGTCGTCAGAAGCCGGCCGGCTCCGTGTACACCCCCCACTCGTCCCGCAGCACCCCGCAGATCTCCCCCAGCGTCGCCTCGGCCCGCACGGCGTCCAGCATCGGCTCGATCATGTTGCCGCCGGAGCGGGCCGCGGCGAGCATGCCGTCCAGCGCCGACCGCACCGCCGCGTCGTCGCGGGCCGCCTTGCGCTCGCCCAGCACCCGCACCTGCTCGCGCTCCACCTCGTGGCTGACCCGCAGGATCTCCAGGTCACCGGTGACCGATCCGGTGTGGGCGTTGACGCCGACGACCTTCTTGTCGCCCTTCTCCAGCGCCTGCTGGTAGCGGAACGCCGACTCGGCGATCTCGCCGGTGAACCAGCCGTCCTCGATGCCGCGCAGGATGCCCGAGGTCATCGGCCCGATGGGGTGCTGCCCGTCGGGGTGGGCGCGCAGACCCCGTTCCTTGATCTGCTCGAAGATCTTCTCCGCGTCGGCCTCGATCCGGTCCGTGAGCTGCTCGACGAACCAGGAGCCGCCCAGCGGGTCGGCGACGTTGGCGACGCCGGTCTCCTCCATCAGCACCTGCTGGGTGCGCAGGGCGATCTCGGCCGCCTGCTCGCTCGGCAGCGCGAGGGTCTCGTCCAGGGCGTTGGTGTGCAGGGAGTTGGTCCCGCCGAGGACGGCGGCGAGCGCCTCCACCGCGGTGCGTACCACGTTGTTGTACGGCTGCTGGGCGGTCAGCGAGACGCCCGCGGTCTGCGTGTGGAAGCGCAGCCACTGCGCCTTCTCGCTCTTCGCCCCGTACACGTCCCGCATCCAGCGGGCCCAGATGCGGCGCGCCGCGCGGAACTTGGCGATCTCCTCGAAGAAGTCGACGTGCGCGTCGAAGAAGAAGGACAGGCCCGGGGCGAAGACGTCCACGTCCAGCCCGCGCGAGAGCCCCAGCTCCACGTACCCGAAGCCGTCCGCCAGGGTGTACGCCAGCTCCTGCGCGGCCGTCGCGCCCGCCTCGCGGATGTGGTAGCCGGAGACCGACAGGGGCTTGTACGCCGGGATGCCCGCCGCGCAGTACTCCATCAGGTCGCCGATCAGGCGCAGGTGCGGCTCGGGCTGGAAGAGCCACTCCTTCTGCGCGATGTACTCCTTGAAGATGTCGGTCTGGAGCGTGCCGTTGAGCACGGACGCGTCCACGCCCTGGCGTTCGGCGGCGACCAGGTACATGCAGAACACGGGCACGGCGGGCCCGCTGATCGTCATGGAGGTCGTCACGTCGCCGAGCGGGATGTCCTTGAACAGCACCTCCATGTCGGCGGCCGAGTCGATGGCCACACCGCAGTGCCCGACCTCGCCGAGCGAGCGCGGGTCGTCGGAGTCGCGGCCCATCAGGGTCGGCATGTCGAAGGCGACCGAGAGCCCGCCCCCGCCGTTGCGGAGGATCATCTTGTAGCGCTCGTTGGTCTGCTCGGCGTTGCCGAACCCGGCGAACTGCCGGATGGTCCACGTCCGCCCTCGGTAGCCGGTCGGATACAGCCCGCGGGTGAAGGGGTACTCGCCCGGCCAGCCGATCCGCTCGAATCCGTCGTACCTGTCCCCGGGCCGGGGCCCGTACACCGGCTCCACGGGATCGCCCGAAAGCGTGGTGAAGTCGGCGTCCCGCGTGCGCGCGGCGTCGTACCGGGCCTGCCAGCGGCGGCGGCCCTCCTCTATGGCGTCAGCGTCCATGCCTCCAAATTTACTAGGACGTCCAAGTAAATGTCGATGGCAGACCGCCGTACGGGTGTCCGCACGACGGTGACGGACGGGCGTCAGGCCTTGGCGACCGCCGGCTCGGGGCTTTCGATCCTGCCCTCCAGCTCACGGCTGATCCGGCGCTCCACGAAGAACGCGGCGGTCGGCACGGTGCCGGCCAGCAGGACCCAGAGCTGCTTCTTGACCGGCCACTTCGCCTTGGAGCCGAGATCGAAGGCGAAGATCAGGTACACCACGTACAGCCAGCCGTGCGCGATGCTGACCACCTGGGTGAAGTCGGCCGCGCCGCCCATCTTCAGGGCGTACTTGCCGATCATGCCGAAGGTCAGCGCGACGAGCAGCACACCGGTGACGTAGGCCAGGACCCGGTAGCGGGTCAGCACGCTCTTCTTCATGCCGTCGAGCCTAACCGGCCCTTCCCGGAGATCTTGGGCCGGGTCGGGTGCCGGGCGTCACTCCTCCTCGAAGTCCCCCGCCGCGATGCGCAGGGGGCGGAGCATCGCGAAGATCTCGCCGCACTCCTCGGCGTCGTAGACCCCGAGGCCGAAGTCCATCGCCATCAGGTCGCGGGTGGCCGCCTCGACCACCTCGCGGCCCTTGTCGGTGATGCTGGCGAGTGTGCCGCGCCCGTCGTTGGGGTTGGGGCGCTTGTCCACCAGGCCCGAGCGCACCAGCCGGTCGACGGTGTTCGTCACCGAGGTCGGATGCACCATGAGCCGCTCGCCGATCTTGGACATCGGCAGCTCGCCCGACTTGGAGAAGTTGAGCAGCACCAGCGCCTCGTACCGCGCGAACGTCAGCCCGTACGGCTTGACCACCGCGTCGACCTCGGCCAGCAGGATCTGGTGCGCCCGCATGATCGAGGTGATCGCGGCCATGGAGGGCACGCTGCCCCAGCGCTGCTTCCACAGTTCGTCGGCTCGGGCGATGGGATCGAAGGTGAGACTGAGGGGCTTCGGCACGTCACCAGACCTTACCGGCCGGTCATATGCCGGTCAGCCCTGTCTCGCCTTTCGGGCCACCGGGCTGATCGGGGCAGGGCAATGCCGAGTGTCGGCCGACCGATATGTCACGATCTGATACGGATCATCACTGACCGTCGTCTCCGCCCCAGGGAGCAGCATGTCCCGGCCGGTCCACACCCTCGCGGCCCTCACCGCCCTCGGCCTCACCCTCGGCTGCTCGTCCACGCCGGGCGTCGACGAGGCCTCCGTCGCCGGCCGTGCCTCGAAGCAGGCGGGCTCCGCGGCCTCCTCACCCTTCTGGGTCGACCCCGAGTCCCCCGCCGCCCGGCAGATCGAACAGTGGCGCCGCGAGGGCCGCGACCAGGACGCCGAGCTGCTGAAGCGGATCGCCGACCGGCCCGCCGCGCTCTGGCCGGCCGGCGAGGTCGACCCGGCCGCGCCGGTGCGCAGGGCGGTCCGCGGCGCCACCGCCGAGGGGAAGACGGCGTTGCTCGCGGCCTACAACATCCCGCACCGGGACTGCGGCCAGCACTCGGCCGGCGGGGCGGCGGGAGGCGACGCCTACCGGCAGTGGATCGACCGGTTCGCCGGCGCGATCGGCGACGCCAGGGCCCTGGTCGTCCTGGAGCCGGACGCCGTCGCCCACATCGTGGACGGCTGTACCCCCGGCGAGCTGCACGCCGAACGCGAGCGGCTGCTCGGCGAGGCGATCGCACGGCTGAAGCGGCAGCCGAACACCAAGGTCTACCTGGACGCGGGCAACCCGAGCTGGATCAAGGAGCCGGAGAAACTGGTCGAGCCGCTGCGGCGGGCCGGGGTGGCCAGCGCCGACGGGTTCGCGCTCAACGTCTCCAACTTCCAGACCGACGAGGAGACCACCGCGTACGGCAGGCGGCTGTCGCGGCACCTGGGCGGCAAGCACTTCGTGATCGACACCAGCCGCAACGGCAACGGCCCGCTGCCCGGCGTCTGGTGCAACCCGCCCGGCCGGGCCCTGGGCACCCCGCCGACCACCGACACCGGCGAGGAGCTCGTCGACGCCTACGTCTGGGTCAAGCGGCCCGGAGAGTCGGACGGCACCTGCGAGGGCGGCCCCGCAGCCGGGCGGTGGTGGCCGGAGTACGCCCTGGAGCTGGCGCGCAACTCCAGGGCGTAGACCGGGCTCCGTCGCCGCTCAGGTGACGTGGATCCACTTCGCCTTCGACGGGGTGCCACCGGCGTCCGTGACGAAGAGCATGTACCAGCCCGGCGGCACCAGGGTGGGGTCGTCCGGCACCTCGAAGGTGACCTGGCCGCCCTTCTTGGTGACGCCCAGCTCGATGGAGCGCTGCTCCACGTCCGTGGTGTGGGTGACCGCGCTGGGCCGCATCAGCCGGGCCGCGACGACGCGCTCGGGGTGGTCGGTGCGGAACGTCACCCGGTGGTCGGCGCCCAGCCGCTGCTTGCCGCCCTCCAGGACGGGCCGGTTCGCCGCGCCCCGGTGCAGGGACGGCGGGGTGAAGACCTCCATGCGCTGCTCGAAGTGGCCGAGCTTGGTGTTCTGCTGGTCGTCGAAAAGCGGGTCGGAGCCGAAGGTGGCGACCCGGCCGTCGGGCAGCAGCAGCGCCTCGGAGTGGTAGTTGCGGCCCACCGTGGGGGCGGCGGCCTCCCGGAAGGCGTTGGTCCGCGGGTCGTAGAACTGCGCCTTGAGGATGTTGCTGGCGCTGCGGCCCCGGTAGTCCTCGGAGCCGTTGGAGGTGAAGACCGTGTCGTCCGGCATGATCACGCTGTTCAGGTAGCGCGTGCCCTGCGGCAGGTCGGGGCCGTCCCGGAAGACCGGGCTGTCCTCCTTCAGGTCGACGACGGCCGTGCGCTCGGTCGACTTGCGCGACTCCCCGACGCCCCCGCCGCCGAGGACCATCACCCTCTGGTCCTGCGCGGGCGGCAGCAGAAGCGACGCGGAGGTCTCCAGCTGGTCCAGGTCCTTCAGGCCGGGCACCTCCTGGAAGGTGTTGGTCCTCAGGTCCCACAGCCCGGGGACGCGTCCCTTCTCCGCCGGACCGTAGCCGGCGTTGGCACCGGAGTAGAACAGCTTGCCGCCCTTGGTCAGGAACAGGGCGGGGTACGTCGGGAAGTACCGCTTGGGGCCCGGTGACCACTTCTTCGTCTTCGGGTCGTAGATCTCGTTGTCGCCGGGGTCGATGACGCCGACGTCGTCCAGTCCGGAGGCGGCGAGGATGCGGCCGTCCTCCAGGCCGACGAGGGTCGGGTACCAGCGGGCCTTGTCCATCGGCTCGACGGGGACGTACTTCTCGGCGACCGGGTCGAACTCGTAGGCGGCGCGGATGCCCTGGAAGTCCTGCTTCTCCAGGGTGATCTTCTCGGACAGGCCGTAGGTGTTGTCCGCGTCCTCGCCCGTGAGGCCGACGATCTCGTACTGGGCCTGGGTGTCGGTGACCGACAGCGGGCCCTCCTCGGCCGCCTCCACGAACACCCGGACCTCGCTGGCGGTGACCTTGGTCTTCCAGGGCTGCACGACACCGCGGGCGTCGCGGGTGACCTCGAAGGTGCGCTCGGCCTTCGGGAGGGTGACGTCGAACCTGGAGACGTACTCCACGCCGGCGGGCGAGCGGAAGCGGGTGCCCTTGGGGAGGAAGACCTCCTTGTCGGGGCTCTCGTTCTTCACCCGCATGCCGCCGCCGGCCCGTTCGACCTCCCCGTCGAGGAGTTCGTAGCGGGCGGTGCCGCCGGCCACCAGCAGACGGCCGTCGGGGAGCTGGGCGTGGCCGGAGCAGAAGAAGTCCTCCGGGGTCGGGACCTTCTTGAAGGTGTTCTTCTCCGGGTCCCACAGGACGGTGTCGAACTCCCCCGCGTCGAACTTCTTCTGCTCGTTCCCGGAGCCCGCCACGATCAGCACCTTGCCGGTGTGCAGGAGGGCGGCGTGGATGGCGTTGGTGCGGTACTCCTCCGGGATGTCGACCTGGCTCCAGGAGCCGTACTCCGCCTTGTACGCCGGCCGGGAGATCTTGTAGGCGTGGTACTTCTCGCCGGCGAAGTCGAGCGCGGCGGGGGCGTTGAGGCCGGCCAGGATCGCGATGCCGCCGATGCCCAGGACGGTCTTCCTCGTCTTGTTCGACGGCCTGGCGAACTTCGCCTTCCCGGGTTGCTGTGAGGGCTGGTCTGCCATGACCTAGTTGCCTCCTGTCGTGGGGCCGGAGACGGACGACGTGGCGCCGGTGGTCGCGAAGGCCGGCTCGGGCGCGGGCGCCGACGCGGTGTCCCGGGCGGAACGCGGTGCCGGGGCCTGGTCCGGTGCGTGGGCCGGGCGCTGCGCGCGGCGCTCCTGCCAGCGGGTGACGGCCCAGACGCCGACCGGGGCGAGGGAGATGGCCGTGGCGAGGAACGCCCAGGTGCGCATCGCGACGTGGGTGTGGTCGAGGAGGGCGGAGGCGGTCAGGGAGGTGATGAGCAGGGCCGCCCAGGACAGGTGGATGCGGAAGGTGAGCAGCCGGTCGGGGCTGGCGCCGTCGCCCTTGGGGGTCACGACGAAGCGGCTGGGGCGGCGCAGGAGCGCCTCGGTGAAGGACTTGAGGTAGATCGGGGCGGACAGGGCCGACATCGCCATGCCGGCCAGGCCGCCGGAGCCCTCGGGTTCGTGCGGGGAGACGTTGTGCCGGCGGTTCCAGAGGTAGAGGCCGATCTGGCAGGCGGCGGCGTCGCTGTAGAGCATCAGCCAGACGGAGGCGGCGACCTCGGTGCCGGAGGCGCCGAACCAGAGGAAGAGGAAGCAGCTGAGGATGCCGAGGAACCAGTTGACGGCCGTCATCGGGTAGTACACGAGCATGAGCGTGTACGACATCAGGCGGCCCGGGGGCATGCGCCAAGGGGCCTTCCAGTACTGCTTGATGAGGGTCTCGTAGGTGCCGCGGGACCAGCGCAGCTGCTGGGTGAAGAAGTCGGTCCAGGAGGCGGGGCCCTCGCCGACGGCGAGGACGTCCGGGGTGTAGACGGACTGCCAGTGGCGGCCGGTCGCCGGGTTGCGGTGGCGGTGGATCTCGAAGCCGGTGGCCATGTCCTCGGTGATGGAGTCGTACAGGCCGCCGACCTGGAGGACGGCGTCGATGCGGACGACGTTGTTGGTGCCGACGAACATGGGGGCGCGGTAGCGGTTGCCGGCCCGCTGGATGAGGGCGTGGAAGAGGAACTGCTGCGACTCGGCGGCCTTGGTGACGGGGTTGTGGTAGTTGCCGTACACCTGGGGGCCGACGACGAACGCGACGTCCGGGTCGCGGAAGTAACCGAGCATCCGCTCCAGGAAGTTGGGCAGCGGGACGTGGTCGGTGTCGACGGAGGCGAAGAAGTCGTAGTCGCCGCCGTGCATGGCGATCCAGGCGTTGTAGTTGCCGTGCTTGGTGCGGGCCTTGTGGACGCCGGTCTTCTGGTTCCACTCCGGTACGCCGTGGCGGGTGAAGTGGCGGACGCCGAGTTCGGCGCAGAGGGCCTTGGCCCCGGCGTCGTCGCCCTCGTCGAGGAGCCAGACGTCGAGGGTGCCGTCGTGGGTGATGCGGGTGGCGCCCTCGAGGGTGGCGCGGACCATCTCGAGGGGTTCCTTGCCCGGGACGTACGTCGTGAGGAAGGCGACGCGGGTGCCGGGTTCGGGGACGACGGGGACGGGGTCGCGGGCGACCATCGTGGCGTGGGCGACGGAGGCGACGTTGACGACCATGAACAGTTCGATCAGGCCGATCGATATCAGCATGGCGGTGTCGAGGGCGGTCAGCCAGCGGTCGGCGCCCTCGCGTTCGACCCAGTGGCCGGGCCAGACGAGGTAGGCCAGGAGAGCGCCGGTGAGCAGCGGCGCGAGGGTCATCAGGAGGACGGCTTTTATTCGGTTCGGCTGGCGGGAGAGCAGCGAGGTGTACTGCACCCGGTAGGCGTCGCCGTCCGGCTCCGTGAGCGGCCCGGCGAGTCGGCTGTGGGTGTCGTAGTCATAACCCTCCGGCTGCCGCACAGCGTCCTCCAGTGAGTGGGGGTGATCTGGAGTGATCTACATCTACCCACACACAAAAGGACATGTGAGGGCGTGTCGAGCGGGGAGGGTCCAGGCGGCTGACGGCCGCCGTCGGACCCGCCCCGCCCCGCCCGCTAGGCGGACAGGTGGCGCTCCACCGTCTCCACCTTCGACGTCAGCCCGTCCGTCACGCCGGGACGGATGTCCGCCTTGAGGACCACGGAGACCCGCGGCGCCCTCGCCTCGACCGCCGCCACCGCACGCTTCACCACGTCCATGACCTCGTCCCACTCCCCCTCCACGGACGTGAACATCGCGTCCGTACGGTTCGGCAGGCCCGACTCGCGGACCACCCGCACGGCGTCGGCGACGTACTCCCCCACGTCCTCGCCGACGCCCAGCGGTGTCACGGAGAACGCGACGATCATGCGTTGACGATCCCTTCGTTGCGGGCGCGGGAGGCGATCACCGCGTCCTCGGCCTCACGGCGCAGCATGCGGTCCGCGAAGAAGCCGCCGGCGGGCAGGACCGAGAGGACGAAGTAGAGGGCCGCCGTCTTCAGGGGCCACTTGGCCCGGTTCCACGCGTCCGCCCAGAAGATCACGTACACGACGAAGAGGAAGCCGTGGATCGCCCCCATCACCGGTACGGCGTTGAATTCCGTGGTCCGCTTCAGTACCGAGCAGACGAGCAGGAGCAGGAACGAGACCGCCTCGGGCGTCGAGACCAGACGGAGGCGGCGGAGGGAGCTGGCGGTCTTGAGGTCCACGGGTCACCTTCGGGTGGGAGAGACGTCGACGATCTTCTTGTGAACGTATGCACAAGGTGCCCGGCCATTGTGGCAAACGCCCCGGCACGCCCGACGCCGGGGGTCGACGGCACTGTCCGCCCGTCCGTGCGCCGGTTACCGTCTCAGCGTGGCGATGTTCCGACTTCAGAGCAGCAAAGTGCTCGCCGTCGAGATGACCGGGGACGCCGTGAAGGCGAAGAACGGCTCGATGGTCGCGTACGACGGCGAGATGGCCTTCAAGAAGCTGAGCGGCGGCGGTGACGGCCTGCGGGGCATGGTCACCCGGCGGCTCACCGGCGAGCAGATGACGGTCATGGAGGTGAAGGGGCGCGGGACCTGCTGGTTCGCGGACCGGGCGTCCGAGATCAACCTCGTGACCCTGAGGGGGGAGAAGTTGTACGTCGAGTCCAGCAATCTGCTGGCCGCCGACGGCGGGCTGCGCACGGGGACCGAGTTCACGGGGCTGCGCGGCGCCTCGCAGGGCAACGGGCTGTTCACGACGACCGTCGAGGGGCACGGACAGGTGGCGATCATGTCGGACGGGCCGGCGGTCGTGCTGCGCGTCGGCGCGCAGTACCCGCTGACCGTCGACCCGGGGGCGTACGTCGCGCACCAGGGGAACCTGCGGCAGTCCTTCCAGTCGGGTGTGACGTTCCGCACGCTGCTCGGGGAGGGCGGCGGGGAGGCCTTCCAGATCCGGTTCGAGGGCGACGGACTGGTCTACGTGCAGCCGAGCGAGCGGAACACCCTCGCGGGGGATGTGTGACATGGGGTTCCGTCAGATCAACTCGAAGATGGTCGAGGCGACCGTGGCGCCGGGACAGCGGCTGTTCAGCCAGCGCGGCGCGATGCTCGCGTACAAGGGCGAGGTGACCTTCACACCGAACATGGCCGGCGGCCAGGGCGGGATCATGTCGATGATCGGGCGGCGGGTCGCCGACGAGGACACGCCGCTGATGACGGTCGAGGGCGACGGCACGGTGCTGTTCGGGCACGGCGGTCACCACGTCCAGGTGATCGGCCTGTCCGGCGACACCCTGTACGTGGAGGCCGACCGGCTGCTGGCCTTCGAGGGGACCCTGGAGCAGGGGACGGTGTTCCTCGGCGCGCAGGGCGGGGTCATGGGCATGGTGCGGGGGCAGGTCAGCGGTCAGGGGCTGTTCACCACGAGTCTGAAGGGGCACGGGTCCGTGGCCGTGATGGCCCACGGAGGCATCTTCGAGGTCCCGATCACCCCGCAGCGTCCGGTGCACGTCGACCCGCAGGCGTACGTCGCCCACCACGGCGACGTACGGAACCGGCTGTCCACGGCGCTGGGGTGGCGGGACATGGTGGGACGCGGGTCGGGTGAGGCGTTCCAGCTGGAGCTGAGCGGCAGCGGTGCGGTCTACGTCCAGGCCTCGGAGGAGAAGCTGTGAGCACGATCTGGGACCCGTCGACGCTGCCCTCGGACGACAACGTCGACGACTACACCTTCTGCGTGGAACTCAAGGGGAGCCAGTGGTTCCTCCAGAAGGGGAAGATGATCGCCTACTACGGCTCGATCGAGTTCAACGGCATCGGGCACGGCCGGCTGGACCGTCTGGTGCGCACGTCGTTCCATTCGCCTCTGCACGCGAGCGACTGGGTCGTGGCCGAGGGCTCGGGGAAGATGCTCCTGGCCGACCGGGCCTTCGATGTGAACTCGTACGACCTGGAAGACGGCAACCTGACCATTCGCTCCGGCAATCTGCTCGCTTTTCAGCCAAGTCTGAACCTGAAGCAATCGATCGTGCCGGGTTTTCTGACCCTGATCGGAACCGGAAGGTTCGTGGCCGCGTCAAACGGTCCGGTGGTGTTCATGGAACCCCCGATCCGGGTCGACCCGCAGGCCCTGGTCGGGTGGGCGGACTGCCCCTCGCCGTGCCATCACTACGACCATGGGTACATGGCCGGCGTACTGGGCGGTCTACGTGCGATGACGGGCCTCGGCGGGGCCTCCGGGGAGGAGCACCAGTTCCAGTTCGTGGGCGCCGGGACGGTGCTCCTGCAGTCCAGCGAGACGCTGATGCCCGAGCAGGCCACGGGCGTCACCCCGCAGCAGCCGGGCGTGCCCGGCGGCGGGGCCCCCGGCCCGCACGGGGCCCCGGGCGGCGGACCGCGTCTTCCCGGACAGCTGGGAGACCTCCAGCGCCGCTTCGGGCTGTGAGCGGTAATCTGCGGAGTGTGACGTCGAACGCGTGCGCACCGCCACAGGACCACTCTCACTAGTTCACCTTTCAACTTCTTAGGTAGACTTCATACATGGAGACCGAGACGGCCACCCGCTGGCTGACCGATACGGAGCAGTGTGCCTGGCGCACCCACCTGGAGGTCAACAAACTGTTGACGTACCAGCTCGAGAAGGACCTGCAGCCGTTCGGCCTGACCATGAACGACTACGAGATCCTGGTGAACCTCTCCGAGTCCGAGGACGTCAGGATGCGGATGAGCGACCTCGCATCCGCCACCCTCCAGTCCAAGAGCCGCCTCTCCCACCAGATCACGCGCATGGAGAACGCGAACCTCGTCCGGCGGGAGAACTGCGAGTCCGACCGGCGCGGGCTGTACGCCGTGCTGACCGAGCACGGCATGGAGACCATGCGGAAGGTCGCGCCGCACCATGTGGCGTCCGTCCGGCGGCACTTCATCGACCTGCTCTCCCCCGAGGCCCTGCGCGACCTCGACAAGGCGCTCAAGCCCATCGCCGAGCACCTGCGGGGCCAGCGCGGGCGCCTGTGACCGCCGGCCTCACCCCTCCGGCAGGCGGAGCTCGAACAGGGCACCGCCTGCCGGCGCGTCCCGCACCGTGAGGCTCCCGCCGTGGCGTACGGCGACGTCGCGGGCGATGGCGAGCCCCAGCCCGGCCCCGCCGTCGTCCCGGCTGCGGGCGGCGTCCAGCCGGACGAACCGCTCGAAGATCCGCTCCCGGTCCTCGGCCGGCACCCCGTCCCCGTCGTCGGCGACCCCGACGACGGCCTGCCCGCTCTCCCGCCGCACGGACACCTCCACCGCGGACCGCGCGTGCCGCTGGGCGTTGTCCAGCAGATTGGCCAGCACCCGGCCCAGCTGCCCGCGCGATCCCGCCACCGTCACACCGTCCTCGGCCCGCACGCCCACCCCGGTCCGCCCCTCGGCCTCCTCCCGGGCGAGCGCGCCGAGGTCGACACGCGCGTCCGCCGGCCGCTCCCCCGCGTCCAGCCGGGCGAGCAGCAGCAGGTCGGCGGCGAGCCGCTGGAGCCGTACGGTGTCCTCGACGGCACCGTCCAGGTCCAGCAGTTCCGGGTGTGCGGCGCCCACCTCCAGCTGGGTCCGCAGGCTGGCGATCGGGCTGCGCAGCTCGTGCGAGGCGTCGGCGACGAACCGCCGCTGCCGCTCCACGGAGGACTCCAGCGCGGCCAGTGTCTGATTGGTGGTCAGCGCCAGCCGGGCGATCTCGTCGTAGGTGGCGGGCACGGGGACGCGGCGGGCGAGGTCCTCGGAGGCGGTGATCGCCGCCATCTCCCGGCGGATGCCCTCCACGGGGCGCAGCGCCCGTCCGGTGACCCCCCAGGTCACACCGCCGACGACGCCGAGCAGCAGCGGGAAGCCGATCAGCATGGCGCTCAGCGCGGTGCTGACGGCGCCGTGCTCGGCGGACAGCGGGGCGCCGGCGTACACGGTGAGCGTGCCCCGGTCGTGGGTCTCGACGGGCACGGCGGCGAAGCGGTAGTCCTCCGTGTCGCCGTCGATGGTCGCCGACCCGTCGCTGACCGCCGCCAGCCCCCCGATCTCGCCGGGTTCCAGGCCCTCGCCGGAATCGTCGTCGTCATCGTCGTCCTCGCGGGCCCCCGCCCCGGGCTCCGGCCGCACCGCCGACGTCCCGGTGCCGCTGATCCGCTCCAGATCTTCACTGGCGGCCACCAGAGCGCCGTCCTCGTCGACGACCTGCACCGGCCGGTCGTCGACGTCCAGCGAGAGCCGGTCGTACGGCGTCCCGGCGGCGAGTTCGGCGGCGACCTCCCGCGCGGAGCGCTCGGCGGAGGTGCCGGCCTCGCCGAGCAGGTTCGACCGCAGGGACAGCAGGACGGCGGCGCCCGCGGCGACCAGCGCGACGGCGACCACCAGGGTCGCCGCGAGCGTCGCCCGGGCCCGCACCGAACCGAGGAGGCGTCTCATCGCTGCGCCTCCAGCCGGTACCCGGCGCCGCGCACCGTCCGGATCAGCCCGGGCCGCAGCTTGCGCCGCAGCGCGCTCACGTACACCTCGACGATGTTGGGGTCGCCGTCGTAGGCGAAGTCCCACGCGTGCTCCAGGATCTCCCCTTTGGACACCACCTCGCCGGCCCGCCGCACCAGCTCCTCCAGGACGGCGAACTCCTTGGCGGTGAGCGTCACCTCGTCCTCGCCGAGGAACACCCGGCGGGCGGCGGTGTCGACCTTCAGGTCCCCGAGCACCCGCACCGGGGAGGCGCCCCCGCCCGATCCCCTCCTGCGCAGCAGCGCCTTGACCCGGGCCACCAGGACCACGTACGAGAAGGGCTTGGTCAGGTAGTCGTCGGCGCCGGTGTCCAGGCCCTCCGCCTCGTCGTACTCCCCGTCCTTGGCGGTGAGCATCAGGATCGGCACGTCGTGCCCGGCCGCGCGCAGCGCACCGCACACGCGGTAGCCGTTCATCCCCGGCAGCATGATGTCGAGGATCACCAGGTCGTACGCCCCCTCCCCGGCCCGGTGCAGCCCCTCCCGGCCGTCATGGACGACGTCCACGGCGTATCCCTCGGCGGTCAGTCCCCGGGCCAGGGACAGGGCCAGCCGCTTCTCGTCCTCCACGATCAACAGGCGCATGGGTCAAGGGTGGCAAAGCAAGCCTGAAGACTTCTTCAGGCGGCTTCAGCTCCGCCTCAGCGTCGGTCGGCGACAGTGAACGCGTCGAAACCGAACCGACTCGGGAGGAACCTCCATGAAGCGCAACATCGTCATCGCCGCCGTCACCGCCGCCGCGCTGATCGGGGGTGGCACGGCCACGGCCCTGGCGGTGAGCGGGGACGAGGACGACACGGCCGGCACGTCGGCGGCGGCGCGGGCGTCGGACGACGACACCGGGGGCGACGACGACGGCGACGACGACTCGTCCGACCGCTCCCGTGCGGCCTCCGCCGAGGTGAGCGCGGCCGAGGCCATCGCCGCGGCGCTGCGCCACACGCCGGGGACGGCGGTGTCGGCCGACCTGGAGGACGACGACGATGACCGGCCCGCGTGGGAGGTGGACGTCCTCTCCTCCAACGACACCTGGCGCACCGTCCACATCGACCCGGCCGGCGGCAAGGTGCTGGGCTCGGAGAAGGAGGACGACGACGCGGACGACGCCGCGGAGGCGCGGTCGGCCCTGAAGGACGCGTCGGTCACGGCGGAGGAGGCGGCGAAGGCGGCGGCTGCCAAGGGCACGGTGACGTCGGTGGACCTGGACGACGACGCCCCGGGCTCCTGGGACGTCGAGACCGCCCACTCCGACCAGGACTGGCAGGTCGACCTGAAGACGTCCAAGATCACCCCGGCGGACGACGACGACTGACCTGGGCGGGGTGCCCGGCGATTTCCAGGTGACCGGCGTCGTGCCTGGCGTCGGGGCGTTGCGCAGCCCGGCGAAACGGGGTGCCGCCCGCGCCCGCCCTTCCCCACTCTCGGCTTCGCTCGAGCGGGGGGGACCCCCATCGCCCCAGCGGCACGACTGCCCGCGGATTGCGGGCGCGCGCCCGCGGCTGGGCGGCATGGCTCGCCCGGTGGGCGGGCACCGCCCCGGCGGAGCGACTGCCCGCGGGTTTGCGGCAGCCGCGCGCGGCGCGCAAGCGGCGACCGGCCGGGGCGCTACCCGCAGACGCGTATGGCGCGCAACCAGGCACGGGCATGGGCGCTACCCGCAGACGCGTACGGCGGGGAGGGGTCGTGTCGGGGGGTCTCCGCCCGCAGCGGTTGTCGCGTCAACACGGTCCACCCCCGTAGAAGACCGATTCCGCGACGTTCCGAGGACGGAGACCCCCCGGCGCGGCCCCGTACCACCCACCGGACCCAAGGCGCTACGCGCACCCCCACCCCACCCGCACAGGCGCCGCAGGCATCCACCCACCACCCCGCACCCCACACACCACGCGAACCCGACACACCCCAGGCGCCGCAGGCATCACACGGACCCCCCCCCCGCCCCCGCCCAGGCCGGTTCAGGACTGGGTGAGGCCCGTTACCAGTTCGTCCGCCGCACGGTAGGGGTCCAGTTCGCCGGCCACGATGCGCTCCGCCAGCGCGCCGAGGCGCCGGTCCCCGTGGAGGTCGCCGATCCGCTCCCGCAGCGTCGTCACCGCGATCGTCTCCACCTCGCGCGCAGCCCGCGCCAGCCGCCGCTCCGCCAGAACCCCCCGCTCCTCCATCCAGGCCCGGTGCTTCTCCAGCGCCTCGACGACCTCGTCGACGCCCTCGCCCCGCGCCGCCACCGTCTTCACGATCGGCGGCCGCCAGTCCCCCGGCCGCCGCGCCTCCCCCAGCCCCAGCATGTGGTTCAGCTCGCGCGCCGTCGCATCGGCCCCGTCCCGGTCGGCCTTGTTCACGACGTACACGTCACCGATCTCCAGGATCCCGGCCTTCGCCGCCTGGATCCCGTCCCCCATGCCGGGCGCCAGCAGCACCACCGACGTGTCGGCCTGCGAGGCGATCTCCACCTCCGACTGCCCGACGCCGACCGTCTCGACCAGGATCACGTCGCAGCCGGCCGCGTCCAGCACCCGGATCGCCTGGGGGGCAGCCCACGCCAGCCCGCCCAGGTGACCGCGCGTGGCCATCGAGCGGATGTACACGCCGGGGTCGGAGGCGTGCTCCGACATCCGCACCCGGTCGCCCAGCAGCGCACCGCCCGAGAACGGCGACGACGGGTCCACGGCCAGCACCCCGACCCGCCGCCCCTGCCGGCGGTACGCCGTGACCAGCGCCGACGTGGACGTCGACTTGCCGACACCCGGCGACCCGGTCAGCCCCACGACGTACGCCCCGCCGGTCAGCGGCGCCAGCGCCGCCATGACCTCCCGCAGCTGCGAGGACGCCCCCTCCACCAGCGAGATCAGCCGGGCCACGGCCCGCGGCCGGCCTTCCCTGGCCTGGGCCACCAGCGTGGAGACGTCCTGCATCACAGCTCCGTTCAGCTCACCCGGCCCCCGCGAGGACCGGCAAGGACCAGTAAGAACTCGTTACCCGCCGTCAGGCCTTCGGCACGCGCACGATCAGCGCGTCACCCTGCCCGCCGCCGCCGCACAGCGCCGCCGCGCCGACCCCGCCGCCGCGCCGCTTCAGCTCCAGCGCCAGGTGCAGCACCAGCCGCGCGCCGGACATGCCGATCGGGTGCCCCAGGGCGATGGCGCCGCCGTTCACGTTCACCTTTTCGGTGGACACGCCGAGGTCCTTCATGGACTGCACGGCGACGGCGGCGAACGCCTCGTTGATCTCGATCAGGTCGAGATCGGAGACCTCCAGGCCCTCCTTCTTCAGCGCGTGCCGGATGGCGTTCGACGGCTGCGACTGCAAAGAGTTGTCCGGCCCGGCCACGTTCCCGTGGGCGCCGATCTCGGCGATCCACTCCAGCCCCAGCTCCTGCGCCTTGGCCTTGCTCATGACCACGACGGCCGCCGCACCGTCGGAGATCTGCGAGGACGACCCGGCGGTGATGGTGCCGTCCTTGGAGAAGGCCGGACGCAGCTTGCCGAGCGACTCCGCGGTCGTGTCCGCGCGGATGCCCTCGTCCTTGGCGAACAGCACCGGGTCGCCCTTGCGCTGGGGAATCTCCACCGGCGTGATCTCGGCCTCGAAGATCCCGTTCTTCTGCGCGGCGGCGGCCCGCTGGTGGGAGAGCGCGGCCACCTCGTCCTGCTCGGCCCGGCCCAGCCCGAGCCGGACGTTGTGCTTCTCGGTGGACTCGCCCATGGCGATGCCCTCGAAGGAGTCGGTCAGCCCGTCGTGCGCCATGGCGTCGAGCATCTGGACCGCGCCGTACTTGAAGCCCTCGCGGGACTTCGGCAGCAGGTGCGGGGCGTTGGTCATGGACTCCTGGCCGCCGGCGACGACCACGTCGAACTCACCCGCGCGGATCAGCTGGTCGGCCAGCGCGATGGCGTCGAGCCCGGACAGGCACACCTTGTTGATCGTCAGCGCCGGCACGTTCATCGGGATGCCGGCCTTGACCGCGGCCTGCCGCGCCGGGATCTGCCCGGCCCCGGCCTGGAGCACCTGCCCCATGATCACGTACTGCACCTGGTCGCCGCCGATCCCCGCACGGTCGAGGGCGGCCTTGATCGCGAAGCCACCGAGGTCGGCCCCGGAGAAGGACTTCAGCGACCCGAGCAGCCGCCCCATCGGGGTGCGGGCACCCGCGACGATGACGGAGGTCGTGCCGTTCGTCCCAGAAGTTCCAGAAGACATGAGCTGCGATCCCCTTACCGGCCTGCACAGCCGAGGAGTGAACGAGGGTTTACTTCGAATGTACTGAGCGGTCGGCCACCACGTCACCGGGCCGTCGGTGTGATCGCGCGCACGTTGCGTAACCACCTCGGTAGCGCTGCACTGAAAACATGCTGACGCGAATCGACCACATCGGAATCGCCTGTCATGACCTCGACGCAACCGTCGAGTTCTACCGGGCCACCTACGGCTTCGAGGTCTTCCACACCGAGGTCAACGAGGAGCAGGGCGTCCGCGAGGCCATGCTCAAGATCAACGACACCTCGGACGGCAGCTCCTCCTACCTCCAGCTCCTGGAACCGACCCGCCAGGACTCCACGGTCGCGAAGTGGCTCGCCAAGAACGGCGAGGGCGTCCACCACATCGCCTTCGGTACGGCGGACGTGGACGGCGACGCCGCCGCGATCAAGGGCAAGGGCGTACGCGTGCTGTACGACGAGCCCCGGCGCGGTTCGATGGGGTCGCGGATCACCTTCCTGCACCCCAAGGACTGCCATGGCGTCCTGACAGAACTCGTCACTTCGGCGCCCGTTGAGTCACCTGAGCACTGACCCTCGTACATAAGGGCCGGTAGGGTTGGGTGCGGTCGCCGCTCAGTCCAGGGTGACCGGGTCCTGTCGTCCGGCCTGCGCCGTCCACGCGCCGTCCGGCGGACAGGACCACCGGGGTCCGGGTTTCGGGGGACGAGCGCCGGGGCAGCAGCCCATGCTCCGTCGTTGATCTGACACCATTCCCCGGGGGCCCCGTTCGGCGGACGGACGGAGCTCGTTCGGGCAGAGTTGCGACCAGGGGACGGATGGGACCGCGCAGTGCGGGGCTACGAGAGCCAGGAGCGAGAGCCGGCGGCTGACGTCGACCACCTCTCTCGGTTCGAAGCCGAGATGAAGCGGCTGAAGACCGAGCGGGAAAAGGCGATCCAGCACGCCGAGGACCTCGGCTACCAGGTCGAGGTGCTGCGGGCCAAGCTGCACGAGGCACGGCGCACCATCATGTCCCGGCCCGCCTACGACGGCGGCGACATCGGCTACCAGGCCGAACAGCTGCTGCGCAACGCGCAGATGCAGGCCGACCAGCTGCGCGCGGACGCCGAACGGGAGCTGAGCCAGGCCCGCGCGCAGACCCAGCGCATCCTCCAGGAGCACGCCGAGCAGGCGGCCCGCCTCCAGGCGGAGCTGCACCAGGAGGCGGTGACCCGGCGCCAGCAGCTCGACCAGGAGCTGGCCGAGCGCCGGCAGACCGTCGAGTCGCACGTCAACGAGAACGTGGCCTGGGCGGAGCAGCTGCGCGCCCGCACCGAGCAGCAGGCCCGCCGGCTGCTGGAGGAGTCCCGCGCCGAGGCCGAGCAGGCCATGGCCGCGGCCCGCGCGGAGGCCGAGCGGCTGACCACCGAGGCCCGCCAGCGGCTGCAGAGCGAGGCCGAGAGCGCCCGCGCCGAGGCCGAGCAGCTCCTGCGCCGCGCCCGCGCCGACGCCGAGCGTCTGCTGAACGCCGCCTCCAGCCAGGCCCAGGAGGCCACCGACCACGCCGAGCAGCTGCGCACCTCCACCGCCACCGAGTCGGAGGAGGCCCGCCGCCGCGCCCAGGAGCTGAGCCGCGCCGCCGAGCAGCGCATGGCCGAGGCCGAGGAGGCGCTGCGCAAGGCGCAGTCGGAGGCCGAGAAGCTGGTCGCCGAGGCCAAGGAGAGCGCCGCCAAAACCCTCGCCGGCGCCGAGTCCGCCAACGAGCTGCGCACGCGGACGGCGAAGGAGCAGGTCGCCCGGCTGGTCGGTGAGGCCACCAAGGAGGCCGAGGCGACCAAGGCCGAGGCCGAGCAGCTGGTCGCCGACGCCCGCGCCGAGGCCGAGAAGATCGTCGCCGAGGCGGCCGAGAAGGCGCGCGCGGTCACCGCCGAGGAGTCGGCCACCCAGCTGTCGAAGGCGGCGAAGACCGCCGAGGACGTGCTGAACAAGGCGTCCGAGGAGGCCAAGAGGACCACCAAGGCCGCCGCCGAGGAGGCCGAGCGGATCCGCCGCGAGGCCGAGGCCGAGGCCGACCGGCTGCGCGGCGAGGCGCACGACATCGCCGAGCAGCTCAAGGGCGCGGCGAAGGACGACACCAAGGAGTACCGCGCCAAGACGGTCGAGCTCCAGGAGGAGGCCCGCCGGCTGCGCGGCGAGGCCGAGCAGCTGCGCGCGGACGCGGTCGAGGAGGGCGAGAAGATCCGCGCCGAGGCCCGCAAGGAGGCCGTGGCGCAGATCGAGGAGGCGGCGAAGTCCGCCGAGGAGCTGCTGGCCAAGGCCAAGGCGGACGCCGACGAGCTGCGGCAGACCGCGACGGCGGACAGCGAGAAGGTCCGCACCGAGGCCATCGAGCGGGCGACGACGCTGCGCCGGCAGGCCGAGGAGACCCTGGAGCGCACCCGCGCGGAGGCCGAGCGGCACCGCGCGGAGATCGTCGAGCAGGCCGAGGCGCTCCAGGCGGACGCCGAGCGCGCCGCCCGTGAGCTGCGCGAGGAGACCGAGCGCGCGGTCGCGGCCCGCAAGGCGGAGGCCGCCGAGGAGCTGGCCCGGCTCCAGACGGAGGCGGAGGAGCGCCGCAGCGCCGCCGAGCAGGCGCTGGAGGAGGCCCGCGAGGAGGCCGGGCGGATCCGCCGCGAGGCCTCCGAGGAGGCGGAGCGGCTGCGCACCGAGGCCGCCGAGCGGATCCGGACACTCCGGCAGCAGGCCGAGGAGGAGGCCGAGCGGCTGCGCACCGAGGCCGCCTCGGACGCCTCCGCCTCCCGCGCGGAGGGCGAGGCCGTCGCCGTACGCCTGCGGTCGGAGGCGGCGAGCGAGGCGGAGCGGCTGAAGTCGGAGGCGCAGGAGAGCGCCGACCGGGTGCGGGCGGAGGCCCAGGCCGCCGCCGAGCGGATCGCCGCCGAGGCGTCGGAGACGCTGGCCGCCGCACAGGAGGAGGCCGCCCGCCGCCGCCGCGAGGCCGAGGAACTCCTCGGCGCCGCCCGGCAGGAGGCCGACCAGGAGCGCGAGCGGGCCCGCGAGCAGAGCGAGGAGCTGCTCGCCTCGGCGCGCACCCGGGTGGAGGAGGCGCAGGCCGAGGCCACCCGGCTGGTGGAGGAGGCCGACCGGCGGGCCACCGAGATGGTGTCGGCCGCCGAGCAGCACGCGACGCAGGTGCGGGAGTCGGTCGCCGGACTGCACGAGCAGGCGCAGGAGGAGATCGCCGGGCTGCGCAGCGCCGCCGAGCACGCGGCGGAGCGCACCCGGCGCGAGGCCGAGGAGGAGGCCGACCGGGTCCGCGCCGACGCCTATGCGGAGCGGGAGCGGGCGAGCGAGGACGCCACCCGGCTGCGGCGCGAGGCGCAGGAGGAGACCGAGGCCGCCAAGACGCTCGCCGAGCGGACGGTGTCCGAGGCGATCACGGAGGCGGAGCGCATCCGCTCCGAGGTGGCCGAGCACGCCCAGCGGGTGCGCACCGAGGCGTCGGACACCATCGCCGAGGCCGAGCAGAACGCCTCGCGCACCCGGGCGGACGCCCGCGAGGACGCCAACCGGATCCGCTCCGACGCGGCGACGCAGGCGGACACGCTCATCACCGAGGCGCGTGCCGAGGCGGAGCGGCTGACGACTCGGACGGCGGCCGAGACGGAGCGGCTGCGCACCGAGACGGCGGAGGAGGCCGAGCGGGTCCGCACGGAGGCGGCCACGGAGGCCGAGCGGACGCGGGCGGAGGCCACCGCCCGCGCGGAGCGGCTGGTCGCGGACGCCACCGAGGAGGCGGAGCGGCTGCGCGCCGAGGCCGCCGAGACGGTCGGCTCGGCGCAGCAGCACGCCGAGCGGGTCCGCGCCGAGGCCGAGCGGGTCAAGGCCGAGGCCGCGGCGGAGGCCGAGCGGCTGTCGACGGCGGCCCGCGAGGAGGCCGAGCGCACCCTCGACGAGGCCCGCAAGGACGCCAACAAGCGGCGTTCGGAGGCGGCCGAGCAGGTCGACAAGCTCATCACGGAGACCACGGCCGAGGCCGACAAGCTGCTCACGGAGGCGCAGCAGCAGGCGCAGAAGGCCACCGCGGACGCGGAGGCGCAGGCCGACACGATGGTCGGCGCGGCCCGCAAGGAGGCCGAGCGGATCGTCTCCGAGGCGACCGTCGAGGGCAACTCCCGGGTGGAGAAGGCCCGTACGGACGCGGACGAGCTGCTGGTCGGCGCGCGCCGGGACGCGACCGCCATAAGGGAGCGTGCGGAGGAGCTGCGCGACCGCCTCACCAGCGAGATCGAGGAGCTGCACGAGCGGGCCCGCAGGGAGGCCGCGGAGACCATGAAGTCGGCCGGCGACCGGTGCGACGCGTTGGTCAAGGCGGCAGAGGAGCAGCTGGCCAAGGCGGAGGCGAAGGCCAAGGAGATCGTGTCCGAGGCCAACTCCGAGGCGGGCAAGGTGCGCATCGCCGCCGTGAAGAAGGCCGAGGGGCTGCTGAAGGAGGCCGAGCAGAAGAAGGCCGCGCTGGTCAAGGAGGCCGAGGAGCTGAAGGCCGAGGCGGTCCGCGAGGCGCGGCGCACGGTCGAGGAGGGCAAGCGCGAGCTGGAGGTCCTGGTGCGGCGCCGCGAGGACATCAACGCCGAGATCTCCCGGGTCCAGGACGTGCTGGAGGCGCTGGAGTCGTTCGAGGCGCCGGCCGCCGGCAAGGACAGCGGGGTCAAGGCCGGCGCGACGGTGGGAGCCCCTCGTTCGGGTGGCAAGTCGTCAGAGGGGTAGCGCCCGGGGCCGATTGCGTGTCTCCTTGAGGCCTTTGACCAAGTCTTTGGCAAGCCGTCCGCCGGTTAGCCACTCAAAAGGGGTGTCATTCTCCAGATCAAACACGCATCCGCTCGATGACACGCCGTCTTGGCCCCTAGGATTCCACTATCACCTCACCGGTCTCATTCGACAGGAACCCCATGAGCGACACTTCCCCCTACGGCTTCGAGCTTGTGCGGCGTGGGTACGACCGCGCTCAGGTGGACGAACGTATCTCCAAGCTCGTCTCCGACCGTGACAGCGCTCTCGCCCGCATCACCGCTCTGGAGAAGCGCATCGAGGAGCTCCACCTCGAGACCCAGAACGCCCAGGCCCAGATCAACGACGCCGAGCCGTCGTACGCGGGTCTCGGCGCCCGGGTCGAGAAGATCCTGCGCCTCGCCGAGGAAGAGGCGAAGGACCTGCGCGAGGAGGCCCGTCGCGCGGCCGAGCAGCACCGCGAGCTCGCCGAGTCGGCGGCCCAGCAGGTGCGCAACGACGCCGAGTCCTACGCCGCCGAGCGCAAGGCCAAGGCCGAGGACGAGGGCGTCCGGATCGTCGAGAAGGCCAAGAGTGACGCCTCCGCGCTGCGGGCCGAGGCGCAGAAGGACGCGCAGTCCAAGCGGGAGGAGGCGGACGCCCTCTTCGAGGAGACCCGCGCCAAGGCCGCGCAGGCCGCCGCCGACTTCGAGACGAACCTCGCCAAGCGCCGCGAGCAGTCCGAGCGCGACCTGGCCTCCCGTCAGGCCAAGGCCGAGAAGCGGCTCGCGGAGATCGAGCACCGCGCGGAGCAGCTGCGCCTGGAGGCGGAGAAGCTGCGCACGGACGCCGAGCGCCGCGCCCGGCAGACGGTGGAGACGGCCCAGCGCCAGGCCGAGGACATCGTGGCCGACGCCAACGCCAAGGCGGACCGCATCCGTTCGGAGTCCGAGCGCGAGCTGGCGGCGCTGACCAACCGCCGCGACTCCATCAACGCGCAGCTGACCAACGTCCGCGAGATGCTGGCGACCCTCACGGGCGCCGCGGTGGCCGCCGCCGGCACGCCGGCCGACGACGAGCCGGTCTCCCGCGGGGTTCCGGCCCAGCAGAGCCGGTAACGCCCGGAGGTACGTCCGCGGAAATTTCGGCGGGGCCCTCTGTCACTGGGGTGGCAGAGGGCCTCGTCACGTTCTAGCGTGGGCGGCATGATCGAGCTGGAGGGGCTGACCAAGCGGTACGGCGAGAAGGTGGCGGTCAACAACCTCACCTTCACCGTGAGACCGGGCATCATCACCGGCTTCCTCGGGCCCAACGGCGCGGGCAAGTCGACCACCATGCGGATGGTGCTGGGCCTGGACCGGCCGACCGCCGGGGACGTCCGCATCGACGGCAAGCACTACGACCAGCTCAAGGACCCGCTCACGTACATCGGCGCCCTGCTGGAGGCCAAGGCCTGGCACGGCGGGCGCAGCGCCTACAACCACCTGCTGTGTCTCGCGCAGAGCAACGGCATCCCGACGACCCGGGTGCGCGAGGTGCTGGACACGGTCGGGCTGACGGCGGTGGCGAAGAAGAAGACCAAGGGCTTCTCGATGGGCATGGGCCAGCGGCTCGGCATCGCCGCCGCGTTGCTCGGCGACCCGCGGATCCTGATGTTCGACGAGCCGGTCAACGGGCTCGACCCCGAGGGCATCCACTGGATCCGGAACCTGATGAAGTCCCTGGCCGCGCAGGGCCGTACGGTCTTCGTCTCGTCGCACCTGATGAGCGAGATGGCGCTGACCGCGGACCACCTGGTGGTCATCGGGCAGGGCCGGCTGCTGGCCGACACCTCGATGGCCGACTTCATCGCCGAGAACTCGCGCTCCTACGTCCGGATCCGCACCCCGCAGCGCGAGCGGCTGCTCGACGTGCTGCACGAGGCGGGGATCCCGGTCGCGGAGCCCGGCGCGGAGGTGCTGGAGGTGGACGGCGACACGTCCGAGGCGGTCGGCGAGCTGGCCGCGCGGCACCAGATCGTGCTGCACGAGCTGAGTCCCCAGCGCGCCTCGCTGGAGGAGGCCTTCATGCAGCTGACCGCCGAGTCGGTGGAGTACCACGCGCACGACGGACAGCCGGCGCCGCAGCAGCCGGTGGCACCGCAGCAGGCGTGGGGCAGCGACTGGAAGAGGGGTTGAGCATGGCGACGGCACAGATCGTCCGGTCCGAATGGACCAAGATCCGGTCGGTTGCGTCCACGGTGTGGACGCTGTCGCTGGCCGTGGTCGTCACGATCGCGCTAGGCATGCTGATCTCGGCGCTGTCGAAGAGCGAGTTCGACAACATGAGCCAGGAGCAGCAGTTCACCTTCGACCCGACGTTCATCAGCTTCGCCGGGATGAGCCTCGGCCAGCTCGCGATGATCGTGTTCGGTGTGCTGGTGGTGGCGAACGAGTACAGCACCGGCATGATCCGCACCTCGCTGGCCGCGGTGCCGCAGCGCGGCATGTTCCTGTTCGGCAAGATCGCGGTGGCGACCGCGCTCGCGTTCGTCGTCGGGATGGCCACCAGCTTCGCCGCGTTCTTCCTGGGACAGGCGATGCTCGGCGACCTGCGGGCGTCCATCGGGGACGACGGCGTGCTGCGGGCCGTCATCGGCGGCGGCCTGTACATGACGCTCATCGCGATGTTCTCCATGGGCATCGCCGCGATGCTGCGCTCGCCGATGCTGTCGCTGGGCATCCTGATGCCGTTCTTCTTCCTGGTCTCCAACATCCTGGGGGCGGTGGACGCGACGAAGAAGGTCGGCCAGTTCCTGCCCGACCAGGCCGGCAGCAAGATCATGCAGGTGGTCCCGCCGCTGGACGACGACACCCCGTACGGTCCGTGGGGCGGCCTCGGCATCATGGTGCTCTGGGTGGTCGCGGCGCTGGTCGGCGGGTATCTGGTGCTGAAGCGACGGGACGCGTGACCGGCCGGTCCGGTGACCCGCCGGATTTTGCCCGCGCTTGAACGGAACCGTCAGCGCCTCGATATCCTCCTAACCCTTACGGGGGCGTGTGCCCCGCTGACCTGAACCTTTCGATGGGTGCGGAGCATGATCGAGGCAGTCGGCCTGACCAAGCGCTACGGCGACAAGACCGCTGTGCACAACCTTTCCTTCCAGGTGCGGCCCGGCGCCGTCACCGGCTTCCTGGGACCGAACGGCTCGGGCAAGTCCACGACGATGCGGATGATCCTGGGCCTGGACAACCCCACCGACGGCCATGTCACCATCGGCGGCTACCCGTACCGCAGGCTGCCCAACGCGCCCCGCCAGGTCGGCGCCCTGCTGGACGCCAAGGCGGTGCACGGCGGCCGGTCGGCCCGCAACCACCTGCTGAGCCTCGCCCAGCTCTCCGGCATCCCGGCCCGGCGGGTGGACGAGGTGCTCGGCGTGGTGGGCCTGCACGACGTGGCGAAGCGGCGCTCCAAGGGCTTCTCCCTCGGCATGGGCCAGCGCCTGGGCATCGCCGCCGCGCTGCTCGGCGACCCGCAGGTGCTGCTGTTCGACGAGCCGGTCAACGGGCTCGACCCCGAGGGCATCCTCTGGGTGCGCAACCTGATGAAGGCGCTGGCCGCGGAGGGCCGGACCGTCTTCGTCTCCAGCCATCTGATGAGCGAGATGGCGCTCACCGCCGACCACCTCATCGTCATCGGGCGCGGGCAGCTGCTCGCCGACATGAGCGTGCAGGAGTTCATCGCGGCGAACTCCGCCGGCTTCGCCCGGGTCCGCACCCCCGACACCGAGCCGGAGCTGCGCGAGAAGCTCACCTCCGCCCTCACCGAGGCGGGCGGTCACGTGCTGCCGGAGCAGGACGGCGCGCTGCGGGTGACGGGGCTGCCGCTGCCGAGGATCAGCGACCTCGCGCACGACAGCGGCGTCCGCCTGTGGGAGCTGTCACCGCACCAGGCCTCCCTGGAGGAGGCGTACATGCGGATGACGCAGGGCGCCGTCGACTACCGCTCCACCACCGACCAGAAGTCCGGCCTCCAGCAGCCGCTGCCGCCCGGCGCCCAGCCGCCGATGCCGGTCCCCGGGCAGGGCCAGCCGGGCTGGTACGCCCCGCCGCCGCCCCAGCAGCCCGGCCAGGCGCCTCAGCCGGGCGCCCCCGCGGCCCCGCACGGCGCCCCCGGCCAGACGCCGCCCGCCGGCCCCTACGGCGGTCCCGGGGCCCCCGGCGCCCAGCCGGGCGCGGCGGCCGGCAACCCGTACGCGCAGCCGTCCGCCGCGCCGCAGCAGGCTCCCGCGCAGCCGCCCGCCCCGCAGGCGGACGCCGGCCGGCCCTCCGCGCCGAGCGCCCCGTCCGCTCCCGCGCCCGTCCCCGCCACCGACCCGACCAAGCCCGAGGACGCCCGATGAGCACGCCCCAGCCCCCCATGCCGCAGGCCTCGCCCGCACCCGACTGGCAGGCTGCGCCCGGTTCGTCGTACCCCGCCTACACCTCCCCGATCCCGGTCGTGCGCACCAACCTCATGCACGCCGTCGCCTCGGAGTGGACGAAGATCAGGTCGGTCCGCTCCACGATGTGGACGCTGGGCGTCTTCGTGCTGCTGGTGGTCGGCATCGGGCTGCTGACCGGCGCGCTGGTCGCGAGCTCCGACGCGAACCTGGGCAACGAGACCGCGCTGAGCATGGGCTTCTTCGGGCTGCTGCTCGGCAGCATGTGCGTCATCACCCTGGGCGTGCTGACCACGGCCTCCGAGTACGGCACCGGGATGATCCGCACCACGATGGTGGCGTGCCCGTCCCGGGGCCGGGTGCTGGCGGCGAAGGGCGTCGTCTTCTTCCTCGTCGCCTTCGTGGTCACGCTGGTGTCCGCCTCGCTGATGGCCGTCCTCCACGTGGCCATGCTGGAGGACAACGGCGCCCGGGAGCCGTCCGGCGGGGAATGGCTGAAGGCCACGGTCGGCATCTCGCTCTACGTCGCCCTGCTCGGCCTGCTCTCGCTCGCCGTCGGCTCGATCATCCGGCACTCGGCGGGCGCCATCACCATCATGATCGGCGCCGTGCTGGCCCCGCTGGTGATCGCGCTGTTCATGTTCTCGGAGTCGCTTCAGGACGTGCAGCAGGCGCTGTTCGAGTACTCCATCCCGAACCAGCTCAGCATCTTCTACGCCAACTCGCTGTCCGATTCCGGCCCGTCCGGCTGGGACCCGCTGTGGATCATGATCGTGGTGACGGGCGCCGCGCTCGTCGGTGCCTTCGCCCTGCTGGAGAAGCGGGACGTGTGACCGGGCTCTAGAACCTCGGCGCGTTACGGGACCGCTGCACCCGCGTGGTGCGGCGGTCCCGCGCGTTCCAGCAGGACTTGTGCCAGTGCCGGCGGTCGTCGACGCCGACGTGGTCGGGCCAGGCCACCACGTGCGGGACGCCGTCGGGGATCATCTGGTCGCAGCCGGGGCAGCGGTAGGACTTGCCCTGCGCGCTCGCGCCGGCCACGTGCCGCACGTTCCAGTCCTCGCCCTGCCAGTCGGCGGTCGACTGCCAGCCGCCGTAGCGGCCGGGGCGGTCGTCCTCGGCGCTCCGGCCGGACGAGCCGGCGCCCTTGGGTCGGTTGCGACGCGGGGACACAGCACACCTCACGGCTACACGGGAAGAACGGGCCGCCTCCAGCCTACGCGGCGCGGCACCGGGTACCCGTGCACCGCCCGTGGACGCGGAGAGCGCGATTGAGCAGACAATCCGCAAAATCCTCCGCATGGCCGTGTCCTCCGCATGTGTCACACGGTTATGCCCGGTGGGGGAGCTCCGTGTCGGAGCCGAGGAAGCAGGAAGAGCAATGCGCGTTGGAACTTTCGTGCTGGCAGCCCAGTTCCCGGGTCAGGGCCAGGGTGAGGCGCTGCACCGCGCGGTGCGCTCCGCCGAGGTCGCCGAGGAGGCGGGGCTGGACTCGGCATGGCTGGCCGAGCACCACTTCGTGCCGTACGGCACCTGCCCGTCCGCCGTCACCCTCGCCGCCCTGCTGCTGGGCCGCACCCGCCGGCTCCGGGTCGGCACGGCCGTCAGCGTACTGCCCACCGCCCATCCCGTGGCACTGGGCGAGCAGGCGGCGCTGCTGCACCTGACGAGCGGCGGGCGGTTCTCGCTGGGCGTCGGCCGCGGCGGCCCCTGGGTCGACCTGGAGGTCTTCGGCTCGGGCCTGGAGGCGTACGAGTCGGGGTTCCCCGAATCCCTCGACCTGCTGCTGCGCTGGCTGCGCGAACCGGCGGTGGGAGCCTCGGGGGAGCGTTTCCGGTTCCGTGAGGTCCCGGTCGTCCCGCGTCCCGCGGAGGCGCTGACGGAGACCGAGGGCCCGGAGGTCGTCGTCGCCTGCACCTCCCCGGCGAGCGTGCGGATGGCCGCCGAGCGCGGGCTGCCGATGCTGCTCGGCATGCACGTCGGGGACGAGGAGAAGGCCGAGATGGTCGCCCTGTGGCGGCGGCACGCGCGCACCGCCGGGCACTGCCCCGAGCGGGTCCGGAGCGCGGGCCATGTCTCGGCCGGCGTCTGCCAGATCGCCGACCGGCGCACGGACGCGGCGGAGACGCTGCTGAAGGCGATGCCGGGCTGGCTGCGGCAGGGGCTCGCCGCCCATGTCACGGTGGACGGCCGCACCCGGCAGATGCGCGACCCCCTGGCGTACACCGAACTGCTCTGCGGGCTGCACCCGGTGGGCACGCCCCGGCTGTGCGCCGACCGGCTGGCGGCGACCAGCGAGCGGACCGGCGTCACGCGGTTCGCGCTGCTCGTCGAGGGCTCCGGCGATCTGGCGGCGACCGAGGAGAACGTACGGCGGCTCGGCGCGGAGGTCCTTCCCCAACTGCGCTGACCCGCCGAGAGCTTGCCGCCCCGGTACGAACTGCACCTCCCGGGTACGGAGCGGCAAGCGGGCGACCGTCCGCGTCAGCAGTCGCGCAGCTCCGGCGACTGGTTCAGCAACTGGTTGCGTACCGAGGTGAAACGGGCCAGCGTCTCGTCCACCGAGGGGTCGAGCGGGAACACCGCCACCCGGTGGCAGTTCTGGAAGGCCAGCCGCACTCCGAAGTGCCGTTGCAGCGCGCCGCGTATCGCGTCACTCGCGAGCGCACGCAGCAGCTGACCGCGTGCCTGCTCGTCCGGCGGGGGCGTCTGGTTGTCGGCGAACGGTCCACCGTCGACCTTCAGCTGTGCCACCAGGGAGCTGATCATCTCCCACGCATAGGGCAGGGAGGTCCGGACGCAGTCGACGAATTCTGCTTCGTCGACCTCGCCTCGCTCGGCCTGTTCGAGTAGGGCCGGTGAGACGTCGAGCGACATGGGTTCTCCTCTCGCACCCCCGACCAGCAGGGGTTGCCGGACAGTAAGGGGAGTTCGCGATTCCGGACACGCTGTGTACACACTTCGCGACCTCCCGTTCAATACCGTAAGCAACCGAACGTGACGGCACCAGGAGAATGCCCAGATGGGCAATATCCGTTAGGCACACAATCGGCCAGTGCTCAACTAGGGGCCAAAGGGAGAAGTGGGACGCCCCACAGGGTGCTCGGGGACGGTGCGAATCGCGTCCGGGCGGGCGCGTCGAGTAGCGTTGCCGACCATGCGTCTCGTCATTGCCCGCTGCTCCGTGGACTACGCCGGGCGGCTCACCGCCCACCTCCCCTCGGCGCCCCGCCTGATCCTGGTCAAGGCCGACGGCAGCGTCTCGATCCACGCCGACGACCGGGCCTACAAGCCCCTGAACTGGATGTCGCCGCCCTGCACGCTCAAGGAGGGCACCGGCGACGAGGCCGGCGTGTGGACGGTCGTCAACAAGGCGGGCGAGAAGCTCATCATCACGATGGAGGAGATCCTCCACGACTCCTCGCACGAACTGGGCGTGGACCCCGGCCTGATCAAGGACGGCGTGGAAGCGCACCTCCAGGAGCTGCTCGCCGACCGGATCGAGACCCTCGGCGAGGGCTACACCCTCATCCGCCGCGAGTACCCGACGGCCATCGGGCCGGTCGACATCCTGTGCCGCGACGCCGAGGGGCGGACCGTCGCCGTCGAGATCAAGCGGCGCGGCGAGATCGACGGCGTGGAACAGCTCACCCGCTATCTGGAGCTGCTCAACCGCGACCCCCGTCTCGCCCCCGTGCGCGGTGTCTTCGCCGCCCAGGAGATCAAACCGCAGGCCCGGGTCCTCGCCACCGACCGCGGCATCGGCTGCCAGGTGCTGGACTACGACGCGCTGCGCGGCATCGAGGACGACAAGCTGCGGCTGTTCTGAGGGCGGTGGAGCGGACGCCACGACGCGCAGGAGGGCCGGGTCCCGTGACGGGGCCCGGCCCTCCTGCCGTGCTCCGGGCGCCTCAGATGATCAGGTCCGGGGAGGAAGCCGGGTCGCCGGGCGCGCTGGAACTGCTGGTGGTCGTGGAGCTCGTCGGCGCGCTCGCCGAACTGCTGCTCTCCGCCGGGGCGCTGGTGGTGGCGCCGGCCGAGTCCGTGGTGGACGGGCTGGTCTCGGTTTCGGAGGTCGTCGGGTCCGGGCTCCCGGACGGCGGCGGGGTCTGCGACCCGGTGTCGGACGGCTCGGGGCTCGGCCCCGGGTCGGAGTCGCTCGGCTTGGGCGATCCTCCGCCGGACGTCGTCGGACGGGGGGACGTCGGCGGCTTCTGCGACGTCGACGGATCGTCCGGATCGCTCGGTCCCCGCGTCCCGCTCGGATCGTCCGACGGTGTCCCGGAGCGCGTCGGTGTGGGGTCGTCGGAGGTGCCGACGGTGCCGTCCGGCCCGGGGTCGGTCGGCCGGGCGCCCGCCTCGCCGCCGGAGCCCTCGCCGTCGTCCGGCGCGGGGTCGGCGTTCAGGCCGCCGTCGTCGACGCCCTGACTGGCGGACGGGCCGACGCCGACCCGGTCGGAGGGGTCCCCGGCGTCGTTGTCGGACGTGGCGCCGAGGGTCACCACCGTGCCGAGGACGGCGACGAGCATCGCGCCCGCGCCCGCCGCGACGAGGTTGCGCCGGGCGAAGCCCTTGATGCCGCCCCGCGCCTTGCGGACGGCCCCACCGACCGTGTCCCGCCGGGTGACGAGGGTGGGGGCCTGCGGGGACGGCTGGAGCGGCGGGAACGGCTCGAGCCCGCCCGCGGGCGGCGGCGCCGACTCCTCGTGCCGGGCGTGGGGCACCTCCTCCCCCGCGGTCGGGCCGAGGCTCGCGGCGGCAGTGAGCCCCACGGCCCCGAGGCCGGGCGTGTCACCGGAGCGGTCGGCGACCAGTGCGAGGGCGCGGCGGCCGGCGACGGTGCCGCGCTTGTCGGCGGCGGCGCCGCGCAGGCCGATGGAGGTCTCCAGTTCGGCCCGGGCCCGGTCCAGCTCCCCCTGGCACAGCGCCAGGATGCCCAGCTCGTGGTGGAAGTAGGCCTGTTCGGTGACGTCCCCGGCGAGCCGGGCGGCCTCCGCGCCGGAGCGCAGCGACCGTTCCCAGGCGCTCCAGTGCAGCCCGGCGGCGAAGGCCGGCGCCGCCGTGCGGGCCAGCTGCACGGCCGGGCTCTCCTCGCCCTGCGCGGGCGCCGTGGTGGCCGGCGCCAGCACGGCGAGGGCGGTCAGCACCGCGTCGGCCTCGGCGCACACCCGCTCCGGGGTGACCGAGGGGTGCCCGGCCCACCAGGCGTAGTGGCGGGCGGCGTCCAGGGCCCGGCCGGACACGTCGTCGCCGTAGCCGGCGGCCTCCAGCTGGGTGAGCACGCCGGCGGCCAGCCGGTAGCGGGAGCCGACCGGGGAGACCAGGCCGCAGGCGGCCAGCTCGCCGAGGGCGGCGTCCGCGTGGGTGTCGCCGACCAGCGCCGGCAGGTGCGCCTGGTGCGGGACCTCGCCGCCGAGCGCGACGGCGAACTCCAGCGTGGCGCGGGCGGAGGCGCTGAGCCGGGAGGCGAGCAGCGGCGCGGGAGCGGCGGCCTCGCCGAGGGCGGGCAGGGGTACGTCGCCGCCGGTGCCGGTGTCGTAGGGCGTGGCGTCCTCGGGGGCGGCGTCGGCGAAGACGCCGTACTCGTCGACGGCGTCTTCACCGGCCCGCAGCCGGTCGTGCTGGCGCAGCAGGGCACCGGCCTGGACGAAGCGCAGCGGCAGGCCCTCGGACTCGAACCAGAGGTCGCCCGCCCAGTTGGCCTCCTCCTCGGTGAGGCTGCGGCCGGCGGCGCGCTCGAGCAGGTCCACTCCGTCGGAGCGGTCGAGGCCGGCGAGGAAGACCTCCTCGACGGCGGAGCCCGCGGACGGCGCGGGCACGTCGGGGGTGGCGCCGAGCAGGAACGCGCACTCGGGGGTGGCGTCGAGCAGCTCGTCGAGCGCCGCGCCGCCGAGTTCGACATCGTCGATCACCACGACCGCGCCGATCTCACGGATCCGGGCGAGCAGTTCGTCGCGGGCGGGGCGGTGCAGGGGCGCGCGGTGGACGGCGTAGAAGAGGTCGTGCAGGAGGTCGTCGGCGGTGCGGTGGAAGCCGTTGAGGCGTACGACGCCGTCGGGCGCGAGGTCGGCGCAGTCCTCGGCGACGGTGTCCAGCAGCCGGGTGCGGCCGGAGCCGCCGGGGCCGGTGAGGCGCACGGAGCGCCCGCGTGCGAGCAGGCGCACCAGGCGTTCGCGTTCGTCCTGGCGGGCCAGCAGCGGCAGTGCCGGCCGGTCGGCCGGGCCCGGCGGGACGGGCGGTCTGGTGGCGCGCTCGATCTCGGCGCGTTCTGCCGCGGTGAGCTTGCCGGGCGCGGTGGGCCGCTCCCCCGGCGGGCAGACCTCGATCTCGCTGCCGTCGACGGGGTTGACGGTCAGCAGGAAGTCGCCGGAGACGAGTTGCACCGTGCGGGCGAGCGCGGGCGCGTGCTGTCCGAGGTCGGGCGTGAGGGGGTCCCTGGGCGGGCGCGGGCGCGGCGCCGGGCCGTCGTGGCCGTACTCCTCGGGCCCCTGGTTGTTCGGGTCCATAGGTTCAAGCCCCCCAAAAGCGGCGAGTGCTGTCCAACCCCCCGGTTTGCCGCACACCGCGCTGTCGCTCCTGGTCCGGTCCCGCTCGAGGGTTGCAAGGCAGCGGGCAGCCAGACCCTAAACCTTCGCTCAGTATCTCCGACAGTCCGGGGTACCGGGCCGACCGAGAGGTCACGGTCTCGTGAGGATTGCGTGCGTCGGGCGATTCGCCGAGGGGTGCCGCATTTCCGGTACCCCCTGTGTCCCCGCCCATCCCACCCCGGCCCCCGTCGCGCCGGGCGCGGTGGCCCGGGTCGTCACACGCGGGGCAGGGTCTCCACCCCGATGCCGCCCTCGATGGCCAGGATCCGGTGCAGCCGGGTGGCCACCAGCAGGCGCTGCATCTGCGGGGGTACACCGCGCAGCACCAGGCGCCGGCCGCAGCGGCCGGCCCGCCGGTGGGCTCCCATGATCACGCCGAGTCCGGTGGCGTCCCAGGAGTCCAGTTCGGACAGGTCGAGCACGAGGTCGCCGACTCCGTCGTCGACGGCCGCGTGCAGGACGGTACGGGCGTCCGCCGCGGTCCGGACGTCGAGGCGGCCCCCGACGACCAGCTCGGCGTGGTCGCCCCTGATGTGCATATGCGCTCCCGTGCGTGCGTCTCGTGCTCCGCGGTGTGTGTCGTGCCGGTGCTCGGCGTGCGGTGAGGTGATGCAACCTCTGACTGTGTGAAACGGCTCGAGGTTGCCGCCCGTAAGCGAACCGATACCGAATTCACCCCGGCGTGTGATCTGGACGCCGAGGCGGTGGGCGGAGCTCAGTGCTTGTAGAAGCCCTGCCCGCTCTTGCGTCCGATGTCACCGGCGTCCACCATCCGGCGCATCAGCTCCGGCGGCGCGAACTTCTCGTCCTGGGACTCGGTGTAGATGTTCTCGGTGGCGTGCAGCAGGATGTCCACGCCCGTCAGGTCGGCGGTCGCCAGCGGCCCCATGGCGTGGCCGAAGCCCAGCTTGCAGGCCACGTCGATGTCCTCGGCGGTGGCGACGCCCGACTCGTACAGCTTGGCGGCCTCGACCACGAGGGCGGAGATGAGCCGGGTGGTGACGAAGCCGGCGACGTCGCGGTTGACGACGATGCAGGTCTTGCCGACGGACTCGGCGAACTCCCGCGCGGCGGCGAGCGTTTCGTCGCTGGTCTTGTAGCCGCGCACCAGCTCGCACAACTGCATCATCGGCACCGGCGAGAAGAAGTGGGTGCCGACGACGCGCTCCGGGCGCTCCGTGACCGCCGCGATCTTGGTGATCGGGATGGCGGAGGTGTTGGAGGCGAGCACGGCCTCCTCCTTCACCAGCTTGTCGAGGGCGCGGAAGATCTCGTGCTTGACCTCGAGCTTCTCGAAGACGGCCTCGACGACGACGTCCGCGTCGGCGGCGGCGTCCAGGTCGGTGGTCGAGGTGATGCGCCCGAGCGCGGCCTCGGCCTCCTCGGCCGCCAGCCTGCCCTTGGCGACGAACTTGTCGTACGAGGCCTTGATGCCGTCCGTGCCACGCGCCAGCGCCTCGTCGGTGACGTCGCGCAGGACGACGTCCCAGCCCGCCTGCGCGGAGACCTGGGCGATGCCGGACCCCATGAGACCGGCTCCGATGACGGCGAGCTTCCGTGCCACTGTGCGACTCCCCTGATACGCGCTGTCCTTCTTCTCTCGGCCGGACACTAGCGCTCGTGAGGGGCTGTGTGACCGGTTAGTAACGCGCGTCACGTCTCAGATGACGGACATCACACCGGGGAGGGTCATTCCGCGCCACGTACGGCGTAGTTGAGCACCTTCTCGCTCAGCGGCTCCTCCCTCTCGTCCAGCATCGCCGGCATCCGGCGGGCGGTCCCGCTGGTGCCGGCCGCGCTGGTGAGGGGCCTGCGCGCGCCGCTGCCCGGCGTGCTGATCGGGTTGGCGTTCGAGGCCTGGCTGGACGTCGGCCGTGACGGTGGGCACACGTGTGTTCCGTACGCAGGGGGCGTCACTACGCTGGGTGCATGGTCAACCTGACGCGCATCTACACCCGCACCGGCGACAAGGGCACCACCGCTCTCGGCGACATGAGCCGGGTGCCCAAGACCGATCTGCGCATCTCGGCGTACGCCGACGCCAACGAGGCGAACGCGGTGATCGGCACCGCGATCGCGCTGGGCGGGCTGGGCGAGGACGTCGTCAAGGTCCTCGTCCGCGTCCAGAACGACCTGTTCGACGTGGGCGCGGACCTGTCGACGCCGGTCGCGGAGAACCCGGAGTTCCCGCCGCTGCGGGTGGAGCAGTTCTACATCGACCGGCTGGAGGAGGACTGCGACCGCTTCAACGCGGAGCTGGAGAAGCTGCGCTCCTTCATCCTCCCCGGCGGGACGCCCGGCGCGGCCCTGCTGCACCAGGCGTGCACGGTGGTCCGCCGGGCCGAGCGCTCGACGTGGGCGGCGCTGGAGGTCCACGGCGAGACGATGAACCCGCTGACGGCGACCTACCTCAACCGTCTGTCGGACCTGCTGTTCATCCTGGCCCGCACGGCCAACAAGGAGGTCGGCGACGTGCTGTGGGTGCCGGGCGGCGAACGCTAGACGCTCCGCGGGGGCAGCGTCAGGGCGTCGGTCGGCTATCCCTTCGTGGTGGTTGAGCGCGCCGTTCCCCGCGCCCCTTCGGGGCGCGTTTCCTCCGCGGCGTTCGCAGAGGCCCCCGTCGGCCCCTTCCTCGGCCAGATCAGGTACGACAGGGCGACCAGGCCGTGGATGCCGGCGGCCCGCCAGGCGGCGTACTGCCAGCTCTCCAGCGACGAGACGCGGCTCGGGTCGTCGACGTACCAGATCGCGAGCTGGAGGAGCCCGGCCGCGACGGCGGCGCCGAGGAGCGTGCCCAGCCAGACCCTGCCCTCGTGGCGGGCCCGGGCCATGCCGTAGCGCGGCGGGCGCACCAGCGGGCGGCCGTCGAAGCGGTGCGCGGCGTGGCCGTCGAGCCACTTCACCGTGCGGTGGCCGTGACCGACCGTGTAGCCGATGTAGAGGGCGGCCAGACCGTGCTTCCAGCTCGGTTCCGCGCCGTTCTTCAGGTCGATCGCGGTGACCACCAGCAGCACGACCTCCAGCAGCGGCTCGCACAGCAGCAGCGCCAGGCCGGTGCGCGGCATCCTCAGCACGTAGCGGACGGCCAGTCCCGCCGCCAGCAGCACCCAGAAGCCGATCTCGCAGGCGATGATCAGGGTGACGATCACGGTTCGCTCCTCTCGGTCACCCTCTCAGGCTCCCGTGCCGGGCCGCGGGGATCGTCGTCGCCGGTGACGAACCTCGGGTACATCGAAAGATGCAGTCCGGGACCCTCCCCCGGCACCAGGCGTCGGACCCGCCCGCGGTGTTGGATGGGGCCATGGCCGTACGACCGCCCCGCCCGCACCGCTTCGACGTGTACGTCGGGGCGGCCGGGCTGCTCGGCGGGCTGCTGCTGTGGGGCATCGGTCTGGGCATGCGGCCGGCCGGCCAGCCGATGGTGCTGTTCGAGGGCCGCTGGCCGCTGCTCGCGCCCCTCGCCGTGCTGGCCGGCTGCGAGGTGCTGCGCCGGGCCGCCCCGCGTTCGGCGCTGCTCGCCGGCACCGCCGCGCTGGCCGTGGACACGATGACGCAGGGGAACCTGGTCACGGTCCTGATGTACACGGACGTCATGTACGCGGCCGTCCTGTACGGCCCGCCCGCCGCGGCCCGCCGCATCCCGTGGATCACCGGCCTGCTCACCGTCGCCGCGACGGTGGTGCCGTACGCGGTGTGGCGGGTGCCCGAGGCACTGCTGATCGGTGTCGGCGTGGGCGTCGTGTCGTTCGCTCCGGCCTCCACCGGCCTGATCGTCCGCAGTCACCGCGAGGCCGCGGAGGCCGCGCGGCTGCGGGCGGAGCAGACGGCGCTGCTGGCCGAGATGGACCGGGTCCAGGCGGTCACCGCGGAACGTTCGCGGATGGCCCGGGAGCTGCACGACCTGGTCGCCAACCACCTGTCCGCCATCGCCATCCACTCCACGGCCGCGCTCTCCCTGGAGGACCCCGGCACGACCCGGCAGGCGCTGACCGTCATCCGGGAGAACAGCGTGGAGGGGCTGGCCGAGATGCGGCGGCTGATCGGCATCCTGCGGGACGCCGGCGGCGACACCGAACCGGCCCCCGCCCCCACCCTCGACGGCATCGGCACGCTGGTCGACACGGCCCGCGCCAACGGGCTGGACGTCACCCTTCAGGCGGCGCACGGGCCGGGGCTGCCGGCGCCGGTGGAGCTGGCCGCCTACCGGATCGTGCAGGAGTCGCTCACCAACGCCCTCAAGCACGCAGCGCCGGGCCCGGTCACCGTGTCGCTGTCCCGCGCGGACGGCGTCCTGCGCGTGGCGGTGACCAGCCCGTACGGCGGCCGGGACGCCCCGCGCGCGCCCGGTTCGGGTGCCGGGCTGGTCGGCATGCGGGAGCGCGCCGCCCTGCTGCACGGCACGTTCGAGGCCTCTCCCGAGGCGGCGCCCGGACCGGGCGGCGGCAAGGTCTGGGCGGTGCGCGCCGCACTGCCCCTCACCGAAGGAGACTGACGGCATGATCCGCGTCCTGGTCGCCGAGGACCAGTCGGCCGTCCGCGCCGGACTGGTCCTGATCCTGGGCAGCGCCCCCGACATCGAGGTGGTCGGGGAGGCCGCCGACGGTGAGCGGGCGGTGGCGCTGGCCCGGGAGCTGCGCCCGGACCTGGTGCTGATGGACGTTCAGATGCCGCGGCTCGACGGGGTGTCGGCGACGCGGCGGGTGGTCGGCGAGGGGCTGGCCGACGTGCTCGTGCTGACCACCTTCGACCTCGACGAGTACGTGTTCGGCGCGCTGCGGGCCGGGGCCGCCGGGTTCCTGCTGAAGAACACCGAGGCGAAGGACCTGATCGCCGCCGTGCGCACGGTGGCGGGCGGTGAGGGCATCGTCGCCCCGGCCGTCACCCGACGGCTGATCGCCGAGTTCGCCGCGCAGCCGGCCGCGCGGGAGCCGGCCGCCGATCCGGCCGTGCTGAAGGATCTGACCCGGCGCGAACGCGAGGTGCTGTCCTGTCTCGGTGAGGGACTGTCCAACGCGGCGGTCGCCGAGCGGCTGGACATGGCCGAGGCGACGGTGAAGACGCACGTCAGCCGCCTGCTGGGCAAGCTGGGGCTGCGCAGCCGGGTGCAAGCGGCGGTGCTGGCGCAGGAGTTGGGGATCTAGCCGAAACCCGGGAGCAGTGGTCCAGACCTATTGACCCGTGGTCCAGACCTTTCTATTCTCGCGGCACTCGGGCATGGAGGCTCAGTCATGCCCATAACAACCTCCCCATAGGTTTCCCCATAAAGGAGGCGCAGCGTGCGCTTCAGACACAAAGCCGCGGCGGCGGTCGCGACCCTGGCGCTCCCCTTCGCCGGCCTCGTCGGACTCGCCAGTCCCGCCCAGGCCGCCACCAGTGCGACGGCCACCTACACCAAGACCCAGGACTGGGGCTCCGGCTTCGAGGGCAAGTGGACGGTGAAGAACACCGGCACCACCACCATCAACTCCTGGACCGTGGAGTGGGACTTCCCCTCCGGCACCAAGGTCACCTCGGCCTGGGACGCCACGGTCACCAACTCCGGCGACCACTGGACCGCCAAGAACGTCGGCTGGAACGGCACCCTCGCCCCCGGCGCCTCGGTCTCGTTCGGCTTCAACGGCTCCGGCTCCGGCTCCCCCTCCGGCTGCAAGCTCAACGGCGGCTCCTGCGACGGCGGCTCCGTCCCCGGCGACCAGGCACCCTCCGCCCCCGGCACACCGACCGCCTCGGACATCACCGACACCTCGGTGAAGCTGTCCTGGTCGGCGGCGACCGACGACAAGGGCGTCAAGAACTACGACGTCCTGCGCGACGGCGCCAAGGTCGCCACCGTGACCGGCACCTCGTACACCGACACGGGCCTGACCAAGGGCACCGACTACTCCTACACCGTCCAGGCCCGCGACACCGCCGACCAGACCGGCCCGGTCAGCGGCGCCGTCAAGGTCACCACCACCGGCGGCGACGGCGGCGGCAACCCGGGCCCGAGCGACGAGGTCAAGCTGGGCTACTTCACCAACTGGGGCGTCTACGGGCGCAACTACCACGTGAAGAACCTGGTCACCTCCGGCTCCGCCGAGAAGATCACGCACATCAACTACGCCTTCGGCAACGTCCAGGGCGGCAAGTGCACCATCGGCGACGCCTACGCCGACTACGACAAGGCCTACACCGCCGACCAGTCCGTCGACGGCAAGGCCGACACCTGGGACCAGCCGCTGCGCGGCAACTTCAACCAGCTGCGCAAGCTGAAGCAGATGTACCCGCACATCAAGGTGCTGTGGTCGTTCGGCGGCTGGACCTGGTCCGGCGGCTTCCCCGACGCCGTGAAGAACCCGGCCGCCTTCGCCAAGTCCTGCCACGACCTGGTGGAGGACCCGCGCTGGGCCGACGTCTTCGACGGCATCGACCTGGACTGGGAGTACCCGAACGCCTGCGGTCTCAGCTGTGACACGACCAGCGCCCCGAACGCCTTCAGCACCATGATGAAGGCCATGCGCGCCCAGTTCGGCAACGACCTGGTCACCGCGGCCGTCACCGCCGACGCCACCGACGGCGGCAAGATCGACGCCGCCGACTACGGCGCCGCCGCGCAGTACATCGACTGGTACAACGTGATGACGTACGACTTCTTCGGCGCCTGGGCGAAGAACGGCCCGACCGCTCCGCACTCGCCACTGACCTCGTACCCCGGCATCCCGCAGCAGGGCTTCACCTCCGCCGACGCGATCGCGAAGTTCAAGGCCAAGGGCGTCCCGGCCGACAAGCTGCTGCTGGGCATCGGCTTCTACGGCCGCGGCTGGACCGGCGTGACCCAGTCCGCGCCCGGCGGCACCGCGACCGGCCCGGCGGCGGGCACGTACGAGCAGGGCATCGAGGACTACAAGGTCCTCAAGAACAGCTGCCCGTCCACCGGCACCGTCGCCGGCACCGCGTACGCGCACTGCGGCACCAACTGGTGGTCCTACGACACCCCGGCGACCGTGAAGTCCAAGATGGACTGGGCCGAGCAGCAGGGCCTGGGCGGCGCCTTCTTCTGGGAGTTCAGCGGTGACACCGCGAACGGCGAGCTGGTGAGCGCCATCGACAGCGGCCTGAAGTAGTCACCGGACAGTACCGAACCCGAACGACGGCGAAGCTCCCCCGGACCTGGTCCGGGGGAGCTTTCCCGCCCGTCGGGGGCGGGGCGCGGCTACGCCACGTTCACCCGCTGCCCCGGTGGGGCCGCCTCCAGCCACGCGAGGAAACCGGTCAGCGCGTCCTCGCTCATCGCCAGCTCCAGACGCGTGCCCCGGTGCAGACAGGCCAGGACCACGGAGTCGGAGAGCAGCGCCAGCTCCTCCTCGCCCTCGGGGACCCGGCGGCCGGCCACCTCGATCGCGGAGCGCTCCAGGACGCGGCGCGGACGGGGCGAGTACGAAAAGACCCGGTACCACTCGACTCGGTCGCCGTTGTACCGGGCCACGCCGTAAGCCCATCCTTTGCCGTTGCCGTCGCCCTCTTTCGGAGCGTCCCAGCGCAGGGAGCAGTCGAAGGTGCCGCCCGAGCGCTGGATCAGCCGGCGGCGCAGGCCGAAGACGAACAGTCCCACCACCACGAGGGCGACGACGATTCCGCACACAGTCAGAGCGAGGACCATCGGCACCGACCTCCTCGTCTCCTAGGTAACGGAACGGAAAAAAGTCCCACATCCGGCTCAGCCGCGGCCGGGTCCGGATCACTCCGGTCCCAGCCGCGGCTGAGTCACGTCACAGTACGGCTCCCCCAGAGCCTAACGGCCCCGGGAGCTGGCCCCATGGGTCAGCGCGCCGCCGCCGCGCGCAGTCGGACGTCCGCGCGACGCTCCGCGGAGGCGTCGGCCTCCGACTTCGCGCGCTCGAGCGCCCGCTCCGCACGCTGGACGTCGATCTCGTCCGACAGCTCGGCGATCTCGGCCAGCAGCGACAGCTTGTTGTCCGCGAACGAGATGAAACCGCCGTGCACCGCGGCGACGACCGTCCCACCCTCGCTCGTACGGATGGTCACCGGGCCCGACTCCAGCACACCGAGCAGCGGCTGGTGACCGGGCATGACGCCGATGTCGCCGGACGTGGTGCGCGCGACGACCAGGGTGGCCTCGCCGGACCAGACCTCTCGGTCGGCCGCGACCAGCGCGACGTGCAGCTCAGCAGCCAAGGTGGCTCCTCGGGTCACCACCCGGCGGTTCTGCCGGGTGTTGGTTACAAGTCTAATGGGCGTGGCAGAGGGGGCGGGACGTGCCCGCCCCCTCGGACGTGAGCGCGAGGCCCACCACGAGCGCGAGGCTCAGGAGACGCCCAGCTCCTTCGCGTTCTTCTTCAGGTCCTCGAGACCACCGCACATGAAGAACGCCTGCTCGGGGAAGTGGTCGAACTCACCGTCGCAGATCGCGTTGAACGCGGCGATCGACTCGTCCAGCGGCACGTCCGAGCCGTCCACACCGGTGAACTGCTTGGCGACGTGGGTGTTCTGGGACAGGAAGCGCTCCACGCGGCGGGCACGCTGGACGACCAGCTTGTCCTCCTCGCCGAGCTCGTCGATACCGAGGATCGCGATGATGTCCTGGAGGTCCTTGTACTTCTGCAGGATGTTCTTCACGCGCATGGCAGCGTCGTAGTGGTCCTGCGAGATGTACCGCGGGTCCAGGATCCGGGACGTGGAGTCCAGCGGGTCCACGGCCGGGTAGATGCCCTTCTCGGAGATCGGACGGGAGAGCACCGTCGTCGCGTCGAGGTGGGCGAAGGTGGTGGCCGGGGCCGGGTCGGTCAGGTCGTCCGCGGGGACGTAGATCGCCTGCATCGAGGTGATCGAGTGACCGCGGGTCGAGGTGATGCGCTCCTGGAGGAGGCCCATCTCGTCGGCCAGGTTCGGCTGGTAGCCCACCGCGGAGGGCATGCGGCCGAGCAGGGTCGAGACCTCGGAACCGGCCTGGGTGAAGCGGAAGATGTTGTCGATGAAGAACAGCACGTCCTGCTTCTGGACGTCACGGAAGTACTCGGCCATGGTGAGGCCGGCCAGCGCGACGCGCAGACGGGTGCCCGGGGGCTCGTCCATCTGACCGAAGACCAGGGCGGTCTTGTCGATGACGCCCGACTCGGTCATCTCGTCGATGAGGTCGTTGCCCTCACGGGTGCGCTCACCGACACCGGCGAACACCGACACACCGTCGTGGTTGTTGGCGACGCGGTAGATCATCTCCTGGATGAGCACCGTCTTGCCGACGCCGGCGCCGCCGAACAGACCGATCTTGCCGCCCTTGACGTACGGGGTCAGCAGGTCGATGACCTTGACGCCGGTCTCGAACATCTCGGTCTTCGACTCGAGCTCGTCGAAGTTCGGGGCCTTGCGGTGGATGGACCAGCGCTCGCCCGTGTGCTGCTCGTCGACGTTCAGCACCTCACCGAGGGTGTTGAACACCTTGCCCTTGGTGAAGTCGCCGACCGGGACGGTGATGCCGTCGCCGGTGTCGACGACCGGGGCCTGGCGGACCAGGCCGTCGGTGGGCTGCATGGAGATGGTGCGGACCAGGCCGTCGCCCAGGTGCTGGGCGACCTCCAGGGTCAGCGTCTTCTTCTCGCCCGCGTTCGCCGGGTCGGCGACCTCGACGTGCAGGGCGTTGTAGATCTCCGGCATCGCGTCGACGGGGAACTCCACGTCGACGACCGGGCCGATGACCCGCGCGACGCGGCCGGTGGCCACGCCCGCCGCAGCGGTCGGCTCAACAGTGGTGGTCATTACTTGTCACTCCCCGCGGTCGCGTCGGCCAGGGCGCTCGCGCCACCGACGATCTCGCTGATTTCCTGGGTGATTTCGGCCTGGCGGGCCGCGTTGGCAAGACGGGAGAGCGTGTTGATCAGCTCGCCCGCGTTGTCGGTGGCCGACTTCATCGCGCGCCGCGTGGCGGCGTGCTTGGAGGCGGCCGACTGGAGCAGCGCGTTGTAGATCCGGCTCTCGACGTACCGCGGCAGCAGGGCGTCGAGGACGTCCTCCGCCGACGGCTCGAAGTCGTACAGCGGGAGGATCTCGTCCTTGGCGGTCGTCTCCCCCGCGACCTCGTCGAGGCTCAGCGGCAGCAGCCGGTCGCCGACCGCGGTCTGCGTCATCATCGAGACGAACTCCGTGTAGACGATGTGGAGCTCGTCCACGCCGCCGTCCGCGGTGTCCTTCTCGATGGCCTCGATCAGCGGGGCCGCGACCTTCTTGGCGTCCGCGTACGAGGGCTGGTCGGTGAAGCCGCTCCACGACTCCGCGATCTTGCGCTCACGGAAGTTGTAGTGCGCCACACCGCGCCGGCCGACGATGTAGACGACGACCTCCTTGCCCTCGCGCTCGAGCCGCTCGGTGAGCTGCTCCGCCTGCTTGATGGCGTTGGAGTTGAATGCGCCGGCCAGACCGCGGTCGCTCGTCAGCAGCAGCACCGCGGACCGGGTGACCGTCTCGGCCTGGGTGGTGAGCGGGTGCCGGGTGGTGGAACCCGTGCCGACCGCCGTGACCGCCCGGGTGAGCTCGGTCGCGTACGGCGTGGAGGCCGCCACCTTGCGCTGCGCCTTGACGACGCGCGAGGCGGCGATCATCTCCATCGCCTTCGTGATCTTCTTGGTCGCGGTGACGGATCGGATGCGACGCTTGTAGACCCGGAGCTGGGCTCCCATGAGTCAGGTCCTTCCTTACGTCACTTGGCGGCAGCGGCCGGAGCGTCCTCGCCGAGCAGCTTGCCGTCGCCGGTCTCGAACTGCTTCTTGAACTCCGCGATCGCGTCGCCGACGGCCTGGAGGGTGTCGTCGGACATCTTGCCGCCCTCCCGGATGGAGGTCATGAGGCCCTGCTCCTTGCGGTGCAGGTACTCCAGGAGCTCCTTCTCGAAGCGGCGGATGTCGGAGACCGGGACGTCGTCCATCTTGCCGGTGGTACCGGCCCACACGGAGACGACCTGGTCCTCGGTGGCCATCGGCTGGTACTGGTCCTGCTTGAGCAGCTCGACCATGCGCTGACCGCGCTCCAGCTGCGCCTTGGACGCGGCGTCCAGGTCGGAACCGAAGGCGGCGAACGCCTCCAGCTCACGGAACTGGGCGAGGTCCACGCGCAGACGGCCGGAGACCTGCTTCATCGCCTTGTGCTGCGCGGAACCACCGACTCGGGAGACGGAGATACCGACGTTCAGCGCGGGGCGCTGACCGGCGTTGAACAGGTCCGACTCCAGGAAGCACTGGCCGTCGGTGATGGAGATGACGTTGGTCGGGATGAACGCCGAGACGTCGTTGGCCTTGGTCTCGACGATCGGCAGACCGGTCATCGAACCGGCGCCCATCTCGTCGGAGAGCTTGGCGCAGCGCTCCAGCAGGCGGGAGTGCAGGTAGAAGACGTCGCCCGGGTAGGCCTCGCGGCCCGGCGGACGGCGCAGCAGCAGCGAGACGGCGCGGTAGGCGTCGGCCTGCTTCGACAGGTCGTCGAAGATGATCAGGACGTGCTTGCCCTCGTACATCCACTGCTGGCCGATGGCCGAGCCGGTGTACGGCGCCAGGTACTTGAAGCCGGCCGGGTCCGAGGCCGGGGCGGCGACGATGGTCGTGTACTCCAGCGCGCCGTTCTCCTCCAGCGCGCGGCGGACCGACGCGATGGTCGAGCCCTTCTGGCCGATGGCGACGTAGATGCAGCGGACCTGCTTCTTCGGGTCGCCGGTGCGCCAGTTGTCACGCTGGTTGATGATCGTGTCGACGGCCAGGGCGGTCTTGCCGGTCTGGCGGTCACCGATGATCAGCTGACGCTGACCGCGGCCGATCGGGGTCATCGCGTCGACGGCCTTGTAGCCGGTCTCCATCGGCTCGTGCACCGACTTGCGCTGCATGACCGTGGGGGCCTGCAGCTCGAGGGCGCGGCGACCGGAGGTCTCGATCTCGCCGAGGCCGTCGATCGGGTTGCCGAGGGGGTCGACCACGCGGCCGAGGTAGCCCTCGCCCACCGCTACGGAGAGGACCTCGCCGGTACGGCTGACCGGCTGCCCCTCCTCGATGCCGCTGAACTCACCGAGGACGATGGCACCGATCTCGCGCTCCTCGAGGTTGAGGGCGAGGCCGAGGGTGCCGTCCTCGAACTTCAGCAGTTCGTTGGCCATGGCCGAGGGCAGACCCTCGACCTTCGCGATGCCGTCGCCGGCAAGGGTGACCGTACCGACCTCCTCGCGCGAGGCCGCGTCCGGCTTGTACGACTGGACAAAGTTCTCCAGCGCGTCCCGGATCTCCTCCGGCCGGATCGTGAGCTCCGCCATCTGGGTTCCCTGCTCTCCTTGTTGGGCCCGAAGTTTCTTTGGGGGATCTGGGGGCTCCCCCCAGAAACTTTGCATCCTCTGCACGGCCCAACCAGGGCCGTAAGTACGTACTGCTTGTTCGGTTGGCGTGCCCGCCGCGCGGCGCTAGCCCGCCAGGCGGCGGCCGGCGTCCTCGAGGCGGTCGGCGATGGAGCCGTTGATGACCTCGTCACCGACCTGCACCCGGATCCCGCCGAGGACCTCGGGGTCCACGTCCAGGTTGAGGTGCATGGGACGGCCGTAGAGCTTGGCGAGGGCAGCGCCCAGGCGCTGCTTCTGCGCGTCGCTCAGCGGTACCGCCGACGTGACGACGGCGACCATGCGGTCCCGGCGCTCGGCGGCGAGCTTGGACAGGGACTCGAGTCCCGTCTCCAGGCTACGTCCCCGCGGCGCGGTCACAAGGCGCGTCACCAGACGCTCGGTGACCGGCCTGGCCCTGCCGCCGAGCAGGCTGCGCAGCAGCTCGCCCTTGGCGGCGTTGCCGGCCCGCCGGTTGGTCAGCGCGGCCCGCAGCTCGGTGTCGGAGGAGACGATCCGGCCGAACCGGAACAGCTCGTCCTCGACGTCGTCGAGCGTGCCGGACTGCTGGGCGGCGGTGAGGTCGGCGGTGTTCGCCAGCTCCTCCAGCGCGTCCACCAGGTCGCGGGACTGCGACCAGCGGGAGCGCACCATGCCGCCCACCAGGTCGACGGTCGCGCCGCCGACCTGGGTGCCGAGCAGGCGCTGCGCCAGCTCGGCCTTGGCCTCACCGGCCTGCGCCGGGTCGGTGAGGACCCGACGCAGCGACACCTCGCGGTCGAGCAGCGCGGTGACGGCGGCCAGCTCGTCGGCGAGCGAGGCCGCGTCCACGGACGTGGAGTCCGTCAGCGCGTCGAGACGCTCACGTGCGGCTGCCAGGGCCTCGCGGCTCGCTCCGTTCATCGCGCGGCCTCGGCCTTCGCGTCGAGCTCGTCCAGGAACCGGTCGATGACGCGGCTCTGGCGGGCGTGGTCCTCGAGGGACTCGCCGACCAGCTTGCCGGCCAGCTCGGTGGCGAGCTTGCCGACGTCCTGGCGCAGCGCCGACGCGGCGGCCTTGCGGTCGGCCTCGATCTGGGCGTGACCGGCGGCGATGATCTCCTCACGCTGCCGCTGGCCTTCCGCCCGCATCTCGGCGATGAGCGCGGCGCCCTGCTCCTGCGCCTCCTGACGCAGTCGCGCGGCCTCGTGCCGGGCCTCGGCGAGCTGGGCCTTGTACTGCTCGAGGACGCTCTGGGCCTCGGTCTGCGCGGCCTCGGCCTTCTCGATACCGCCCTCGATGGCCTCGCGACGCTCTTCCAGAACCTTGTTGATGTTCGGGAGAAGCTTCTTGGCGAGGAAGCCGAAGACGATGACGAAGGCGATCAGGCCGATGACAAGCTCGGGGATCGGCGGGATGAGGGGGTTCTGCTCCTCTGCCGCGATCGTGAGCAGCTGGCTCATGGGGGTGCCTTTCGTCTAGTCGGCTGGTCTGGGATCAGCGATCAGTAGCCGTAGACGAACGGCATGACCAGACCGATCAGCGCCAGCGCCTCACAGAAGGCGAAGCCGAGGATCTGGTTGGCACGGATCAGGCCGGCCGCCTCGGGCTGACGGGCCAGGGCCTGGGTGCCGTTACCGAAGATGATGCCGACGCCGACGCCGGGGCCGATCGCGGCGAGACCGTAACCGATGGAACCGAGGGAACCTTCGACGGCAGCAAGGGTCTGGGACATGCCAGTTCTTCCTTTTCCTTTACGGACCGGTGGGGGTTGGCCACCGGACGACTTGTTGGGGTCGGGACGGGCGCTGGGCTCAGTGGTGCTCGGCCAGCGCGCCCTGGATGTAGGTGCAGGTCAGCAGGACGAACACGTAGGCCTGCAGCGCCTGGATGAACAGCTCGAAGGCGGTCATCACCAGCACCATCACGAACGAGACGCCGGCGTAGGCGATGCCGATGCCGTTCAGCAGGTACCAGCTGGCGATGGTGAACAGCACCAGCAGGGTGTGACCGGCGAACATGTTCGCGAAGAGTCGCACCGCGTGCGTGAACGGGCGGATCAGCAGGTTCGAGAAGAGCTCGATCAGCATGGCCAGCGGCAGCACCGCACCGAGCGACTTGTCGTAGCCGGTGACGTTCTTCCAGAAGCCGACGAAACCCTGCCGCTTGAAGGTCAGCGCCACCCAGGTGACGTAGACGATCAGGGCCAGGACCAGCGGGTAGGCGATGATCGAGGTGACCGGGAACTGGGCGACCGGGATGATCGACCAGAGGTTCATCATCCAGACGAAGAAGAAGAGCGAGACGACCAGCGGGACGTACTTCTCGCCTTCCTTCTTGCCGATGGTCTCGTAGACGACCCCGCGCCGGATGAAGTCGTAACCGGCCTCGGCGACCATCTGGAGCTTGCCGGGCACGACCTGCGGCTTGCGGAAGGCCGCCCAGAAGAAGCCGACGATGATGATCGAGCCGAGCAGCGCCAGCAGCATCGGCTTGTTGAAGTACAGGTTGCTGTCTCCGTCGCCCCAGAGAGGCTGGAACAGGAACGAGTGCAGGCCCGGGGAAACCTCGGCGAAGCCGCAGCCGTCAAAAATGTGGCAGTCGGTCTCGAAGGCGAGCACCTGCGTCGGGTCAGCACTCACCGCGGGCTCCTTCATCGTGGCGCATGGGTACGGCAACCTCGTTGTGTCGGCGCGGCACGGGGCCGCGGTTCGGCACGGGACTGGTGTTACGGATGTGGGGGCGGCTGTGGGGCATCTCGCCTCGCGATTGAGCAGGCGTCAGCTCGGATGCCCGCGCCCGCGATGCCGCAGTTGGCACCGGACGATAGCAGGATCTCCAACCCGCCTTTATCCCGGCCCTACCCCTCACGACGAGTGCCCCGTCTTCTCGGGCTTGTCGCCCTTCGAGTCGGGCTCGACGTAGAGGATCTTGGCCTTCATGTGGGCGCGCGTCTGCGCGGCGATCCATACGAGCGTCCCGGCGACCAGCGTGATCGCGAAGGACCGGGGGTTGAACAGCGTGGTGTTCTTGAACGCGGCGAGGAAGACGAACAGCAGCAGAATCTGAGCGGCGTAGAGCATCAGGCCCATCGCCTGGAACAGGTGCGGAAGCGATTTGGCGGTGCGCTGCAGTACGTAGAGACCGAGACCCATGAAGAGGATGACCACCAGCGTCGCGACGACGGCTCCGATCGCCCCCTTGCCGCCGGCGACCACCGCGCTGACGACGGCGGCGATCGCGCCGGCGGCAGCCGTGGGTACGGCGGCCTGGGCCAGGGTCCGGACGTCGTTGGACGGCATGGCGGCAACTCCGCATTTCACACAGGGGGCAGGGGTGTCGTCATGGACGAGCGTAGTCCCGGGCTGAGTGGGGTCCTCACGCCGAGGGGACCGTCGCACTGCGGTCCATCGGCTCTATCCGGGGGTTCTCGTGAACCGTATCACAAACTATTTGATGAGGTCTTTACCTGCGGGTGTGCTTACTCTCACACATGAGAGTGACACTGCGCGTTTGAGCTGTTACAGCGCCGAATTGTCTGGTAATGCGGCGCTTCGCTCCCCAGGAGTGTCCCAGGAACTCCCCACGAGTTGGCAATGCTCTCGTCGGATTCTTACCTTGGCAGCCGCGAACGAGGGCCCACGGCCGTGGCGCCGTTGACACCGGAGACGCCCGAGACCCCGGCCGGCACCGGTTCGCGGTCCTCCCGTGCGGCCTCCTCGTCGCCCCCGGCCGGAACGTCCCGCGCCGGGGCCGGCTCCTCGGCGGCCCCCGTCCGGCGGCGCCGGTACCGGGGCGGCACCAGGCGCTCGGCCCAGCGCGGGGCGCGGGGCGTGAAGCGGGGCAGGAGGAGCAGGACCAGGCCCACCGCGCTGAGGAAGACCACGCCCAGCACGATCCACATCGACGCCGAGTTCACGGAGTAGGCCAGCGCGCCGAAGGCGATCAGCGCCGACCAGAAGTACATGATCAGCACCGCGCGGCTGTGCGAGTGCCCGACCTCCAGCAGCCGGTGGTGCAGATGCCCCCGGTCCGCGGCGAACGGCGACTGTCCGCGCCAGGTGCGCCGCACGATGGCCAGGATCAGGTCGGCGGCCGGGATGGCGATGATGGTCAGCGGCATCAGCAGCGGGATGTAGACCGGAACCATCTGGTGCACGGTGTTGCGCTCGGAGCCGGAGAACAGCTTCATCGCGTCCGGGTCGACCTGCCCGGTGACCGAGATCGCGCCCGCCGCCAGCACCAGGCCGATCAGCATCGAGCCGGAGTCGCCCATGAAGATCCGCGCCGGGTGCATGTTGTGCGGCAGGAAGCCCACGCACATGCCCATCAGGATCGCGGCGAACAGGGTGGCCGGGGCGGCGGCCTCGATGCCGTACGAGTACCAGATCCGGTAGGCGTACATGAAGAACGCCGCCGAGGCGATGCACACCATGCCGGCCGCGAGACCGTCAAGCCCGTCCACGAAGTTGACCGCGTTGATGGTGATGACCACCAGCGCCACCGTCAGCAGCGTGCCCTGCCACTGGGTCAGCGCCACGTTGCCGACGCCCGGGATGGGCAGCCACAGGATCGTCAGCCCCTGCACCACCATCACGCCCGCGGCGATCATCTGGGCGCCCAGCTTGATCAGGGCGTCGATCTCGAACTTGTCGTCCAGGACACCGATCAGCCAGATCAGCGCCGCCCCGGAGAGCAGCGCGCGCGGCTCGTTGGACCGCTCGAAGACCTCGCTGAGGTTGGTGAGGTGGTCGGCCACCAGCATGCCCGCGCACAGGCCGAAGAACATCGCGATCCCGCCGAGCCGCGGAGTCGGCTCCCGGTGCACGTCCCGGGCCCGGATCTCCGGCATCGCCCCCGCCACGATCGCGAACTTCCGCACCGGCCCGGTCAGCAGGTACGTCACCGCGGCCGTGATGCAGAGCGTCAGCAGGTATTCACGCACGGGCTTCCCCACAGGTCTCGCTGGCCATCACAGCCCCACACCCTAGCGATGCGCGCATACGTGTGGAGACTTCCGGGTAGCGACGATGGTTGCACGTGTGCCTGTGCACGCGAGTGCGCCTACCCGGGTTCAGCCCGGATACGGCGGGAAGGCCGCGACCAGGTCCCGCACCGCCTCCCTCGCCCCGGCGGCCTCGACGTCACCCCTGACCACCCCGGCGAGCAGCCCGGCGATGGTGCCCATCTCCCCCTCGCGCATGCCCTGCGTGGTGACCGCCGCGGTGCCCAGGCGCAGGCCGCGCGCGTCGGCGTGCGGCAGCGCACAGCAGTCCAGGACCATCCCGGCCGCCGCCAGCCGCCCCCGCGCGGTGCGCCCGTCGACGCCGAGCGGCGCCGGGTCGGCGGTCAGCAGATGGGTGTCCGTGCCGCCGGTGGTGACGACCATGCCCTCGGCGGCCAGGCCGGCGGCCAGTTCCCGGGCGTTGGCCACCACCCGATGGGTGTACGCGGCGTACGCCTCGGTCGCCGCCTCCCCGAAGGCGACGGCCTTGGCCGCGATGGTGTGCATCTGCGCGCCGCCCTGCGTGAAGGGGAACACCGCCCGGTCCACCCGCTCGGCCAGCTCGCTCCCGCACAGGATCATGCCGCCGCGCGGGCCCCGCAGCACCTTGTGCGTGGTGGCGCAGACGATGTCCGCGTACGGCACCGGGCTGGGTGCCGCTCCCCCGGCGACCAGCCCGATGGGGTGGGCGGCGTCCGCGATGAGATAGGCGCCGACCTCGTCGGCGACCTCGCGGAAGAAGGCGTGGTCGATGTGGCGCGGGTAGGCGATCGAGCCGCACACGATCGCCTTGGGCCGGTGGGTGCGGGCCAGGGTGCGGACCTGCTCGTGGTCGATGAACCCGGTCTCGGCGTCCACCCCGTAGCCGATGAAGTCGAACCAGCGGCCGGAGAAGTTGGCGGGCGAGCCGTGGGTGAGGTGGCCGCCGTAGGGCAGGCCCAGCGCCAGCACGGTGTCCCCGGGGCGCAGCAGCGCGGCGTACGCGGCCAGTACCGCCGACGATCCGGAGTGCGCCTGCACGTTGGCGTGCTCGGCGCCGAAGAGTGCCTTGGCGCGCTCCACGGCGAGACGCTCGGCGACGTCGACCAGCTCGCAGCCGCCGTGGTGCCGGGCGCCCGGGTAGCCCTCGGCGTACTTGTTGGCCAGCGGTGAGCCGAGCGCGGCCAGCACGGCCGGCGAGGTGAAGTTCTCGGCGGCGATCAGCTGGAGGGTGGTCGACTGCCGCTGGTGTTCGGCGAGCAGGATCTCGGCCAGCTCCGGGTCCTGTCGCCGCAGGACATCGGCATCGGCCTCGACGGCGTGGGTGACCGACATGGTGGGCTCCGGGCGTGCGGCTGCTTCTCGGCGTGGTGACGCACGTCCCAATGTAGGCCCGGAAGGGCAAAACCGCCCCAGTTGTCCCACCGCCGCGACGCCGGTCGCCGCCCCACGGCGTCCCGGCCCGGCCCCACCCGGCGCCTACGCCCGCGCCGCGACCCCCGTCAACGCCGTCACCACCGGGTCCAGCGCCTGATGTATCTCGTCCCCGATCGACCGGAAGAACGTCAGCGGCGCCCCGTACGGGTCGTACACCTCGTCCGCCTCCGCCGTGGGCGCCAGCAGCCAGCCGCGCAGCGCCGCCGCCGCCCGCACCAGCGCCCGCGCACGCGTGACCACGCCGTCCTCCAGCGGCGGCAGCGTCGCCGGGTCGATGGCGTTCACCAGCCGGGTGAACTCCTTCAGCGTGAACGTCCGCAGCCCGGCCGAGTGCCCCATCGAGACGACCTGCGCCCGGTGGTCCCGCGTAGCGGTCAGCACCAGGTCCGCCCGGATCACGTGCTCGTCCAGCAGCTCGCGCCCCACGAATCCGGAGGCGTCCGCACCGAACTCCGCGAGCACCGTCTCCGCGTTGGCCTCCATGGGCGCACCCTCGTGCCCCCAGGTGCCCGCGCTCTCCACGATCAGGGGACCGCCCAGCACCCCGAGCCGCTCGTGCACGAAATGCCGGGTCAGCCGCTCGGTGATGGGCGAGCGGCACACGTTGCCGGTGCTGACGTGGAGGATGCGGAAGCTGTCGCGCGGGAAGCCGAACGTGGTGGTCTCCTCCGCCGCACGTTCCCCGCTGCCTATGCCGCGCCCCGCCTCAGGGGCCGTCAATTCGCCACCTCGAGGTCGGGTACGACCTTCCGCAGCTCCTCCGCCGAGAGCGCACCCGCACGCAGCAGCAGGGGCACCTCCCGGGTGACGTCCACGATGGACGACGGGACGATGCCGGGGGTGGGGCCGCCGTCGAGGTAGACGGAGACGGAGTCGCCGAGCATGGCCTGGGCGGCGTCGCAGTCCTCCGGCGCCGGGTGCCCGGTGAGGTTGGCCGACGACACGGCCATGGGGCCGACGTCGGTGAGCAGCTCGATGGCGACCGGGTGCAGCGGCATCCGCACGGCGACGGTGCCCCGGGTCTCCCCGAGGTCCCACTGGAGCGACGGCTGGTGCTTGGCGACGAGCGTGAGCGCGCCCGGCCAGAAGGCGTCGACCAGTTCCCAGGCCTGCTCGGAGAAGTCGGTGACCAGGCCGTGCAGCGTGTTCGGGGAGCCGATCAGGACGGGGCTGGGCATGTTGCGGCCCCGGCCCTTGGCCTCGAGCAGGTCGCCGACGGCCTCCGCGGAGAACGCGTCGGCGCCGATGCCGTACACGGTGTCCGTGGGCAGCACCACGAGCTCGCCACGGCGCACTGCGGACGCGGCCTCGCGCAGACCGGTCACGCGGTCGGTCGCGTCGTTGGTGTCGTATCGCCGTGCCATATCTAGCGGGCCTCCTCGTACACGTGCTGCGGGGTCGTGGGTGGGTGCGGGTTCGTCACGGCAGCGCCTTGCGGGCGGTCGCGAACCGCGGGCGGTTGTTGAGGTCGGGGTGGTCGGCCGCGTCGGCCCAGCCCCGCTCCTCGGCGAAGATCCACGGCACCTGGCCGCCCTGGGTGTCGGCGTGCTCGACGACGACCAGCCCGCCGGGGCGCAGCAGCCGGTGCGCGGTGCGTTCCAGGCCGCGGATCAGCTCGAGGCCGTCCTCGCCGGAGAACAGGGCCATCTGCGGGTCGTGGTCCCGGGCCTCGGGGGCGACGTACTCCCACTCGGTGAGCGGGATGTACGGCGGGTTGGAGATGACCAGGTCGACCTGTCCGTCGAGGTCCGGGAAGGCGGTCAGGGCGTCGCCCTGGCGCAGTTCGACCCTGGACCCCTCCATGTTCTTGCGGGTCCACCTCAGGGCGTCCTCGGACAGCTCCACGGCGTACACCCGCGAGCGCGGCACCTCCTGGGCGAGGGCGAGCGCGATGGCGCCGGAGCCGGTGCACAGGTCGACGATGCAGGGCTCGACGACATCCATGGCGCGCACGGCGTCTATGGCCCAGCCGACCACCGACTCGGTCTCCGGGCGCGGCACGAAGACGCCGGGGCCGACCTGGAGCTCCAGGTAGCGGAAGTAGGCGCGTCCGGTGATGTGCTGGAGGGGTTCCCGGGCCTCGCGGCGGGCCACGACCTCCCAGTAGCGGGCGTCGAAGTCGGAGTCCTTCACGGAGTGCAGCTCGCCGCGCTTGACGCCGTGCACGAACGCGGCGAGCTCCTCCGCGTCGGTGCGCGGCGAGGGCACGCCGGCGTCGGCCAGCCGCTGGGTGGCCTGGGCCACCTCCGCGAGCAGCACGCTGCGGGGGCTTGGGGGTCGCCCCCCAAAATTCTGCTGCACGCTGGTCCTCCGGAAAGTGGTCGTACGAGAGTTACGCGGCGGCGAGCTTGGCGGCCGAGTCCGCGTCGACACAGGCCTGGATCACCGCGTCGAGGTCGCCGTCCAGGACCTGGTCCAGGTTGTAGGCCTTGAAGCCGATGCGGTGGTCCGAGATGCGGTTCTCCGGGAAGTTGTAGGTGCGGATCTTCTCGGAGCGGTCGACGGTGCGGACCTGGCTGCGGCGGGCGTCGGCGGCCTCCTTCTCCGCCTCCTCCTGTGCCATGGCGAGCAGCCTGGAGCGCAGGATACGCAGTGCCTGCTCCTTGTTCTGCAACTGGCTCTTCTCGTTCTGGCAGGAGGCCACGACACCGGTCGGGATGTGGGTGATGCGCACGGCGGAGTCGGTGGTGTTCACGGACTGGCCGCCCGGGCCGGAGGACCGGTAGACGTCGATGCGCAGGTCGCCCGGGTTGATCTCGACGTCGATCTCCTCGGCCTCGGGCGTGACCAGCACGCCGGCCGCGGAGGTGTGGATCCGGCCCTGGGACTCGGTGGCGGGGACGCGCTGCACGCGGTGCACACCGCCCTCGTACTTCAACCGCGCCCAGACGCCCTGGCCGGGTTCGGTGGCGCCCTGGCCGCCCTTGGTCTTCACGGCGACCTGGACGTCCTTGTAGCCGCCCAGCTCGGACTCGGTGGCGTCGATGATCTCGGTCTTCCAGCCGACCCGCTCGGCGTACCGCAGGTACATGCGCAGCAGGTCGCCGGCGAACAGCGCCGACTCGTCGCCGCCGGCGCCCGCCTTGATCTCGAGGATGACGTCCTTGTCGTCGCTGGGGTCGCGCGGGACGAGCAGCAGCCGCAGCTTCTCGGTCAGCTCCTCGCGGCGCTGCTCGAGGTCCTTGACCTCGGCGGCGAAGTCGGGGTCGTCGGCGGCCAGTTCGCGGGCGGTCCCGATGTCGTCGCCCGTCTGCTTCCAGGAGCGGTACGTGGCGACGATCGGGGTCAGCTCGGCGTAGCGCTTGTTCAGCCTGCGCGCGTTGGCCTGGTCGGCGTGGACCGACGGGTCGGCGAGCTGCTTCTCCAGGTCGGCGTGCTCGGCGACGAGTTCCTCGACGGCCTCGAACATCTTGGGCTCCTGTGTACTGCGGTGAAAGGGGAAGGCGAACGACCAAAAACGCCGGTCCCGGCGCGCCCCGCGGCGGGGGCGCGGCCGTGGACCGGCGATTCGGTGCTCGCTACTTCTTGGAGCCGGCGGCCTTGCCGAAGCGGGCCTCGAAGCGGGCCACACGGCCACCGGTGTCGAGGATCTTCTGCTTGCCCGTGTAGAACGGGTGGCACTCGGAGCAGACCTCGGCCCGGATGGTGCCGGACTCGATGGTGCTGCGGGTGGTGAACGACGCGCCGCAGGTGCAGCTGACCTGCGTCTCGACGTACGCGGGGTGGATGTCGCGCTTCAAGGTGTCTCCTAGGTTTCGGGAGGGCGCCGGGTCGCAGCCGCGGGGTGCGGGAGCGTGAACCGGAGCCGACATACCAGTCTGCCAGGACTGGCGTCCTCTCCCAAAACCGGGGGTTGCCGTCGGATATTCCGTGCGGGTCGCGGCGGGGTCGCCCGGGCCGTTCCCCGCGGCCCTCACGGGGCGGTCACCACGTCCTCGGCCTCGCCGCGCGCCGTCCCCTCGGTGGCGCTCGCGGGGATCGGCCTGTCGTTCTTCAGGGCCGTCCAGACCTGCTGGGCCTTGTCCTCGGCCAGCAGGACCCGGTTGGGGTCCGCCGGGTCGTAGACGACCGGCAGGGTGACCATGTGCATGCTGGCGGGGCTGATGCCCTTCAGGCCGCTCGCGAAGGACATCAGGGAGTTCACCGAGCCCAGGTCGGAGTCCGTGGTCACGGCCTTGGTGGCGGTGTCGGCGACGTCGTAGAGCTTCTTGGGGTTGCCGAGCAGGCCGATGTCCTCGACCTGCTCGGCCAGGGCCTTCACGAAGGCCTGCTGGAGCTGGATGCGGCCCAGGTCGGAGCCGTCGCCGACGCCGTGCCGGGTGCGGACCAGGCCGAGCGCCTGCTCGCCGGTGAGCCGGTGGGTGCCGGCCGCCAGGTCGAGGTGGCTGTCGGGGTCCTCGATGGGCTTCGTGGTGGTGACCTCGACGCCGCCCAGTTCGTCGATGAGCCGCTGGAAGCCCGTGAAGTCGACCTCCAGGTAGTGGTCCATGCGCAGTCCGCTGAGCGACTCGACGGTCTTGACCGCGCACGGGGCGCCACCGGTGGAGTACGCGGAGTTGAACATCACGTTCCGGGCGGCGGGATGCTCCTCGCCCCGGGTGTCGGTGCACTCGGGGCGGTCGATGAGGGTGTCGCGGGGGACGGAGACGACGCTGGCCTTCTTGTGGCCCTTGTGGACGTGCACGATCATCGCCGTGTCGGAGCGGGCGCTGCCGTCGTCGGTGCCGCCGCCCAGCTTCTCGTTGCCGCCGGAGCGGGTGTCGGAGCCGAGGACCAGGATGTTCTCCGAGCCGTCGTCGGACTTGGCCGGGCGGTCGGTGCCGAGCATCTGGTCGATGTCGACGCTCTTGAGGTTGCCGTTGAGCTTGACGTACACGAAGCCGGCTCCGGTGCCGCCGAGGACCACGATGCCCGCCGCCGTCCAGGCCGCCACCAGCAGCCCCTTGCTGCGTCCCGTGCGCGGCTTGCGGCGGCGTCCCTTGCCCCGGCGGCGCGGTCCGGGGGCGGGTGACGCCCCGGGTATACCGGGCTCCGGCGTGCTCTCGGCAGACATGTGCTCCTCGGTTCTCGTTCCGGTCGGTTACCCCCTGGGCTCGGGGTCGGGCTCGGTCGGTCCGGCCGGTTTCGGCCGGTACCTCACCATCGTCCCTCCCTGGCTCAGACGGCGGAAGTCGGGAAAGGGTTGCACAGCACCTTGTGCCCGGTCTGTGGAACTTTGTGTACGGACGGTCATCGGAAGTCCGGGAACGACCACGGTCACCTGCGGTTTCGCCGGGCGGGCGGCCGGCCGCCGCGGCACGGCCGCAGGCGCGCGGATGTGGCGAAGATCGCGAAACAGGGCCGCCCCGTCACCGGTGTGACGGGGCGGCCCTGTGCCGTACGCGAGGACGTCAGTCGCCGTTGCCCGGCGTCGGCGTCGTCTTCTGGATCTGCATGAGGAACTCGACGTTCGACTTGGTCTGCTTCATCTTGTCGAGGAGCAGCTCGATCGCCTGCTGCTGGTCGAGGGCGTGCAGCACCCGGCGCAGCTTCCAGACGATGCCCAGCTCCTCGTTGCCGAGCAGGATCTCCTCCTTGCGGGTGCCGGACGCGTCGACGTCCACCGCCGGGAAGATGCGCTTGTCGGCGAGCTTCCGGTCGAGCTTGAGCTCCATGTTGCCGGTGCCCTTGAACTCCTCGAAGATCACCTCGTCCATGCGGGACCCGGTGTCCACCAGGGCGGTGGCGAGGATGGTCAGCGAGCCGCCGTCCTCGATGTTGCGGGCCGCACCGAAGAAGCGCTTCGGCGGGTACAGGGCGGTGGAGTCGACCCCACCGGAGAGGATGCGGCCGGAGGCCGGGGCGGCGAGGTTGTACGCACGGCCCAGACGCGTGATCGAGTCGAGCAGCACGACGACGTCGTGACCCAGCTCCACGAGGCGCTTGGCGCGCTCGATGGCCAGCTCGGCGACCGTGGTGTGGTCCTCGGCCGGGCGGTCGAAGGTCGAGGAGATGACCTCGCCCTTGACCGACCGCTGCATGTCGGTGACCTCTTCCGGACGCTCGTCGACGAGGACGACCATCAGGTGGCACTCGGGGTTGTTGTGGGTGATCGCGTTGGCGACCGCCTGCATGATCATGGTCTTGCCGGTCTTCGGCGGGGCCACGATCAGACCGCGCTGTCCCTTACCGATCGGCGACACCAGGTCGATGATGCGGGTGGTGAGGACGCCGGGGTCCGTCTCCAGGCGGAGGCGGTCCTGCGGGTACAGCGGGGTCAGCTTGTTGAACTCCGGGCGGCCGCGGCCGTGTTCGGGCGCCATGCCGTTGACGGAGTCCAGGCGCACCAGCGCGTTGAACTTCTCGCGGCGCTCACCCTCCTTCGGCTGGCGGACCGCGCCGGTGATGTGGTCGCCCTTGCGCAGGCCGTTCTTGCGGACCTGGGCGAGGGAGACGTACACGTCGTTCGGGCCCGGCAGGTAGCCGGAGGTGCGGATGAACGCGTAGTTGTCGAGGATGTCGAGGATGCCCGCGACGGGGATCAGGACGTCGTCCTCGGCGATCTGCGGCTCCTGCACGTCGTCGCGGCCACGACGGCCACGGCGGTCGCGGTAGCGCCCGCGGCGGCCCCGGCGGCCGCCGCCGTCGTCGTCGTAACCGTCGTCCTGACGGCCGCCGCCGCCCTGCTGGCGCTGCTGGCCGCCCTGGTTCTGCTGCTGGTCGTCGCCCTTGTTGCGGCGGTCGCGGTCCCGGTCCCGGCCGCGGCGGTCGCGCCGGCGGCCCTCGCCGCCGTCACCGGAGTCGGAGCGGGCGTCGCCCTGGTTCTGCTGGCCCTGGTTCTGCTGGGCCTGGTTCTGCTGCTGGCCCTGCTGCTGCGCGGGCGTCTCGGCCTTCGGCTCGCTCTTGGCCTCGGCGGCGACCGTCTCGGGCGCGCCGGCCTCGGCGGTCGCACGGCGACGGCGGCGCTCCGCGGGGCCGTCGTTGCTGGCAGGCTGGCCGGGGATCTCGATCTGCTGCTGGGCACCCGCCTCCTCGGCGGGGGCCTCGGCGGTCTTGTCGGCCTTCTTCTCGGCCTTCGCGGCCTTGTCGCCCTTGGGGGCCTTCTCCGCCTTGTCGGCGGGGGCCTCGTCGCCCGTGCGGGCGCGGGAGGTGGCGCGGCGCTTCGGCTTGGTCTCGGCGGCGCCGTCCGCGGCCGGGGCGGGGGCGCCCCCGGCGGCCTGCGCCTCCTTGATGACCTCGATCAGCTGGCTCTTGCGCATCCGCGCGGTGCCCCTGATGCCGAGGCCGGATGCGACCTGCTGCAGCTCGGCCAGCACCATGCCCTCGAGGCCGGTACCGCGGCGCCGCCGGGAGCCGGCACCAGTGGCAGGCGCGGAGGCGTCCGTGGCGGGCGCTGCAGCGGTCTCCTCGACACGTGCGCCCATCAGATCGGTGGTGTCGCTCACGAAGGGTCCTTCCCTGGAGCGGACGTCGGCCTGTCTGGCTCGGCGACCGGTTGTGCTGTCCGGCTTCGGTCCTTGCTGTGTGAACCGTGCCGGGGCGGTGGTCCGCCTGATCGGCGGAAGAGATATCTGGTGATGGTGCTTCCCCTGGCCGTGGCACCCAGTGTCTGTGTCACGCGGGGTGGTCGCACCGGTTCCGGAGCTCCCCCAGAGGGGGTACCCCCACGGGCGAACCGCTCGGTGCCGGTGTAGGCCGTACCGCTTGCGTACGGCGTTCACCGCACAAGGCGGTTTTGGGGGGCTCCCGGAAGAATGTCTGTCCCGGACGGGGACACGAGGCACCTCGCCATGGTGGGGTCGGGTGCAGACTTGAGGTTAACACTACCGGATCCAACAAACATTCCCCCTCTCGAAATCCGGCAACCGTGTCAGGTCGCCAGCGGCAGCACGCTCGCGCCCTGCAGATCCAGGCTCAGCCGGTTCGCCGCCCAGTCCTCGCCGGCCAGCGCCTCGACCTTGTCGGCGGTGCCCGCGTCGGCGAGCGCCATGACCGTGGGCCCCGCGCCGGAGATCACCGCCGGGATGCCGTCGGCGCGCAGCCGCTCCACCAGCGCCGCGCTCTCCGGCATGGCGGGCGCGCGGTACTCCTGGTGGAGCCGGTCCTCGGTGGCCGGCAGCAGCAGCTCGGGGCGCCGGGTGAGGGCCTCGACGAGCAGGGCGGCACGGCCCGCGTTGACGGCGGCGTCGACGTGCGGCACGGTGCGCGGCAGCAGGCCGCGGGCCGTCTCCGTCAGTACCGGTTTTCCGGGGACGAAAACCACCGGAACGATGGAATCGGCGGGCTCCATCCTGATCGCGCGGGCGGCGCCGCCCTCCATCCAGGACAGGGTGAAGCCGCCCAGCAGGCAGGCCGCGACGTTGTCGGGGTGGCCCTCGATCTCGGTGGCGAGGTCGAGCAGCGCGGCGTCGTCGAGGCGGGCCTCGCCGCCTATGGTCACCGCGCGGGCGGCGACGATGCCGGCGCAGATGGCGGCGGAGGACGAGCCGAGGCCGCGGCCGTGCGGGATGCGGTTGGCGCAGACGATCTCCAGGCCGCGCGGCTGGCCGCCGAGGGCGTCGAAGGCGGTGCGCAGGGAGCGTACGAGCAGATGCTTCTCGTCACGGGGCAGCGTCTCGCTGCCCTCCCCCGCGATGTCGATGTGCAGCCCGGAGTCGGCCACCCGGACGACCACGTCGTCGTAGAGACCCAGCGCGAGGCCGAGGGCGTCGAAGCCCGGGCCGAGGTTGGCGCTGGTGGCGGGGACGCGCACCCGGACGGCGGCGGCGCGGAACGCTGGACCGGCCATCGCTCGTTGACTCTCCTTGAGCTGCGTGATGGTCGAATGAATTCGAGACGTACGAAAACGACGGGGCCGCCGCTGCCTGCCGAACGGGCGACCGCTCCCGTGCCGCTGTCCGGTCACGGGGACGGCGCGGCACCGCGGCATATGCGCGGGCGGGTTCGGTACAGCCTATCGAAGGAAGGTTCTGTGGCGACATAGGGCGCACAGCAGGCGCACGATGCGTGTCGCAAGCCCCCTGTGCACCCCCGTAAGGAACCTTCCCCAGGTAAGCGTCCCCTTACGCCTTCTTACGCGGGCGGGGACGCACGGGGCGGGCGCCCCGGCCGGGGTCCCGCGGCGCCGGGCGGGCCGACGGCGCCGGGCGAGGCCCGACCGCACCGGGTGAGGCCCGACCGCGCCGGGTGAGGCCCGACGGCGCCGGGTGGTGCTGCGCCGGGCCCGGGGCCAATCGCCCACCGGCCGGAAAGCACCGCCCGCCGGACCCGGAGAGCACCGTCCGCCGGGCCCGGCACGGGACCCGGACTAGGCCAGGCCGAGCCGCTCGGCGGCTGCCGCCGCGTCGACCGGGACGGTGACCGGCTGCGGGGCGCCGGCGACGGCCCAGTCGGGGTCCTTCAGACCGTTGCCGGTGACGGTGCACACGATCTTCTGACCGGGGTCGACCTTGCCCAGCTCCGCCGCCTTCAGCAGACCGGCGACGGAGGCGGCGGAGGCGGGCTCCACGAAGACGCCCTCCTGCGAGGCCAACAGCCGGTAGGCGCGCAGGATCTCACGGTCCGTCACCTCGTCGATGAGGCCGCCGGACTCGTCCCGCGCCGCCAGGGCATAGGACCAGGAGGCCGGGTTGCCGATGCGGATGGCGGTGGCGATGGTGGACGGGTCCTTGACGACCTCGCCGCGCACGATCGGAGCGCTGCCGGAGGCCTGGAACCCCCACATGCGGGGCCGCCTGGTCGCGACACCGTCGGCGGCGTACTCCTGGTACCCCTTCCAGTACGCGGTGATGTTGCCCGCGTTGCCCACCGGCAGGACGTGGATGTCGGGCGCGTCGCCGAGCATGTCCACGATCTCGAAGGCGGCGGTCTTCTGCCCCTCGATGCGCACCGGATTGACGGAATTGACCAGCGCCACCGGGTAGTTGTCGCTCAGCCCGCGCGCGAGCGTCAGGCAGTCGTCGAAGTTGCCGTCGACCTGGAGGATCTTCGCGCCGTGCACGAGGGCCTGGCCCATCTTGCCGAGCGCGATCTTGCCCTGCGGCACCAGCACGGCGGAGACCATCCCGGCGCGCACGGCGTACGCCGCGGCGGAGGCGGAGGTGTTGCCGGTGGAGGCGCAGATGACGGCCTGCGCGCCCTCCTCCTTGGCCCGCGTGATGGCCATCGTCATGCCGCGGTCCTTGAAGGACCCGGTCGGGTTCGCGCCCTCGACCTTCAGGTGGACCTCGCAGCCCGTGCGCTCGGAGAGCACCTGCGCGGGCACGAGCGGCGTGCCGCCCTCGCGGAGCGTCACGACCTGCGTGCTGTCGGAGACCGGGAGCCTGTCCCGGTACTCCTCGATGATTCCGCGCCACTGGTGGGTCATTGCTGGTTACTCTCCTTCAACCCGCATGATGCTGGCGACACCCCGCACGGTGTCGAGCTTGCGCAGCGCCTCGACGGTGCCGCCGAGGGCGGCGTCGGACGCTCGGTGGGTGACGACGACGAGGGAGGCCTCGCCGTCCTTGCCCGACTGCCGGACGGTGTCGATGGAGACGCCGTGCTCGGCGAAGACGGTCGCGACCTGGGCGAGCACGCCCGGTTTGTCGGCGACGTCGAGGCTGATGTGGTACCGCGTGACGACGTCGCCCATCGGCGAGACGGGCAGCGCGGCGTACGCGGACTCACCGGGACCGCGGGCACCGCTGAGCCGGTTGCGGCACACCGCGACGAGGTCGCCGAGGACCGCGGAGGCGGTCGGCGAACCGCCGGCGCCGGGGCCGTAGAACATCAGCTGCCCGGCCGCGTCCGCCTCCACGAACACGGCGTTGTAGGCGCCGCGGACGCTGGCCAGGGGGTGGCTGAGCGGGATCATCGCGGGGTGCACCCGCGCGGTGACCGACGCCCCGTCCGCCGCCCGCTCGCAGATGGCGAGCAGCTTGATGGTGCAGCCCATCTCCTTGGCGGAGGCGAAGTCGGCTGCGGTCACCTCGGTCATGCCCTCGCGGTGGACGTCGTCGAGGCGCACGCGCGTGTGGAAGGCGATCCCGGCGAGGATGGCGGCCTTGGCGGCGGCGTCGAAGCCCTCGACGTCGGCGGTGGGGTCGGCCTCGGCGTATCCCAGGGCGGTGGCCTCGTCGAGGGCCTCCTGGTAGCCGGCGCCGGTCGAGTCCATCTTGTCGAGGATGAAGTTGGTGGTGCCGTTGACGATGCCGAGCACCCGGTCGACCTTGTCGCCGGCGAGGGACTCGCGCAGCGGGCGGATCAGCGGGATGGCGCCGGCGACGGCGGCCTCGTAGTAGAGGTCCTTGTCGTGCTCCTCGGCGGCGGCGTACAGGACGGCGCCGTCCTGGGCGAGCAGTGCCTTGTTGGCGGAGACGACGGACGCGCCGTGCGCGAAGGCGGTGGTGATCAGCGTCCGGGCGGGCTCGATGCCGCCGATGACCTCGACGACGACGTCCAGGTCGCCGCGTTTGACCAGGGCGGTGGCGTCGGTGGTGACGAGGGCCGGGTCGATGCCCTCGCGCACCTTGTCGGGCCTGCGCACGGCGACCCCCGCCAGTTCCACGGGGGCGCCGATGCGGGCGGCGAGGTCGTCGGCGTGCGTCGTCATGATGCGCGCCACCTCTGAGCCGACCACTCCACAGCCCAGCAGCGCCACCTTCAGCGGACGCGTACGCATCATCCGACCTCGTTTCCTCTTACCGTCTACGGTTGGACCAGTCTCACTCACCGGACGGGATTTTCTGCGTTTGGTCCGGATTATGAGACGTTCATTTCATTTTGGCGCGGGTTCCGTACAGGAGATCTTCCGGCATCCGCCGTGCCGCCGTGCCCGCCGGCTCAGCCGACGTCGAGCCGCAGCAGATCCTCCTCGGTCTCCCGCCGGACCACGACCCGCGCCTCGCCGTCGCGCACGGCGACGACGGGCGGGCGCAGCACGTGGTTGTAGTTGCTGGCCATGGACCGGCAGTACGCCCCGGTGGCGGGTACGGCGATGAGGTCACCGGGCGCCAGGTCGGCGGGCAGGAACGCGTCCTTGACCACGATGTCCCCGCTCTCGCAGTGCTTGCCGACCACACGGGTGAGCATCGGCTCGGCGTCGGAGCTGCGGGAGACCAGGGCGACGCTGTACTCGGCGTCGTACAGCGCGGTGCGGATGTTGTCCGACATGCCGCCGTCGACGGAGACGTAGGTGCGCAGCCCGTCGAGGGGCTTGACGGTGCCCACCTCGTACAGCGTGAAGGCGGTCGGCCCGACGATGGCCCGTCCCGGCTCGACGGAGATGCGCGGCGTCCGCAGCCGGGCGGCCTCGCACTCCCGGGTGACGATCTCGGTCAGCGCCTTGGCGATCTCGTGCGGCTCGCGCGGGTCGTCGTCACTGGTGTACGCGATGCCGAGCCCGCCCCCGAGGTCGATCTCGGGCAGCTCGACGCCGTGCTCGTCCCGGATGTCCTTGAGCAGCCCGACCACGCGGTGCGCGGCGACCTCGAACCCGGACATGTCGAAGATCTGCGACCCGATGTGCGAGTGGATCCCGATCAGCTCCAGCCCGTCGAGCTGCAACGCCCGCCGCACGGCCTCCGCCGCATGCCCGCCGGCCAGCGGGATCCCGAACTTCTGGTCCTCGTGCGCGGTGGCGATGAACTCGTGCGTGTGAGCTTCGACACCCACGGTGACACGGATCTGCACCCGCTGCCGCCTGCCCAGCTCCCGGGCGATGTGGGCGACGCGCACGATCTCCTGGAAGGAGTCGAGCACGATCCGCCCGACGCCGGCGCGGACGGCGCGTTCGATCTCCTCGACGGACTTGTTGTTGCCGTGGAAGGCGATGCGGTCGGCGGGCATCCCGGCGGACAGGGCGGTGGCCAGCTCACCCCCCGAGCACACGTCGAGGTTCAGCCCCTCCTCGTGCAGCCACCGCACCACGGCCCTGGAGAGGAACGCCTTGCCGGCGTAGAAGACGTCGGCATCGCTGCCGAAGGCGGTGCGCCAGGCCCGCGCCCGGGCCCGGAAGTCGGTCTCGTCCAGGACGTAGGCCGGGGTGCCGTACTCCTCGGCGAGCGTGGTGACGGGGATACCGCCGACGGTGACGACACCGTCGGCGTCCCGGGTGACCGTCTGGGCCCACACCTTGGGGTCGAGGGCGTTGAGGTCGGCGGGCGGGGCGGAGTAGTGGCCCTCGGGGAGGACGTCGGCGTGGCGGGGCCCGGCGGGGTGTGCGGAACGGCTCATTTCTCCGGAGGCTCTCTTCAGAGGTGGTCGGGTGCGTCGATGCCGAGCAGGGACAGGCCGCCGGCCAGCACCGACCCGGCGGCGTCGGCGAGCGCGAGCCGGGCACGGTGGGCGGCCGAGGGTTTCTCCGCACCGCGGGGCAGCACGGTCGGCAGGAAGGGCAGCACGGCATCGGCGACGGTGACGAGGTGCCGGGCGAGCCGGTCGGGGGCGTGCAGGCCTGCGGCGGCTGCGAGGACGCGGGGGTGGTCGCCGAGGAGCGCGAGCAGCGCCTCGGCGCCCGCGGCACCGGCGACGGGGCCGGGCTCGGGCCCGAACCCGAGGTCGGCGGCGTTGCGCCGCAGGGCCCGGGTCCGGGCGTGGGCGTAGCGGACGCGGAAGAGGGGGTTGCCCTCCCGCTGGACGAGATGCTCCCCACCGACCCGCGGGCGGTCATGCCCCGCGGCCTGCAACAACGCCCACCGCCCGGCGTCCCGACCGAGGCGGAGGAGGTCGTCGGTGGCGGTGGTGGGGACGGGAGCGGGGCGGATCGCGACGGGGGCGGGAGGGGGCGGCGCAGCGGGGACGTCGAGGGCGTCTTCGGCGTCGAGGGCGGGGTCGGCATGGCCGGCGTCGACACGGATGCCGAGGACGGTGACCCACTGCTCCGGGGGTGGAGCGGCGCAGCTGGTGCGCACGGGGGTGCCCTGGGAACGCAGGAGACGGGCGACGGCGTCCATGACGACGAGGGCGCGGATCTCACGGGGGGCGTGCAGCCGCGCGGCGGCGGGGACGTCGCGTCCGACGCCGGCGCCGGTGTTGTCGCTGACGTCGGGATTGTCGCTGACATCGGCGAACCCGTACCGGCTGCCGCGCCGCAGCACCTCACCGACGAGGGCGGCGGGGGCGCTGTCGTCGAGGTGGATGTTGAGGAACCCCGGCCCGGTGACGACGACGTCGGCGATCCCGCCGGTGCCGACGAGGTGGGGGCGCAGGATGTCGGCAACGTCGCGGGGCGCCCGGCCGGCGGGGCGGGCGAGCTGAAGGGCGACGTTGGTGGCGTAGTCGCCGCAGCCACCGGGGCCGGGGACGCCGACCACGACGCGCTCCGGCACGCTCACGCTGAGCTGCCCCGCGTCGACGGCACGCCGCACGGCGTGCAGCACGGTGCGCGAGAGCTCGACGGGGGTCACGGGACAAGCGTATGGGAGGAGGGGGGTGGGTAGGCGAACGAGTTGACCGACGGTCCGCGATGTGGACGCCGAGGGCGCCGGCACGGAGCGAAGCGCGGGTGGCGTACGGGCGGCGCGTCACCCGGAACACCGCTCAGCCGGCCGGCCCAGCCGGCCCGCTCATCCGGCCCGCTCGGGCTGGGCCGTGGGCTCGGCCTCGCCGTCACCCCCACGCATGTCGAGCCGACCGTAGGCGTGCACGACCCCGCCCTCCTCCGGCCGCGCCGCCCGCTCGACGAGCCGCCGTACGACGGCGACGAGTTCGGCGGGCTCGAAGGGCTTGGGCAGAAAGGCGTCGACCCCGGCATCGACGCCCGCGTCGACCTCGTACGGCGTACAGGCGCTGACGATGGCGAGGGGCAGATGACGCGTCCGCGCGTCGGCACGCAGCCGGGCGGCGGTCCTGAGCCCGTCGAGCCGGGGCATGACCACGTCGAGGGTGACGACATCAGGCCGGACGCGGTGCACGACGTCCAGACACTCGGCACCATCGGCCGCGGTCACGACCTCGAAGCCCTCCAGCTCGAGGTTGACCCTGATCAACTGCCGGATGACCTTGTTGTCGTCCACAACAAGCACCCGGCCCGAGACGCCTGGCACAACTCGAGAGTAGGTCCGGACCGGCCACCGCGTCCGGGTTTTCCCCACTTCCGCCCCCTGCGGGGGACGCCCGCACCGCCCCCGTGACGCCGCCGCACCTGGCGACCCGCGGAAACCCGTTCATGACCACCCCGACGGAGCTGGTAGTGTTCTACCCGTCGCCGCGAGCGACACGCCCCCGTAGCTCAGGGGATAGAGCAACGGCCTCCGGAGCCGTGTGCGCAGGTTCGAATCCTGCCGGGGGCACACTGTGTAAGTGTGTCAAAGACCCCGCCGTCAGCGAGTTCGCTGACGGCGGGGTCTTGTCGTGTACCCGGGCGCCTCGCGTAGGACATGCGCGACCGCGAGCGAGCCCGTGATCGACGGGCCCCTGAACGCCGATGGCCCCCGGATCCAGCGATCGGGGGCCATCGGGTGGGCGCAGGATGTCAGAGCGCGGTCGTGTGGGCGCCCGCACCTGCCGTGAAGCCCTCGGGGGAGGCCACGGCCGTCAGGTCTGCGCACACGGTGGCGAGCGTCGACTCGAGGAAGAAGGCGCCGGAGCCGCCGGCCGTGAGGCCGCCGGAGACGTTGTCCAGGTCGGCGTCGGTGATCTCGGCCGTCTCGACCGGGGAGGTGTGGTTCATCATGCGCGGTTCCCTTCGGGGTGGGTCCTTCGGAGTGGCGACGCGCGGCGGCTCCCGGGGGTCCGGGAGGCGGCGTGGGGGGTCCGTGCCACGCGGAGGATCAAAGCAGTCCGGGAACGGCGCGGCCAGTCGTCCGGAGGGTGCGCGGGGCGCATCGTGAAGAGCGGCTTCACTCGTGTGACCGGGGAGTGACTCGGCACGTGCGCTTCTCCACGCGGTCTGCCTGTTCTCTGCACGGCAGGTGTCTGCCCTCGGCTTTGGCGGACGGGGTTCGTACTTCGCGGCGGCCCGGACGCGGCGCGGTCGTGACTACCGCTCAGTTCCGCCATGACCTGCCGGTGAACGCTGTGCAGGTTTGTGGGATCTTCGGGTTTCGGCGGGGCGTGTGCGCGAAACGGGCCATTTTGCACCGTGCAAACGAGTGTGTCGCCGCCGCTGTCCCGGCCCCGCGCGGTAGTCGTCGAGGCGTCCATCCGACCGCCGACCCACCCGTCGTGGAGGCAGTCCATGCAGCACCCGCACCAGCCGGAGAAGCCTCAGCAGCCGGAGAAGGCGGAGCAGACGGAGCAGCAGAGGGGATCGGCGCGGCAGGCCCGGGCCTCCGGTCCGGGGGCCGGGCGGTTCCGGCGGCGTAAGACCTGGTTCGGGGCGGCGGCGATTCTCGCGCTCGCCGCCGTGAACGCCCCGGCGGTGAGCGGGTTCGCCCAGGACGCCTACCACCGGTGGGAGATCAGCCGGCCGGAGTACAAGGCCCGGTACGGACACTGGTCGCTGGCCTCGCTTCCGGAGAGGTACCAGCTCAACGCCATCCACGCGGTGCTCCTGCACACCGGCAAGGTGCTGCTCGTCGCCGGGTCGGGGAACGACGTGGAGCTGTTCGAGGGGGGTGTCTTCCGGAGCACGCTGTGGGACCCGGCCAAGGACACCTTCAAGAAGATCGACACCCCGGCCGACCTGTTCTGCGGCGGGCACGCCCAGCTGCCCGACGGCAAAGTGCTGTTCGCGGGCGGGACCGCCCGGTACGAGGTGCTGAAGGGGGACGTGAAGCGGGCCGGCGGCGCGATGCTGGTCAAGAACGAGGACCCGGACCAGGCCCGGACCTTCCCCAAGGGGACCGTCTTCCGGTCGCCGTCGGGGGTCGAGTACCGGTCGCAGTTCGAGGTGCGGGTCCCGGCCGCGAGGAAGACCCCCACCGGGAACGGCGGTGAGGTCGAGGTGACCGCCAGTGAGGCCCGGGTCTTCGTGGAGGCCGTGGACGAGGGGCCGTTGGGCATCACCAACACCACCGAGCAGTACACGATCGAGGGGCTCGAGGGCGAGGACGCCGACAACTTCTACGGCATCGCCAACAAGCTCGGGCTCGACAAGAAGGACTTCCAGGGCATCAAGTACGCCTACGAGTTCGACCCGGTGACGGAGAAGTACACCAAGGTCGACTCGATGAAGGAGGCGCGCTGGTACCCGACGCTGACCACGCTCGCCGACGGGCGGGTGCTGGCCGTCTCCGGGCTGGACGACATCGGGCAGGTCGTGCCCGGGAAGAACGAGATCTACGATCCGAAGACGAAGAGGTGGTCCGCGGCGCCGACGCGGTACTTCCCCACGTATCCCTCCTTCTTCCTGATGGACGAGGGGAAGATCTTCTACTCCGGGTCCAACGCCGGTTACGGCCCCGCCGACGAGGGCCGCGAGCCCGGTCTGTGGGATCTGGAGAGCAACCGTTTCACCCCCGTCGGCGGGCTGAAGGACCCCGACATCCTGGAGACCTCGTCCTCCGTGCTGCTGCCGCCCGCGCAGGAGAACAAGGTGATGGTGCTCGGCGGCGGAGGCGTCGGCGAGTCCCGTGCGGCCACCTCGCGGACCGCCGTCGTCGACCTCGACGAGGACGAGCCCCGGTTCGAGCCGGGGCCGCGGCTGCCGGAGAACACCCGGTACCTGAACAGCGTGATCCTCCCCGACGACACGGTGTTCACCACCGGGGGCAGCCGCGACTACCGCGGCAAGGGCGCCAGCGACATCCTCAAGTCGCAGATCTACCACCCCGACTCGAACACCTTCAGCAGGGCCGCCGACCCCACCGTCGGGCGCAACTACCACACCGAGGCCCTGCTGCTGCCGGACGGCCGGGTCGCCGTCTTCGGCTCCGACCCGCTCTTCTCCGACCGGGCCAACTCCAAGCCGGGCCACTTCGAGCAGCGCGTCGAGGTCTTCTCCCCGCCCTACCTCCACCAGGGCGACCGTCCCTCCCTGACCCGCTCCGGGCGGCCCGGGGTGGCCTACGGGGGTGAGGTCACGCTCCGTTCGGACGACGCCGCCCGCATCGGTCACGTACGCCTGATGCGGCCCGGGTCGGCCACCCACGTCACCGACTTCGACCAGCGGTCCGTCGCCGTGGACGTCACCCGGCGCGACGGCGACTCGCTGACCGTGCGCGTCCCGGACGACCGGGCTCTCGTGCCGCCGGGCTGGTACATGGTCGTCGCCAGCGACCGCGAGGGCGTGCCGTCCGAGGCGGTGTGGGTGCACGTGCGGTAGTCGCCCGGGGGAGGCAGGCGGCCGGGAACGGGAGGCGATCGGCACCAATCCGGGTCGGCGGTGATTGATCCGCCGTCCGCGTCCGTACCTCCTTGGGTAGAACCGCTCGCGTCGCCCATGGAGGCACCATGCGCATGTCCCGCAACAGGATCGGGGTCCTCGTCCTGTTCGGCGTGATGAGCCTGACCCTCACCGCCCTGGCCTTCCCGGCCATGGTCGGGCTGGAGGACAAACCCGGTGACCAGACACGGGTCGTCGCCGCCACCCAGTGGGGGCCGCTGACGGAGGCGGACCGCGATTTCGTGGTCAAGGTCCGCGCGGCCGGACTGTGGGAGTACCCGCTGGGCGAACTGGTCATGGCGCGCGGTACGACGAAGGAGATGAAGGAGGCCGGAGAGCATCTGGTCGTCGGGCACGCCGGGCTCGACGCGGCCTGCCGCGACATCGCGCCGAAGCTCGGGATCACGCTGCCGAACAAGGCCAGCCCGCAGCAGCAGGAGTTCGTGGACACGGTGAAGTCCGAAAGCGGGCGGGACTTCGACGTCACCGCGGTCACCATCATGCGGGTGACGCACGGCCAGATCTTCCCGGCCATCGCCAACATCCGGGCCAGCACCAAGAACACCCTCGTGCGCCAGCTGGCCGACCTGGCCAACGACACCGTCCTGGACCACATCACGGTCCTGGAGAAGACCGGACTGGTCGACTACGACAAGATCTCCTTCATGCAGACGGCCCCGGCCAAGAACCGGCGGGACTTCGTCACCCCGCCGCCGCCCCAGCCGGGCGAGCCGATGGTCGTCCTCACTCCGCGTCCGGACCTGGACGTGAACACGGGTGGTCCCACGCCGCCGCTGCCGTCGGCCACGTCGTCCCCGCCGCCGTCGGCGTCGTCGTCCTCGGGCCCGTCGTCCGCGGGTTCGTCCGCCGGGGGATCGTCCACCGAGGGGGCGTCCGGGGGGTCGTCGGCTGCGGGGGCCTCGTCCGTGGATTCCTCGTCCTCGGGCCTGTCCGCGGGAGCGCCCACGGTGTCGCCCTCGGCGTCGGTCGGGTGAACCGGGCGGCCGGCGGGCGGGGCCTCACGCCTTTGGCGGTGCCGTGGCGGCCGGCCAGCCCAGCGGGTGCGCGCCGGGGTCGTCCGGTACCGGGGCGAGGGGCTCGCCGCCGGCCTCGCTGAAGGCGGTGAGCGCCTCGACCAGCGCGGCCCGCTGGGCCGGGGCGAGCCGGGAGACGACCGCCGCGATGTCGGCGCGGCGGCGGGCGGTGACGTTCTCGACGGTGCTGCGGCCCTCCTCGGTGAGGCGCAGCAGCGTCTCCCGGCGGTTGTCCGGGTTGGTCTGCCGGTCGGCGAGCCCGGCCGCGATCAGGCGGTCGACCATGCGCATCGCCGTCGACGGCGCCACCTGGAGCTGCTCGGCGAGCGTGACCAGCTTGGTGGCGCCCCGGGTGGAGAGCACCACGAGCATCCGGAACTGGGGCAGGGTGACCCGCTCCTCGACGGCGGCGAGCGAGCGGGCGGAGATCGCCACGAGCAGCCGCGAGGCGGTCAGCACCGCACGGGTGACCGCTTCCACATCGTCCGTCGCCCCGTCGGGGATCTCGCTCTCCGGCATGTGTCCTTTCTACCGCGCTTCCGCGTGCGCTCCGGTTGAGCGCCCTCCTGATCGCTTCCGGTTTCCGCGCACCACTCGCCCGTCCGAGGCCACAGCGGCACAAAGGGCCCATCCGCCCCTCCCGTGGATCTTTCGACTGTGCAAGGGTTGACTGCCAAGGCACCCGATCCTGGAAGGCGACCATGGCGCGCTCCGACACCGCTCCCCGCCGCCCCCGGCTCCCCCGCGGCCGGCGGCGGCTCGCCGCACGGCTGCCGATCCTCCTCTTCCGCGCGGGGCTCGGGCCGCTCTTCGGCAAACGGCTCCTTCTGCTGCACCACACCGGCCGTGTCTCCGGCCAGGACCGCCAGGCGGTCCTGGAGGTCGTGGCGTACGACCCGGTCACGCCGAGCTGGACCATCGCCTCGGGCTTCGGGCCCGGGGCGGACTGGTACCGGAACCTGCGCCGGAAGCCCAAGACCGTCATCCAGTTCGGCAACCGCCACCACGCCGTCACCGCCTGCTTCCTGTCACCCGACGAGGGCGCCGCGATCATGGCCGACTACGCTCGGCGGCACCCGGGGACCGCCCGCCGGCTGTGCGCGTTCATGGGGTTCGACATCGGGGGCGACGGTGGTCACGGCGGCGACGCGGCGTATCGCGAGGCGGGGCGCCACATCCCCTTCGTACGCCTCGACGCGGCCGCGACGGACCTCCGGCGGACGTGATCCCGGGGCGGCCCCGAGCCACTGGTGATCTCAATTTGCACTGTGCAATGATCGAGCGGGGGCCGGCCCGCGACCGAGTACCGTTCGGCGCCCAGGAGTGACACCGCTACGGTGATGCGGCAAAGGGCGGCACGCCGGCCGCAGGCGGGCTCCCCTCCCGCGAAAGGAAGAGGGATCGTGAGCGCTTCCGGACCCGGCGGCAGCACGCCGGAAGAGCCGGACGGCACGCCGTCCGTTCCCGACGAGGTCTGGCTGAGGTTCCTCACGGACAGCGAGGAGGCCATACGGGCCACCGCGCCCCGGGAACCCGCCGCGCGGGACCGGATGCCGGGCCACTGCGCCGATCCCGCCGCACCCCGGCCGGCGGAGCAGAAGGGGGAGCAGGAGCAGGGGCTGGAGCTGGAGCGTCCGGAGAGCCCGGACCATCCGGAGCGTCCGGAGCGTCCGGAGCGTCCGGAGCGTCCCGGGTCTCGCGAGCCCTTCCGGCGTCCGCACGGGCGGGCGGCGCACGACGCGCGCGGCGGCACCGTCCCCGTCGGTGAGGTGTGGCATCCCGAGGACCCCTGGACGGGCCCCTCCTGGCGTGAGCTGGACGGCCGTGCGCGCGTCCGGCGCGTCGGACGGATGATCGCCACGGCGGCGGCGGTCGCCCTCGCGCTGACCGCGTGGTCCCAGCTCAGCACCGGCTCCGGCACCCCGGCCGTCGTCCCCGAGGGCACCACCGTGGAGCGGGTGGAGGAGGCGCCCGTCGGCGTGCCCACCGCCGCCTCGCCCTCACCGGGGGCGTCGCGGGCGACCGTGAACCCCGCGAGCGGCAGTCCCGGTCCGGGTGCGTCGCCGCAGGCCTCGCCGTATCTCACGTCCGGCGCCACGCCCTGGGCGATCGGCTGAGCGCACGCTCGCCGTCCCGTCAGGCGCTGCGCCTGCGTGAGGCGGTCTTCTTGGCCGGGGTCTTGGCCGAGGTATCGGCCGGGGTCTTGGCCGGCGTATCGGCCGAGGTCTTGGCCGGCGTCTTCGTCGTCTTCTTCGCGGAACCCGCCGGCTTCTTGGCCGCCGCCTTCTTCGCGGACTCCCCCGACTTCGCCGTCGACTTCTTCGTCCCGGACGTGGTCTTCTTCGCCGCCGTCTTCTTCGCCGTGGACGTCGATTTCTTGCCGGACGGCTGCTTGGGGGTCGCTCGGGAGGCCTTGCGCTGCGGCAGGGACCGGACCTCGGCCTCGGCAGGTTCCTCGCCGCGCGATTCCCGCGCCGCGCGGACGCTGTTCTCCAGCGCCGCCATCAGGTCGAGCACCTTGCCGGAAGGGGCGGGCTCGGGCGTCTGAGGCGGGGCCTCGCCGGCCGCCTTGGCGGCGATGACCTCCTCCAGCGCCTCGCGGTACTCGTCGTGCAGGTCGTCGAGGTCGATCTCGCCGAGGGTGTCCATCAGGGCATCGGCGAGGTCCAGTTCCTGGTCGCGGACGGTGACGTCGGTGTCGGGGGCGACTCCCTCGGGGGCGCGGACCTCGTCCGGCCACAGCAGGCCGTGCATCGCGATCGCGTCGCCCACCACCCTCAGCATGCCCAGCCGCTCCCGTCCGCGCAGCGCGAACTTGGCGATGGCGACCCGGTTGCTGCGCTTGAGGGCCTCGCGCAGCAGCGTGTACGGCTTGGCGGCGGGCGCCCCGCTCGCGGCGAGGTAGTACGCGGAGCCCATCTGGAGCGGGTCGATGCGGTCGTCCGGGACGAACGCGACGATCTCGATCGTCCGGGCGGTCGGGATCGGCAGGTGGGCCAGGTCCTCGTCGGTGATCGGGACGATCGTGCCGTCGGCGTCCTCGTAGCCCTTGCCGATCTCCGCCTGGGTGACCTCGCGGTCCTCCAGCTCGCAGACCTTGCGGTAGCGAATCCGGCCGCCGTCCTCCGTGTGGATCTGGCGGAAGGAGATCGAGTGGCTCTCGGTGGCGTTCACCAGCTTGATCGGGATGCTGACCAGGCCGAACGAGATGGCGCCGTTCCAGATGGATCGCACGTGCAGCACCTTTCCGGTCGGTCGGGCGTTCCACCGCGCACACCCTGTTTGCCCGGTTGGGCGGGATACGCGGCTTTCGTGAGATTCTCATCGTATGGCGCCTATCACGGAGGTGGAGGGGCGGCGGGTGGCCCTCAGCAACCTGGACAAGGTGCTGTATCCCGCGACCGGATTCACCAAGGCCGAGCTCCTGCACTACTACGCGACGATCGCCGAGGTCCTGCTGCCGCACCTGCGGGACCGCCCGGTGTCCTTCCTGCGCTATCCGGACGGCCCGGACGGCCAGCTCTTCTTCACCAAGAACGTGCCGCCGGGTACACCCGACTGGGTCACCACGGCCGAGGTGCCGAGGTCGGAGGGGCCGGCCCGGATGGTGCTGGTGCAGGACCTGCCGAGCCTGATGTGGGCGGCGAACCTGGTGACCGAGTTCCACACCCACCAGTGGGTCGCCCAGGAACCCGGCGAGGCCGACCGGCTGGTGTTCGACCTCGACCCGGGGCCGCCCGCCACCGTCGTCCACTGCTGCGAGGTGGCCCTGTGGCTGCGGGAGCGGCTCGCGGCGGACGGGATCGAGGTGTACGCCAAGACCTCCGGCGCCAAGGGCCTGCATCTGCTGGCGGCGGTGCGCGGGGCGTCGTCCGAGCGGGTGTCCGAGTACGCCAAGGAGCTGGCGGTGGAGGCGGAGCGGGCGATGCCGCGGCTGGTGGTGCACCGGATGACGCGGAGCCTGAGGCCGGGGAAGGTGTTCGTCGACTGGAGCCAGAACGCGGCCCGCAAGACGACGGCCACGCCCTACACGCTGCGGGCCCGGGCGGAGCCCGCCGTGTCGGCGCCGGTGACCTGGGAGGAGGTGGCCGAGTGCGGGTCGCCCGGACGGCTGGTCTTCCGCGCCGGGGATCTCGGACCGCGGGTCCAGGACTACGGGGACCTGCTGGCGCCGCTGTTCGACACGGGGGCGGCGGGGCGGCTCCCGTGACGGGCCGGACGGCCGGGCTCCGCCGTCAGAGGCGGGTCCAGGTGTTCCTGTCGCGGGCCATCGCGTGCAGGGCCTCCACGTCGGCCGGTTTCAGGACGCCCCCGAGGCGCGCCAGGTCGCCCAGCTCCCCGTCGGTGAGGACACGCACCCGGCGGGGCGGCGCGGCGACGGTGACGTCCGCGGCGGCGACCAGGGCCAGCACGGGGTGGATCTCGGCGGTGAGGGCGTGGGAGGCCCGGTCGGCGTCGGCGCGGAGCCGGCGCAGCAACGGCTGCGGTTCGCGGCGCCCCAGGGCGACCACGGGGTCGGCGACGCGGACCCGGGCCCTGCGGGCGTGCAGCGCGTGGACGACGAAGAGGCCGCCGGGCCCGATCACCAGGTGGTGGATGCGGTCGCCGCCCGGGAGCGGGATCGAGTGCAGGGCGTGCCATCCCGCGCCGTCGAGCCGGTCGAGCAGGGCCCCGACGGTCTGCTCGGCGGTGAGCGCCCGGCGGCGGGCGTCGGGGCGGAGGCGGCGCGCGTCGGGGCGGAGGCGGCGCGCCGGGCCGGAGTCGCGGTCCAGGGCGATCAGATGGGCCTCGCCGGGCCGGTTGGGGGCGAGGTCGTCGTCCGGGTGGAGGGACAGCCGGGCCAGCTCGGCGGGGGTGGGGACCGGGGGCGGGCCGACGGTCACGGGGCCGGTGAGGAACGGGCCCAGGGCGTCCAGGACGTCGTCCCGGCGGTCGTCGCTGAGCAGGTTCACCCGGGCGGCCTCCCGGTCGTACCAGGCGATGTTCCGGCCGTCGGTGTGGCAGACGTAGAGCCGCTCCCGGCCGTGCCGCCAGGTCGGTATGACGCGCAGTCCGCTCATGCACCATCACCCCAGTCCATGGGAACAGGCGGGGTGCTCCCGGGGCAAGAACCCGGCTACCTTTGACAGGAGTTGGGACGGGCACGACGGGAGGACGCCGTTGCGTACCCGCGGGAGGCAGTCCGATGTGCCGGCTCCGGACAGTCCGTGGAGCGAGATCGCGCCCGGGCTGTGGATGGGCGGGCACGAGTTCCGCCGGCACTCGGGGCAGGTGGAGCGCGTGGTGGTCGAGCAGGAGTTCGATCTCGTGCAGACCTTGTTGCGGCTGCCCGGCCACGGCCCGGCACCGGGGGTGGAGCACCACGTCTGGCCGATCCCCGACGGGCCGCTGGACGGCACCCAGCTCGCGGGGGTGATCCGGCTCGCGGAGGCCGCGTCCCAGGCGCTGGACGAGGGCCGCCGGGTCCTGGTGCGCTGTTACCACGGGTACAACCGTTCCGGCCTAGTCGTCGCCCACACACTGGTCCGCCGGGGCGGCACGGCCGAGGAGGCGATCCGGCTGATCCGGGCGCGCCGCTCGCCGTGGGCGCTGCACAACGAGCTGTTCGTGGAGTACCTGCGGGCGGGGCTGCCGACCGTCCGGCTGCTGGAGGAACTGGCGGAGTAGGCGAGCCCTCCGGCGCCTTCGCCAGAGCCGTCACCACAGCCTTCACCAGAGCGGTCACCACAGCCGTCACCACAGCCGTCACCACCGCGCTCACCCGCGTCTTCACCGCAGTCGTCACCACCGCGCCCACCGACGCCTTCACACCCGTGTTCACAAAAAGGACTTCCGTACGAATAAGGTGTACGAGGCCGTCGACCACCCCCGAACCCCAGGAGAACCGTGCCACCCAGCCCTCGCAGGCGCGCCGTCCGGCGCTCGGCCGCCGTCGCCCTGCTGCTGGCGGCCGCGGCCGGCTGCGGCGACACCGGCGGGCTGCGCGGCGCGGGCGCCACCCCGACCGCGATCAGTCCGGCCCGGCTGTGGCCCGACCTGCCGGCGGCCTCCAGCCCGGCCTGGGACTTCGACGAGGCCGAGACCGAGCCGGTCAAGGGCGTGGCGGTGCCGGGTGACGACATCCGCGAGGTCGATCCGGTGGCGGTCCTGCGGGCCGAGATCGCGGCGCACCCGGAGGACTACTCCGAGGCCGAGGCACCCTACCGGGAGACGGCGGCACGGATGGACGAGTGCGGGCCGGGCGGCGACCGGGGCCGGTGTCCGCTCCTCGAGCCGTACCACCGGGACCTGACCGGGGACGGGCGCGCCGACCTGACGCTGGGTTTCCGGCTGCCGCCGACCAACCAGACGGCCGTCCGCGTCTACACCGTCATCGACCACCGGCTCGTGCAGGTGATGTCCCACAACGACGCCGTCAGCGGCGTCGAGCTGACCGGACGGTCGGTGATCATCCGTTCGCCGTCCGAGGTCGCGGGCTACGAGTACCGGCTCCAGTGGACCTGGGACGCCGACGAGCGGGCGATGCTGCTGACGCACGACGAGATGCTGCGCACCGACGACCGCGAGCGCGCCGGGCTGCCCTCGGCGTCGCCCTCGGTCTCCTCCCCGCCCTCCGGGTCGCCGTCGCCTTCGCCGTCCCGCCCGGCCTCGGGTCCGGCCTCGTCCTCGGCCTCCGCGAGCGGCCGATGAGGCTCGGCATGCCCCGGTGGTCCGGGACGCTGGCGGTGAAGGCCGCCGTCTTCATCACGGTGATGTGCTGCGCCCTCGCCGCGCTGCTCGGCGTCCTGGTGCACGTCTCGGTGACCCACCAGACGGTCGGCCAGGCCCGGGACCGCGCCCTGTCGCGGCTGACGGAGGCGGCGGAGAAGTACGAGGCCGGGGACACGCTCGCACCGTGGGCGGGGGTCGACCCGCCGGGGCTGCCGCCGGCCCTGCGGGAACGGGCGCTGGACGGGCAGCGCGCGACGATGGTCGCCGACCACGACGGCCGGCCCACGATGTGGGCGGCCGGCCCCGCCGACGGCGGCCGGGCGCTCGCCGTCGAGGTCGACTACGCGCAGAGCAAGCGCACCATCGACGGCCTGGACCGGGCGATCGTGTGGTCGTCGGCGCTGGCCATCGGCGTGACGCTGCTGGTGGGCGCGTTCGCCGTGACGCGGGTGACCTCGCGGCTGCACGCCACCGCGCGGGTGGCGCGGCGGATCAGCGCCGGTGACCTGGACGCGCGCGTGGACGACCCGCGGACGCGGGACGCGGTGCGTCCGCAGGACGAGGTGGCCGCGGTCGCCGCCGCGCTGGACTCCATGGCGGCCTCGCTCCAGGGCAAGCTGCTGGCCGAGCAGCGGTTCACCGCGGACGTCGCGCACGAGCTGCGCACTCCGCTGACCGGGCTGCACGCGGCGGCCGAGCTGCTGCCGCCGGGGCGGCCGACCGAGCTGGTCCGGGACCGGGTGGCCGCGCTGCGCACGCTCACCGAGGACCTGCTGGAGATCTCCCGGCTGGACGCCGGGCGGGAGCGGCTCGAGACGGACAGCGAGGAGCTGGGGGCGCTGGCCCGGCGGGTGGTGCGGGCCTCCGGCACCGACACGCGCGTGGACGTCGTGCGGGACGCGCGCGTGGAGACGGACCGGCGGCGGCTGGAGCGGGTGCTGGGGAATCTGGTCGTCAACGCGCACCGGCACGGGCGGGGGCCGGTGGTGCTGACCGTGGACGGGCCGGTGGTGACCGTGCGGGACCACGGGGACGGGTATCCGGAGTACCTCCTCGCCCACGGGCCGCAGCGGTTCCGGACGGAGAGCGGGTCCAAGGGGCACGGGCTGGGGCTGACGATCGCGTTGGGGCAGGCGGAGGTGTTGGGGGCGCGGCTGGAGTTCGACCAGGCGGTGGGGGGCGGTGCGGTCGCCACGCTGACGCTGCCGCTGAGGCCTTGAGGCCCCGCCCCCCCCCCGTCCGGACGTCCGCCTTTTCTCGCCCCCGCCGCCCCTACCCGTCCCATCCCGGGGGCTCCGCCCCCGGACCCCCGCTCCTCAAACGCCGGAGGGGCTGAATGTCAGCCCGTCCGGCGTTTGAGGACGAGGCCGTTCAGGCCGAAGCGAGGGTCTGGGGGCGGCAGCCCCCAGAAGGACGGGACGGGTAGGGGCGGCGGGGGCGGAGGAAGTCGTTGGGGGGCCGCACCGATGGCGCAGTGTGGCGGGCGCGGGCACGACGGCGCTCCTAATGTGGCGATCAGTCACTTCTGACCTCTTCGCCCCCACGGAGGTACCCCCATGTCCCTGCGCTCCCCCCTCACCCGCCGTCTCGCCATAACGGTCGCCGCCGGCGCACTCGCCGGCGCGGTCGCCGTCACGCCGGCCGCCGCGAGCGACGACTGGGGCGACGACCCGGGCGTCAGCAGCTTCGGCGGCGGCAACGGCTCCTTCGGGGGCGACGGACTCGGCGGCGACGGCCGCGGCGGCAACGGGTTCGGCGGTGACGGCCGGCACGACCACGGCCGGTACAAGGGCGTGGTGACCGCAGGCACCCTCGCCCTGCGCAGCGCGCCGAACCGCGGCTCCCAGGTCATCCGGTACGCCCACCGGGGCGACGTCGTGCACATCTACTGCAAGACCCCGGGGCAGAAGGTGAAGGGCAACCCGCTCTGGTACCTCCTCACGGACGGCACCTGGGCGTGGGGCGCCGCGCGCTACATCGACAACATCGGCCCCGCGCCGCGCTGGTGCTGATGCCGAAGGCTGACACAACGCCCCAATTGGGTAAGTTCCGGACATGACGAAGGCCGGAACCGGATTCACCGTGGCCGCAGCGGACGCGCCCGCTCCGGTCGCCCGCCTCCCCCGGCGCCGCGGCATCGAACTGGCCCTCATCGTCCTGGCCGTCCTGCTGTCGGTGTTCGGCTACTGCAACGTGGGCCTCGCCCAGCACGGCACGGTCCCGCCCGGCGCCGCCGGTTACGGCGCCGGGCTCGGGGTGCTGGCCCTGCTCGCCCATCTGGCGGTGCGGCTGCGCGCCCCGTACGCCGATCCCCTGCTGCTGCCGATCGGCGTGCTGCTCAACGGGCTGGGGCTGGTGCTGATCTACCGGCTGGACCTGGAGACGCCCGGCGACCGTGCCGCACCCACCCAGCTGATCTGGTCGACGCTGGGCATCGCGCTGTTCATCGTGATCGTCCTCGTCCTGCGCGACCACCGCTTCCTCCAGCGCTACACCTACGTCTGCGTGGTGATCGCGCTGGCCCTGCTGACGCTGCCGATCCTCTTCCCGGCCGTCAACGGCGCCCGCATCTGGATCCGGGTCGCCGGGTTCTCCATCCAGCCCGGCGAGTTCGCGAAGGTGCTGCTGGCGGTGTTCTTCGCCGCGTACCTGGCCGCCAACCGCAGCGCGCTGGCGTTCGCCGGCCGCCGGGTGTGGGGGCTGCAACTGCCCACCGGCCGCGTCCTCGGCCCGATCGTGGCCGTGTGGCTGGTCAGCGTCGGCGTACTGGTGCTGGAGCGGGACCTGGGCACCTCGCTGCTGTTCTTCGGCCTGTTCGTGGTCATGCTGTACGTCGCGACCGGCCGCACCGGCTGGATCGCCGTCGGCCTGGTGCTGGCCGCCCTCGGCGCGGTCGCCGTGGGCTGGCTGGAGCCGCACGTCCACTCCCGGGTGGAGGACTGGCTGCACCCGTTCGCGTCGATCGAGGCGGGCGACGGTCCGAACCAGCTGGCGCAGTCGCTGTTCGCGTTCGCGGCGGGCGGTCTGACCGGCACCGGGCTGGGCCTCGGCCACTCGGTCCTCATCGGCTTCGCCACCAAGTCGGACTTCATCCTGGCCACGGCCGGGGAGGAGCTGGGCTTCGCCGGGCTGACCGCCGTGTTCCTGCTGTACGCCCTGCTGGTGGAGCGCGGCTACCGGGCGGGCCTCGCCCTGCGCGACCCCTTCGGTCGGCTGCTCGCGGTCGGGCTGGCCTCGATCGTCGCGCTCCAGGTGTTCGTGATCGCCGGCGGGGTGAGCGGCCTGATCCCGCTGACCGGCATGGCCATGCCGTTCCTGGCCCAGGGCGGTTCCTCGGTCGTCACCAACTGGGCGATCGTCGCGCTGCTGATCCGGGTCAGCGACTCGGCGCGCAGACAGGCGGCCCTGTCGTGACCCGGAACATCCGGCACGCCGGGATCTTCTGCCTGCTGCTGCTCGTCGCGCTGATCGTGAACGCCGCCCGCGTCCAGCTGGTCCGCGCCCCCGAGTACGACGCCAATCCCGCCAACCGCCGCCCCGACATCGCCCGTTACCAGCAGCCACGCGGCGACATCCTGGTCGGCGGCGAGCCGGTCACCGGCTCCCGGGACACCGGCGAGCATCTGCGCTTCGAACGGACGTACCAGGACGGGCCGATGTACGCCCCGATCACCGGCTTCGCCTCCCAGGAGTACGGCACGACGCTGCTGGAGAGCGTCGAGGACGGGGTGCTCTCCGGCTCCGATCCGATGCTCGCGCCGCTGCCGCTGTGGAACGACGTCACCCGCGCCCGCAACCCGGGCGGCGACGTCGTGACCACCATCGACCCGGCGGCGCAGCGGGCGGCGTACGAGGGACTGGGCCGGCACAAGGGCGCGGTGGCCGCCGTCGAGCCGTCGACCGGGCGGATCCTGGCGCTGGTGTCCACCCCGTCGTACGACCCCGGTGAGCTGTCCGGGAACGGCACGGCCGCCAGCCGGATCTGGCAGCAGCTCAACGAGGACCCGGACAAGCCGATGCTCAACCGGGCGGTGCGGCGGACCTATCCGCCGGGCTCGACGTTCAAGGTGGTCACCGCGGCGGCGGCGCTGGACGCCGGCGTCGTCCGGGACGTGGACGCCCGGACCGACTCGCCCGACCCGTACGCCCTGCCCGGGACCCGTACCCGGCTGACCAACGCCTCCCGGGGGTGCGAGGACGCCTCGCTGCGGGAGGCCTTCGAGTGGTCCTGCAACACGGTGTTCGCCAAGCTCGGCGTGGACGTGGGGGTGGCGGACATGGCGGCCACGGCGCGGGCGTTCGGCTTCAACGACGACGGCCTGCGCATCCCCTTCGCGGTGTCCCGCTCCACCTTCGACACCTCCGTGGACCGGGCGCAGCTCGCGCTGTCCTCGATCGGGCAGTACAACACGCGGGCGACGCCGTTGCAGATGGCGATGGTGGCGGCGGCCGTGGCGAGCGGGGGCCAGCTGCGCACGCCGTACCTGGTGGAGCGGACGATGCGGGCGGGCGGCAGCACGGTGGCGACGGCCGGGTCGCGTCCGGTGCGCCAGGCGATGCTGCCGTCGACGGCGGCCCGGCTGAAGGAGCTGATGAGGGACGTGGTCTCCAACGGCACCGGGGCGAAGGCGGCGATCCCCGGCGCCGTCGTCGGCGGCAAGACCGGCACCGCCCAGCACGGGGTCGGCAACTCCGGGATGCCGTACGCCTGGTTCGTCTCCTGGGCGCAGGGCGAGGGTGAGACGGTGCCCGAGGTGGCGGTCGCGGTGGTGGTGGAGGACGCGGCGGCCGACCGGGCGGACATCACCGGCGGGGGGCTGGCGGCGCCGGTCGCGCGCGGGGTGATGGAGGCGGTGCTCGGCCGGTGAGGCGTTCAGCCCTGCGGGCCGCTCCCAGGGTGTGCGACGGGTGGTCGGCGGTTGAGTGCCGTGAGATCGATGTCGATCGGGAACGGGACGGTCAACTTCAGCCGGTCGTGATGAATGCCGGTGATGCTGTAGGTGTCCGTGGACGGGTCGAGCTCGTAGGTGTACACCACGGGCAGCCCCTCGACCTGCTCCACGCGCCAGTAGTGCGGAATTCCCGCCGCAGCGTACTTGCGAGGCTTGACATCCCGGTCACGCTCCTCGGAGTCCTCCGACACCACTTCGACGGCAAGAACAACGTTCTCTGAGTGGTGCCAGGTCTGCCCTGGCCCAGTGGCGGCGTCGGCCCTGAACACCAGAACGTCAGGCTCTGGTCGGTTGCGCCGGTCGAGCCTGACGCTGAACTCCCGGTCGACGTCGTACGCGTCGGGTACCTGGCTGAGCAGGGCATACTCCAGCAGCCGAACTGTGCGCAGGTGAAAGCGGGTCTGCGGACTCACGAAGACAAGACTCCCGTCGATCAGCTCCGTGTGCGGAGGCAGGTTCGGGAGCCGGTCCAGGTCGTCGGCGGTCCAGCCGCCCTCCGGCGGACGGGGCCACTCGTAGTCGTCGTCCAGCCCGTACTCGCGTGCGGCGCTCATGATCGCTCCCATGTGCCGGAGTCTGCCTGGCACGGTCAGCGTACCCGGGCGAATATGCCGGTTCGTCCGACGATCGAGTGATCAGTCCGCATCACGTTGACCCGCCTCGATCGCCTCGCGCACCTCCGCCACCCGCTCCCGCTCCTCCGCCGCGAAGCGCTCGGCGTCGAGCTTCTCCGCGATCTCCTCGTCCTGCGCCATCAGCAGGTCCAGGCTGGAGTCGCCGAGGTCGAAGACGCCCATGTCGACATAGGCCCGCTGGAGGCGCTCGCCCCACAGCCCGATGTCCTTGACGCAGGGGACGATGCGACTGAACAGCAGCTTGCGGAAGAGGGCGAGCGACTTGGACTCGTGGGTGATCCGCTCCGCCTCGGCCCGCGGGACGCCGAAGTTCTCCAGGACCTCGACGCCGCGCAGCCGGTCGCGCATCAGGTAGCAGCCCTCGATGACGAACTCCTCGCGTTCGCGCAGTTCGGCGTCGGTGAGCTGCTTGTAGTAGTCCCTCAGCGCCATCCGGCCGAAGGCGACGTGCCGGGCCTCGTCCTGCATGACGTAGGCCAGGATCTGCTTGGGCAGCGGCTTGTCCGTGGTGTCCCTGATCATGCCGAAGGCGGCCAGCGCCAGGCCCTCGATCAGCACCTGCATGCCGAGGTAGGGCATGTCCCAGCGGCTGTCCCTCAGGGTGTCGTCCAAGAGCGCCTGGAGGTTGTCGTTCACCGGGTACAGCAGGCCGATCTTCTCGTGCAGGAAGCGGCCGTAGATCTCGGCGTGCCGGGCCTCGTCCATGACCTGGGTCGCCGAGTAGAACTTGGCGTCCAGGTCGGGGGCGGACTCCACGATCCGGGCGGCGCACACCATCGCGCCCTGCTCGCCGTGCAGGAACTGGCTGAACTGCCAGGAGGCGAAGTGCCGGCGCAGCTCCCCCTTGTCCTTGCCGGTGAGCTTGTCCCAGTACCTGGTGCCGTACAGGGACATGGCCTGCTCCGGCGTGCCGAGCGGATCGTACGGGTCCACCTCGAGGTCCCAGTCGATCCGCGTCCGCCCGTCCCACTGCTTGTCCTTGCCCTTCTGGTAGAGGGCGAGGAGGCGGTCGCGGCCACCGTCGTACTCCCAGCTGAAGCGGGCCGCGCCGGCGGCGGGCACCTGCCAGTGGGCGTCTCCCGGATCGGAGGCGTAGAGGTCGAAGCTCGGCATGCACCGCAGGCTCACACGGGGTAGACGCCGGGTCAACAAGTCCCGCGCGGGGGATTGACGGGCTTGCTGACACGCAGTCTCATAAGACGGGACGAGTGACTCGCGGGTAACACGACGCGGTCGACGCCACGCATGCCCGGACGCAATCCCGTACGACGAGGTGGGACAGCCATGACGACCCTGACGGAAGCCGACGCGCTCGACGGCCTGCGCGACGCGCTCGGCCTGCTCAAGGACCGGGAGCAGGTGGCCGAGCGGCTGCTCGACTCTTCCGCCAAGCACTCCTTCGACCCGGACAAGGAACTGGACTGGGACGCGCCGTTCGAGGACGGCAAGTGGTTCTGGCCGCCGGAGCTGGTGTCGCTGTACGACACCCCGATGTGGAAGCGGATGAGCGAGGAGCAGCGCGTCCTGCTCTCCCGGCACGAGGCCGCGGCGCTGGCCTCGCTCGGCATCTGGTTCGAGCTGATCCTGATGCAGCTGCTGGTGCGGCACATCTACGACAAGGCGGCGACGAGCGCGCATGTGCGGTACGCGCTCACCGAGATCGAGGACGAGTGCCGGCACTCCAAGATGTTCGCCCGGGTGATCACCCGGGGCGGCACCCCCTGGTACCCGGTCAGCCCGGTCCACCAGCACCTGGGCCGGCTGTTCAAGACCATATCCACCACGCCCGGCTCCTTCACGGCCACGCTGCTGGGCGAGGAGGTGCTGGACTGGATGCAGCGGCTGACCTTCCCGGACGAGCGCGTCCAGCCGCTGATCCGGGGCGTCACGCGCATCCACGTGGTCGAGGAGGCGCGCCACGTGCGGTACGCGCGTGAGGAGCTGCGGCGCCAGATGGTGACGGCGCCGAAGTGGTCGCAGGAGTTCACCCGGATCACCTCCGGCGAGTTCGCCCGCGTCTTCTCGGTCGCCTTCATCAATCCCGAGGTCTACACGAACGTGGGACTGGACAGGCGGGAGGCCATGGCACAGGTCAAGGCCAGCGGCCACCGCCGGGAGGTCATGCAGACCGGCGCGAAGCGGCTCACGGACTTCCTGGACGACATCGGCGTGCTGCGCGGCGTCGGCCGCAAGCTGTGGCGGTCCTCGGGCCTGCTGGCATAGCCGCCCACCGCGCGGCTGCGGGCGGTCGTGCCTCCCCCGGCACTTTTCGGACACCGCCCGCCCAACCGCCCTGCCCGCCCCCGGCAGCGGAGCGGTTACGCTGCGTTTCATGACCCCGCAGGCCCCCACCCCCGCCTACCGACGGCTCAGCGTCGAGGAGCGCCGCAGTCAGCTCCTCGACGCGGCGCTCGCCCTCTTCGCACACCGGCCACCGGAGGAGGTCTCCCTGGACGACGTGGCGGAGCAGGCGGGGGTCTCGCGGCCCCTGGTGTACCGGTACTTCCCCGGCGGCAAGCAGCAGCTGTACGAGGCCGCGCTGCGCTCGGCCGCCGACGAGCTCCAGCTGTGCTTCGACGAGCCCCGCAAGGGCCCCCTGCTGGCCCGGCTGACCCGTGCCCTGGACCGCTACCTCGCCTTCGTCGACGAGCACGACACCGGCTTCAGCGCCCTGCTGCGCGGCGGCAGCGTCGCCGAGACCTCCCGGACCACGGCCATCGTGGACGGTGTGCGCCGGGCCGCCGCCGAGCACATCATGAGCCACCTGGAGGTCTCCGAGCCGGGCCCCCGCCTGCGGATGACCGTGCGGATGTGGATCACGGCGGTGGAGGCGGCCTCCCTGATCTGGCTGGACGAGGACAAGCAGCCGCCGGCCGAGGAGCTGCGGGACTGGCTGGTGGAGCAGTTCGTGGCCGTGCTGGCGGTCACCGCCCGCCGCGATCCGCAGACGGACGCGCTGGTGGAGGCCCTCGCCGCCGATCTCTGAGGTGGCCGACACTGGTGCCGTGAAGAGCGAAGACACCCCCTTCGAGGGCGGGCCGATGGACGGCCGGGTGCTGCCGGTGCTCGTCGGCATGACCGGCCACCCGCCCAAGACGTACCGCATCCCCGTCCCCGACCCGGACGGCGGGCCCCCCACCGTGCTCGTCTACCGGCGGGTCCCGCGCGACCCGCACCGCAGGGCCGGGTTCGCCCGGTGGAAGTACGAGTACGCCCCCGGCCAGGCCCCCCGCACCCGGCTGCGCTGGCCCTGGTCGAAACCGGAGGCCGGGCCAGACGCCACGCCGGGCGGCAAGCCGGACGACGCCGACGGGTGACCGGGTTGCGCCGAACCGCGCACACCCGGCGCGCGCGGCGACGGAGCACGTCTGATGCTCGCCGTGCGGAGCGGACCCGCCGCCCCGCACCGGAGGTGATGACGTGTCAGGAAGGCTTCTGCGTCTGGTCTGTACGGCGGCGGTGGCGACCGGGATCGTCCTCGCGCCCCAGCCCGCCGGGGCCGACCCCGCGACCGACCCCGCGACCGGTCCGGCGACCGGCGGCCCGGCCGGCGAGCGGTCCGTCGCCCAGCTGCTGACGGACCTTCAGCGGCTGTACCGGGAGGCCGAGAAGGCCACCGAGGCCTACAACGCCACCGAGGAGAAGCTGGAGAAGCAGCGGGCCGAGACCGAGCGGCTCGACGCGGAGCTGGCCCGCGTCCGCCTCTCCCTGCACGAAGGCCGCCGCGCGGCGGGCCGGCTGGCCCGGCAGCAGTACCAGAGCCGCAGCGACCTCTCCCCCTATCTGCGGCTGCTGCTGGCCCGCGACCCGCAGCACGCCCTGGACCAGGGCCATGTGATCGGCCGGCTGGCGCGCGAACGGGCCGAGACGGTCGGCCGGCTGGCCGGCAGCGAGAAGAAGGCCGAGGAACTGGCCCGCAAGGCGCGCAAGGCGCTGGACGGGCAACTCGCCCTGAGCGAGCGCCGCAAGAAGGAACGGGACGACGTCCGCGAGCGGCTGAACGACGTCGAGGAGCTGCTCGCCTCGCTCAGCACCGAGGAGCTGGCCGCCGTCGCCGCCCTGGAGAAGGAGGGCGTCGCCGAGGCCCAGGAGCGGTTCCTGGCCTCCGGCGCGCTCGGCGAGGACGACGCCAAGCCCTCCGCCGGGGGCGACCGCGCGGTGCGCTACGCCGTGGAGCAGATCGGCAAGCCCTACGAGTGGGGCGCCGAGGGCCCCGAGGCGTACGACTGCTCGGGGCTGACCTCCCAGGCCTGGGGGCACGCCGGGACGCCGATCCCGCGTACCAGCCAGGAGCAGTGGGCTCGGCTGGAGCGGGTGCCGCTGGACCGGCTGCGCCCCGGTGACCTGGTGGTCTACTTCCCCGAGGCCACGCACGTGGCGCTGTACCTCGGCGACGGCAGGGTCGTGCAGGCACCGCGCCCCGGCGCCGAGGTGAAGGTGTCGCCGATCGCGGCCAACCCGGTCCTCGGAGCCGTCCGGCCCGACCCCGGCGGGGAGCCCGTCGCGCACTACGCGCCGCCGAGGCTCCCCGAGGGGGCGACGGACGGGTCCGACGAGGGGTACGCCTCGGCCTACGCGCCGGACGCGCCCGAGACCTCCATCAGGTAGGCCTCGGTCCTGGCCGGGTCGTAGAAGAAGTTCTCGAAGTCGGCCGGGTCGTTGAAGCCGTTGGCGAAGCGGTCGGCGACCGGCTGGAGCTGGCCGGCGGCGCCGATCAGGTTCAGCACGTGCTCCGGCGGCGGGGCCAGCATGGTGTTCGTCCACTTGGTGACGTGCTGGGCCGTGTCCCAGTAGCGGTCGAAGGTGCGCCGCATCCACTCCTCGTCGAACGGCTTGTCGCCGTGCTCCAGGATGGAGGCGAGGTAGGAGGCGGCGCACTTGGAGGCGGAGTTGGAGCCCTGGCCGGTGATCGGGTCGTTGGCCACGACCACGTCGGCGACGCCGAGCACCAGGCCGCCGCCCGGGAGGCGGCCGACGGGGTTGCGGACGGTGGGGGCGTAGCGGCCGGCGAGGGTGCCGCCGGCGTCGGTCAGCTCGACCTTGGTGGCCCGCGCGTACTCCCAGGGGAGGAACTTCTCCATCAGTTCCAGGGTGAGGGAGAGGTGCTCCGCGGGGTCCTTGACGTCCTTGAAGACGTCCAGCGGGCCGCCGGGTATGCCCTCCCAGAAGAGGATGTCGGCGCGGCCGGAGGTGGTGAGGGTCGGCATGATGAACATCTCGCCGACGCCGGGGACCAGGTTGCAGCGGACCGCCTCGGTGTCCGGGTGCTCCGGACGCGGGCCGAGGCCGTGCACGTAGGCGACGGCGAGGGCGCGCTGCGGCTCGGTGTACGGGGAGCGCTCGGGGTCGCGGGCGAACATCTGCACCAGCTCGCCCTTGCCGGCCGAGACCAGGACCAGGTCGTAGGTGCGGGAGAAGTAGTCGAGGTCGCCGACCGCGGCGCCGTGGATGACCAGCTGGCCGCCGCGCTGGGCGAAGGTCTCCATCCAGCCGGCCATCTTCACCCGCTGGTCCACCGACTGCGCGAACCCGTCGAGCCGGCCCAGCCAGTCGATCGCCCGCTGCGTGGGGCCCGGGTCGTGCGAGCCGGGTGCGGCGACCGAGACGCCGAGCCCCTGGATCTTCGGGGCCTGGGACTCCCAGAAGTTCAGCTTCAGGTCGCGCTCGTGCTGGAGTGCGGTGTGGAACATGCACTGCGTCGACATGACCCGGCCCGTGCGGATCTCGTCCGCGGTCCGGTTCGACATCAGGGTGACCTCGTACCCGTGCGACTGGAGGCCGAGGGCGAGCTGGAGGCCGGACTGGCCGGCTCCGACGACGAGTATCTTCCGCATGCGGGTGCTGACTCCTAGGTCGGGTCTACTCGGGTGTTTCGTCGAGCGCGTGGCCGACGAGAGCCAGGAGGGTCTCGATCACGGAGATCCGGCGGCGCGCATCCATGATCATTACAGGTATGTGCTTCGGGATCGTCAACGCCTCCCGCACATCCTCCGGCTCGAACAGCCGGCTGCCGTCGAAGTGGTTCACCGCCACGACGTACGGCAGTCCGCAGCTCTCGAAGTAGTCCAGCGCCGGGAAGCAGTCCTTCAGCCGGCGGGTGTCGGCCATGACGACGGCGCCGATCGCGCCGCGCACCAGGTCGTCCCACATGAACCAGAACCGCTGCTGGCCCGGCGTGCCGAACAGGTAGAGCACCAGGTCGTCGTCGAGCGTGATGCGGCCGAAGTCCATGGCCACGGTGGTGGTGAGCTTGCCCGGGGTGGCGGTGAGGTCGTCGGTCTCCTCGCTCGCCTCGGTCATCAGCGCCTCGGTCTGCAGAGGCGTGATCTCCGAGACGGAGGTGACCAGCGTGGTCTTGCCGACACCGAAGCCGCCCGCCACCACGATCTTCGTCGCGATCGGGGCCCGGGTGCGGTCCGTCTGCCAGGGCTGTGACGGCTCGTCGGTGTCGACGAGCGGGGATCCGCCGCGGGAGGCGGCGTAGGAGGCGGCGTCAGAGACGACGGAGTCCACTCAGCACCCTTTCCAGCAGAGCGCGGTCCGGACGGCCCGTGCCATGGCCGGTTCCGGTTCCGTATACACGGATCTTTCCCTGGTCCGCGAGGTCGCTGAGGAGGACGCGGACCACGCCGAGCGGCATCTTCAGCAGCGCGGCGATCTCGGCCACCGTACGCATCCGGCGGCACAGTTCGACGATGGCCCGCATCTCCGGCATCACCCGGGTCAGCGGCGCACTCGTCAGTTCCTTGCGCTCGTCGGCGGCCTCGATCGCGGCGGTCGCCGCCACGAACGTCTCCACCAGGAGCACATGGCCGAACCGCGTCCGGCCGCCGGTGAGCGAGTACGGGCGCACCCGTGCGGGTTTGCGGTCCGCTCCGCGCACCGGAAGGGTCTTCCTGGGACTACTGCTCATCAGGCACTCCCCGACGACTGGGACTCCAGGGACTTGCGGAGCTCACTGCGGAGTTCCGGGGTCAGCACATGGCCGGCCCGGCCCACGAACAGCGCCATGTGGTACGCCACGACGCTCATGTCGCAGTCCGCGGAGCCGTGCACGCCGAGCAGCGAGCCGTCGCTGATCGACATGACGAACAGGCTGCCCTCGTCCATCGCGACCATCGTGTGCTTCACGGCGCCGGAGTCCATGAGCTTGGCGGCGCCGATCGTCAGGCTGCCGATGCCGGAGACGATGGTGGCGAGGTCGGCGGAGGAGCCGCGCGGGCCGGTGCGCCGCTCTCCCTGTGCCGCCTGGCGTGCGGCGTCGTTGCTCTCCTGGTCGGAGGAGAGCAGGAGCAGACCGTCGGAGGAGACCACCGCGACCGAGAGGATGCCGGGCACCTCCTCGACGAGGTTGTTCAGCAGCCAGTGGAGATTGCGGGCTTCACTGCTCAGTCCGAAGGTACTGGGCGCGGTCAACTGCTTGCCTCCTCGACAGTGCCCCCCGTGGCTTCTTCGGTTGTGCCTGCTGTGGTGCCGGTGTCCGGGCCGGCGGTGCCCGAGTCCCCCGCGGCGTCCGGCCTGCGGTGCCCGGCGGTGCGTTCGGCGATCTCCGCCTCGACGTCCCGGTAACCGGCCCGGGCCCCCCGGTGGAAGCCGCCCAGCCGACGGCGCAGCGCCTCGGCGTCGACGGAACCCGTGCGGGCGCGGGGCGCCTCCGCGGGCGCGCTGATCTTGGGCGTCCGCTTGGGCAGGCCCTTGTCGGTGACCGGTTCCTCGCCCTCGTCGGGGACGCGGGCGTGCGCGGGTTCGGCCTCGGCGGCGTCCGGTGCGGGCGCGGCGTGGGTGCCGGTGCCGGTCGTGGTCCCGTGTTCGGTGCCGGGCGTGGTCCCGCGTTCGGTGCCGGGCGTGGTCCCGTGTTCGGTGCCGGGGGCCGGCGCGGGGTCGGTCTCGCGCTCCGGCGCCGGGGCCTGGGCCGGGATGAGCAGTTCCATCGTCGTCTCGGCCGGGCTCTCCGGGGGGACGGCCGGCTCGTGCGGCACGTCCTCCCGCTCCGCCCCGGGCGCCGGCTCGCGGCCGGTCCCGGACGGCGCCCGGTCACCCGGCTCCTCGACGGCGGGCGCCGGCTGCGGGGCCTCGGACCTCGCCGGCGTCTCCGGCGTGTCCGGGGTCTGCGCCGCCTCCGACCGCTCCGACCGCCGTACCGCCCGCTCCGCCAGCGACACCAGCGGGTCGTCGCCCTCCGAGCGCCCGTGCAGGACGTTGGAGTTGGCCTCGGCGTCGGCGCCCGGCAGGGAGAAGGTGCCGGTGCCGTCGGACACCGGCGCCGACGGGGCGACGGCGGCGGGCGGCGCCGCGGCGAGCAGCGTCTTGGGCAGGACGACGACGGCGGCGACCCCGCCCTGCTTCTGCTCGCGCAGCTGCACGCGCGCGCCGTGCCGGTGGGCGAGGCGGGCCACGACGTACAGGCCGAGCCCGAGTCCGTCCTCGCCCTCCTGGTCGTAGGGCGCCTCCGGGTCGACGTCGGCGAGCCGGGCGTTGAGCCGCTCCAGCCGCTCGTCGGCCATCCCTATGCCCTCGTCCTGGACGGAGAGCATGACCTCGCCGTTCTCCAGCAGCCAGCCGGAGACCTCGACGGGCAGGTCGGGCGGGGAGAAGGAGGTGGCGTTCTCCATCAGCTCGGCCAGCAGGTGGGAGAGGTCGTCGGCGGCGAAGCCCGCGATGTGCGCGTGCGGCGGCAGGGCGGCGATGCGGACCCGCTCGTAGCGCTCGATCTCGCTGACCGCGGCCCGGACGACGTCGACCAGCGGCACCGGCCCGGCGCTGTGCTGCACATGCTCCGTGCCGGCCAGGACCAGGAGGTTCTCGCTGTGCCGGCGCATGACCGTGGCGAAGTGGTCGAGCTTGAACAGGGTGGACAGGCGCTCGGGGTCCTGTTCGCGCTCCTCCAGGCCCTCGATGACGGCGAGCTGACGCTCCACCAGGCCGAGGGTGCGCAGGGCGAGGTTGACGAAGGTGCCGTTGATGCTCTTGCGGAGCACCTTCAGCTGGGCCGCGGACTCGGCGAGTTCACCGCGCAGCTCCTCGCGGGCGTCGGCCATCTTCTGCCGCTGGGCGACCAGGTGCTTGCGGTCGGCCTCCAGCGTGGTGACCCGCTCGGCGAGGGCGACGGCCTGGGCGTGCAGGGCGTTGACGGAGCGCACGGCCTCGGCGAACTCGTCGTTGCGCCCGGTGAAGGAGACGGGTTCCTCCGCCGCCGGGTTCTCGGCCTGCGCCAGCCGGGCGGAGCCGCGGCGCAGCACCGACAGCGGGCGGGTGAGGGTGCGGGCCATGGCGGTGGCGATGCCGACGGCGAGCAGCATCAGCGCGCCGAGGACGGCGATGCGGATCTCCAGCGCGGTGACGTCGTCGTCGCGGAGCTGCTCCAGCGCCTCGGTGCGCCGCTCGTAGAGGGCGGACTCCGCGCCGCGCATGGCCTCGATACGGGCGGAGAGCGCGGCCTGGAGCCTCTTGGTGCTGGTCTCGAGGTCGTCGTCGGAGAGGGTGGGCTGGTCGGTGAGGGCGGCCAGGTACTTCTCGGCGGAGTCGACCTCGGGCCCGGTGACCGTCGCGGCGTAGGAGTCGCGGGCCCGCTCGGGGGCGCTGTCGCGGAAGTCGGCGAGGGCGGCGTCCGAGCGGACGCGGGCCTGCTGCGCGGCGGCGGCGAGGGCGTCGCGCTGCGCGGCGTCGGCGTCGGAGGAGGTGCTGGTCTCGGTCGGCAGGCCGGTGACCGGGTCGATGACGGTCTGGGTGCTGCGCGGCACCGCCAGCGCCGCGAGGAGCAGGCCCCGGGAGGCGGCGGCCTGCTGGACGGCGGTGTCCAGGTCGGCGAGGGCGTGCGCGCCGGAGCCCGCGCGGGGCGGCATCTCCTCGGCCAGCTTCTCGGCGAGCGCGTGCAGTTCCGCGATGGACTTGGAGTACGCCTGGTGGGCTTCGAGCGCGGTGCTCTTGCCGGTGAGCGCGGCGCGGCGCAGCGCGGCGATCGCGTCGAGGTCCTCGCGCAGCGCGGCGGGCGTGTCACCGTCCGCGCGCAACTCCTCCACCTGCCGGTCCACGCGGGCGCTGCGCTGCTCCGAGGGCGCCTTGGACTCGGGGCGCCCCGCGGCGATGTACGGGGTGACCTCGTCGCGCTCGTCGGCCAGGGAGTGCGCGAGGGTGAGCGCGCTCTGGGTCTGCTCGGCCAGCGTCACCAGTTCCTGGGAGTCGTGGAGTTGCCCCGAGGCGGCGACCACCGACGGGGTGCCGGCCCCGGCGATGGCGGCGGCCACGACCGCGACGGCGACGATGAGGCGGTTGCGCACATGGGTCGGGCGCCCCCTGCCGACGGGAGCGCCGGTGGCCTCGGAGGTGCCGGGGGTGCCCCCTGCGGGGACCTTCTGCTTGCCTGTGCGACGAGGCCGCGTCTTCTGCACCGGTGCTCGCATTCCTGAACTCGTGTACCCGTGGGCCTGGGTGGCGCTCCGTCAGCCGACCGGCCGGTGCGTACACCCTCCCCCAAGCTCTCGGCAGGAGCGGGGGCGGCCCCTCACCGGTCCCCGACCCTCCCAGTGCCGGTGGGCGGCGCACACACATCGCCTGACCCGCCACTCGAAGGAGTGAACATCGGACGGGAGTTGGGGGGCAAGTTCCGGTGGCCTGTGCGACGGGCCGCGGCGGCGCGCCGGTTGGACGTGGGCGGCGGGCGGTGGCAGTATTTGCCGCCGCCCGCGCCCGGAGTGCAGCATTCCAGCCCAAACCCGGCGCCTGACCTGCACGGCTGCGGGGCTCCCGGGATGTTCACCGGCCTTTTGCGGGCGGTGTGAAGGGGTCGTGCAGACTGGCCTGATGCGTACGGAACTCATCTCGCGGCCGGGCGACGCCGAATGGCCCAACGAGGACTTCGCGAGCGTCGGGCTTCCGGCCTCCGGACAGGGCGGCTCGCTCGTCGTGCTGGACGGGGTGACGCCGCCGAGGGGCGGGACGGGCTGTCTGCATTCCGTTCCCTGGTTCACGGCGCGCCTCGGCGGTGCGCTGACCGAACTGACCGTTTCACTCCCGGATGTTCCCCTCGCCGACGCCCTGTCCCGTGCCATCGCGCGTACCGCCGAGGCACACGCCGCAAGCTGTGAGCTTTCTCACCCTCGGACGCCTCAGGCGACGGTCGTCCTGGCGCGCTGGTCCCCGCGGTCGGTGGAGTACCTGGTGCTGTCCGACTCCGCACTGCTGCTGGAGTCCCCCGACGGCACGGTCACGGCCGTCCTCGACGACCGGCTGGCCCGGCTGCCCCGCTCGGCCCTGGCCTCGGACGAACTGATCGACGCCGGCCTGCGCAACAAGGAGGGCGGCTTCTTCACTGCCGCCGCCGACCCGGCGGTCGCGTCCCGGGCGGTGACCGGTGCGCTGCCGCGCGAGGAGGTGCGCTCGCTGCTCGCCCTGACGGACGGGGCGGCGCGCTGGGTGGAGCGGTTCCGTGAAGGGGACTGGGCGGACTGCCTCGGGCTGGTGCGCAAGGACGGGGCGCGGGCGCTGGTGGACCGGGTGCGGGAGCTGGAACGGGCGGACGCGGACGCGGGCCGGCCCCTGCTGGGGCGGAGCAAGACGCACGACGACGCGACGGCGGTCTACGCCGAGCTGTGAACCGGCCGGGCGGAGCCCGCGTCGCCCGGCCGCCTCTTCCCTGCCGCGGGTCCGCTTCCCCAGACTGCGGTTCACTGCATGCCGCGGGGCCGCTTCCCCAGGCCGCGGGTCCACTTCTCCGATGCCGCGGTTCACTCCACGCCGCGGTGCACTCCCCCATGCCGCGGTTCACTCCACGCCGCGGTGCACTCCCCCACGCCGCGGTTCACCTCTCCATGCCGCGGTTCAGCTCGTGCAGCAGCCGGGCCAGCTCCGCGACCGCCTTCGGGTCCCAGTCGGCGAGCCGGCGGGCGTAGCGGGCTCGGCGGGCCTCGCGCACCCGGCTGACCCGGTCGTGTCCCTCCTGGGTGAGGGTGATCAGCCAGGCGCGTCCGTCGGCGGGGTCGGGCTCGCGGGTGACGAGCCCGAGGTCCTCCAGGGCGCGCAGCTGGCGGGACATCGTCGCCTTCCCCACGCCGACGAAGGCGGCGAGTTCGGTGGCCCGCTGGCCGCCGCACTCCCCCAGCCGGACCAGCAGGCCGTACGCCGACGACTCCAGGTCCGGGTGGACCTCCCGGGCCATCTCGCCCTGGTTGGCCCGGGCCCGGCGCAGCAGTACCGTCAGCTCGCGCTCCAGGGCCAGGAACTCGGGCTGGTCCACACCGCGTGCGGGCCGCTGGGGTTCGGCCTCCCGTCCGCCGCCGTTTCCGTCCTCGTGCACGTCAGCCCCTGCCTCGGTCGTCCGGTTCTGCTGAAGGTCACCGCGGCCCGCCGTCGTCGCCGCAGCCCGGCAAGTATTTCGCAGGTGGGGGCCGACGGCGGCTCCCGGCCCCGGCACGCCCTACGGGCCGCGGCCAGGACGCGGGCCGGCGCACGGGCGGGCCCCGGGCCTCCCTCACGGGACCCGGGGCCCGCCCTCGTCCGGCGGCCTCCGTCACGCGGCCACCGGAACCTCCGGCTCGGCCCCCTGCGTGGCCGGGGCCAGGGCCAGCTCCAGCACCTGGCGGACGTCGGTCACGGTGTGGACGTCGAGCTTGTCCAGCACCTCGGCCGGGACGTCGTCCAGGTCGGGCTCGTTGCGCTTGGGGATGACGACCGTGGTGATGCCCGCCCGGTGCGCCGCGAGCAGCTTCTGCTTCACCCCGCCGATCGGCAGCACCCGGCCGGTCAGCGAGACCTCGCCGGTCATCGCCACGTCCGTGCGGACCAGCCGGCCCGACAGCAGCGAGGCGAGGGCCGTGGTCATGGTGATGCCGGCGCTCGGGCCGTCCTTGGGCACCGCGCCCGCCGGGAAGTGGATGTGCACGCCCCGGTCCTTCAGGTCGCCCACCGGCAGTTCCAGTTCGGCGCCGTGGCTGCGCAGGAAGCTCAGCGCGATCTGCGCCGACTCCTTCATCACGTCGCCGAGCTGGCCGGTCAGCGTCAGGCCCGCCGCGCCCGTCTCCGGGTCGGCGAGGGACGCCTCGACGTACAGCACGTCGCCGCCCGCTCCGGTGACCGCCAGGCCGGTGGCCACGCCCGGCACCGACGTGCGGCGCTCGGCCGGGTCCTGGGCGGACTCGGGCACGTGGTGCGGCCGGCCGATCAGGCCGCGCAGGTGGTCCGCGGTGACGGTGAACGGCAGCTCCTGTTCGCCCAGTTCGTGCCGGGCCGCGACCTTGCGCAGCAGCCGGGCGACGGACCGCTCCAGGTTGCGCACGCCGGCCTCGCGCGTGTACTCGCCGGCCAGCTTGCGCAGCGCGCCCTCGTCGACGGTGACCTCGTCCTTGTCCAGCCCGGCCCGCTCCAGCTGGCGCGGCACCAGGTGGTCCCGGGCGATGACGATCTTCTCGTCCTCGGTGTAGCCGTCGAGCCGGACCAGCTCCATGCGGTCGAGCAGAGCCTGCGGGATGGACTCCAGGACGTTGGCGGTGGCCAGGAAGACGACGTCGGACAGGTCCAGCTCCACCTCCAGGTAGTGGTCCCGGAAGGTGTGGTTCTGGGCCGGGTCGAGGACCTCCAGGAGGGCGGCCGCCGGGTCGCCGCGGAAGTCCGAGCCGACCTTGTCGATCTCGTCCAGCAGGACGACCGGGTTCATCGACCCGGCCTCCTTGACCGCGCGCACGATCCGGCCGGGCAGCGCGCCGACGTACGTGCGCCGGTGGCCGCGGATCTCGGCCTCGTCCCGGACGCCGCCGAGGGCGACGCGGACGAACTTGCGGCCCATCGCGTGGGCGACGGACTCGCCCAGGGAGGTCTTGCCGACGCCGGGCGGGCCCACCAGGGCGAGCACCGCGCCGCCGCGCCGGCCGCCGACGACGCCGAGGCCCCGGTCGGCGCGCCGCTTGCGGACCGCGAGGTACTCGGTGATCCGCTCCTTGACGTCGTCCAGACCCGCGTGCTCGGCGTCCAGGACGGCCTTGGCGCCCTGGATGTCGTAGGCGTCCTCGGTGCGTTCGTTCCACGGCAGTTCGAGGACGGTGTCGAGCCAGGTGCGGATCCAGGAGCCCTCCGGCGACTGGTCGGAGGCGCGCTCCAGCTTGTCGACCTCCTTCAGGGCGGCTTCGCGGACCTTCTCGGGGAGATCGGCCGCCTCGACGCGTGCCCGGTAGTCGTCGGACTCCTCCCCCTCCTTCTCGCCGTTCAGCTCGCGCAGCTCCTTGCGGACGGCTTCGAGCTGACGGCGCAGCAGGAACTCGCGCTGCTGCTTGTCCACGCCCTCCTGGACGTCCTTGGCGATGGTCTCGGCGACGTCCTGCTCGGCGAGGTGGTCGCGCAGGTGCCTGGTGGCGAGCCGCAGGCGGGCGACCGGGTCGGCGGTCTCCAGCAGCTCGATCTTCTGGTCGGTGGTCAGGAACGGCGAGTAGCCGGAGTTGTCGGCGAGCGCGGAGACGTCGTCGATGGCCTGGACGCGGTCCACGACCTGCCAGGCGCCGCGCTTGCGCAGCCAGGCGGTGGCGAGCGCCTTGTACTCCTTCACCAGTTCGGCGATCTGGCCGGGCAGCGGGTCGGGCACGCTCTCGTCGATCCGGGTGCCCTCGACCCACAGCGCGGCGCCGGGCCCGGTGGTGCCGGCGCCGATCCGCACCCGGCCGCGGCCACGGATGAGGGCGCCCGGGTCGCCGCCGGCCAGCCGGCCGACCTGCTCGACCGTGCCCAGCACACCGGTCTTCGCGTACGTGCCGTCGATGCGGGGCACGAGCAGCACCCGCGGCTTGCCGGGCTCGGACCGGGCGGCGGCTTCGGCGGCCTCCACCGCGGCGCGGACCTCGGAGTCGCTCAGGTCCAAGGGGACCACCATCCCCGGCAGCACCACCTCGTCGTCGAGCGGCAGCACGGGCAGGGTGAGCGGTGTGAACTCCGTGGACTCAGCAGCCATGATCTCCCCTTCGGCAGTCAAGTTGAGTTATGCCGACTCAATGCTTGGCGGCCGGCGATTGTTCCCTCCGGGGTGTTCGCTCTCGGCGATCACCGCTGCCGCGGCGCCCGACCGGCCCCGTAGAGTGACGGCAGTAATAGGCGAGTGCGCTGGTCAGTCATTACGGGGGTGGGCGATGGACGGCATCGTGAGGGACTGGGTGGACGGCTGGGTCGTCTCCCGCATGGCGGCACCGCCCGTGATCGAGCCATGGGGCTGCACGATCGACGTCGGCCTCGAGCACCACGTCACCCGGCATGTGTTCGCGGCGACGGGCGACGCGGTGGACCTGGCGGACGTGCGCAAGGTCGCGGACACGGTGACCGGCGCGGGCGTCTGGCTGAAGGTCTTCCGGGACCCGGACGAGGTCGCCGCCGCCCTCGGCCCGGACTGGTGGATCGACCCCGAGCCCGGCTACCTCATGACCGCCCCGCTGACGGCGGCCCTCGACGGGCCCGCCCTCCCCGAGGGCTACCGGGCGCGCGTGTGGAGCCGGGGCGGCGTCGTACGGGTGGCCGTCGCCGCGCCCGACGGCTCCTGGGCCGCCCGCGGGCAGATCGCCCCGACCGGTGCGACCGCGGTCGCCGACCAGATCGAGACCGCCGCCGCGCACCGCCGCCGCGGCCTCGGCGCCTTCGTCATGCGCACGTTGCACCGGGCCGCGGTGGAACAGGGCGCCGAGACGGGGGTGCTGGCGGGGACGGCGGACGGGCGGGCGCTGTACGAGACGCTGGGCTGGCGGGTGCGCGCCCCGCTCACCAGCGCGAAGCGCACCCCGCACAGTGCGCCGTGAAGCCGCGCCGGGAAGCCGCTCCGTGAAGTCCCGCCGTGGAGTCCCGCCGTGAAGTCGCCCCGTGTAGTCCTCCCTGCCTCACCTGGAGTTCGCCGTTCGGGCACCGGACGGCCGCCGAAGTGCCAGGATGACGGGATGTCCCTCACGTACGACATTCCCGAAGTCCTGGACCGTCGTGAAGGCCCCTACGGCGAGGTCGTGCTGCGCCGGCACGGCCGGCTGCTCCAGATCATCGCCAACGGCTGCTTCCTGATGGACACCTCCGACGGCCGCTCGGAACGCCGGCTCGTCGACGCGGCGCTCACCGCCCTGGACGCCACCGGCCGCCGCCGGCCGGCGCCGCGCGTACTGATCGGCGGCCTGGGCGTCGGCTTCTCGCTGGCGCATGCGGCCGCGAATTCCCGCTGGGGCCGCATCACGGTCGTCGAGCGCGAACCGGCCGTCGTCGACTGGCATCGCACCGGCCCGCTGTCCGGCCTCACCCGCGAGGCCCTGGCCGACCCCCGCACGGACATCGTCGAGGCGGACCTGACGGAGTACGTCAATGAGACGTCCGCCACGTACGACGCCCTGTGCCTCGACATCGACAACGGCCCCGGCTGGACCGTCACCGAAGACAACGGCGCCCTGTACGCACCGGCCGGACTGGCCGCCTGCGCACGGGTGTTGAGCCCCGGCGGAGTGCTCGCCGTGTGGTCGGCACAGCCGTCTCCGGAATTCGAAGAAACCTTGCGTAATGCCGGGTTCCGGCAGGTGCGTACCGAAGAGATCCCCGTTGCCCGGGGCGTTCCGGACGTCGTGCATCTCGGCGTCGGACCTGGATAGCAATGGCCCCGCGGGTCCCCGTACGCTGCTGACCTGACGCGGTCATTCAAGCGTCAAGCGCGCAGTCATGCGCGGACGAGGGATCACCCCACGGATTCCGGCACAGCACACCTTCAGGGGCGGGCGATGGAGCAGACACAGACCTCCCACAGCGGCACGGCGGCGACCCCGGGCGCACAGCGCCGGGTGCTCGTGGTCGAGGACGACCAGACGATCGTCGACGCCATCGCGACCCGCCTGCGCGCCGAGGGATTCCTGGTGCAAACGGCGGGCGACGGCCCGGCCGCCGTCGACACGGCCGAGGCCTGGCAGCCCGACCTGCTGATCCTCGACATCATGCTGCCCGGCTTCGACGGGCTGGAGGTCTGCCGCCGCGTCCAGGCCGCCCGCCCGGTGCCGGTGCTGATGCTCACCGCCCGCGACGACGAGACGGACATGCTGGTCGGGCTGGGCGTCGGCGCCGACGACTACATGACCAAGCCGTTCTCCATGCGGGAGCTGGCCGCACGCGTGCACGTGCTGCTGCGCCGGGTGGAGCGCGCCGCCCTCGCCGCCAGCACCCCGCGCAGCGGCATCCTGCGCCTGGGCGAGCTGGAGATCGACCACGCCCAGCGCCGGGTGCGGGTGCGCAGCGAGGACGTCCACCTCACGCCCACCGAGTTCGACCTGCTGGTGTGCCTGGCGAACACCCCCCGCGCGGTGCTCTCCCGCGAGCAGCTGCTGGCCGAGGTGTGGGACTGGGCGGACGCCTCCGGGACCCGGACCGTCGACAGCCACATCAAGGCGCTGCGCCGGAAGATCGGCGCCGAGCGGATCCGTACGGTGCACGGCGTGGGGTACGCGCTGGAGACGCCGACGCCATGAGCCAGGGGCGGCAGGCCGCACGGAGGAGCCCCCGGGACCCGTGGGGCGGTGTACGCCCGTTCTCGATCAAGACCAAGCTGGGCGCCCTGGTCGTCACCTCGGTGCTGATCACCACCGGTCTGTCGGTGATCGCGGTGCACACCAAGACCGAGCTGCGCTTCATCACGGTCTTCTCCATGATCGCCACGCTGCTGATCACCCAGTTCGTGGCGCACTCGCTGACCGCGCCGCTGGACGAGATGAACGCGGTGGCCCGGTCCATCTCGCACGGCGACTACACGCGCCGGGTGCGCGAGAACCGCCGGGACGAACTGGGCGACCTGGCCGTCACCATCAACCGCATGGCCGACGACCTGGAGGCTCAGGACCGGCAGCGCAAGGAGCTGGTGGCCAACGTCTCGCACGAGCTGCGCACCCCCATCGCGGGCCTGCGCGCGGTGCTGGAGAACATCGTCGACGGCGTCACCGAGGCCGACCCCGAGACCATGCGCACGGCGCTGCGGCAGACCGAGCGGCTCGGCCGGCTGGTGGAGACGCTGCTGGACCTCTCCCGCCTCGACAACGGCGTCGTACCGCTGCGCCAGCGGCGCTTCGAGGTGTGGCCGTACCTGTCCGGGGTGCTGAAGGAGGCCAACATGGTCGCCTCCGCCCGCGCGGGCATCGCCTCCGGCTCCGGCAGCCACACCCGCACCGACGTCCATCTCCACCTCGACGTCACCCCGCCGGAGCTGACCGCGCACGCCGACCCCGAGCGCATCCACCAGGTCGTCGCCAACCTCATCGACAATGCGGTCAAGCACAGCCCGCCGCACGGCCGGGTGACGGTCAGGGCGCGGCGCGGGGCGCTGCCGGAGTCGCTGGAGCTGGAGGTCCTGGACGAGGGCCCCGGCATTCCGCGCTCCGAGTGGCACCGGGTCTTCGAGCGGTTCAACCGCGGGTCGGTCAGCCGGCCGCACGGTCCCGGCAGCGACGGCGGCACGGGGCTGGGCCTGGCGATCGCGCGGTGGGCGGTGGACCTGCACGGCGGCCGGATCGGCGTGGCCGAATCCGAGCGAGGTTGCCGGATTCTTGTCACCCTTCCGGGTCAGCAATCTGTGCCAAGTTGACGTAAAGTTCGAAGCGGAGCCTCAAGATCCATCGGCGTCCGCGCTGACGGACACGTGTGATCAGGCACAGGCCCGCGCGGGCCCCGCGCCGGGTGCGGGTACCCCCATCCCTCGTGGCCGGAACCTCGCTTGTTTCCCGCCATTTCCGAGCCCGAAACGCGCCCTGAGATGTGACTTACGCGACGATGAACGGGCCCGGCCTGACCTTCTCGGTCCGGGAGGCGTAGCCTTTATTCCCGCTGTCCATCACCTTGTGAAGCGGAAGAGGGCGGTTGCCGCCGTGTCGCCACAGTCCCCCAGTAACTCGAGCATCTCGACCGACACCGACCAAGCGGGCAAGAACCCCGCGGCCGCGTTCGGTCCCAATGAGTGGCTCGTCGACGAGATCTATCAGCAGTACCTCCAGGACCCCAATTCGGTGGACCGAGCCTGGTGGGACTTCTTCGCCGACTACAAGCCGGGGGCGGCCGCCGCCCAGGCTGCGTCGGGGAAGGCGGCCACGGGGGCCGCGGAGACCACCGGCGCCGCGCGGCCGGCCCAGGCGCAGGCCCCGGCCGCCCCGGCGCAGCAGGCCGCCCCGGCCCCCGCCGCTCAGCCGGCCGCCGAGCCGAAGCCCGCCGCGCAGGCCGCCAAGCCCGCCCAGGCGGCTCCCGCGGCCCCGGCCGCGCCGCAGGCGAAGCCCGCCGCCAAGGCCCAGGCCAAGGCCGCGCCCGCCAAGGACGCCGGCAAGGGCGCCGCGGAGTCCACCGAGGGCCCGGAGCTGGTCACGCTGCGCGGTCCCGCCGCGGCCGTCGCCAAGAACATGGACGCCTCGCTGGAGATGCCGACGGCCACGTCCGTCCGCGCCGTTCCGGTGAAGCTGCTGTTCGACAACCGCATCGTCATCAACAACCACCTCAAGCGCGCCCGCGGCGGGAAGATCTCCTTCACGCACATCATCGGGTACGCGATGGTGCAGGCGATCAAGGCGATGCCGTCGATGAACTGGTCGTACCAGATCAAGGACGGCAAGCCGACCCTGGTCAAGCCCGACCACGTCAACCTCGGCCTCGCCATCGACCTGGTCAAGCCGAACGGCGACCGCCAGCTGGTCGTCGCGGCGATCAAGAAGGCCGAGACGCTGAACTTCTTCGAGTTCTGGCAGGCCTACGAGGACATCGTCCGTCGCGCCCGCGACAACAAGCTGACGATGGACGACTTCACCGGCGTCACGGTCTCCCTGACCAACCCCGGCGGCCTCGGCACCGTCCACTCGGTTCCGCGCCTGATGCCGGGCCAGTCGGTGATCATGGGCGTCGGCTCCATGGACTACCCGGCCGAGTTCCAGGGCACCAGCCAGGACACGCTCAACAAGCTGGGCGTCTCCAAGGTCATGACGCTCACGTCGACGTATGACCACCGGGTGATCCAGGGCGCCGCGTCCGGCGAGTTCCTGCGCCAGGTCGCCAACCTCCTGCTCGGCGAGAACCGCTTCTACGACGAGATCTTCGAGGCCCTGCGCATCCCCTACGAGCCGGTCCGCTGGCTCAAGGACATCGACGCCTCGCACGACGACGACGTCACGAAGGCCGCCCGCGTCTTCGAGCTGATCCACTCCTACCGGGTCCGCGGCCACGTCATGGCCGACACCGACCCGCTGGAGTACCAGCAGCGCAAGCACCCCGACCTGGACATCACCGAGCACGGGCTCACCCTGTGGGACCTGGAGCGCGAGTTCGCCGTCGGCGGCTTCGCCGGCAAGTCGATGATGAAGCTGCGCGACATCCTCGGCGTCCTGCGCGACTCGTACTGCCGCACCACCGGCATCGAGTTCATGCACATCCAGGACCCCAAGCAGCGCAAGTGGATCCAGGACCGGGTGGAGCGCCCGCACTCCAAGCCGGAGCGCGAGGAGCAGCTGCGCATCCTGCGCCGGCTCAACGCCGCGGAGGCCTTCGAGACCTTCCTCCAGACGAAGTACGTCGGCCAGAAGCGCTTCTCCCTGGAGGGCGGCGAGTCCGTCATCCCGCTGCTCGACGCGGTGCTGGACTCGGCCGCCGAGTCCCGCCTGGACGAGGTCGTCATCGGCATGGCCCACCGCGGCCGGCTGAACGTCCTCGCCAACATCGTCGGCAAGTCGTACGCGCAGATCTTCCGCGAGTTCGAGGGCAACCTCGACCCGAAGTCGATGCACGGCTCCGGTGACGTGAAGTACCACCTGGGCGCCGAGGGCACCTTCACCGGCCTGGACGGCGAGCAGATCAACGTCTCCCTGGTCGCCAACCCCTCCCACCTGGAGGCGGTCGACCCGGTCCTGGAGGGCGTCGCCCGCGCCAAGCAGGACATCATCAACAAGGGCGGCACGGACTTCACCGTCCTGCCGGTGGCGATCCACGGCGACGCGGCCTTCGCGGGCCAGGGCGTCGTGGCCGAGACCCTGAACATGTCGCAGCTGCGCGGCTACCGCACCGGCGGCACGGTCCACATCGTCATCAACAACCAGGTCGGCTTCACGGCCGCCCCGGAGTCCTCCCGCTCGTCGATGTACGCCACGGACGTGGCGCGCATGATCGAGGCCCCGATCTTCCACGTCAACGGCGACGACCCGGAGGCCTGCGTCCGTGTGGCGCGACTGGCCTTCGAGTTCCGCCAGGCCTTCAACAAGGACGTGGTGATCGACCTCATCTGCTACCGCCGCCGCGGTCACAACGAGTCGGACAACCCGGCCTTCACCCAGCCGCTGATGTACGACCTGATCGACAAGAAGCGCTCGGTGCGCAAGCTCTACACCGAGTCCCTCATCGGTCGCGGCGACATCACCCTGGAGGAGGCCGAGCAGGCGCTCCAGGACTACCAGGGCCAGCTGGAGAAGGTCTTCACCGAGGTCCGCGAGGCCACCTCGCAGCCGTCGGCCACGGAGCCCTCCGACCCGCAGGCGGAGTTCCCGGTCGCCGTGAACACCGCGGTGTCCAGCGAGGTCGTCAAGCGGATCGCCGAGTCCCAGGTCAACATCCCCGACCACATCACGATCCACCCGCGCCTGCTGCCGCAGCTCCAGCGCCGGGCGGCCATGGTCGAGGACGGCACGATCGACTGGGGCATGGGCGAGACCCTCGCCGTCGGCTCGCTGCTGCTGGAGGGCGTCCCGGTCCGCCTGGCCGGCCAGGACTCCCAGCGCGGCACCTTCGGCCAGCGGCACGCGGTGGTCATCGACCGGGAGACCGGCGAGGAGTTCACGCCGCTGCTGTACCTGTCCGAGGACCAGGCCCGGTACAACGTCTACAACTCCCTGCTCTCCGAGTACGCGGCGATGGGCTTCGAATACGGCTACTCGCTGGCCCGCCCGAACGCGCTGGTGATGTGGGAGGCGCAGTTCGGCGACTTCGTCAACGGCGCGCAGACGGTCGTGGACGAGTTCATCTCGTCGGCGGAGCAGAAGTGGGCCCAGACCTCCGGTGTGGTCCTGCTCCTGCCGCACGGCTACGAGGGCCAGGGTCCGGACCACTCCTCGGCCCGCCCGGAGCGGTTCCTCCAGCTCTGCGCCCAGAACAACATGACGGTCGCGATGCCGACGCTCCCGTCGAACTACTTCCACCTCCTGCGGTGGCAGGTGCACAACCCGCACCACAAGCCGCTGGTCGTCTTCACGCCGAAGTCGATGCTGCGCCTGAAGGCGGCGGCCTCGAAGGCGGAGGAGTTCACCACCGGCCAGTTCCGCCCGGTCATCGGCGACGACTCCGTCGACCCGGCCGCGGTCAAGAAGGTCGTCTTCTGCGCCGGCAAGGTCTACTACGACCTGGAGGCCGAGCGGCAGAAGCGCGGCGTGACGGACACGGCGATCATCCGCATCGAGCGCCTGTACCCGCTGCCGGGTACCGAGCTCCAGGCGGAGATCGCGAAGTACCCGAACGCCGAGAAGTACCTGTGGGCGCAGGAGGAGCCGGCGAACCAGGGTGCCTGGCCGTTCATCGCGCTCAACCTGATCGACCACCTGGACCTGGCCGTCGGTGCCGACGTCCCGCACGGCGAGCGCCTGCGCCGCATCTCGCGCCCGCACAGCTCGTCACCGGCCGTCGGTTCCGCCAAGCGGCACCAGGCGGAGCAGGAGCAGCTGGTGCGCGAGGTGTTCGAGGCGTAACCGGACCGGCGGCCTCCGCCGCCGCGCACCACGCCTGACCGGGCCGCATCCCCTTGCCGGGGGTGCGGCCCGGTCCTTTGCGCCCACTTATCCTTGAGCCCATGTACTTCACCGACCGTGGCATCGAGGAACTGGAGAAGCGGCGCGGCGAGGAGGAGATCACCTTCGAGTGGCTCGCCGAGCAACTGCGGACGTTCGTCGACCTCAACCCGGACTTCGAGGTCCCGGTGGAACGCCTGGCGACGTGGCTGGCCCGCCTGGACGACGAGGACGACGAGTAACCCCGCCGGCGGACAGCCGCGCAGCCGGCCGCCGCAGCCGCGAACAGTCGAGCCGTCGGCCGTAGCTGCGGGCAGTCGTGCCGCTGGGGCGGCACGGGTGGGCGCAGCGGCGCCCCGCAGCGGGCAGCGCCCCCAGACCACGGCGCCCGACGCAAGGGCACCCCTCGGCAGACAGCCGTAACTGCGCACGCACAGCCTCTCGGCACAGTCACAAGCCAGGAGAAACCGACCGCCACCACGCGTCACTGATCACCAATACGGGTGTCTTGACTTTCCGAGGGCGCGATATATCGTGAATAGGGCAGGACGCGATATGGCGCGTTGGTCTCAGGAGGTCTGCCCGATGTCCCAGTGGTCCGTCACCGAGGCCAGCAAGCTCACCTTCGACACCCCCGTGAGCACCCTCCAGGTACGCATCGTCAACGGAACGGTGAACGTGGTGGGCACGGAAGACAGTTCCGCCCGCCTGGAGGTCTCCGAGATCGAGGGCCCGCCCCTCATCGTCACCCAGCAGGGCAGCACACTCACGGTGGCCTACGAGGACCTGCCCTGGAAGGGCTTCCTCAAGTGGCTGGACCGCAAGGGCTGGCGTCGCAGCGCCGTGGTCTCCCTGGCCGTCCCGGCGGGCACCCGGGTCGAGGTGGGCGTCGTCGGCGCCGCGGCCTTCGTCTCCGGCATCGAGGGGCGCACGGAGGTGAGGGGCGTCTCGGGCGACACCACACTGGTGGGCCTCGCGGGCCCGGTGCGCGCGGACACGGTGTCCGGGAGCCTGGAAGCCCAGGCCCTCACCGGGGATCTGCGCTTCAACTCGGTCTCCGGGGACCTGACGGTCGTGGAGGCGGGCTCCTCCGTCCGCGCCGACTCGGTGAGCGGTTCGATGATCGTGGATCTCGATCCGGCGGGGCACCCCACCGACATCGGCCTGGCCAGCGTCTCGGGGGAGATCGCCATCAGGCTGCCGCACCCGCCCGACGCCCGAGTGGAGGCCAACACGGCGAGCGGCGCGGTCTCCAGCGCCTTCGAGGACCTCCGGGTCACCGGCCAGTGGGGCGCCAAGCGGATCACCGGCCGGCTCGGCGCGGGCAACGGCAGACTCAAGGCGACCACGGTCTCCGGTTCGATCGCGCTCCTGCGCCGCCCGCCCACGGAGGAGGAGCCCTGGGACGTGGGGCCGCCGGCCGACGAGCCGCCGGCCGACGCTCCGGCGGACCCCGGTGACGCGGGCCGGCCGCGGGACGGCGCACAGGACGACTCGGGGGACAATTCCGTTGCCGGCCGGGACGCGGGCGCCGCGGGTGCCCCGGCCGACGGCCCGACCGACAAGAAGGTGCTCTGACATGCCCCCCGTCTTCGCCCACGGACGCCTCCGCCTCTACCTCCTGAAGCTGCTCGACGAGGCCCCGCGCCACGGCTACGAGGTGATCCGCCTCCTCGAAGAGCGCTTCCAGGGCCTGTACGCCCCCTCGGCGGGCACGGTCTACCCCCGGCTGGCGAAGCTGGAGGCCGAGGGGCTGGTCACCCACGCCACGGAGGGCGGCCGCAAGGTCTACTCCATCACCGACGCCGGCCGTGCCGAACTGGCCGAGCGCAGCGGTGAGCTGGCCGATCTGGAGCTGGAGATCCGGGAGTCGGTCGCCGAGCTGGCCGCCGAGATCCGGGCCGATGTGCGGGGCGCCGCGGGCGACCTCCGCCGGGAGATGCGGGCGGCGGCCTCCGAGGCCCGCCGGGACCCGGCGGCCGGGGGCCGCGCCGAGGGCGGTGTCTTCGGGGACTTCGGCGACTTCGCGGACGTCGGCGACAAGGAGGCCTGGCGCGTCGCCAAGGACGAGATGCGGCGCGTCAAGCAGGAGTGGAAGGAGCAGGCGCGGCGGGCCAAGGACGAGAGCCGCCGGGCCCGCGAGGAGGCGCAGCGGGCGCGGCGACAGGCCAAGGAGGCGCAGGAGCGGGCCCGCGCCCAGGCCCAGGAGGAGGTGCAGCGCATCGCCCGGCGGGTCCAGGAGCAGGTGCAGGACCACTTCGCCCGCGGCGACTGGCCGACCGGGCTGCGCGAGGGGCTGGCGGAACTGGCCAAGGAGTTCGGCGAGTTCGGCAAGGACTTCGGCCGGGGCCGCGCCGAAGGGACGGCGGACACCGCGACCGCCCACGCGGAATACTCCGAGACCCCCGAGGACTTCCCGGCCGACTACATGCCGCCCTGGGCGCGGGAGGGCGCCGCCGAGTCCACCGGTGACCCGGCCCGCGACCTGGACCGGCTGCTGGACCGCTTCCGCGACGAGATCCGCGACGCGGCCCGCGACCACGGCGTCACGCCCGACCAGCTCCGCGACGCCCGCCGCCATCTGTCCACGGCGGCGGCCCACATCGGAGCCCTGCTGCGCGGCCCCAAACTCTGAGCCTGGGGCGCCGCCGACGCGTCCGTGCGGCCGAGGAGGGGGCCGGACCGGGGCCACGCCGGCCCGCCTCCTCCCCCGCTCCTGCTCTGCCGCCCTCCCCCGCCCCTGATCTGCTGTCCTCCCCCGCCCCTGATCTGCCGCCCTCGCCCGGCCCCGCCCCTTCCTCCGCCCGCCTGCCTCAGCCTCCCTCGGGCCCCCTCCCTCAGCCGGCCTTCGCCTCGCCCTCCCCGCCCAGCACCCGGGTCAGGGACTCGTGGGTGACGCCGTGGTCCGCGAGGACCTCGGCGGGTACGCCGGGGCGGACGGTCAGGGCGAGGAGGATGTGCTCGTCCCCGATGTGCCGATCGCGGCGGCCGAGCGCGACCCGCAGGGCCTGCTCGAGCACGTCCTTGGCGTCGCGCCCGAAGACGGTCCGCCCCGACCACCACCCCCGGTCCTTCCGGCCCCCGGACATCGCCCCGACGCCGTGCGCCTCCTCGACGCGGGCGACGACCTCCGCGACGTCGATCCCCAGTCCGGCGAGGGCGTCGGCCTCCGCCTGCGAGAGCCCGGCCCGCCGCCGCGCCTCGTCCAGCGCCCGCCGCACCGACTCCCTCCGCGCACCGGCGAGCCCCAGCGCGGCCAGGGCGAACGAGGCGCGGCTGCCCTCGCGGTCCAGCAGCGCCAGCAGCAGATGCCCGGCCTCCACCGTCCGCGCGCCCGCCCCTTCGGCCAGCTCGACGGACCCCTTCACCACCGCACGGGCGTCCTTCGTGAACCGCTCGAACATCAATGCCTCCCGTACTTCTTGTGCACGGCCTGCCTGCTCACCCCGAGTTCCGTGGCGATCTCCTGCCACGACCAGCCCTGGTTGCGCGCGCTGCGCACCTGCACCGCCTCGAGCTGCTCCAGCAGCCTCCGCAGCGCGGCGACCGCCCGCAGCCCGACCCTCGGATCACGGTCACCGGCACGCGCGGCGAGATCCGTTGCTTCGCTCATGATGTCAACGTACGTTGACACCCCTGTGCTGTCAACCAACGTTGACAGCACAGGGGCCGGTGACCGACGGCGTAAGGCCCCGGGAACGACGAACGGCGGACCGGGGCAGCACACCCCGGCCCGCCGTCACCCGAAGCGGGCGAGAACCCGACGAGACCTCAGCAGTTCCTCAGGAGTCCGTCACGAGCCCTTCAGGAGTTCGTGAGCACGATCTTGCCGAACTGGTCGCCCGCCGCCATCCGCTCGAAGCCCTCCCGGGCCCGGTCCATCGGCAGCACCTCGTCGATCACCGGACGCACACCGGTGGCCGCGCAGAACGACAGCAGGTCCTCCAGCTCGTCCTTGGTGCCCATCGTGGACCCGACGACCTTCAGCTCCAGGAAGAAGATCCGGGTCAGTTCGGCGTGCGAGGGCCGGTCGCCACTGGTCGCACCGGAGATGACCAGGGTGCCGCCGGGGCGCAGCGACTTCACGGAGTGCGACCAGGTCGCCGCCCCCACGGTCTCGATCACCGCGTCGACCCGCTGCGGCAGCCGCGCACCCGGCTCCACCGCCTCCACGGCGCCCAGCTCCAGGGCCCGCTTCCGCTTGGCCTCGTCCCGGCTGGTGGCGAAGACCCGCAGTCCGGCGGCCTTGCCGAGCACGATGGCGGCCGTGGCCACGCCGCCGCCGGCCCCCTGCACCAGCACGGAGTCGCCCGGGCGCACACCGGCGTTGGTGAACAGCATCCGGTACGCCGTCAGCCAGGCGGTCGGCAGACAGGCGGCCTCCACGAAGGACAGCTCCTTGGGCTTGGGCAGGATGTTCCAGGTCGGCACGGCGACCCGCTCGGCGAACGTGCCCTGGTAGCGCTCGGTGAGGATCGAACGCGGCTCCCTGGGGCCGACCCCGTGCCCGCTCTGGCCGATCACAGAGTGCAGCACGACCTCGTTGCCGTCCTCGTCGACGCCCGCGGCGTCACAGCCGAGGATCATCGGCAGCCGGTCCTCCGGGAGACCGACCCCGCGCAGGGACCACAGATCGTGATGGTTGAGGGAGGCGGCCCTGACGTCGACGACGCTCCAGCCGGGGCGGGCCTCGGGAGCGGGGCGCTCTCCCGACTCCAGTCCGGAGAGCGGCTGGTCGCGGTCGATTCGGGCGGCGTAGACAGCGAACATGACCTTGACGATAGGGTCCGCGCCGCCCGACCGAAACCACACGGCCCTGTGACACACGCCCTCTTGCCAGTCGCCCCGGACCTTGCCAGACCCCGGCCGGGCGCACGCCGACGCCTCAGGACACGCCACCCGCCGCCCTTGCCCGGCGCCCCGCGCCTGCCGCCCTTCGCCCGACACCCCGCGCTCGCCGCCCCGCGCCCCCGCGCACGCCGCCCTTGGCCCGAAGCCCCGCGCCCTTTGCCCGGCGCCCCGCACCCGACCCCCGCGCACGTGAACGGCCCCGCCCACCCGGGACGGGGCCGTTCACGCGTTCGGGCCGCGCGTCAGCTCATCGGCGCGCGACGCCCTCCGCCCGCGCTGCCGCCGCGACCGCCGCCGTGACGGCCGGCGCGACGCGCTCGTCGAACGGGGACGGGATGACGTAGTCCGCCGCGAGGTCGTCGCCGACCACGGAGGCCAGCGCCTCGGCCGCCGCGAGCTTCATGCCCTCGGTGATCCGGGAGGCCCGGACCTGGAGCGCCCCGGCGAAGATCCCGGGGAACGCCAGCACGTTGTTGATCTGGTTCGGGAAGTCCGACCGCCCCGTGGCGACCACGGCCGCGTACTTGTGCGCGACCTCGGGGTGCACCTCGGGGTTGGGGTTGGCCATGGCGAACACGAAGGCGCCGTCGGCCATCGAGGCCACCGCCTCCTCCGGCACCGTGCCGCCGGAGACGCCGATGAAGACGTCGGCGCCGGCCAGGGCCGCCTCCAGCGAGCCGGACAGCCCACCCTTGTTGGTGAACTCCGCCAGCTCCCGCTTCACCGGGGTCAGGTCGTCCCGGTCGGCGGACACGACGCCCTTGCGGTCGGCCACCGCGACGTCCCCGATCCCGGCCTCGACGAGCATCTTGGCGATGGCGACGCCGGCCGCGCCCGCGCCGGAGATCACCGCCCGCAGCTCGCCCAGCGCCCGCCCGCTCAGCCGCGCCGCGTTCCGCAGCGCCGCCAGCGTCACGACCGCCGTGCCGTGCTGGTCGTCGTGGAAGACCGGGATGTCGAGGCGCTCCTGGAGCTTGCGCTCGACCTCGAAGCACCGGGGTGCCGAGATGTCCTCCAGGTTCACGCCGCCGAAGGACGGCGCGAGCCGGACCACGGTGTCCACGATCTCGTCGACGTCCGTGCAGGCCAGGGCGATCGGGACCGCGTCCACGCCGCCGAACTGCTTGAAAAGGATCGCCTTGCCTTCCATCACCGGAAGGGAGGCCTCGGGCCCGATGTCCCCGAGTCCGAGCACGGCCGTACCGTCCGTCACGACGGCCACCACGGAGGACTTCCACGTGTAGTCGTGGACGAGCTCCGGCTGCTCGGCGATCGCGCTGCACACCTGCGCGACGCCGGGCGTGTACGCCAGGGACAGGTCGTCCTTGTCGCGGACCGGCACGGTGGCCTGCACGGCCATTTTGCCGCCGCGGTGCAGTGCGAACGCGGGCTCGATGGAATCGAGGGGCTCGGCCCCGGCTTCCTGCGTCGTGCCGACGTCGCTGCCGCTGCGAGGATTGACGATCTCCGCTGCCACTTTGTTGTACCCCTTAGGTATTCACGGTTTGAGGGTTTGTCCACTCCTGGTGAGGGGTGGGCGGGACCGCGCCAGACCCAGGTCACTGATGCGTACGGGCCTGGACGCGACGGGCGCGCCGCACACGCGCCCTGAGCCCCGGATGAGGGGTGTGAAGAACCTTCTTACCGGACGGACACCCCCGGCGACGAGTCCATTCAGCCCAAGCTCACATTCCGGACCATGAACGCCGCATGCCGGTGACATGACTCATAGCCCAAGCTCTGGACAATCTCGCAGCCCCCTCTTGACAGCCGCTGGAGGCGTACAAGGAGGAGAGGGCCAAACACGCCCACCTCGCCCGTATCCGGCGACGCACCGAAGATCTTCCGGCCGGAAGGACTGATTCCCGTAAAGGTTCGGTCGTGATGTACCAACCTGGTCCGGTTCGGGGGGTGACCCGTTATCCGATTTTGACATGGCAAGCCCCCTGAACGGCTCAGTCCGAATGGCAAGATGCCGTAATCACACGAGGTCGCGACACTCGATGGTGTGTGCTTCCGCCGACCGTCGTGTGCTCCGGTCGACGACTGCCGCGCGCTCCCGTCGGCCCAGGCATCCGCCGAGTCCGTCGGCGGGCGCCCCCCCGTCCCATCGGCTCCACCCTTCCGCCGGAGGAACCCACCATGACCGCAAGCTCCACCCGTCGTACGACCGCCGCGCACTCCCGGCTAGCAGCGGTCGGTGCGATCGCGGTCGCAGGCGCTCTGCTGATCACCGGATGCGGTGACCAGACCGAGAACAGCGGCTCGGGCAGCGACACCCAGAAGACCGAGGCCCCGCTGGCCGACAAGCTCCCCCAGTCCATCCGCGACAAGGGCGTCATCAAGGTCGGTTCCGACATCGCGTACGCGCCGGTCGAGTTCAAGGACGAGTCCGGGAAGGTCGTCGGCATCGACCCGGACCTCGCGGCCGCCATGGGCAAGCAGCTCGGCGTGACGTTCGAGTTCAAGAACGGCACCTTCGACACCCTGATCACCGGTCTGCGCTCCAAGCGCTACGACATCGCCATGTCGGCGATGACGGACACCAAGGACCGCCAGGAGGGCATCGACTCCGAGACCGGCAAGAAGGTCGGCCAGGGCGTCGACTTCGTGGACTACTTCACCGCCGGTGTCTCGATCTACACCAAGAAGGGCGACGACCAGGGCATCAAGACCTGGTCCGACCTGTGCGGCAAGAAGGTCGTCGTGCAGCGCGGCACGGTCTCCGAGGACCTGGCCAAGGCCGAGGCCAAGAAGTGCCCGAAGGACAAGAAGCTCTCCATCGAGGCCTTCGACAACGACCAGCAGGCCCAGACCCGCCTGCGCGGCGGCGGCGCCGACGCCGGCTCCTCCGACTTCCCGGTCGCGGCGTACGCGGTGAAGACCTCCGGCGGCGGCAACGACTTCCAGCTGGTCGGCGAGCAGGTCGAGGCCGCGCCGTACGGCATCGCGGTGGCCAAGGACAACACCCAGCTGCGGGACGCCCTCAAGGCCGCGCTGGACGCGATCATCGCCAACGGCGAGTACAAGAAGGTCCTGGACAAGTGGGGCGTGGCGGAAGGTGCCGTCACGGAAGCCACCATCAACGGCGGCAAGTGACCCTCGCGGGCACTGAAAGGCAAGTTCCGTGACTGTTGACATCGACAAGACGGAGGGCGGCCCGGCCGGCACGCCGCCCTCCGGTCCGGAGGCCATCAAGGCCATCCCGGTCAGGCACTACGGGCGGTACGTCTCCGCCACCCTCGCGATCGCGCTGCTGGCCGCCGTGGTCTACGCGTTCTCCCAGGGCAAGATCAACTGGGGCGCGATCCCGGACTACTTCCTCGACGACCGGGTCCTGTCCGGTGTGGGCAAGACGCTGCTCATCACCGTCCTGGCCATGGCGATCGGCATCGTCGGCGGCATCATGCTCGCCGTCATGCGGCTGTCGAAGAACCCGGTGACCTCGTCCATCGCGTGGTTCTACATCTGGTTCTTCCGCGGCACACCGGTCCTGGTGCAGCTGGTCGTCTGGTTCAACCTGGGCCTGGTCTTCGAGTACATCAACCTCGGCCCGGTCTACCGCGACGAGTGGTCGGACTTCATGACGCCGTTCCTGACGGCGCTGCTCGGCCTGGGCCTGAACGAGGCCGCGTACATGGCGGAGATCTGCCGCGCCGGTCTGCTCGCGGTCGACGAGGGCCAGACCGAGGCCGCGCACGCGCTGGGCATGAGCCACGCCAAGACGCTGCGCCGGATCGTCGTCCCGCAGGCGATGCGCGTGATCGTGCCGCCGACGGGCAACGAGGTCATCAACATGCTGAAGACGACCTCGCTGGTGTCGATCGTGCAGTACTCCGAACTGTTCCGCGTCGCCCAGGACATCGGCCAGACGTCGGGTGCCCCGGCCGAGATGCTGTTCCTCGCCGCGGCCTGGTACCTGCTGCTGACGTCGGTCTTCAGCGTGGGCCAGTACTACCTGGAGCGCTACTACGCCCGCGGATCCAGCCGGACCCTGCCGGCGACCCCGCTGCAGAAGGTCAGGGCCAACCTGCTGTCCCTGTCGAACCGCTCCAGCACGTCAGGAGGCGCGGCATGACCGCCATGGTGAAGGCCGAGGGCGTCCACAAGTCGTTCGGCCACGTGGAGGTGCTCAAGGGCATCGACCTGGAGGTCGAGCAGGGCGAGGTGTTCTGCCTCATCGGCCCGTCCGGCTCCGGCAAGTCGACCTTCCTGCGGTGCATCAACCACCTGGAGAAGATCAACGCCGGGCGGCTGTACGTCGACGGCGAGCTGGTCGGCTACCGGCAGAAGGGCGACAAGCTCTACGAGCTGAAGGACAGCGAGGTCGCCCGCAAGCGCCGGGACATCGGCATGGTCTTCCAGCGCTTCAACCTGTTCCCGCACATGACGGCCGTCGAGAACGTCATGGAGGCGCCGGTCCAGGTCAAGGGCACGGGCAGGGCGGAGGCCAAGGAGCGCGCCATGCAGCTCCTGGAGCGGGTGGGCCTGGGCGACAAGGCCGGCAACTACCCCTCGCAGCTCTCCGGCGGCCAGCAGCAGCGCGTCGCCATCGCCCGGGCGCTGGCCATGGACCCGAAGCTGATGCTGTTCGACGAGCCGACCTCGGCGCTCGACCCCGAGCTGGTCGGTGACGTCCTGGACGTCATGCGCGACCTCGCCGAGTCCGGGATGACGATGGTCGTCGTCACCCACGAGATGGGCTTCGCCCGCGAGGTCGGCGACAACCTGGTCTTCATGGACGGCGGCGTGGTGGTCGAGTCGGGCAACCCGCGCGACGTCCTGACCGATCCGCAGCACGAGCGGACGAAGGCGTTCCTGTCCAAGGTGCTCTGAGCAGCCCTGCGGCGCCGGACGCACACGGCGAAGGGGCGGTACGGCGGATCCGTACCGCCCCTTCGCGCATGCCCGCTACTTCAGTGCCAGCAGCAGCGTGTCCGACGGCGAGCACCACACCGGGCGCACCTCGCCGAACCCCTGCTCGCGCAGCACGCGCGCGTGCCACTGCGCGGAGGGCATGTCGCCGTCGGCGTGCTCGCCGTAGATCTCGAAGCGCCGGGCCGTGGGCTCGGCGAGCACCGGGTCCTTGGCGGCGAGCTGCCACCATTCGGACCAGTCCAGGGCGCCGTCCCGCCGGGCGGCCTCCATGCGCGCGTGCCGCTGGGCGCGCTCGGCGGCGTTGATCCGGGGTGTGGTGTCGTCGATCATGTGGTCGGCGTTCATGAAGACACCGCCGTCGCGGACGACCTGGGCGACCTGGCCGTAGAGGACCGTGAGGGGCTCGGCGTGGAGCCAGTGCAGGGCCGTGGCGGTGAGCACGGCGTCGTAGGAGTCGTAGGGCAGCTTCGCCGTCCAGTCGGGGGTCTTCAGGTCGGCGGAGACCAGAGTGACCCGCTCGTCGCCGGCGAAGGTGCCCTCGGCGATGGCGAGGAGCGCCGGGTCGAGGTCGACGCCGGTGCTGGTGGCCTGAGGGAACCGCGCCAGCAGCCGGGCCGTGATGCTGCCCGTGCCGCAGGCCAGGTCCAGTACCCGCGGGGCCCGGCCGGCCAGGGCCTCGACCATGTCGAGCATGATCCGGAAACGTTCCTCGCGGTCCGGCATGTACCACTCCTGCTGACGGTCCCAGCTCGTCTGCCAGGCCTGCCAGTCGGCACCGGTGCCGGTGATGTCCGCGTCCGTCATCGAGCCCCTCCCTCGCGTTCCCGTAATACCCTTGAGGCACGATCAGCCATTACTGACCGCAGGCACGACCATAGAGCCCCCTCGTAAGGACTACAAGTGGAACTGGCCTATTACTCGGATTACGCCGTGCGTCTCGTCAACACCGAGGAGCCGGCCCGGGGCAAGGACACCCTGACGTCGGTCGACGCCGTCCGCGAACTCTTCGGCGCCAACCAGTCGGCGGCCCGGCGTGCCACCGACGCGGACGTGACCCGGTTCCGCTCGGTCCGCGCCCGGCTGCGCGCGGTCTTCGAGGCGGCGGACGCCGGCGACGAGACCCTCGCCGTGGACCTGCTGAACTCGCTGCTGCTGGAGTTCCCCGTCAGCCCCCAGATCTCCGGCCACGACTTCCGGGACGACGACGGCCGCCCGCTGTGGCACATGCACCTGGCCGACCACCCGTCCAACACCACCGCCGGCTACGCGGCCATCGCGGCGATGGGGCTGGCGTTCCACCTGACGGAGTACGGCGTGGACCGCCTCGGCCTGTGCGAGGCCGCGCCCTGCCGCAACGCCTACCTGGACACCTCCACCAACCGCTCCCGGCGCTACTGCTCCGACCGCTGCGCCACCCGCGCCAACGTGGCGGCCTACCGCGCCCGCAAGCGCCTGGAGGCCGACCGCACGGCCGGCACCGGACGGACCGCCGACAGTGCCCAGCGCACCAGCGCGAACGGCGAACGCTGAGCGGCCGGCCGCGGCCGGTAGCGCACCCGGGCCCGGCCCAGGACGAACTCCTCGGGCACCACCCCGTAGTCGGTGCTGTCGCCCCCGGCGTACCGGTTGTCCCCCAGCACCCACCAGCCCGTCCCCCGGCGCTCCACGGCCCGCTTGACGACGAGCAGGTCCTGCTGGAAGGGGTGCCGCAGCACGACCACGTCCCCGGGTTTGATCCGGGCTCCCCAGTGCACCAGGAGGAGGTCCCCGTGGTGCAGCGTCGGTACCATCGACGGCCCGGTCACCTCGGCCGGCCCGAAGGGCAGCGTCCCTCTGGCGCGCTCCGTCTCCTGCGACAGCTCCGGCATCACCCGATACCTCCCCGGTCTTTCCTCCACCAGTCTCAGTCTCACCCCGGACTTTTGTCCTAAGCCCATGGGGGCACCCGCGAAAACGGGTCTGTCAGGGAGTAATGTCCCCCCTGAGAAGACGATCACGAGGAAGGATTGCTGCATGCTTTCCCGCCTGTTTGCCCCCAAGGTCAAGGTCAGCGCGCACTGCGACCTGCCCTGCGGTGTGTACGACCCTGCCCAGGCCCGCATCGAGGCGGAGTCGGTCAAGGCCATCCAGGAGAAGATGGCCGGGAACGACGACCCGCACTTCCAGGCGCGCGCCACCACCATCAAGGAGCAGCGCGCCGAGCTGGCCAAGCACCACGTGTCGGTGCTGTGGAGCGACTACTTCAAGCCGCCGCACTTCGAGAAGTACCCGGAGCTGCACCAGCTGGTCAACGACACCCTGAAGGCCCTGTCGGCCGCCAAGGGCTCCACCGACCCGGCCACCGGTCAGAAGGCGCTGGACTACATCGCCCAGATCGACAAGATCTTCTGGGAGACCAAGAAGGCCTGATCCGGCCTCGTATCTCCTGACCGGCGACGTCCCTGGTCGCCCGGTTCTCCCGACCGCACCCGGTCCGCGGGCCGCCGAGCACGGCGACACGGCGGACCGGGTGCGGTCTGCCGTTTCCGGCCGCAGCCGGCCGCGCACCGCCCGGGCCCGGCCCCGGCCCCGACTGTCCATCCTGGCCTCCGCGCACCGGGGGCATGTTCACGCCACATCTGGCGGCACCCCGCGAGAAAACGCTCCCTGACCAGGGGTCACCTCTTCACCACGCCTGGCCGGTCAGGGCGATCCGGCCATCTTTGCATGCTGCAAGTTAATAACCCCGCGCGCTGATCAAGGATCATCCCCGGCACTTCGTTCACGGCCGCCTCACAAGGGATGCACAGTGCGCACACAGGCCCGAAGATCACTCATCGCAGTCCTGACCCTGGCCCTGACAGCCATCGCGGGGGTCGTACCGGCGTCGGCCCTGCCCCAACGCCCGGGCGCCTCCCCGCCCTCGGCCGGGCCGCCCCGGTCCGCCCCGGCCGAGCCCAGGACGGCGGCGGACCTCCCGAAGCCGCCCAAGGCCATGACGCTCGCCGAGCGCCGCCGCCAGGTGAAGAGGGAACGGGACGAACGGTCGCCGATGCGCGCCTACATGGAGGCGCCCGGCAAGAAGCCGAAGGGGACGGCGCACGGCCGGCCGGACCCGGGCTCCGTGGCGCGCGGGCCCGCCGCCCGGGAGAGCACGACGGTCCGGCCGCTCAGGGCAGCGGCCGAGAACCCGACGTGGGTGTCCTCCCGGGCCACCGCGTACCCGGGTCTGCTGTCCATCGGCGGGCAGGTGAAGCTGCCCCGGCGCGGATCGTCGTACACCGGGATGTGGCTGTACGTCCTGGACGAGGCGGGCCACCCCGTGGTCCAGCAGGAGATCAAGAAGGCCACGGACGATCCCCGCGGCGACACCCCGGCCACCGGGGCCTGGTGCTACGACTGGTGGGAGAGCAACTCCTACCCCGTCGACCAGTGCTTCTGGTGGGCGAGCAGCGCCAAGGGCGGCATCCTCGAGGACGGCGAGAAGTACTACGCCTGGGTGTTCCTGACCAGCGCGGACGGGACGTCGAGTCCGGGCGGGACCACGTCACCGCTGGTGGAGGCGTTCTACACACCGGTGATTCCCGGGGCGCAGGCCGGCATCTGCACCTGCTACGCGCAGGCCCACCGCGCCGACCCGGTCAACACCGCGACCGGCATGTTCTTCGAGCAGTTCACCGACGCCTCCCTGGTGGGCCCGGGCGTGCCCCTGGCCCTGGAACGCACCTACCGCTCGGACTCGAGCACCGTCGGCCTGCTGGGACGCGGCTGGGCGACGCCGTTCGACGCGAAGCTGACCCTGGCCACGGGGAAGGCTACGTACCGGGCGGACGACGGGGCCTCGTTCGTCTTCACGCGCGAGAGCGACGGCACCTACCGGGCTCCCGCGGGCTCCGGGGCCAGGCTGGCCGAGACCGCCGGCGGCTACACGCTCACCACGCCGGACCACACCCGGCGCACCTTCGACAGCGGCGGCCGGCTCACGTCCGTGCTCGACAAGGCGGGCAAGGGACTCACCCTGATCTACGTGTCCGGCAGGCTCGCCTCGGTCGAGGACGCGGCCGGCCGCACCACCGCCTTCACGGTGGGCACCGACGGGCTGCTGGCCAAGGCGGCGCTGCCCGACGGCACTTCGGTGTCCTACGGGTACGCCGGCGGCCTGCTGACCTCCGTGACCGACCCCGCCGGCCGGACGTCGTCGTACGCCTACGACGCGGACGAGCGGCTGACCTCCTACACCGATCCGGCGGGCGGCAAGGTCACCAACGTCTACGACACCGCGGGCCGCATCACCTCGCAGACCGACCAGAACGGGAAGACCACCACCTTCACGTGGGACGGCGCCGCCGAGTCGCACACCACGGCGCCCGACGGCGGCGTGTGGACCGACGTGTACGCCGGCAACGTGCTGATGGAGACCATCGACCCGTACGGCGAGAGCATCACCTACGACTACGACCGGTACCTGCGCCCCGTCGCCATCACCGACCAGCGCGGCCACACCACGCAGATGACGTACGACGGCGCCGGGCGGATGCTCACCCGCAAGGCTCCGTCCGCGCTCGGCTACACGGAGAGCTGGACCTACGACGGCGCGGGCAACATCACCGGCCACACCGACGGCCGCGGCAACACGACCACGTACACGTACAACGCCTCGAACCAGCTGACCACCGCCACGGACCCGCTGGGCGGCAAGACCGTCTACACCTACACCGCGCTGGGTGCGGTCGCGACCGTGACGACCCCGCGCGGCAAGACCACGACGTACGGCTACGACGCGGCCGGCAACCGGACCTCGGTCACCACTCCGCTGGGCGAGAAGACGACGTTCACGTACGACGAGGCCGGGCGGATCCTGTCCAAGACAGACCCGCGCGGCACCGTCTCCGGCGCCGACCCGGCCGCCAACACCACGACCTACGCCTACGACGGACGCGGGCTGCTCACCTCGGCCACCGACCCGCTGGGCCGCACCACGACCTACGCGTACAACGGCGCCGAGCAGCTGACGTCCGCCAAGGACCCGGTCGGCGACACCACCACGTACGCCTACGACGACGCCGGGCACCTGACCCGGACCACCGACGCCGCCGGCGAGTCGGTCACCTACGCCTACGACGCCGCCGGGCGCCTCACCTCCGAGACCGACGCCGCCGGCAACACCACGACCTACACCTACGACAAGGCGGGACGCCTGCTCAGCAGGGTCTCGCCGCGCGGGAACGCCCCGGGCGCCGACCCGGCCGCCCACACCACCAGCTACGCCTACGACGCGGCGGGCAACCGGACCGAGGTCACCGGCCCGATCGGGGCGTCCACGACCACGACCTACGACGCGATCAACCGGCCGCTGGTCGTCACCGACCCGCTGGGCCACACCACCGGCTACACCTACGACGCCAACGACAACGTCACCGAGGTCACCGACGCCGCCGGGAAGACCGTCACCTCCGTCTACGACGAGAACGACCGGCTCACCAGCAGCACGAACCAGCTGGGCAAGACCACGACGTACGCCTACGACGCCGACGGCAACCTGCTCAGCCGCACGTCCCCGCTGGGCCACAAGGAGAGCTGGAGCTACGACGGCGACGGCCGCCGGATCACCTCCGTCGACCCACGCGGCCACGCCACCGGCGCCGACCCGGAGCAGTACACCACCCGGTACGGCTACGACCCGGCGGGCAACCTCACCACCGTCACCGACCCGCTCGGCGGCGTGACCACCACCGCCTACGACGCGGTGGACAACGTCGTCGGGCAGACGGACGCCGACGAGCGGGCCACCGTCTACGGCTACGACGAGCTGGACCGGCTGACCCGGGTGACCGCTCCGGGCGGTGCGGTCACCGCGTACCGCCACGACAAGTCCGGCAACGTCGTCGAGCGCACCGACGCCAACGGCCACGTCACCACGTACGGCTACGACGCGGCCCGCCGCCTCACCTCGGTCACCGACCCGCTGGGCCGGGAGACGACCTACGCCTACGACGCCGCCGGCAACCTCACCGAGAGGACCACGCCCCGCGGGTCCACCGGCTACACCTACGACCCGCGCGGTCTGCTCACCCGGATCGACTACGCCGACGCCACGCCCGACGTCACGTTCGGCTACGACGACGCCGGCCGCATGACCGCCCGCGCCAACGCGAAGATCTCCGAGGACTTCGTCTACGACGCGGTCGGCAACCTCACCAAGACCCGCGGATTCGCCTACACCTACGACGCCGCCGGACAGATGCTCACCCGCACCTACTCCGACGGCACCACCATCGGCTACACCTACGACGACGACGGCCGCACCGCCACCATGACGGCCGACGGCAGGACCACCGCGTACACCTGGGACCCGGCAGGCAATCTCACCGAGTCGGCGCTGCCCGACACCGAGACCGAGTACCGGACCCACGACCGCGCGGGCCGCCTCACGGCCGTCGCCTCGGTCAAGGGGGAGACCACGGTCACCAGGACCGCGCTCACCCTCTCCGCGGCGGGGCTGCCCACCCGTGTCGACGTCACCCGGGCCGGAGTCGGCACCGGCGGCTACGACCTCACCTACGACGCGGCCGGCCGCCTGGCCTCCGGCTGCTTCCCCCAGCCCTGGGTCACCGGCTGCGCCTCCGACCGCACCACCGCCTACACCTACGACAAGGTCGGCAACCGCCTGACCTCCGCCCTGGGCCCGACCACGACCAGCTACACCTACGACGCCGCCGACCAGCTCACCTCCACCACCACCGGCGACACGACCACCGCCTACGCGTACGACGCCGAAGGCAACCAGACCAAGAAGGGCGCCGACACCTACACCTACGACCTGGCGGGACGGATCTCCGCCGCCACGGTCGGCGGCAGCGACTACACCTACGACCACGACGCCGCCGGCAACCAGGTCGTCGCCGCCAAGGACGGCACGATCACCAGCCGTACCCAGTGGGACCCCAACGCCCCGCTGCCGGTCCTGGCCACCGAATACGACAGTGCCTGGACCGTCAAGCAGTCCTACCGCTACGACCCCCTCGGACAGCCCACCGCCACCAGGACCGGCTCCGGGGCGCTCTTCTACTACCACCACGACACCCAGGGCTCCCCGGTCGACGTCACGGGCAGCACCGGAACCGTCCACCAGCGCTGGGCCTACGACCCCTTCGGCACCCGCGTCCTCAACACCGTCACCGGCGGCGCCCCCGCCGCCACCCCGTCGTACACCGGCGCCCGCCACGAGCCCACCACGGGCAACCTGGACCTCCACGCCCGCCAGTACGACACCACGACCGGCCGCTTCACCCGGCCCGACCCCGCGGCCCGCGACCGGTCGACCCCGTACGTCTCGCCGTACGCCTACGCCGACAACGTGCCCACCTTCTACACCGACCCGAGCGGGCTGACGCCGGTGCCGGGCGACGACGGCAACGGCAGGGTCGACAGCCTCGGGGAAGGCCTGAAGATCTTCGGGAACGGCTTCCTCGAAGGGCTCAAGGCGCCCTTCGAGTTCCTCGGTGACGCCAAGGACGCCGTCACCGGGCAGAACGGCGGCGCCGGTGCCTTCGTCGACAAGTACCTCCCCGTCCGCCCCGCCTACCGGCTCTACCGGTCCGAGTACATGCTCCGCCAGCAGGGCTGCGACGCCCTGGCCGACCTGTACGCGGAAGCGGCCGAGGAGCTGACCCAGCAGCTGGCGGTCACGGGACTCGGCGGCCTGACCGGCTGGCGCCGCGCGGCGATCGAACCGGGCGGCGGACGGTACTACGGCGAGGCCAGCTCGACGCGGTTCGGGCTCCCGTACTACACGCCGGAGACGCCGTCGTCGATGTCCCGCATCAACCCGGAGGGCGGCCGGAAGAACTGCGGTCTGTGCGCGACCGCCGGCGACGACCTGATGGCCGGCCGGAACCCCAACGCCGTGTCCGGAGCGGACCGCCCGATGACGCGCGCCGAGGTGTCGGCGCTCACCGGCGTGCCGTTCCGGAAGGTGGGCGGCCTGAACGTCATCGTCAGTGACATGCTGCGCTGGGGCCCCGGTGCCCGGGCGATCGTGGGGGGCCTGGCCGAAGAAGGGCATCGGCCACTACTTCAACGTCGTCAACATCGATGGAAAGGTGGTCTTCCTCGACTTCCAGTCGGGCAAGGCGAACCCGGCGCACAAGAAGTACCGCGACTACTACGTGATGAGGACCAACTGACATGCTCGACGCGGAAGAGGCCGCGCGCAGGGCCGCGGAGTTCCTCGCGGAGGAGGCGAAGGGCTGGGGGCCCTCGTCCCACGTGCGGATCATCCCCGAGTACTGCTTCACGGACGGCGGACGCTTCATCGCCCCCTACGACCACGTCGAGTACCTCGACCACGGGCGTGAGGACATGCAGCTCGCCGGGAACCTCCCCGTGGCCGTCGACCTGGACACCGGGGCGTGCTCCTTCATCACCTGGGAGGACGCCGACGACCTGATGGAGCGCGACCTGCTGTGACCCGGGTCCCGAGCCTGCGCTGACCCGGTTCCAGGAGGGGCCCGGCCGTCCTTCGGCCGGGCCCCTTCGCCGTGCTCGGACGTCACCGGCCGGGGCCGGGCAGCCGTGCGGCCCGGGAGGCCAGGTAGCGGCGTTCCGGCAGGCTCTGGGTCGCGGCGGCGGCCGACTCGTAGGCGGCGCGGGCCGCTTCGTGGTCGCCCAGCCGTTCCAGGAGGTGGCCCCGGACCGCGTCCACCCGGTGCGCCGCCTCGCCCAGTTCGCTCCCCAGCCCCTCCAGTTGCGCGAGCCCGGCCTCCGGGCCGTGCACCATGGCGACGGCCACCGCCCGGTTCAGCCGCTCGACCGGCCCCGGGACCAGCTCCACCAGCACGTCGTACAGGCCGAGGATCTCCCGCCAGTCCGTCGCCCCGGCGTCCGGCGCCTCGTCGTGCACGGCGGCGATCGCCGCGCGCACCTGGTAGGGGCCGGGGCGTCCCCGGGCCAGTGCGCGGGTGACGAGGGCGACGCCCTCCTCGATCGCCGCCCGGTCCCAGCGGTCGCGGTCCTGCTCGTCCAGGGGGATCAGATCGCCGTGCGGACCGCTGCGCGCCGCCCGGCGGGCGTCGGTCAGCAGCATCAGCGCCAGCAGGCCGGCCACCTCGCCGTCGTCGGGGAGCAGCCGGTGCACCTGCCGGGCCAGCCGGATCGCCTCACCGGCCAGCTCCCGGCGCTGGAGGCTCGCTCCGGACGTGGCCGTGTAGCCCTCGTTGAAGATCAGGTAGAGCACGTGCAGGACGGCCGGCAACCGCTCGGCCCAGTCGTCCGGGCGGCCGAAGCGCACGCCCCGCACCTTCCGCTTGGCCCGGCTGATCCGCTGCGCCATGGTCGCCTCGGGCACCAGGTGGGCGCGGGCGATCTCGGCCGTGGTCAGACCGCCGACCGCACGCAGGGTGAGCGCGATGCGCGCGGGCGGGGGGAGGTCCGGGTGACAGCACAGGAAGAGCAGGGAGAGGGTGTCGTCCTCGCGGGGCGCCCGGTCCTCCAGATCGGCCGGCGGCGCGGTCAGCGCTCCCTGCGCACCCCAGGGGCCCGGCACATGGCCCCAGCGGGGGGTGAGCGCCGCCGCCCGCTCCTCCCGCGTCCGCCGCGCCTCCTCGGCGCGCAGGGCGTCCGCCAGCCGCCGCGAGGCCACCCGGATCAGCCAGCCGCGCGGGTTGTCCGGGACGCCCCGCGTGGGCCACTGCCCGGCCGCGGCGAGCAGGGCCTCCTGTACGGCGTCCTCGGCGGCGTCGAAGTGGCCGTACCGCCGGACCAGCGCCCCGAGGACCTGCGGCGCGCAACGGCGCAGCAGGTCCTCGATCTCGGACGGGTCCGGCACGGGCTGGTCAGCCGCCGATGTCGCCGGAGCCGTCGCCGATGGGCCGGATCACCACCGGGTAGTCGGGCGCGCCCGCGGGCTGCGGGCACCGCGTGACGTGCTCGGCGATCTCCGTGACCCGTTCCAGGCTCGCGCACTCCAGGACCCAGTAGCCGGCCAGCAGCTCCTTGGTCTCGCCGTAGGGGCCGTCGGTGACCACCGTCGAGCCGTCCTCGCCGCGCTGCACGAACCGGGTCCGCGCGGGCTCGGCCAGCCCCTGGGCGTCGATCAGCTCGCCGCTCTCGGCGAGGTCGTCGTTGAGGGCTCCCATGAAGGCGAACATCGCCTGGACGTCCTCCTTGCTCCAGGCCGGCGACTGCGGGGAGCCCTTGCCCTGCATCGCCTCGTAGTCCGCCTGGCTGCCCTGCACCATGACCAGGTACTTCATCGGTCCGCTCCTTCGGCCGGTACCGCCCCTCGCGGGCGGTTCTCACAGGGGACGTCGGAGCCGGACCGGCTTCTTCGACACCGTCCGCCCGATCGGGTCAGGAATTTTCCGTGCCGGTCGTCCGCGGGGGCGGCGCGGCCCGGGCCCGGCGGCCCGGCGCGGCCCTTTCCTCCCCGCCCGCGCGGGACGCGGCGCACTCAGGGGTGCGGCACGGGCCGGGGCCCCATGCCGGGACCCAGGCGCCCAGCGTCTTGTGGCGCCGGACGACCGTGTCGACCGGCTGTCCGCAGACGGGGCAGACGTGGTTCTCGCCGTCCATGGACTCAGCGTAGGGCGGGTGCCGGGCCGGCGCTCCCCGTTGGGTCGCGGCGTCCCGGCTGGATCGCGGCGTCCCGGCTGGATCGCGGCGTCCCGGCTGGATCGCGGGGTCCCGGTTGTGTCGCGGGGTCCCGGTCGACCGCGGCGTCCTGGTGGCGTCGCCGTCAGCGACCCGGGCGGCGCGGCTCCCGCCACATCGGCCACATCAGGGGGCCGTCCGGCAGCCGCAGGGCCTCGCCGGTGAGCGCGAAGCCGAGTCGTTCGTACAGCCGGCGGCTGCGGGCGCTGCTCGCCTCCAGGTAAGCGGGCAGTCCCTCGCGGTCGCAGCGGTCCAGGGCCGACTCGATGAGCGCGGTGCCCAGTCCCTCGCCCTGCCGGTCCGGTGCCACGCCGATCATCCACAGGTAGGCGTGAGCCCGGCCGGAGGGGTGGATGCCGGCCGTCAGCCGGCCGATCAGCTCCACGCGCTCGTTGTCCGGGTCGACGGCCCGGCGCACCTCGGCGGGGCCGCCGTCCTCGGCGTCCCCGTGATCGTCGGCCGGCACGGACAGCCACAGCGCGCACGCCGAGCCGTCCTCGGTGAGGTCTATGCGGCCCTCGGCGAGCACGGCGTCGGTGAAGGCCGCCATCAGCCGGTGGTGGGTCGTGCGCCGGTACTCCTCGCCGGGGAAGACCCAGCCGCTCACCGGATCGTCCTGGAAAGCCTCGTCCAGCAGCCGGACGACCAGCTCGCGGTCGCCCTCCTCCGCGGTCCGCACCACCATGCCCATGCCCTGCCTCCGTCTCAACACGCCCCGTCCGTACGGCCGTTGCAGCCTATCCGGCCGAGCCGGGGGAGGACGGGGCGGTTGCCGGGGCGGAGCCGCGGAGGACGCCCGGGGGGCGGGTCCCGCACACCGTGGGGAAGTGCGGGACCCGCCGGTACCGGAGCCGTCGGCGGTGCGGCCGTACGGTGTCAGGTCCGTACGGTCCTGGCATGGCTCCGGAGCCTTCCGGAGGCCGTCGGGACCGGTGACGGCCGACGACGGCGGTGCGGCGACGCCCTGGCGGGGCGGCGCCCTGGTGCGGCGGCGCCCTGGTGCGGCGGCGCTCTCCTGACGAACGACGACGGTGCGGCCGAGGTGACGGCCGACGCCCCGACAACGGCCGCGGGACCGGTGACGGCCGCGGGACCGGTGACGGCCGCGGGACCGGTGACGGCCGGCCGCCGCGGGACTGCCGGGCGGCAGGAGCGCGGCTCCCGACAGCCGCCGGCCGTCGTCAGGTGCTGCGCCGGGTCACGAACTCGGCCAGCGCGAGCAGGCCGCCCGCCGACTCGGGATCGGGCACGGCACGGGCCAGTTCCTGCATCGCCCGGGCCATCCGGTCGGCGGCCTGGGCCTGCGCCCAGTCCCGGCCGCCCGCCCGCTCCACGGCCAGCGCGGTGCGCTCCAGGTCCTCCTTGTCCTCGTCGTACGGACGTGCGTACAGCTCGGCGAGTTCGGCCGCGGCCGGGGTGCCGGAATTGAGCGCGGCGACCACCGGCAGCGACTTCTTGCGGGCGGCCAGATCGGCCCCGGCCGGCTTGCCGGTCCTGCCCGGGTCGCCCCATATGCCGATGATGTCGTCGATGAGCTGGAAGGCGAGCCCGGCCTCCCGGCCGAACGCGTCCAGGGCCTCGACGTCCTCGTCCGAGGCGCCCGCGTACAGCGCGCCGAGGGCGCAGGCGCAGCCCAGGAGCGCACCGGTCTTGGCCTCGGCCATGGCGAGCGTCTCGTCGAGGGTGATCTCGGCCGGCCGCCGCCGCTCCATGGCCGTGTCCGCCTGCTGGCCGGCGCACAGCTCGATCACGCAGTCGGCGAGCCGGGCGGACGCGGCGGCGGACGCCCGGTGCGGGTCCGCGGCGAGCAGCCGCAGGGCCAGCGCCTGGAGGGCGTCGCCCGCCAGGATGGCGTCGGGATCACCGAACACGGTCCACGCGGTGGGCCGGTGGCGACGGGTGGTGTCGCGGTCCATCACGTCGTCGTGCAGCAGGGTGAAGTTGTGGACCAGCTCCACCGCCGCCGCCGCCCGGACGGCGTCCGCACGGGCCGTGGGCCCGCCGAGCGCCGCGGCCGACGCCAGGACGAGCGCGGGACGGATCGCCTTGCCCGCGTTGCCCGCCGCCGGGGTGCCGTCCACGTGCTGCCAGCCGAAGTGGTAGAGCGCGATCCGGCTCAGCGGGCCGGGCAGCGACGTGATCGCGGCCCGCAGCTCGGGGTCGACGGCGGTCCGCGCCTGCCGCAGCAGCACGGCCGCCTCCGGCCCGTCCGACGCGCCCGTCGCCCCCGGCGCACTGTCCCTCTGTGTCCCGATGGGCCCGTGCCTTTCCAGCGTCGCGGTGGTGCGCGGTGGCTCGGTGGTGCCTTGCCGAGTCTCCGTCATGGACTCACCTCACCCATGGGCCCGCCTCCGTACCCCCGGGTGTACCCGCCCGGAGGCACGGGGACACGGCGTGCGCGGGGCAGGGTCACCGCCAGCGGCCGATCTCGACGTTCTCCAGGACGCCGAGCGCGTCCGGGACGAGCACGGCCGCCGAGTAGTAGGCCGTCACCAGGTACTTGATGATGGCCTGTTCGTTGATGCCCATGAAGCGCACCGACAGACTCGGCTCGATCTCGTCCGGGACACCGGTGGCCCGCAGGCCGATGACGCCCTGGTCGGCCTCGCCGGTACGCATCGCGATGATCGAGGACGTACGGGCCTCGGTGACCGGGATCTTGTTGCACGGGAAGATCGGCACGCCGCGCCAGGTCGGGATGCGGTTGCCGGCGATGTCGATCGTCTCCGGGACGAGCCCCCGCTTGTTCAGCTCGCGGCCGAACGCGGCGATCGCGCGCGGGTGGGCGAGGAACAGCTTGGTGCCGCGCCGCCTGCTGAGCAGCTCGTCCATGTCGTCCGGACCGGGCACGCCGTCGTGCGGCTGGATGCGCTGGTCGTACTCGCAGTTGTGCAGCATGCCGAACTCGCGGTTGTTGATGAGCTCGTGCTCCTGACGCTCTTTCAGCGCCTCCACCGTCAGCCGGATCTGCTGCTCGGTCTGGTTCATCGGCTGGTTGTACAGGTCGGCCACGCGCGTGTGGATGCGCAGCACGGTCTGGGCGACGCTCAGTTCGTACTCACGGGGCTTGGCCTCGTAGTCGACGAAGGTGTGCGGGATGTCCGGCTCGCCGGTGTGGCCGGCGGCGAGGTCGATCTCCTTCTCGCCGTGCTTGTTGGTGCGCTGCTGGGGGAGCGCGCGCCGCTCCTGGAGGTGCTGTTGCAGGGTGTCCGAGCGCTCGGCGACCTGGTCGAGCTCCTCGCGGGGGAGCACGAGCACGGTGCAGGCGGTGACCGCGCGCGCCGTGTACTCCCAGATCGCGTCCCCGTCGAGCAGCGCCTGCTCGCCGAAGTAGGAGCCGTCGGCGAGGATGCCCAGGGACTCGTCGTCGCCGTAGGGACCGGTGCCCACCTTCTCCACGCGGCCGTGCGCCAGCAGGTAGACCGCGTCGGTGCGGCTGCCGAACGAGGCGATGACCTCGCCGGCCGCGAACTCCCGCTGCTCACACCGCCGGGCGAGCTCCGAGAGCACCTCCTCGTCCTCGTACGACCGCAGGGCCGGCAGCTCGCCCAGCTCCGCGGGAACGACCTCCACGCGGTCACCGGTCTTGACGAACGTCAGCCGTCCGTCGCCCACGGCGAAGGTCAGGCGGCGGTTCACCCGGTAGGTGCCGCCTTGGATGTCCACCCAGGGCAGCATGCGCAGCAGCCAGCGGGAGCTGATCTCCTGCATCTGAGGTACGGACTTGGTCGTGGTGGCCAGGTTCCGCGCGGCCGCCGTGCCGAGGCTCTGCTGCGGCCTGGTCTGCTCGGTGCGGACCTCTTCGCCTACCGACATAAGGAATTGCCCTCCCGGTCATGCCGGACGCATCTGCACCCGGCATCGATGTGCACGGACCAGCCTTCCTCACGGAGCGTGCCGGTGCTATTACCCGAAAGAGCGGGAATGGATCACCGGCCGCCGGGGCACGATGGGTGCTCCCTCGACTGCCGGGCGCCGTAGGGGAATTCAGCCGGTGTCCGAATCGGCTCGCACACGGACCGAACGAGTAGTAGGCCGCGCTCCGCTTCGGTATAGGCACCGTACGAGCGCGCCGTGCGAGGCGGCGGCCGTGTCGCACGAAGGAGCGGTGCCATGGCGACACCCATGTCCGCGAGCGGTTTCCTCAGGGCGCTGAAGGGCGAGGGCCTCACCGTCGTCGAGGTCGGCGCCTGGCGGACCCACAACCGCAACCACAAGGGACCGTGGGGCCCGGTCCACGGGGTGATGATCCACCACACCGTGACCAAGGGCAGTGCCCGGACCGTCGAGATCTGCCGCAGAGGCTACGACGGGCTGCCCGGGCCCCTGTGCCACGGCGTGATCACCAAGGACGGCCGGGTCCACCTCGTCGGGTACGGCCGGGCCAACCACGCCGGGCCGGGCGACGACGACGTGCTGCGCGCGGTGATCGCCGAGCGGTCGCTGCCCCGGGACAACGAGGCGAACACCGACGGCAACCGGTACTTCTACGGTTTCGAGTGCGAGAACCTCGGCGACGGCGAGGACCCCTGGCCGGCCGCCCAGCTGGAGGCGGTCGAGAGGGCCGCCGCCGCGGTGTGCCGGTACCACGGCTGGAACGAGCGGTCGGTCGTCGGCCACCTGGAGTGGCAGCCGGGGAAGGTGGACCCCCGGGGGTTCACGATGTCCTCGATGCGGGCCAGGATCCGGGACCGCCTGAGCTGAGCAGATGTTCGACAATGGGTGCCGTGACCACCCTGGACGCCCTTCGGCCCCGACTGCCCTCGCCCGTGCAGGAGGTACGGGACGACCGGTTCGACCGCCGGGGCGTCCGCCTGCTCCTCAAGCGCGACGACCTGGTCCACCCCGAGCTGGTGGGCAACAAGTGGCGCAAACTCGTGCCCAACCTGGAGGCGGCGGACGGCCGGCCGGTGCTCACCTTCGGCGGCGCCTACTCCAACCACCTGCGCGCCACCGCCGCCGCGGGCCGGCTCCTCGGCGTGCCCACGGTCGGCGTGGTGCGTGGTCACGAGCTGGCGGAGGGGCCGCTGAACCCGTCGCTGGCCCGCTGCGCCGCCGACGGGATGCGGCTGCACTTCGTCGACAGACCGACGTACCGGCGCAAGGCCGAGCCGGAGACGCTCGCCGCGATCCTGCGCGCGTGCGACGCCCGGGACGCCTACGTCGTGCCCGAGGGCGGCAGCAACGCCGCGGCGGTGCGGGGCTGCCGGGCGCTCGGTGAGGAACTGGGCGACCGGGCCGACGTCGTCGCCGTCGCCTGCGGCACCGGGGGAACGCTCGCCGGGCTGGCGGCCGGGCTCGCCCCCGGCCGGCGGGCGCTCGGCGTCGCCGTGCTCAAGGGCGGCTTCCTCGCCGGTGAGGTGCGGCGGCTCCAGGAGGAGGCCTTCGGTTCACCGCGCGGTGAGTGGCAGGTGACCGACCGCTTCCACGGCGGCGGCTACGGGCGCCTCTCCGACGGGCTGGACGCGTTCGCGGCGGACTTCGCACACCGCCACGGCGTGCCGGTGGAGCGCCTCTACGTCGCCAAGCTGCTCCACGGCCTGCTCGTGCTGACGGGCGAGGGCGCCTTCCCGCGCGGAACGACGCTGGCCGCGGTGATCACCGGCCGGCCGTTCCCGGACGGCTGAGCTCAGCCGGCTTCCCGGTACGCCGCCGCCTCCTCCAGGTCCAGGCGGCGCAGCAGGGCGCGGAGCATCTCGTCGTCGATGTGGCGGGCGTCCCGGAGCCGGACGAACACCTCGCGCTCGGCGCCGATCATCTCGCGGGACAGCCGCCGGTAGGTGTCGTCGACGGACTCGCCGGTGACCGGGTTGGCCTGCCCGAGCCGTTCCCACACGGCGTTGCGGCGGCGCTCCAGGACGGTGCGCAGCCGGTCGGCGAGCGGGCCGGGGAGGGCGTTGCGCTCGTCGGCGAGGAGTTCGTCGAGGCGTTCCTCGGCGGCCCGGGACGCCTGGGCCTGGGCGTTGGCCTCCGCCAGGGTCTGGGTCCGCGCGTCCCGCGCGGGGAACTTCAGCAGGCGGATCAGCGGGGGCAGGGTCACACCTTGGACGACGAGGGTGCCGATGACGGTCGTGAAGGTCAGGAACAGGATGAGGTTGCGCTCCGGGAAGGGCTCGCCGCCGTGCACGGTCAGCGGGATCGAGAAGGCGATGGCCAGCGAGACCACGCCGCGCATGCCGGCCCAGCCGACGACGAAGGGCCCCTTCCAGGTGGGATTTTCCTCGCGCGCGCGGATGCGTGCCGACAGCATCCGGGGCAGGAAGGTCGCCGGGTACACCCACAGGAACCGGGCCGCGACGACGACCAGGAAGAGGGCGACCGCGTACCCGGCGGCGGCGCCGGGCTCGTCCTCCCCCAGGCCCCTGAGGACCACCGGCAGCTGGAGCCCGATCAGCGCGAACACGGACGACTCCAGCACGAACGCGACCATCTTCCACACGGCGTCCTCCTGGAGCCGGGTGGCGAAGTCGACCTCCCACGCGCGGTGGGCGAGATGGAGGGCGACGACGACCACGGCCAGCACCCCGGAGGCGTGCACCTGCTCGGCGACCGCGTAGGCGGCGAACGGGATCAGCAGGGAGAGCGTGTTCTGGAGCAGCGGCTCCTTCAGGCGGGCGCGCAGCCAGTGCAGCGGCACCATCAGCACCAGCCCGACGGCGATGCCGCCCACCGCCGCGATCAGGAACTCGGCGATCCCGCCGGCCCAGGTGGCGCCCTCGCCGACCGCCGCCGCGAGCGCCACCCGGTAGGCGGTGATCGCGGTGGCGTCGTTCACCAGGGACTCGCCCTGGAGGATCGTGGTGATCCGGGAGGGCAGTCCGACCCGGCGGGCCACCGCGGTGGCGGCGACGGCGTCCGGCGGCGCCACCACCGCGCCGAACACCAGGGCCGCGGTCAGCGGCAGCCCCGGCACGATCAGGTACGCGGCCCAGCCGACGACGACCGTCGCGAAGAGCACGTAGCCCACGGAGAGCAGGGCGACCGGCCGCAGCTGCGCCCGCAGGTCGAGATAGGAGCTGTCGGTGGCCGCCGTGTGCAGCAGCGGGGGCAGCAGCAGCGGGAGCACGATGTGCGGGTCGAGGGTGTAGTCCGGGACGCCGGGGACGTAGCTGACCGCCAGCCCCGCCGCGACCAGCAGCAGCGGTGGCGGCACCGGGGTGCGCCGGCCCGCCGCGGCGATCGCGGCGCTGCCCGCCACCAGCAACAGCAGCGGCATCACGTCCATCGTCCTCGCCCGCCTCTTTTTCCGCGCGGCCGTCCGCCGCCCGTCGTAGCCTGGCAATCATGAAACAGTGCACGCACGCCGACGCGCTGCCGCACCCGGAACCCGCCCCGCTGACCGGCACCTGTCCCGAGTGCCTGGCCGAGGGAACGGAGCCGGTGCAGCTGCGGCTGTGTCTCACCTGCGGTCACGTCGGCTGCTGCGACTCCTCGCCGAGCCGCCACGCGTCCCGGCACCACAGGGAGACCGGCCACCCGGTGATGCGGACCTTCGAGCCCGGTGAGGACTGGCGCTGGTGTTTCGTGGACCACGTACTGGTGTGAGCCGGCGGAGAGGGGGCCGGGGGACGGTTCGACCGTCTGACGTCTGGGTACGTCAACCCGGCGCGCCCTCTTCCGATTTGGGCCCGCCCACCCTCTAGCCACTGTGCGTGTTCGTGTGTTTACTATGAGTGACAGCAAGGGGTTGGGGTCTCGAGGACAGGAAAGTTCGGGGCGCGATAACGTCACGGCTGAACCACGTAGCGCGTCACCGCGTTATCCGAGGGGCGACCCTCGACCCTGAAACGCTTGTACCACCTTGGAGGTGAGGGTGTCCCAGATCGCAGGCGAGCCCGCGACCCAGGACTTCGTGGAAGTCCGGCTGCCGGCTGCGGGTGCCTACCTGTCGGTGCTGCGTACGGCGACGGCCGGCCTCGCGGCCCGTTTGGACTTCACCCTCGACGAGATCGAGGACCTGCGCATCGCGGTGGACGAGGCCTGCGCGATCCTGCTCCAGCAGGCCGTGCCGGGCTCGGTCCTCAGCTGCGTGTTCCGGCTCGTCGACGACTCGCTCGAGGTGACCGTCTCGGCACCGACCACGGACGGCCACGCCCCTTCGCGGGACACCTTCGCCTGGACCGTCCTGTCCGCCCTCGCGGGCAAGGTCTCCTCCGCCGTGGACGAGGACAAGACCGTGTCGATCAGCCTCTACAAACAACGCGGCGCGGGACCCGGGCCGCAGTGAGGAACGGGGACGGGCCGGTGCGTGACGAAGAGTGCGGCACACGGGAGCTGCCGGCCGAGGGCACACGTTCGCCGAGCGGCGCCCGACGCGTGGCGGACGGCATCGACGCCATCCCGGAGCAGGCCCGCCCGCACCCCGAGGACGCCGCCGAGACCGGCGTCCCGGGCGGCGGACCGCGGGGCGGGGACGGGGGCGGTGCCGTGCAGAGCACGCCTGCGGACGGGCGGACGGGGGGCACCCCCGTCCGGCCCGACCGAGCGGAGGCGAGGGCTCCGGAAAGGGCTACGGGCGGGACGATGAGCGAGCACGAGCGATTCTCCGAGGACGGCGCGCCGCGTGCGCGAAGCGTGCCCGGCACGCATCACGACCCGCAGGACCGCAGCGGGGCGCGTGCCCTGTTCACCGAGTTGCGCGGGCTCCAGAAGGACAGCCCGGAGTACGCGGAGCTGCGCAACCAGCTGGTGCGCATGCACCTGCCGCTCGTGGAGCACCTCGCCCGCCGCTTCCGCAACCGCGGCGAGCCCCTGGACGACCTCACCCAGGTCGCCACCATCGGACTGATCAAGTCGGTGGACCGCTTCGACCCGGACCGCGGGGTGGAGTTCTCCACCTACGCGACCCCGACGGTCGTCGGTGAGATCAAGCGGCACTTCCGCGACAAGGGCTGGGCGGTGCGCGTCCCGCGCCGGCTCCAGGAGCTGCGCCTCGCCCTGACGACCGCCACGGCGGAGCTGTCCCAGCTGCACGGCCGCTCCCCCACCGTCCACGAGCTGGCCGAGAAGCTGTCGATCTCCGAGGAAGAGGTCCTGGAGGGCCTGGAGTCCGCCAACGCGTACTCCACGCTGTCCCTGGACGTCCCCGACACCGACGACGAGTCCCCGGCGGTCGCCGACACCCTCGGCGCCGAGGACGAGGCGCTCGAGGGCGTGGAGTACCGCGAGTCGCTCAAGCCGCTGCTGGAGGATCTGCCGCCCCGGGAGAAGCGCATCCTGCTGCTGCGCTTCTTCGGCAACATGACCCAGTCGCAGATCGCGCAGGAGGTCGGCATCTCCCAGATGCACGTCTCCCGGCTGCTGGCCCGCACCCTGGCACAGCTGCGGGAGAAGCTGCTGGTCGAGGAGTAGCCGACGCCTGGAAGCGGACGACGCCGCAAGGCGGACGAGGCGGGTGCTACTTCTGCGCGCTGCCGGGGCCCCGGATGCCGAGGGCCCGGGTGGTTTCCGGGTTCACCAGCAGCGTGAGCGCCGTGACGGCCACGACGCCGAGCACGATCCCGGCCGGGATGGCGATGCTGTCGGCCTGGAGCAGGTTGTAGGCCACGGGCAGCGCCAGGATCTGCGTGATCACGGCGGGTCCCCGGCTCCAGCTCCGCCGGGCCAGCAGCCCGCGGGCGGCGAGCAGCGGGAGCAGGGCCAGGACGATGAGGGTGACGCCGCCGGTGGCGGCCTGGGTCCGGTCGTCCGGATTCCCCGTGAGCCCCGCCACGAGCATCCAGGCACCGCCGACGACGAGCGCCAGGCCCTCCAGCGCGGCGAGGGCTGCCACCGCGGTCAGCCGACCGGGGCGGGGGTCCGCCGCTTCGGCGGTGTCGGCGGCTTCGGGGCTGGGGTTCTGCTCACTGCTCACCCCTGAAGGGTAGCCCGCACGCCCAGGGAGCCCGGGGGAGCCTCACGCGCCCCTCCCCCGCCCGATCCACACCTCGGTCTGGGCCAGGTACCGCCCAGTAGGTACCCTGCAACGCATGCGTGCACTTCTCGTGGTCAATCCGGCGGCAACCACCACGAGTGCGCGCACGCGCGACGTACTGATCCACGCGCTCGCCAGCGAGATGAAGCTGGAGGCGGTCACCACCGAGTACCGCGGTCACGCGCGCGACCTGGGCCGGCAGGCGGCGCTGAGCGACGACACGGACCTGGTGGTCGCCCTCGGCGGTGACGGCACGGTCAACGAGGTCGTCAACGGCCTGCTGCACGCCGGCCCCGCCCCGGAGCACCTGCCCGGCCTCGCGGTGGTCCCCGGAGGCTCCACCAACGTCTTCGCCCGCGCCCTCGGTCTGCCCAACGACGCGGTGGAGGCCACCGGCGCCCTGCTGGACGCGCTGCGCGAGGGCCGCGAACGCACTGTCGGCCTCGGCCTGACCTCGGGCACCCCGGGTTCGGCGGACGAGGCGGTGCCGGCCCGCTGGTTCACCTTCAACGCCGGGCTCGGCTTCGACGCCGGTGTCGTCGGCCGGGTCGAGCAGCACCGCGAGCGCGGCAGGAAGTCGACGCACGCGCTGTACGTGCGGCAGGTGATGCGCCAGCTGCTGGGCGAGCCGCACCGCAGGAGCGGCACGATCACCCTGGAGCGGGCCGGCGAGGAACCGGTCGGCGATCTGGTGCTGTCCATAGTCGCGAACACCTCGCCCTGGACGTTCCTGGGCAACCGCCCGATCTACGCCTCGCCCGGGGCCTCGTTCGACACGGGGCTCGACGTCTTCGGTCTCAGCCGTCTGTCCACCGCCGCGGTTGCCCGGTATGGCACCCAGTTGCTCACTTCGTCCCCCGAGCGCGGACCCCGGGGCAGGCACGCGGTCTCGCTGCACGACCTGACCGAGTTCACCTTGCATTCGAAGGTGCCGCTGCCGCTTCAGATGGACGGTGACCACCTGGGGCTGCGTACGAGCGTGACGTTCACAGGCGTACGCCGTGCACTGCGTGTGATTGTGTGAGCAGAACCGGCGAAAGTCCTTTCACTCGAACGTTTAGGCCAGGGTCCACCCCATGGAAGTACGGCTGTGACCTACTCGACACCGATGAATCAAAAAAAATCTTCCGGAAGGGGTTGTATCCGCCGCTGAGGTTTGCGAGTCTCTACGTGGCGATCGGGACGGCCCGCAACACCGGCCCCCACAGATCACCGGAACCCCTCTTCACATCACAGGACCACGCCAGGGAACCTGGCGGTAGGCCCTTCCCTTGTTGAGGGATTCGTGAAAGCGTTCACATTCACAAGCACCCTGCACGTAACACCAAGGAGAGGTAGCAGCCATGGACTGGCGTCACCGCGCCGTTTGCCGCGAGGAAGACCCCGAGCTCTTCTTCCCCATCGGCAACACCGGTCCTGCGCTGCTGCAGATCGAGGAAGCCAAGGCCGTCTGCCGTCGCTGCCCGGTTATCGAGCAGTGCCTGCAGTGGGCGCTCGAGTCCGGCCAGGACTCCGGCGTCTGGGGTGGTCTCAGCGAGGACGAGCGCCGCGCCATGAAGCGCCGCGCCGCTCGCAACCGGGCCCGTCAGGCCTCCGCCTGACCCACCCGCCCCGCAACAGCCTGAGCTTGGCGGCGCGTATGCCTCACGGCATGACTTCGCAGACAGCGCGTACGCACACCCCGCCCCCGAGCCGCAGCGCGCAGTACCCCCAACGCGCAGCTTGAAGCAGCGAGCACTGGCCCCGGATCAACGGTGATCCGGGGCTTATTGCTGTGCTGCCGCCTGCTGTCCCGCCGCCTGCTGTCCTGCCGCAAGGCCCGCGGCCCGCCCCTCCCGGGGCCGCATCCCCGGGCCGGCCGCCTACTTCCGCGCCGGCACCGGGATGTCGAGGATCACCCGGGTGCCGCGCTCCGGGGCCGGGACCATGTCGAAGGTGCCGCCCAACTCCCCCTCCACCAGGGTGCGGACGATCTGGAGCCCGAGGTTGCCTGCGCGCTGCGGGTCGAACCCCTCGGGCAGGCCCACCCCGTCGTCCTGGACGGTGACCAGCAGGCGGGCCTCCTTCGTCGTACCGCCGCGGAGCGCGGAGACCTCGACCGTGCCGGTGTCGCCCTGCCGGAAGCCGTGCTCCAGCGCGTTCTGAAGCACCTCGGTCAGCACCATCGACAGCGGGGTGGCGACCTCGGCGTCCAGGATGCCGAAGCGGCCGGTGCGCCGGCCGGTGACCTTGCCCGGGGAGATCTCGGCGACCATCGCCAGCACCCGGTCGGCGATGTCGTCGAACTCCACCCGCTCGTCCAGGTTCTGGGAGAGCGTCTCGTGCACGATCGCGATCGAGCCCACCCGGCGCACGGCCTCCTCCAGCGCCTCCCGCCCGCGGTCGGACTCGATGCGGCGGGCCTGGAGGCGCAGCAGGGCGGCCACCGTCTGGAGGTTGTTCTTCACCCGGTGGTGGATCTCCCGGATGGTGGCGTCCTTGGTGATCAATTCGCGTTCGCGGCGGCGCAGTTCCGTGACGTCCCGCAGCAGCACCAGGGAACCGATGCGGGTGCCCTTGGGTTTGAGCGGGATGGCGCGGAACTGGATCACGCCGTCGTTGGCCTCGATCTCGAACTCGCGCGGCGCCCAGCCGCTGGCCAGCTTGGCCAGCGCCTCGTCCACCGGGCCGCGGGTCGGCGCGAGTTCGGCGGTGGTCGTCCCCAGGTGATGGCCGACGAGGTCGGCGGCGAGGCCCATGCGGTGGTAGGCGGACAGCGCGTTCGGGGAGGCGTACTGCACGATGCCGTCCGCGTCGACCCGGATCAGTCCGTCGCCGACGCGCGGTGAGGCGTCCATGTCGAGTTGCTGGTTCTCGAACGGGAAGGCGCCGGCGGCGATCATCTGTGCGAGGTCGGAGGCGCTCTGGAGGTACGTCAGCTCCAGGCGGCTCGGGGTGCGCACGGTGAGCAGGTTGGTGTTGCGGGCGATGACGCCGAGGACGCGGCCCTGGCGCCGGACCGGGATGGACTCGACGCGGACCGGGACCTCCTCGCGCCACTCCGGGTCGCCCTCGCGCACGATCCGGCCCTCGTCCAGCGCCGCGTCCAGCATCGGGCGCCGGCCGCGCGGGACGAGGTGGCCGACCATGTCGTCCTGGTACGAGGTGGGGCCGGTGTTGGGGCGCATCTGGGCGACCGAGACGTACCGGGTGCCGTCGCGGGTGGGGACCCACAGGACGAGGTCGGCGAAGGAGAGGTCGGAGAGCAGCTGCCACTCCGAGACCAGCAGGTGGAGCCACTCGAGGTCGGAGTCGTCGAGGGCGGTGTGCTGGCGGACCAGTTCGTTCATGGAGGGCACGTGGCCGAGCGTACCTGGCGGTTCGGACAGCGCCGCGAAGCGGCCGTCTCCGCCGCCGGGCCGTGTGCGGCGCCCTCCCGGTGGCCGTGTGCGGCACCACACCGGTGGCCGTGTGGGCGCCGTGCCCGTGGCCGTGTGCGCCGCCGTATCGCCCCGGAAACACCCGCGGGCCGCGGCGCCTGAGAGGGACCCTCAACCCTCCCGGCACCGCAGCCCGGAGCAATATCGGCCGTGGGGTGTGCGGTCCCGGTCGGCCGAAGGTCGAGGAGCCGGGGCAGTCAGGGCAGAGAGCTCCGGTTCCTCGGTCCCGCCTTCCTGTGCGGGGAAGGCGGAAGCCTGACATTCACCTTGCGATGCCCATTGTGGACTAGACCACTACCCGTGTCCATGCCGCGGACCGTGTTCGTCACGGCCGTCTTCCACGGCATCTTCCACGTCGCCTTCACGTCGTCTCCCACCGGCGTGAGGGCGCGCGGGCATCCTGCAGAAGCCTAACCCCGTCGGCTCATGAGCGGGGCCACACGGCCGGGGCAATTTCGGCGAGCGCGCCACCGCTGCGGCCCGCCGCCCGGGCCCGGCGGGCCGCAGCGGTGGCGGACCGGGCCGACCGCCGCAAGCCTGGGACGGGAGACCCCCTTCTGTTAGATTGGTCTAAACCACACAGCCCTTCCGGGTGTCCTCGTGTCCCCGTGTCCCCTTCTTCAGAACGGCAGGCCAGCGTGGAAGTTGTCATCGTTGCGGACGCCAAGGCGGGCGGCGAGCTGATCGCCGAGGCCATGGCCCAGCTGCTCAGGCGGAAGCCCGACGCCCTCCTCGGGGTGGCCACCGGCTCGACGCCGCTGCCCGTGTACGAGGCGCTGACGGCCAAGGTGCGCTCCGGTGCCGTGGACACCTCGGCGGCGCGGATCGCCCAGCTCGACGAGTACGTCGGCCTGCCGGCCGAGCACCCGGAGTCCTACCGCTCGGTGCTCCGCCGCGAGGTGCTCGAACCCCTCGGCATCAGCATGGACGCGTTCATGGGGCCGGACGGCACGGCCGCGGACGTGCAGGCGGCCTGCGAGGCGTACGACCGGGCGCTGGCCGAGGCGGGCGGGGTCGACCTCCAGCTGCTCGGGATCGGGACCGACGGGCACATCGGGTTCAACGAGCCCTGCTCCTCGCTGGCCTCCCGGACCCGGATCAAGACGCTCACCGAGCAGACCCGGGTGGACAACGCGCGCTTCTTCGACGGTGACATCGCGCAGGTGCCGCACCACGTGATCACCCAGGGCATCGGCACCATCCTGGAGGCCCGGCACCTGGTGCTGCTGGCCACCGGCGAGGGCAAGGCCGACGCGGTCGCGGCGACGGTGGAGGGGCCGGTCGCGGCCGTCTGCCCGGCCTCGGCACTCCAGCTCCACCCGCACGCCACGGTCGTGGTGGACGAGGCCGCGGCGTCCAAGCTGAAGCTCGCCGACTACTTCCGGCACACCTACGCGAACAAGCCGGAGTGGCAGGGGATCTGACCCGCACGCTCCATGCCGCAGGCGCCGGCCCCTCCCGAGGAGGGCCGGCGCCTGCGGCGTACCGGAGGGGCTAGGCGCCCGCGATGACCTCCGCCGCCGCGCGGCCGCAGACCCGGGCCGCGCCGTGGGTGGCCAGGTGCAGGGCGCCGCGGGGCCCGGCCTGCGGGACGCCCATCTCGACCACGACGGTGTCCGGGCGGGCCCGGAGCACGGTGTCGAGGGCCGCGGCCATCCAGGGGTGCCGGTGTTCGTCGCGGACGACGGCGACGACACGGCGCCCTCCGGCCGCCCGGAGCACCTCGTGTCCGGCGTCGGCGCCGGAGAAGCTGCCGGTCTCCGTGCCGGGCAGCAGCCGGGCCAGCTCGGCGGCGACGCCCCACGGCGTCTCGTCGCCGACCGCGATGTTCGCGACCGGGGTGAGGGCGGCGACGTAGGGCGGCTCGGTGAGCGGGGTGAAGCCGTCGGCGCCGGTGAGCCGCAGGGCGCGGCGGGCGGCGCGCAGGCCCACCTCGCCGTCGGCGGTGTCCCCGGCGAGGGCGGCGTCCGCCCGGTGGGCCGAGGTCCAGCGGGCCAGCGCACGGACGCGCTCGGCGGCGTCGGCCAGGCGTTCCTCCGGCAGCTCTCCGGCGCGCACGGCCTCGACCAGGGCGTCGCGCAGCCGCCGTACCGTGTCCTCGTCGGACAGGCCGCCGCCCACGCAGATCGCGTCGGCGCCGGCGGCGATGGCCAGCGCGGTGCCGCGTTCGATGCCGTAGGTGCCGGCGATGGCCCGCATCTCGATGCCGTCGGTGACGATCAGACCGTCGTAGCCCAGCTCGCCGCGGAGCAGGTCGGTCAGGATGCGCCGGGACAGCGTCGCCGGGCGGTCCGGGTCCAGGGCCGGGACCAGGATGTGGGCGCTCATCACCGCGCGGCTGCCGGCGGCGATGGCCGCGCGGAAGGGGACCAGGTCGCGTGCGGCCAGCACGTCGGCGTCCACGTCGATGCGCGGCACGGCGTGGTGGGAGTCGACGGCCGTGTCGCCGTGCCCGGGGAAGTGCTTGGTGCAGGCGGCCACACCGGACGCCTGGAGGCCGGTGACGTAGGCGGCGGTGTGCCGGGCGACCAGGTCGGTGCCGGAGCCGAAGGAGCGCACGCCGATGACCGGGTTGTCGGGGTTGGCGTTGACGTCGGCGGACGGCGCCCAGTTGAAGTTGACCCCGCAGTCCGCGAGCCGGCGGCCCAGTTCCGCGGCCACCTCCCGGGTGAGCCCGACGTCGTCCACCGCGCCGAGGGCGAGGTTGCCGGGGAAGGAGGAGCCGGTGCGCACCTCGAGGCGGGTGACGTCGCCGCCCTCCTCGTCGATGGCCACGAGCACGTCCTCGCGTTCCGCGCGCAGCTGCGCGGTGAGCGCGGCCACCTGCTCGGGCGTCTCGACGTTGCGCCCGAACAGGGCGACGGAGGCCAGCCCCTCGTCGAGGCGGCGCAGCAGCCAGTCGGGCGCCGCTGTGCCGGTGAAGCCGGGCTGGAGGACCGCGAGCGCGTCGCGCGTGAGGGTGTCCGTGGCCCGGGCGATGGTCGTCATCGTGGCGTCATCCCTTCACGGCGCCGGAGGTGAGGCCGGCGGCCATCTTCTTCTGGACGATCATGAAGAACGCGACGACCGGTATCGCGATCAGTGTGGAGGCCGCCATCAGGGCGCCGTAGTCCGTGCCGCGGTCGGTGGTGAAGTTCATGAGCCAGACGTTGAGCGTGTACTTGTCGTTGTCCTGGAGCACGATGTACGCGAGCAGGTACTCGTTCCACGCGTTGATCAGGGAGAAGATCGACGCCGCCGCGAGACCGGGGGCGAGCAGCGGGAAGATCACCCGCCAGAAGGCGCCCATGCGCGAGCAGCCGTCCACCATCGCCGCCTCTTCCAGCTCCTTGGGGACGTTCACGACGAACCCGCGGATCATCCAGGTCGCGAACGGCAGCGTGGAGACGAGGTAGATGATGATCACGCCCCAGTACTCGTTGATCGCGCCGAGGTCGTTCAACTGGATGTAGAGGGGGATGAGCATGGTGGTGGGCGGCAGCAGCTGCACCAGCAGCAACGTGATCATGAAGACCTTGCGGCCGGCGAACCGGAAACGCCCGATGGCGAACGCGGCGATCGTGGACAGGATCATCGCGCCGACGACCGCCGTCACGCAGATGATGAGGCTGGACTGGATCGCCGTGCCGAAGTTGGGCGCCTCGATCGCCCGGGAGAAGTTGTCCAGGGTGAGGGAGGACGGCCACAGCTTCTGGTCGTAGGAGCGGATCTCGTGGTTGGGGCGCAGGGCGCTGACCACGAGCCAGTAGACCGGGAAGGCCATCACCACGAAGGAGACGAGCCCGACGAGGTTGTAGAGGTGCCGGCTGCGCTTCTTGCGGTCGGGCCGGTAGGCGGGCGTCGTCGCGCCCGGCACGGTGGTGGCGGTCGTGTTGCTCACTCGACCTCTCCGATCTTGAGCAGCTGGCGCAGGTAGTAGACGGCCACGCCGGACAGGAGGAGCACGGTGATCAGCGCGATGGCGGCGCCCTGGCTGAAGGAGTTGGACTCGAAGGCCTTCTCGTACGAGTAGAGGCCGAGCAGGTTGTACTCGGGCTCCGGCTTGTTGCCGCGCATGAGGAAGATCTGGCCGAAGACGTTGAAGTCCCAGATCACCGAGAGGGTGGCCACCATCTGGAAGACGGGTTTGATCACGGGCCAGGTCACGTAGCGGAAGACGCCCAGGCGTCCGGCGCCGTCGAGTTCCGCGGCCTCCTGGAGCTCCGCGGGCACCTGGGTGAGCGCCGCGTACAGGGTGACGGCCACGAAGGGCACCGCTCCCCACACCACGACGGCACCGATCATCAGGAAGCCCTGCTTGGGGTCGAGCCACCAGTTGTGGCCCTGGAAGTCGAGACCGAAGTACTCGGTCAGCACCATGTTCACCACGCCGTAGTCGGAGTCGGCGAACCAGCGGAAGATCGAGGTGGCCACGAGCAGCGGCAGCGACCAGGCGGCGATGAGCGCGCCGGTCAGCAGCAGGCGGACGGACTTGGTCATGCGCTGCATGGCGTGGGCGAGGAAGAGGCCGATGGCCATGGTGGCGACGACGCACACGACCATGAACAGGATGGTGCGCCACAGGACGTCGTAGAACTCGCCGTCCCCGAGGATGTTGGTGAACTGCTCCAACCCGACCCACTCGGCGGCCTGGCCGGTCCACAGTTCCCGTCTGCCCACGTCCTGGAAGGACATGATGACCGTCTTGATCAACGGCCAGGCGAACACCGCGGCGAGTGCCACGACGGCCGGCGCGATCAGCAGATAGGGCAGCAGGGGCCCGTTCGTCCACCGGCTTCGCCGGGGCGCGGACGGCGCCGGGCCGTCGCCGCGGGGTGAGTCCGGGACGGACACCTCCGGGCCGGCTGTCTTGATGTCGGCGGCACTCACTGTGCTGGCCTTCCGTTCGAAGGGTTCTGCATCGGAGCGGTGGCCGGCGCGTCGCGGGCAGCCGGCCACTCGACCGGCCCTGCCCGGCCGTACGGCCGGGCAGGGCACCGGAAGTCAACGAGAATCGAGCGGTACGGCTCAGGCGGTCTCGTTGATCAGCGAGTTGATCTCCGCGTCCGCGGCCTTGGTGGCCTCGGCGACCGACTTGCCCTTGAGGATGTCGAGCAGCATCGTCTCGAGGGTCTCCTTCTTCTCGATCGCGGCCCAGCCGGGGGCGATCGGCGTGAACCACGCGTCGGGGACGGCGTTGGCGATCGGCGCCGTCTCCGGCTTGGCCTTGAGCGGCTCGAGCTGCTTGGTGTTGTTCGGCAGGATGTCCTTGGCGGCGAGGGCGGCCTGGGCCTTCTCGTTGGTGAACATCGAGATCCAGTCCTGCGCCAGGTCCTGCTGGTCGGACTTGGAGATGGTGGCCAGGTCGGAGCCGCCGATGAAGGAGGGCAGGGCCTTGCCCTCCGGGCCGGGCATGCCCGCGACGGCGATCTTGTCCTTGAGCTCGGGGTTGCCGTTGGTCTTGGAGTCGACGACGCTGCCGGCCTCCCAGCCGTTGCCGTAGAGCATGGCCGTCTTCTCGTTGGCCATGACGTTGGCGTGGTCCTGCTCGTCCTTGGTCTGGTCGCCGTTGTTGTACTTCTTGACCAGGTCGACGAAGTGCTGGATGCCCTTCTGCGCCTCCGGCGTGGACAGGGCGGCCTTCCACTCCTTGCTGCCCTCGTCGTAGGTGGCGATCTGGCCGCCGTACGCGGCGACGTAGGACATGGCGGCGTACCAGTAGCGGCCCGGCAGGTACAGCGCGGAGAAGGCGTTGTCCTCCTTGTACTCGTCCTGGACCTTGTCGAGGGCCTTGAGCAGGTCGGCCTCGGTCGTCGGCAGCTGGTCGGAACCGGTGCCGGCCTTGAACATGTCCTTGTTGTAGATGGCGACGCGGGCACCGGCGTAGTACGGGACGCAGTACAGCTTGCCCTCGTAGGTGCAGGTGTCCTTGAGACCCTCGATCCAGGTGTCCGAGTTGTCGTACTTCTTGGCGTCGATCTCGCCGAGGGCACCGTTGAGGATGTAGGTCATCGTCTCGGTGTTGCCCAGCTCGACGACGTCCGGGAACTTGTCGCCGGACAGCGCCGCGTCGAGCTTCTTCGTCTTGTCGGCCCACTGCTGGTACTGGACGTTGACCTTGACGCCCGGGTACTTCTTGTTGAAGTCGGCGTTGGCCTGCTCGACCAGCTCCGGCCAGCTGCTCTGGGCGTCGACCATGAGCCAGACGGTGAGTTCGCCCTTGCGGTCCTTCGGGTCCTGATTGGACGCGCCGTCGTCGGACCCCCCGCACGCCGCGATGGAGACCATCATGCCCGCGACACCGATCGCGGATATCAGCTTGCGCTTCACGCCACCCTCCTCAGGGATGCCACAAACCCCCCTGCCTCCCCGCGGTGTGCGTCGACGCGTAAACCGCCTCTGGGGCCGGGACCTGGACCAATGGTGTAGACCAGTACGGGGAGCTTGGCCCAGACCAATAGGGCTGTCAAGGGTGTTCCGACGGGCTCCCGGCGTCCGTGATGCGACCGAGATATGCAGGGACCTTTCATTCCGCAAGCGACAGAACGGGCGCCGCGCCGCCGGGTGTACCACACGCGCCGGCGCGGCGAGGTCGTCCGGACCCGAGGGTGCATACCACCGCCCCCGCACGGCGCGGTGGACTAGACCAACGGGTGCCCCGCGGGTATACAGAAGGGATCACGGAGCGTGCGGGGAACCCCTGGAGAACATGCCGGGAACACCCCGTACGATGCCGTGCCACGATGTGAGCCGTGGCCGATGGAGGGATGTCGGTCGCTTCGGCACCCGGAGCCGGGAAGGCAGAGCATGAGCACCGACGTCAGCAGTGCGGAGAACGAGGGTGGGACGACCGTCCGTACCGCGCGCGTGCCCAAGTACTACCGACTGAAGAAGCATCTGCTCGACATGACGCAGACGCAGGCACCGGGCACACCCGTCCCGCCCGAGCGCACGCTGGCCGCCGAGTTCGACACCTCGCGCACGACGGTCCGCCAGGCCCTCCAGGAGCTGGTGGTCGAGGGCCGGCTGGAGCGGATCCAGGGCAAGGGCACCTTCGTCGCCAAGCCCAAGGTGTCCCAGGCCCTGCAACTCACCTCGTACACCGAGGACATGCGCGCCCAGGGCCTGGAGCCCACCTCACAGCTGCTCGACATCGGCTACATCACCGCCGACGACCGGCTGGCCGGTCTGCTGGACATCGCCACCGGCGGCCGGGTGCTGCGCATCGAGCGGCTGCGCATGGCCAACGGCGAGCCGATGGCCATCGAGACCACGCACCTGAGCGCCAAGCGCTTCCCGGCGCTGCGCCGCAGCCTGGTCAAGTACACGTCCCTGTACACCGCCCTCGCCGAGGTCTACGACGTCCACCTCGCCGAGGCCGAGGAGACCATCGAGACCTCGCTGGCCACCCCGCGCGAGGCCGGCCTGCTCGGCACCGACGTGGGCCTGCCGATGCTGATGCTCTCCCGGCACTCGCTGGACCGCGAGGGGCGGCCGGTGGAGTGGGTGCGCTCGGTGTACCGCGGCGACCGCTACAAGTTCGTGGCCCGGCTGAAGCGGCCCCAGGAGGAGCACTCGTAAGGCTTCCCCGCCCCCGACTCCCCCGGACTCCCCTCCCGGCGCCCGTTCCGCCTTCCGTGGAAGGCCTGTGGAAAGCGGTGCGGATGTGCGGGCGAGGGGTTCCGCTGCCTCGACACCGTCACCTACATTGCCTGCGCATCGCTCCAGGTGATCAGTGAGGGGACGGAGAGCCGCAGATGTCACAAGCCCCACAGGCGGGCAGAGAGCCGGTGGTGACGCCCGTGCGCGTCGTCATCGGCCTCTGCCTCGCCGCACCGTTCGTCGCCATGATGTGGGTCGGTTCCTACACCAGGACCGACCCGGAGTTCATGGGCATCCCGTTCTTCTACTGGTACCAGATGGCGTGGGTGGTCATCTCCACCGCGCTGACGATGGTCGCCTACAAACTCTGGCAGCGTGACCAGCGCGCTCGCCGGGGAGGTGGCGGCAAGTGAACGACGGCGTGAACGGCGTGGCGCTCGGCGTCTTCGTCTTCTTCTTCGTGCTCGTCACCGTCATGGGCTTCCTGGCCGCACGCTGGCGCAGGGCCGCGAACGAGCACAGCCTCGACGAGTGGGGCCTGGGCGGACGCTCCTTCGGCACCTGGATCACCTGGTTCCTGCTGGGCGGCGACCTCTACACGGCGTACACGTTCGTCGCCGTCCCGGCGGCGATCTACGCGGCGGGCGCGGCGGGCTTCTTCGCGGTGCCGTACACCATCCTCGTCTACCCCCTGATCTTCACGTTCCTGCCCCGCCTGTGGTCGGTCTCGCACAAGCACGGCTACGTGACCACCTCCGACTTCGTGCGCGGCCGGTTCGGCTCCAAGGGCCTGTCCCTGGCGGTGGCCCTCACCGGCATCCTGGCGACCATGCCGTACATCGCGCTCCAGCTGGTCGGCATCCAGGCGGTGCTGGACGTCATGGGCATCGGCGGCGGCGAGGACACCAACTGGTTCGTCAAGGACCTGCCGCTGCTGATCGCCTTCGGCGTGCTCGCGGCGTACACCTACTCGTCGGGGCTGCGCGCCCCCGCGCTGATCGCCTTCGTCAAGGACACGCTGATCTACATCGTGATCGCGGTGGCGATCATCTACATCCCGATCAAACTGGGCGGGTTCGACGACATCTTCGCCGCGGCCTCCGACAAGTTCACCGAGACCGGCAAGGGCGGTCTGGTGCCGCCCGAGGCGGGCCAGTGGACGTACGCGACGCTGGCGCTGGGCTCGGCGCTCGCGCTGTTCATGTACCCGCACTCGATCACCGCGACGCTGTCCTCGCGCAGCCGTGAGGTGATCCGGCGCAACACCACGATCCTGCCGCTGTACTCGCTGATGCTGGGCATGCTCGCGCTGCTGGGCTTCATGGCGATCGCGGCCGGGGTGAAGGTGGACAACGGCCAGCTGGCGATCCCGCAGCTGTTCGAGAACATGTTCCCGGCGTGGTTCGCGGGCGTGGCCTTCGCGGCGATCGGCATCGGCGCGCTGGTCCCTGCGGCGATCATGTCCATCGCGGCCGCGAACCTCTTCACCCGCAACATCTACAAGGACTTCATCAAGCCGGACGCCACTCCCAAGGAGGAGACCCGGGTCTCCAAGCTGGTGTCGCTGCTGGTGAAGGTGGGTGCGCTGGTCTTCGTCCTGGGCATGGACAAGACAGTGGCCATCAACTTCCAGCTGCTCGGCGGGATCTGGATCCTTCAGACGTTCCCGGCGCTGGTCGGCGGCCTGTTCACCCGCTGGTTCCACCGCTGGGCGCTGCTGGCGGGCTGGGCGGTCGGCATGATCTACGGCACGCTCGCCGCGTACGGGGTCTCCTCGCCGACGCAGAAGCACTTCGGCGGCTCCTCGGAGGAGATCCCCGGCATCGGCGAGATCGGCTACATCGGGCTCACGGCCTTCGTGTTGAACGTGGTGGTCACGGTGGTGCTCACCCTCGTCCTGCGGGCCGTCAAGGCTCCCGACGGGGTCGACGAGACCAGGCCGGAGGACTACACGGCCGACGCCGGCGATCCGGGCGTACAGGTGGAGCTGCCGCCGGCCACCGCGGGGTCGTCGCACTAGAGGTGTTCTTCGGCCGCGGGTGCGTCGTGGCCGGTTCGGCTGCGGGTTTCGTCGTGGCCGGTCGCGCAGTTCCCCGCGCCCCTTTCGGGGCGCTGTCCACGGGCCGTCGGTGGGAAAACCGGCGGCCCGTTGTCGTACCCCTCGGGCAGACTCGGGCCCATGGACATCGTCATCCGGCGGGCCGACCCCGCCGAGTACTCCGCCGTCGGTGAGATCACCGCGCAGGCCTATCTCCAGGACGGGCTGCTGGACTTCGGGGAGAGCGACGCCTACCTCGGTGAGCTGAGGGACGTGGCGAAGCGGGCGGCGGCGGCCGAGGTGCTGGTCGCCGTGGACGGCGAGCGGCTGCTGGGCGGGGTCACCTTCGTGCCGTCCGGCGGGCCCATGGCGGACATCGCCGGGCCCGGCGAGGCCGAGATACGGATGCTCGCCGTGGACCGGGCCGCCCGTGGCCGGGGTGCCGGCGAGGCCCTCGTGCGGGCCTGCCTGGACCGGGCGCGGACCGTCGAGGGCTGCGTGCGCATCGTGCTGTCGAGCCAGCGCACCATGCACGCCGCGCACCGGATCTACGAACGCCTGGGCTTCGTCCGCACCCCCGAGCGGGACTGGAATCCGCTGCCGGAGCTGGACGACATCATGCTGATCACCTACGGGCTGACGCTCTGACACCACCGGCCCACCGCGGGGCGCCTGGGCCGCTCCCCGCCCAGGACACAACATCTGGGGGTGTCACCGGAACACGGCACAAGATGTATGCTCGTGCTCGCTGTCGCCGCAGGGGAATCCGGTGCGAATCCGGAACTGTCCCGCAACGGTGTACTCGCGTGTGTCCGCACGCCCGTCGTGTGCCCATACGCCTGTTCAGTCCGAGGACCTGCCGACAGTGCACCCGGCCGTCCGGTCCGGGTGCCCTGACGTCCGGGCCTCGCGGAATGGGCCGGTGGACGCGACGCCGCGCGCGCTCGTGAGCTGCCCCCTGCCCTCCGCAAGGCCCCGTGCCGAGCGAGGGAGTGCCCCACGTGACCATCGCGCCAGCCGACCCGGCCTCAGCCGACCCGGTGACGGATGCGCCGACGCCGGTGACCGAGGAGTCCGACGGGCCCGGTGCCGCACTGCTGCGGACCCTGACCGAGCTGACCGCCGACCTCCCCGACGCCGACCCCGGCCGGGTCGCCGCCGCCGCACTGCGCGGCCGGTCCGCCCGCGCCGACGACCGCGAGCTGCGCGAGCTGGCCACGGAGGCCGCCGCCGGCCTGATCTCCGAGGACCCGGCCTACTCCCGGCTGGCCGCCCGGCTGCTGACCATCGGCATCCGCGCCGAGGCCGCGTCCCAGGGCGTGGTCGCCTTCACCGACTCCGTCGCCGTCGGCCACCGCGAGGGCCTGATCGCCGACCGCACCGCCGCGTTCGTCCGGCTGCACGCCGAGCGCCTGGACGCCCTCGTCGACCCGGCCGCCGACGACCGGTTCGGCTACTTCGGGCTGCGCACGCTGCACAGCCGCTACCTGCTCCGGCACCCGGTGACCCGCAAGGTCGTCGAGACGCCGCAGCACTTCCTGCTGCGGGTCGCCGCCGGTCTCGCCGAGGACGACACGCTCCGTTCGGTGGACGAGGTCGCGGACCTCTACGGCCTGATGAGCCGCCTCGACTACCTGCCCTCCTCCCCCACCCTGTTCAACTCCGGCACCCGCCACCCCCAGATGTCGTCCTGCTACCTCCTGGACTCCCCCAGGGACGAGCTGGACTCGATCTACGAGCGCTACCACCAGGTCGCCCGGCTCTCCAAGCACGCCGGCGGCATCGGCCTGTCCTACTCCCGCATCCGCGGCCGGGGTTCGCTGATCCGCGGTACCAACGGGCACTCCAACGGCATCGTCCCGTTCCTGAAGACCCTCGACGCCTCGGTCGCCGCCGTGAACCAGGGCGGCCGGCGCAAGGGTGCCGCGGCGGTCTACCTGGAGACCTGGCACTGCGACATCGAGGAGTTCCTGGAGCTGCGCGACAACACCGGCGAGGACGCCCGGCGCACCCACAACCTCAACCTGGCGCACTGGGTGCCGGACGAGTTCATGCGCCGGGTCGCCGACGACGCGCAGTGGTCGCTGTTCTCGCCGTCGGACGTGCCCGGGCTGGTGGACCTGTGGGGCGAGGAGTTCGACACCGCCTACCGGGAGGCCGAGCGCCGGGGCCTGGCGACGAAGACGCTGCCCGCCCGGGAGCTGTACGGCCGGATGATGCGCACCCTCGCGCAGACCGGCAACGGCTGGATGACCTTCAAGGACGCCGCCAACCGCACCGCCAACCAGACGGCGGAGCCCGGTCACGTCATCCACTCCTCCAACCTCTGCACGGAGATCCTGGAGGTCACCGACGACGGCGAGACCGCGGTCTGCAACCTGGGCTCGGTCAACCTCGGCGCGTTCGCCGACCCGGCCGCCGGGGACCTCGACTGGGAGCGGCTGGACGCCACCGTCCGCACCGCCGTCACCTTCCTCGACCGGGTGGTGGACATCAACTTCTACCCGACCGACCAGGCGGGCCGCTCCAACGCCAGGTGGCGGCCGGTGGGGCTCGGTGTGATGGGCCTCCAGGACGTCTTCTTCGCCCTGCGGCTGCCGTTCGACTCACCGGAGGCCAAGCGGCTCTCCACCCGGATCGCCGAACGGATCATGCTCGCCGCCTACGAGGCGTCCGCCGGCCTGGCCGAGCGCAACGGCCCGCTGCCCGCCTGGGAGAAGACCCGCACCGCCCGCGGGGTCCTGCACCCCGACCACTACGACGCGGAGCTGAACTGGCCGGAGCGCTGGGCGGCGCTGCGGGAGCGGATCGCGACCACCGGCCTGCGCAACTCCCTGCTGCTCGCCATCGCGCCCACCGCCACGATCGCCTCGATCGCCGGCGTCTACGAGTGCATCGAGCCGCAGGTGTCCAACCTGTTCAAGCGCGAGACCCTGTCCGGGGAGTTCCTCCAGGTCAACTCCTACCTGGTGGACGACCTCAAGCGGCTCGGCGTCTGGGACGCCCGCACCCGGGAGGCGCTGCGCGAGGCGAACGGCTCGGTGCAGGAGTTCACCTGGATCCCCGAGGACGTGCGCGCGCTGTACCGCACGGCGTGGGAGATCCCGCAGCGCGCGCTGATCGACATGGCCGCCGCCCGTACGCCCTTCCTGGACCAGGCCCAGTCCCTGAACCTGTTCCTCGAGACGCCGACCATCGGCAAGCTCTCCTCGATGTACGCCTACGCCTGGAAGTCCGGGCTGAAGACGACGTACTACCTGCGCTCCCGCCCGGCGACCCGGATCGCCCGCGCGGCCCGCGCCGCCACCCCCGCCCAGGCGGCCCCGGACCCCGAGGCCGTCGCCTGCTCCCTGGAAAACCCCGAGTCCTGCGAGGCCTGCCAGTGACCACCAGCACCACCCGAGCCCGGAACCTCCTCGACCCGGGCTTCGAGCTGACCCTGCGCCCGATGCGCTACCCCGACTTCTACGAGCGCTACCGGGACGCCATCAAGAACACCTGGACCGTGGAGGAGGTCGACCTCCACTCGGACGTCGCCGACCTCGCCAAGCTCTCGCCCGGCGAGCAGCACCTGATCGGACGTCTGGTCGCCTTCTTCGCGACGGGCGACTCGATCGTGGCGAACAACCTGGTGCTGACCCTGTACAAGCACATCAACTCGCCCGAGGCGCGGCTGTACCTGAGCCGGCAGCTGTTCGAGGAGGCCGTGCACGTCCAGTTCTATCTGACGCTGCTCGACACCTACCTGCCCGACCCGGACGACCGCGCCGCCGCGTTCGCGGCCGTGGAGAACATCCCCTCGATCCGCGAGAAGGCCGAGTTCTGCTTCCGGTGGATGGACTCGGTCGAGGAGATCGACCGGCTCGAGTCCCGGTCGGACCGGCGCCGTTTCCTGCTCAACCTGATCTGCTTCGCGGCGTGCATCGAGGGCCTGTTCTTCTACGGCGCCTTCGCCTACGTGTACTGGTTCCGCAGCCGCGGCCTGCTGCACGGCCTGGCCACCGGCACCAACTGGGTGTTCCGCGACGAGACGATGCACATGTCCTTCGCCTTCGACGTGGTCGACACCGTCCGCAAGGAGGAGCCGGACCTCTTCGACGACCGGCTCCAGGAGCAGGTCACCGACATGCTGAGGGAGGCCGTCGAGGCCGAGCTGCAATTCGCGCGCGACCTGTGCGGTGACGGCCTCCCGGGCATGAACACCGACTCGATGCGGCAGTACCTGGAGTGCGTCGCCGACCAGCGGCTGACCCGCCTCGGCTTCGCCCCGGTGTACGGCTCGGAGAACCCCTTCTCCTTCATGGAGCTCCAGGGGGTTCAGGAGCTGACCAACTTCTTCGAGCGGCGTCCCTCGGCGTACCAGGTGGCGGTGGAGGGCACCGTCGACCTGGACGAGGACTTCTGAGGGGTCTCCTCTCCCTCCCGGTCCTCCCGCTGGGCCTCCCTGAGCTGACGGTCGATGCGCCGGTCGCGCACGATGCCGATCAGCGAGGGGAGGACCATGAGGACGAGGAGTCCGAAGGTCACGAGCATGCCGATCAGTGCTTCGATCTGGTTTCCGGTCATGACACCACTGTCGCGCCGGATGCTCCTTACCGGGAGTGGCAGGACTGCCGTAACACCTCGATTTCCTGCCATCGGCGAGGCACACTGGCAGCATGCTGAACAACGTGGCCGCCGTCCTGCTGGACGGGGTGCACCCTTTCGAACTCGGTGTCCTCTGCGAGGTCTTCGGCGTCGACCGCAGCGACGACGGACTGCCGGTCTACGACTTCGCGGTGGTCTCGGCGGAGGGCCCGGCGCTGGGCACCCACGTCGGCGGGCTGACCGTCTCCACGCCCTACGGCCTGGACCGGCTGGAGGCGGCCGACCTGATCGCGGTCCCCGCCGGGAGCGACTACGCCCGGCGGGAGTACCCGCCCGAGCTGCTGGACGCCCTGCGCCGGGCCGTGGACCGGGGGGCACGTGTGCTCAGCGTGTGCTCCGGCGTCTTCGTGCTCGGCGCCGCCGGCCTGCTGGACGGCCGGCGCTGCGCGGCCCACTGGCACCACGCGGCCGACCTGGCCCGGCATTTCCCACGGGCCACGGTCGAGGCGGACGTGCTCTACGTCGACGAGGACCCGGTGGTCACCTCGGCCGGCACGGCCGCCGGGATCGACGCCTGTCTGCACCTGGTCCGCAAGGAGCAGGGCCCGGAGGTCGCCAACAAGATCGCCCGCCGGATGGTCGTCCCGCCGCACCGGGACGGCGGGCAGGCGCAGTACATCGAGCGGCCGCTGCCCCGCTCCTCCTGCGACACCGTGGGCGAGGTGCTGGCCTGGATGGAACGCCACCTCGACCAGGAGGTCACGGTCGAGCAGCTGGCCGAGCGCGCCCACATGTCCCCGCGCACCTTCGCCCGCCGCTTCCAGCAGGAGACGGGCACGACTCCCTACCGCTGGCTGCTGCGCCAGCGGGTGCTGCTGGCCCAGCGGCTGCTGGAGGCGACGGACGAGACGATGGACACCATCGCGTGGCGGACGGGGTTCGGTACGGCGGCGGCACTGCGGCACCAGTTCGTCCGGACGCTCGGCACCACCCCGCACGCCTACCGGCGCACGTTCCGGGGCCCGCAGGCCGCCTGACCGTGCGCCGGGGCGCCGGTCAGCGCGGCAGGGCGCGCAGCATCAGGCGGCGGGGCCGCAGCGTGATGCCGATGCGGGGCCGGGGATCGGAGCCGGGCGCCTGCTCGAACCGGTAGTTCGCGGCGATCGCCGCCGTGATCAGCGTGAGCTCCGCCATCGAGAAGTGGTCGCTGGGGCACTTGCGGTTGCCCACGCTGAACGGGCTCATGGCGTACTTGGGCACGTCTTTCGCCCGCTCCGGCAGCCAGCGCTCGGGGTCGAACTCCTCGTGCCGGTCGTAGGACCGCCGGTCGCGCTGGATGGCGTACGGGCTGTAGATGACGTCCGCACCTTCCGGAATGCGGAATCCACCCAGCTCCGTCTCGGTCACCGTGCGCCGCGTCAGTATCCATACCGCCGGATACAGTCGCATCGTCTCGACGACCACATTCGCGGTGTACGTCAGCTTTCGGACGTCCTCGAATGCGACCGGGCGGTCACCGGCGACCGCTTTCACCTCGTCGCGGATCTTGTCCCCGAGTTCCGGGTGCTCGGCGAGAACCAGGAGAAGGGACATGATTGTGGAACCCACCGTTTCGCTTCCGGGGGTGAGGATCGCGATGACCTGATCGTGGATCTCCTGTTCCCCGATGGGCTCGCCATTCTCGTCCGTGGCGTCCAGCAAAGCCGTCAGCAAATCGTCCGGCTTTTGACCGCTTGCCCGGCGGTCGGCGATGATCTCGTCCACGAGGAGGTGCAAATCGGCCAGCGCCCGGTTGAATTCCCGGTTGGCCGGAACCGGCACCCTATAAAGCGGTCCGAGTGGGACGACCATGCGCTGGTACATGCCGCTGAAGAGGGTGGCGAGGGCGGTGCATATGCGCTCGGCGCGTGCGTCCATGTAGCTGCCCCGCATCAGGCAGCGGGCGGCGACCCGGACGGCCACCCGGAAGGACTCGGCGGTGACGTCCAGCACCTGGCCGGAGCGCCAGCGCTCCACGAGCGCGTACGCCTCCTCGGCCATGATCGGTCCGTACGCGGGAATGGCGTCGAGCCGGAACGCGGGCTGGATGGTGCGCCGCTGGCGCCGGTGCAGCGGGCCGTTGGCGGTGGCCACGCCCTCCTTGCCGAGCAGGCTCTCCAGGGACTCCCACAGGGGACCGGCGATGATGTAGTCGGGGCTCAGCGCCAGGGCGCCGGTGAGGGCCGGCGTGGTGACGGCGTACACCGTCTTCGGGCCGAGCTTGATCCGGACCACGTCTCCGTGGTCGCGCAGCTGGGCCATGAAGGCCAGCGGGTCGCGGACCAGCTTCCAGCCGTGGCCGAGGAGCGGGACGCCACCGCCCGCCACGGGCGGTTCGCGCAGGGCGGCCGTCCGGCCGTCCCGGGTCTCGGGGTGTGCGGAGTCGAGGGTCATTTCTCACCTGCCGCTTCGTTGTTGACGTACGGGGGCGTGGAGCGGTCGTCCCAGGCGTCGACCGTGTACCGGCCGGACTCGTGGTGGAACCAGTAGACCGAACTGAACCAGTTCCGCATATTGCCCACACAGGCCCGCACCGCGACGCCGAGTTCCTTTCCGCGCACCGTGCCGTCGGCGAGTTCGTCGGCGAGCCGTAATGCCTCCTGCTCGGCCTCGAGGAATTCGGATATGCATTCCTCTACGCGTCGCCGGACTTCCACGATCGCCTCTTCGAGGGTCAGCCCCTCATGAGTGATGAGACTGATCCCGAGATTGTGCACCTCATCGCCCGCAATTTCCTTGGGCAGTGAGCAGAGGTCGTTGTACCAGGCGGCGAATTCCTGGCTCAGCAGCGCGGCCCGCCTGAATGCCGGGTGTTTTCGCACCGGGTCGGGGAGTTCGCAACCCGCGCTCGGCTCCAGCAGGTCGGTCCAGATCCAGTGCGCGAAGGTGAGCCGGCGCAGCTCCAGATACTCCTGCACGCCCGGGACGATGCCGTGGCTCCGGTTGTGGAACTCCCGGTCGTACGCCTCGATCACCGTGTGGAAGTGCCGGGCGAACCGGGCGTTCCAGGTGGCGGGCAGGAAGGAGTACAGCCGCGCCACACTGTCGGCGAACCCGGCGACCAGCGGGTCCTCGTGGTGCAGGTGGTGCTGCGGTGAGTCCAGTGCCGTGTGCAGCCTCTGCCGCAGCCGCCGCCAGGCGGCGGGCCGGCCGTGCACGATGTCGCGGTCGTGCCGGTCGTCCCAGACGAAGAACCAGGCGCTGTAGTCGGCTATCGCCTGGAGCACCTCGTCGGGGGCACCGAGGTAGTACCCCGCCATGAGGTCCGTGTAGCACAGGCCATCGGCATATTCCGCGACCTTGTCCGCGGACATCAGCCGCTTTTCCAGCAACCAGGTACGCGTCTTCTCCTGGAGCTTTGGCCAATAATCATGGAGCTGCCGGGGAAACGCTGCCTCGATCACGGGCAGACGGAGCGATGACGGAACTGCGATCGCCGTCGGTGTCGATGTGGTGCCGTGTGAGAAAGCATGCACGAACAGACCCCTCTCTCAGCCGCCGATGGCGCACCCCTCCCGCTGAGCGGGGCGTGCGCCGTTGCGTATCCCCGCCGTTCCCATTGAGCACTACAACTGACCGTTCTGGGAACGGATTTGCTCCATTCACTACCCCGGGGTGCCGGGATTCTCCTGTTGTGTGGCAGGTTCCCGATCACCAGGAGAGCAACGGGCGTCGAACACACGACGGCAGGACGAACGGCGCCCGCTCGGAGGGATCGAACGGGCGCCGTGCAAGAAGAGGCCGGGGAGGCTGACGGGGATGTCCCCGCGCAGCGGTCAGTCGTTGGCGACCACGGGGTAGCGCGGCTCGTTCTCGGCCATCTGCCGCAGCGCGTCCTTGCGTTCACGCTTGGAGAGCCGGTCGATGTAGAGGTACCCGTACAGGTGGTCGGTCTCGTGCTGCAAACACCGTGCGAAGTAGCCGGTGCCGCGCACCTTGATCGGGTTGCCCTTCTCGTCCTGCCCGGTCACCTCGGCGTAGTCGGGTCGGGCGAGCGGCGCGTAGGCGGTCGGCACGGACAGGCAGCCCTCGTTGCTGTCGTCCAGGCGGCGCCGCTCGGCGGGCAGTTCGACGAGCCGGGGGTTGCAGACCACGCCGACGTGCCGGACGCCCTCGTCGTCGGGGCAGTCGTAGACGAACACCTTCAGGTCGACGCCGATCTGGTTGGCGGCCAGGCCCACGCCCTCGGCGGTGCGCTGGCTGGCGAACATGTCGGCGACCAGTTGCTGGAACTCCTCGCCGAAGTCGGTGACGTCCTTGCACTCCTTGTGCAGCACCGGGTTGCCGACCACCGTGATGGGCCGTGAGGTGCCGCGCTCGCGCCACGCCGTCTCGCGCTCCTCGCAGTCCTCCGTGTCGATGACGTACCCCTCGTCGTCCACCGGGAGCACGCCCGCGTTCTGCTGATCGGTGTCCTGCTGCGCCATGACCGACGTACGCCTTCCTCACTGAAACGGGGGTTACTGCTCGATACAGGGTACGGGCAACGCGCGCCTGGAAGGGGCGCGGGACCGTGCCGGCCCGCGGCCCCACCGCCCTGCGCGCGACCAGCCACGACGACCCCGCACCCGGTGCGGGAGATCAGCACACCTCTTCCAGATCCCGCCAGTCCCGGGAGTCCGGACTGTCCGCGACCCAGCCGTCCAGCAGCCCCCGTACCAGGGACGCCGGCGCCGCCACCCCGCACTCCCGCTCCGGCACCCACAACTGCCCGTCGGTCCGGTGGCCGAGCGGCCCGGGATGCCCCGGCTCGCTGTGGTCGTGCGGGTCGAGGTGCTCGCCGTCGCCCTCGTCCGACGGCATCCGGGACTCCGAGCACATCCGGCACAGCAGCCGCACGGACGACGACCAGTCCTCGGCCGCGAAGCCCGCGTCGGCGGCCAGCTGTTCCAGGGCGTCCCGGTCGGCCTCGGTGGCCGCCTCCAGCAGCACCACCCAGGTGGGCACCGGCGACGGCGCCCACAGCTCGATCTCGTCGAAGACCGGGAAGGAGTGCCCGGCCGCGGTGGTCCGCTCGCCGTGCGGCACCCCGTCGTGCAGGACGACCTCGCCCCAGCGCCGCCCCGAGGACGGCAGCGGGATCGACAGCACCTCGATCCGGGCGGGGTCCAGCCGCCGCCCCCACACCACCTCGGCCTCCCCTTCGGGGGACAGCCGGACGGCCGCGCTGCCCAGTTCCATCCCGGCCGGCTCCCCGGAGTCCGTGGCCCCGCCGGGCATCCGCAGCCCGTACGCCTGCCAGGCCCGGCGGGCCAGCGGCCAGTCCTGGAGGGCGGTCGCGGCGATGCCGACGTTCCACCAGTCGGGCGCCCCGGTGTCCCGGTCGAGCAGCGCGACGGCCCGCAGACCGGCGGTGCGCGCCTGCTCCCAGTCGTGCCGGAACTTGTGCAGCAGCGCGAGGTTGAACCACGACTCCGACAGCCAGGGCTCCAGATCGGCGGCCCGTGTCAGCAGTGCCCCCGCGTCCTCGTAGCGACCGTCGCCGATCAGCGTGAACGCGCGGTCGGTGGCCTGCCGCCAGGAGGCGGAGGGCCGGTGCCGTCCCTTGCCGAAGATCCTCACGATTCCCGCCTGCCAGTTCCGTTCAGTGGGCTGGCTGTGCCGTTCTGCGCCCCCGGACACCCTCTCCTGCGCATCAAACCACGTACGGCTGGAGGGGCGCTCATTACCCATGGGTTACCCAACCACACGGGACGTAAGACAGCCCCGGGACAGCACACGGGCCAGGGATTCCACGACGTCGGGGGCGTAGTCGCCGGCCGTGCCGAGGCGCAGTTCCTCCAGTGCCGCGAGGGCCCCGCCGGGACCGGCGTCGCGCACCTTCTCCTCGTAGGCGTTGACCGCCCGGACGATCCGCGCGGCGACGGGCTGCTCGCGGTAGGGGTCGGCCTGCCGCTCGACGACCACCGCGACGGCCGGGTCGACGCCGGTCTGGCGGACCACGGCGCCGCCGAGCAGCGCGATCCGGCGCCGTTCGGCGGCGGGCAGTGCGGCGGTGGCGCCCGCCGGGACCGGGTCGACCAGGCTGAGCTGCCCGATGTCGTGCATGAGGGCGGCGTACTCCAGCACGGTCAGTTCCGGCCCGGACAGTCCCAGGTCCCGTCCGACGGCGCCGCTGAGCGCGGCGACGCGGCGGGCGTGCCCGGTCGGCGTGTACCCGGCGATCTCGGTCGCCCGGGCCAGCGAGGCGATGGTCTGCCGGTAGGTGGCGCGGACGGCCGCGTAGCGCCGGTAGGACAGCTGGGTGAGCAGCAGCGGCACCGAGAAGACGGGCAGTGCCCACAGCCCGACGACGGCCACCGCGAGTGCCATCACCGCGCCGGTGGCGCACACCGCGGAGGTGATTCCGCCCATGCTGCGCAGTTCCTCGCGCAGCAGCGGGCCGAACGGCCAGCCGGTGCGGGCGTGCGCGGGCGCCGCGGCGAGCACGGCGTCGCACAGGGCGGTCAGGGTCAGCAGGACGAGCAGCAGCAGCGCGTAGACGTGGCCGTCCAGGTCGCGCAGGGCGCCCGCGTTGAACAGGGGCTGGAAGCACACGGCGGCGAAGGCGACGGTGAGCACCCGGCGCGCGAGGTGGTCCAGGCCGGCCCCGCGCCCCCGCGCGATGTGCGGCACGCTGCCGAGCAGCGAGGCGGCGAGCACGACGGCGACGGTCTCGGCGACGCCGTGCCCGGTGGGCCGGCCGGCGTTCTCCCCCAGCAGGGCGTACGCCAGTGCCCCGGCGGTCCCGAGCGGAGCGGACTCCCGGACCTCGGCGCCGGGCCGGCGGGTCAGCTCACCGACCGCGATCAACGCGCCGAATGCCAGCGCGACGGGACGCTCGGAGAGCCCGGTCCACAGCACGGACAGCAGACAGCACAGAGCGACGCAGCCGGCACCGGCATGGATCAGCAGGGGAACGACGACGGCCCGCGAGTACGTCATGCCGGCCCCCGCCCGGCGCGACCCGGCCACCGGGCGGGGGCCGGCCGCCCGGCGGAGCCCCACCGTCCGGCGCCACCCCGCCATCCGGCGCCGCCACACCCTCCGGCGGCGCTCCGTTGTCGGGTGTCACCCCGCCATACGGCACCACGGCGCCCCCCTGCGCCGCCCCACCTTCCGGCACCGCCACGCCTTCCGGCGGCGCTCCGCCACCCGGCACCACCGCACCCTCCGGCGGCGCCGCGCCACCCGGCGCCGCCGCGCCCCCCGGCGGCGTTCCGTTGCCCGGCGGCGTTCCGTTGCCCGGCGGCGTTCCGTTGCCCGGCGGCGTTCCGTTGCCCGGCGGCGTTCCGTTGCCCGGCGTCACCCCGCCCCCCGGCGCCGACCCACCTTCCGGCACCGCCACGCCTTCCGGCGGCGCCCCGCCACCCGGCACCACCGCACCCTCCGGCGGCGCCGCGCCATCCGGCGCGCGGTGTCCCGCGGCGGCCGACCGGCTCGTCCGGCGTTCTCGCGGTCCGGTGCGCAGGCCGGTGCGCTCGTGTTCTCGCGATCCGGAGCGCAGGCCGGTGTGCTCGTGCAGCGGCTGCGTGGGCCGGGCGGCGGGACGTCATGACGCCGCCCCCCGTCCGACGCTGTCCCGCCGATCCGTGATGGATCTGGTGGACGGCAGGACCGGGCCGGGTTCCGCGCCGTCGGCCGTCACCTGCGGATGCCAGCCGTACCTGCCCAGCGAGCGCACCAGCGCCGCGACCATCCGCGGGTCGAACTGGGCGCCCGCGCACCGCTGGAGCTCCGCCACGGCCGCGGCGACGGGCCGGGCCCGGCGGTAGGAGCGGGTGGACGTCATCGCGTCGAAGGCGTCGGCGACGGCCACCACCCGCGCCGACTCCGGGATCTGGCTGCCGACCAGGCCGTAGGGGTAGCCGCTGCCGTCCAGCCGCTCGTGGTGGTGCAGTACGGCGGCCCGGGCCTCGCCGAGGAAGCGGATGCCGCGCACCATCTCGTGCCCGTACTCGGGGTGCAGTTCGATCACCCGCCGCTCCTCGGGGGTGAGCGGCCCGTCCTTGCGCAGCAGGCGGGTGGGGACGCCGAGCTTGCCCACGTCGTGCAGGATCCCGGCGAAGCGGAGCACCTCCACCCGCTCCTCGTCCATGCCCAGCTCACGGGCGATCATCATCGACGCCTGGCCGACCCGCTCGCTGTGCCCGCGGGTGTACCCGTCCTTGATGTCGACGGCCTGCACGAGCGCGCGGATCGTCGCCTGGTGCGCGGCCTGCTCGCGGTTGTACTGGGCGAACGCCCACCAGGCGACGCACATCGGCAGCAGCACCAGCAGGGCGGCGACGGGACCGTACGGGCTGCGCCACAGCACGGCCATCATCAGCCCGGCGAGCCCGTGCACGGCGATCGGGGCGAGCGAGCGCCCGAGCAGCCCCCGCCACGCCCGGCGCAGTGGGACGCGTTCCGCCAGCGCCAGGATGCCGCCGTCCAGGACGGTCAGCACCAGGCAGAAGACCAGTACCGCGGCACCGGCGGGCACCAGCGCGTACGGGAAGTCGGGCGCCACGACGGCGTCCCGCCCGCCGCACTCCCAGTGCACCCGGGCCGCGGCCCACACGGCGAGCGCGAGCTGCGCGGCGCGCCAGACCCGGCGCAGCGCGGGCGCCCCCTGATCCACCGAGGACAGCAGTGCCCCGGGCAGCGGGACGAGCGCCGCGGCCGGCGCCGGCAGCAGAAACGCTCCGGCGAGCAGGACGGGGTAGCAGGTCCCGGTGTAACGCCGCCGGGCCGCGTGCTCGCAGCCGGCGTAGACCACGGACAGCAGCAGCACCGCCCACCAGGGCGTGTGCAACGACGGCAAGGGGCTCAGGCAGACCAGGGCGGCGACGGCGGCACCGGCGACGTAGACACGCGCCCGTGGCGGTACCACCTCCATGTGTCCTCCCCGGCCAGGTCCCTCAGGCTCCGGAGCCTAGGGAGACGGGGGAGGCGGGCGGGCCGATAACCCGCGGATTAGCACGTTCGGGTGACGCACGAGGGGTTCGCGACTCCCCTGCAGGGGTCGTTCACGGGGCCCACGAGGTCTTGGTCGTGGTCGTGGTCGTGCCCCGTGCGGAGGTCTACGACTCCTGCGGCGTGGCCGGGGACGCGGTGACGTCGTGGTCGGGCACGGCCTGCCCGGAGCGGATCAGATCGATCCGCCCCATGACCTTGGCCCGCAGGTCGCCCGGCACGTCGTCATGCCCGCAGCACCGCTTGACCAGCTTCTTCACGGCCTGCTCCAAGCCGTACTTCTCCAGGCACGGCGAGCATTCCTCGAAGTGGTGCTGGAACTTCTCGCGATCGACGTCCGGCATCTCACTGTCGAGGAACTCGTACAGGTGGTCCAGGACCTCACTGCAGTCCGTCTCGTGCGGCTCTCCGCAGCTCATGAGCCCGAGCCTTTCGCTTCGTTCGACTCCCCGGCGCCGGCCGGGACGAGGCCGCGCTCGCGCGCGTAGTCCTCGAGCATGCCGCGCAGCTGACGGCGGCCCCGGTGCAGCCGGGACATCACCGTACCGATGGGTGTCCCCATGATGTCCGCGATCTCCTTGTAGGCAAAGCCCTCGACGTCCGCGAGATACACGGCGATGCGGAACTCCTCGGGGATCGCCTGGAGCGCTTCCTTGACGTCCGAGTCGGGCAGGTGGTCGAGCGCCTGCGACTCCGCGGAGCGCAGACCCGTCGACATGTGCGACTCGGCGCGCGCCAGCTGCCAGTCCTCGATCTCCTCGGCCGCGCTGCGCTGGGGTTCGCGCTGCTTCTTGCGGTAGGAGTTGATGAAGGTGTTCGTGAGGATTCGGTACAGCCACGCCTTGAGGTTGGTTCCTTCGCGGAACTGGTGGAACGAGGCGTACGCCTTGGCGTAGGTCTCCTGCACCAGGTCCTCGGCGTCGGCGGGGTTGCGCGTCATGCGCAGGGCCGCCGAGTACATCTGGTCGAGGAACTCCAGCGCGTCCCGCTCGAAGCGCGCGCTGCGCTCCTCGGTCGTCTCCGTGCCCGTACCCCGGCCCTCGGGCTGCTCCGCCTGGCCGTTCTCGGTCCCTGCGTCGGTACCGGTGACCGGACCCACCTCCTCAAGAGTCTGCGCGGGGCCGACACCGGTCCCGCCAGAATCGGAGGATAGACGACGATCCGGTCCGCCCGCCGCCCGAATAGGAGCGGTCTTGGCCGCGTGCAGCACCGTCCAGTCCAGGTCAGTGCGGCTGCTGCGGCTCGGGCAGTAGATCGAACCCATGCGGCGGACTTCCTCTCCCACGGCGTCGGTGCTGGTGCTTTCAGCAACGTACGCCCGGCACAACGCGGCGGGGTCCCGCGTCATTCCCGGGGGTTCATCCGAGTGACCCGGTCCACGCGACGACGGCGTCGGTGATCACGGCGAGCGCCTCGTCCTGGCCGACCGGCGCCCGCTTCGGCACGGCGAAGCCGTGGTCGCCGTACGCCACCTCGACCAGTTCGTAGTCGCCCTCGGGGAACTCCTCGGGCTTGCCGAAGGGGTCGTTGCCGCCCTGGACGACGAGGGTGGGCACGCCGGCGCCGAGCAGTTCCTCGGCGCGGGACCTCTCGGGCCTGCCCGGCGGGTGGAGCGGGAAGCTCAGGGCCAGGACGGCGTGGGCGCCCAGCTCGGCGGCGGTGCGGCAGGCGACCCGGGCCCCGGCGCTGCGGCCACCGGAGATCACCGGCAGGCCCGGCGCGGCCAGCGCGGGCCAGACGCCCCGCCAGCCGGCGTCCAGCGTCTTCGGCGCGGGCGCCAGCTTCTTGCCGGCCAGCCGCCAGGGCTGCTCGACCAGGGCGACGGTGATGCCGTGGCCGGGCAGCGCCTGGGCGAGGGCCCGCAGGTCACGGGCCTCGATGCCGCCGCCGGCGCCATGGCTCGCGGCCAGCACGAGCCGGGCGTCCGGCGCGCGGTGCCAGGTGATGCGGGCCGGACCGGCGTCCGTCTCGACGGTCTCGGTGGTCACCGGGGCGTCGGCGGTCTCGCCGGACTCGGTGGTCACGGGAGCGTCGATAGTCCCACCGGCGCCTTTGGTCCCTTGGGTCCCTTTGGTCCCACCGGCCTCGTTCGTCTCGCTGTTCTCGGGAGTCTCGCGGGTCACGTCAGAAGAGTGTGCCCTCTTCCGGCGCCTCCAGCTCCTTCAGCAGCTCCGGGCCGTTGTTGCGCACGTTGCTGACGGCGGTGGCCACGGGGTACGCCCGCATCAGCCCGGCGGGCGGCGGCGCCAGCAGCGACGTCAGGTCGTCGACGTCGGTCCGCGCCGGGTCCAGCCAGGCGTCCCAGCGGTCCGGGGTCAGCATCAGCGGCATCCGGGGATGGATGTCGGCCAGCGAGCGCGGGCCCTCGGCCGGTGCGACCGCGAGCGGGCTCTGCTCGGCCTCCGTGGTGATCACCGAGCACGTCACCCACCAGGCCTGCGGGTGGTCGTCGGGCAGCGTCCGGTCCCGCCAGAACTCGTACAGCCCGGCCATGGCGAACACCGACCCGTCGGCCGGGGTCACGAAGTACGGCTGCTTGCGCGGGCGCTTCTTGCGGCCCTCGACCTCCAGGTCCCGCTCCTGCGTGCCGGTGACCCACTCGTAGTAGCCGTCGGCGGGCAGGATGCAGCGCCGGGTCGCGAAGGCACGGCGGTACGACGGCTTCTCGTGCACGGTCTCGGCGCGCGCGTTGATCATCCGGGCGCCGCCCTCGGGCGTCTTGGCCCAGGACGGGACCAGGCCCCACTTCAGTTTCCGCAGCTGACGAACCGGGCGCGGGTCGGGGGCGTCTTTCAGAGGGCGGTCCAGGACGGCGTAGACCTCCTTGGTGGGGGCCACGTTGTAGTCGGGCTCCAGGGTCTCCTCGGGCTCCCACTTCTCGATCTCGAAGATTCCCGCGAGATCCTCCGGTCGACGACTGGCTGCATACCGTCCGCACATACGTGCAACACTGCCAGACTCCGCGCCAACGGGAGGGGCCCTCACCACAACATGGACCCGCACATGGACCCGCACCTGAATCCGCTCACGGCCATGAGCCCGGTCGGCACCGCCGCCGCGTCGCTCACCTCCGTGTGGGACGAGATCACCGGCACCCAGCCCGACCCCGACCTGTGGGTGGTGGTCGCGACCCTGGTCGCCGCGCTGGCCGTCGTCGTGCCGCACGTGGCGTGGCGCACGGCGCGCAACGCGATCACGATCGCCCACGAGGGCGGTCACGGTCTCGTGGCGCTGCTCACCGGGCGCACGCTGACCGGCATCCGCCTGCACTCCGACACCAGCGGGCTGACCGTCAGCCGCGGCAAGCCGCACGGCCTGGGCATGATCCTGACCGCGGCGGCCGGGTACACCGCTCCCCCGCTGCTCGGCCTCGGCGGCGCCGCGCTGCTGGCGTCGGGACGCATCACGCTGCTGCTGTGGCTGGCGACGGCCCTGCTCGTGGCCCTGCTGGTGATGATCCGCAACGCCTACGGGGCGCTGACCGTCCTCGTCACCGGCGGCACGTTCGTGCTGGTGTCCTGGCTGGCCGGGCCGCAGGTGCAGGCGGCGTTCGCGTACGCGGCAGTGTGGTTCCTGCTGCTCGGCGGGGTGCGTCCGGCGTTCGAGCTCCAGGCCAAGCGGGCGCGCGGCGGTGCCGGGGACTCGGACGCGGACCAACTGGCCCGGCTGACGCACGCGCCGGCCGGGGTGTGGTTCTTCCTCTTCCACGCGGTGTCGCTGTGCTCGCTGATCGGCGGGGCGCGCTGGCTGCTGGAGGTGTGAGCCCCGGTCCGCCGGACCGGCCGGACACCGGCCACGCGGTCCGGACCGGCCGGACACCGGCCACGCTGTACCGCTTCTGATCAAGATCCCCCGTCGCCCCCAGCCATTAAAGTGGGGGCCATGGCCTCGAACCCCGCAGACACCGCCCTCTGGCCCGCCCCGCACGCGAGCGGAGCCGTCGACGCGACGGTCCACGTGCCGGGGTCCAAATCCGTCACGAACCGCGCCCTGGTGCTGGCCGCCCTCGCCTCCGAGCCCGGCTGGCTGCGCCGCCCGCTGCGCTCCCGTGACACCCTGCTGATGGCCGGCGCCCTGCGGGAGATGGGCATCGGCATCGAGGAGGGCGTCGGCCCCGACGGCACCGGGGAGTTCTGGCGCGTGATCCCGTCGGGTCTGCGCGGCCCGGCCACGGTCGACGTCGGCAACGCCGGCACCGTGATGCGGTTCCTGCCGCCGGTCGCCGCGCTCGCCGACGGCCCCGTCCGGTTCGACGGCGACCCCCGTTCGTACGAGCGCCCGCTGCACGGCGTGATCGACGCCCTGCGCGTCCTCGGCGCCCGGATCGACGACGACGGCCGCGGCGCGCTCCCGCTGACCGTGCACGGCGGCGGCGCCCTGGACGGCGGCCCCGTGGAGGTCGACGCGTCCTCGTCGTCGCAGTTCGTCTCCGCCCTGCTGCTGTCCGCGCCGCGCTTCAACCAGGGCGTGGAGGTCCGGCACACCGGCGCCACGCTGCCGTCGCTGCCGCACATCCGGATGACCGTCGACATGCTGCGCTCGGTCGGCGCCCAGGTCGACACCCCCGAGTCGGGCGGCGAGCCGAATGTGTGGCGGGTGACCCCGGGCGCGCTGCTCGGCCGGGACCTGACCATCGAGCCGGACCTGTCCAACGCCCAGCCCTTCCTGGCGGCGGCGCTGGTGACCGGCGGCAAGGTGGTCGTCCCCGACTGGCCGGCCCGCACCACCCAGCCCGGCGACCGGCTGCGCGAGATCTTCACCGAGATGGGCGGTTCCTGCGAACTGACCGACTACGGCCTGGTCTTCACCGGTTCGGGTGCCGTGCACGGCATCGACGTGGACCTGAGCGAGGTCGGCGAGCTGACCCCGGGCATCGCCGCCGTCGCCGCGCTGGCGGACTCCCCGTCGACGCTGCGCGGTGTGGCGCACCTGCGCCTGCACGAGACGGACCGACTGGCCGCGCTCACCAAGGAGATCAACGAACTCGGCGGTGACGTCACGGAGACCGCCGACGGCCTGCACATCCGCCCGCGCCGGCTGCACGGCGGGATCTTCCACACGTACGAGGACCACCGCATGGCGACCGCCGGGGCGATCATCGGCCTCGCGGTCGAGGGCGTGCAGATCGAGAACGTGGCGACCACGGCGAAGACGCTGCCGGACTTCCCCGAGCTGTGGACCGGGATGCTCGGGGCATAGGAGTTCAGCACCATGCGCCGCTACGGCAAGCACACCGACGAGGACGACATCCGCTCCCGCCCCAACCGCAAGGGCAACCGGCCCCGGACGCACATCCGGCCCAAGCACGAGGACGCCGCCGAGGGCATGGTCCTCACCGTGGACCGGGGTCGGCTGACCTGCCTCGTCGAGGACCGGGTGGTCATGGCGATGAAGGCCCGGGAGCTGGGCCGCAAGGCGGCGGTCGTCGGTGACCGGGTGGCGCTGGTCGGCGATCTGACCGGCAAGAAGGACACGCTGGCGCGGATCGTCCGCATCGAGGAGCGCACGTCGGTGCTGCGCCGTACCGCGGACGACGACGACCCCTACGAGCGGGTCGTCGTGGCCAACGCCGACCAGCTCGCGATCGTCACGGCCCTGGCCGATCCGGAGCCCCGCCCGCGCCTGATCGACCGCTGCCTGGTGGCCGCGTTCGACGGGGGTCTGGAACCGCTGCTGGTCATGACCAAGTCGGACCTGGCCCCGCCGGACGAACTGCTGGAGCTGTACGGCGCGTTGGACATCCCCTACGTCGTCACCAGCCGTGCGGAGCTGGACGGCGGCGGCGCGGCGGACCGGGTCCGCGAGCATCTCGGCGGCAAGGTCACCGCCTTCGTCGGCCACTCGGGCGTCGGCAAGACGACCCTGGTCAACGCGCTGGTGCCGGAGGAGCGGCGGCGTACGACAGGGCACGTCAACGCGGTCACGGGCCGGGGCCGGCACACCACCACCTCGGCGCTGGCGCTGCCCCTGGCCGGGGCCGAGGGCTGGGTGGTCGACACCCCCGGCGTCCGTTCCTTCGGGCTGGCCCACATCGACCCGTCGCGCGTGATCCACGCCTTCCCCGACCTGGAGCCCGGCACGGCGGGCTGCCCGCGCGCGTGCAGTCACGACGAGCCCGACTGCGCGCTGGACGCCTGGGCGGCCGACGGCCACGCCGATCCGGCCCGTCTCTACTCGCTGCGCCGGCTGCTGTCGACGCGGGAGCGGAAGGAAGGTGACTGACCTTCGCGTTGTTTGCCATGGCAGGACGCCGGTAAGTGCATAATCGCACCAAGCCGGAACCAACCCAGAGCAAAGCGGTCACGGTACGTGACACCCACGGGAGGACTGCACATGGCGTGGCTGCTGGTGATAGTGGCCGGGTTGCTCGAAACCGGTTTCGCGGTGTGCCTGAAGCTGTCGCACGGCTTCACCCGGCTGTGGCCGACGATCGCGTTCGCCGCCTTCGCGCTGGGCAGCTTCGGTCTGCTGACCCTCGCCCTGAAGCGGCTCGACGTCGGCCCCGCCTACGCGGTGTGGACCGGCATCGGCGCGGCGGGCACGGCCATCTACGGCATGGTCTTCCTCGGCGACCTGGTCTCCACGTTGAAGATCGTCTCGATCAGCCTGGTGATCATCGGGGTGATCGGCCTCCAGCTGTCCGGTTCGGCGCACTGACCCCCGCTCCGCTACGGCGCCGGCTGCCGGTGCGGCGCGCTCCGTTACGGCGCCGGCTGCCCGTGCAGCGCACTGCGCACGATCTCGGCGACGCCGCCCTCGCCGGGTGGGGCGGCGACACAGGACAGCGCGAGCCGGACGGCGAGTTCGCAGGTGCGGGTCAGCTCGGCGAGGTCCGGCCGGGACGCGCCGGGTCCGGACAGCACCGCCACGGCGCGGTCGCGGACGAGGACCACGAGGTCGCCGGGTGAGGGCAGCGCCCCGTCCGCCCGGCGCTGTGCCGGGACGGCGGAGGACGACGGCACCGGCGTCAGCGCCGGGGCGGGCAGCCGCTCGCTCCAGCAGCCGGTGAGCAGGGCGCGCACCAGGGCGTTGTCGCGGGCGGCGGACGCCGTCCACTCGGCGGTCGCGGTGAGCCGCTCACGCAGATCGCCGGTTCCGGCGAGCGCGCGGTCGACGCCGGCCAGATAGCCGTCCGCCTCCCGGCGCACGAGGGCCCGCGCGAGCCCGTCCTTGCTCCCGAACTCGTTGTAGAGGGTCTGCCGGGACACCCCGGCGGAAGCCGCCACGTCCACCATCCGCACGGCCGACCACGGCCGGCGAGCCAGCGCCGTGTACGCGGCGTCGAGCAGGGATTCCCGCGCTGCAGGCATCATCGCCTCCCTCGGGGCGGGCAACTCTGCGCCACAGAGTTGACGCCCCCAAACCCACTGTCAACCCCCCATACCGCCACCTCGTCGCCACGCAGCTGCGGGCAGCCGTGCCGCGCAACTGCCACAGCTCCCGTAGCTGCGGGCAGTCGTGCCTCCCCCAGTGCCTGGACGGCCTGGGAGGTGCCCCCAGGGCGGTGGGGGTACCTCCCGCTCGAGCGAAGCCGAGAGTGGGGGAGGGTGGGCGCCGGGGGTACCCCCTCTGGGGGAGGCACCCCCTCGCGCCGGGCTGCGCACCCACCCTCCGCACCCACGCCCCGCACTCGGCCCACGCCCACCTCCACGCCCCTGCCCCACCCCGCAGGCTCGCCCGCACCCCACCGCCCACGCCCACCCCAACGCCCCTGCTGGCCCCGCCCAACCCCCGCCGGATACCGTTGCCGCATGCCGGACTACCTCGACGACCTCCGCCTCGCCCACGTCCTCGCGGACGCCGCCGACGCGGCGACGATGGACCGCTTCAAGGCCCTCGACCTCAAGGTCGAGACCAAGCCGGACATGACCCCGGTGAGCGAAGCCGACAAAGCCGCCGAGGAACTCATCCGCGGCCACCTCGCCCGCGCCCGCCCCCGCGACGCGATCCTCGGCGAGGAGTACGGCGTCGAGGGCACCGGCCCCCGCCGCTGGGTGATCGACCCGATCGACGGCACCAAGAACTACGTACGGGGCGTCCCGGTCTGGGCCACCCTGATCGCCCTGATGGAAGCGGCCGAGGGCGGCTACCAGCCCGTCGTCGGCCTGGTCTCCGCCCCCGCCCTGGGCCGCCGCTGGTGGGCCGCGAAGGGCAACGGTGCCTTCACCGGCCGCAGCCTGACCTCGGCCACCCGGCTCCAGGTCTCGCGCGTCTCGCAGCTCTCCGACGCCTCCTTCGCCTACTCCTCCCTCTCCGGCTGGGAGGAGCAGGGCAGGCTCGACGGTTTCCTCGATCTGACCCGCGAGGTCTGGCGCACGCGCGCGTACGGCGACTTCTGGCCGTACATGATGGTCGCCGAGGGCTCGGTCGACATGTGCGCCGAACCGGAGCTGTCCCTGTGGGACATGGCCGCCAACGCGATCGTCGTGACGGAGGCCGGCGGCAGCTTCACCGGCCTCGACGGCCGCCCCGGCCCGCACAGCGGCAACGCCGCCGCGTCGAACGGCCTGCTCCACGACGAGCTGCTCGGCTACCTCAACCAGCGCTACTGAAGCGCACGGCACGCGCCACCGCACACGCGCCCGCGGCGAGGAAGCACCGAGCGCCCCCTTGTTGACCCCCGCTTTACCTGCAACTCTGAGAGTCCCCCCACTTGTGAACTTGTGAATCCATGAACTAGCTCATGGATTCCTAGGAGGTGGCTCTCTTCATGCTCGTCCGCGACGCCATGAGCACGGTCGTCCTCACCATCGGCCCCGATCACACGCTCCGCCAGGCCGCCGCCCTGATGGCCGCCCGGCGGATCGGCGCCGCCATCGTCCACGACCCGGACGCCGGCGGCATCGGCATCCTCACCGAACGCGACATCCTCAACTCCGTCGGCCTGGGCCAGGACCCGGACACCGAACGCACCCACGCCCACACCACCAACGACGTCGTGTTCGCCGCCCCGACCTGGACCCTGGAGGAGGCGGCCTCGGCGATGGCGCACGGCGGCTTCCGCCACCTCGTCGTACTGGACCACGGCGAGCCGGCCGGCATCGTCTCGGTGCGCGACATCATCCGCTGCTGGGCGCCGGTACGGCAGCGGGCCCACACGGCCCAGCAGATCCCGGCCTGACCCCGTCCCCGTAGAGCCCGGCCCGTCCCCGTAGAGCCCAACCCCGGCCCCCGGCCCCGTACGCACGAAACGGGCCGGACCCCCGTCGAAGGGGATCCGGCCCGCCGCCACGACAAGCGGTCCAGCGCTGGATTGTGTCAGCCGCGCAGGGCCTGGACCGCGGCCTCCAGCCGCTTGCCGAAGTCGCCGTCCGCCTGCCGGAAGTTGTTGATCGCGCGCTCGACGATGTCCTCGCGCGAGACCTGCGAGATGGAGCCCGCCAGGTTGTTGATCAGGCGCTCCTTCTCGTCCTCCGACATCAGGCGGTAGAGGTTGCCGGCCTGCACGAAGTCGTTGTCCTCGGCATGCGAGGGCGCCTCGTGGTTGCCCGTGCCACCGTCGACCGCGACCGGCTGCCACAGCGGCCGGTCCGTCTGGAACGGGCCGCCGAAGCTGTTCGGCTCGTAGTTCTTCGCGCCCTTGTGGCGGCCGTCGTACAGGTAGCCGTCACGGGAGTGGGTGCGGGCCTCGGTGGCGTGCGGACGGTTCACCGGCAGGTGGTCGGCGTTGATGCCGACGCGGTAGCGGTGGGCGTCGCCGTAGGCGAAGAGCCGGCCCTGGAGCATCTTGTCCGGGGACGGACCGATACCGGGCACGAAGTGCGCCGGGGAGAAGATCGACTGCTCGACCTCGGCGAAGATGTTCTCCGGGTTGCGGTTCAGCTCCAGCTTGCCGATCCCGACGACCGGGTAGTCCGCGTGCGGCCAGACCTTGGTCAGGTCGAACGGGTTGAAGCGGTACGTCGCCGCCTCGGCCACCGGCATGATCTGCACGCCGACGGTCCACGTCGGGTACTCGCCGCGCTCGATGGCCTCGCGCAGGTCCCGCTGGTGGGAGTCGGGGTCCTTGCCCGCGAGGATCTCGGCCTCCTCGGCGGTCAGGTTCTTGATCCCCTGGTCCGTCTTGAAGTGGTACTTGACCCAGAAGGCCTCGCCGGCCTCGTTGCTCCACTGGAAGGTGTGCGAGCCGAAGCCGTCCATGTGGCGGTACGAGGCGGGGATGCCGCGGTCGCCGTGCAGCCAGGTCACCTGGTGCGTGGACTCCGGCGACAGGCTCCAGAAGTCCCAGACGTTGTCCGCCTCCTGGCTGCCCGTGTACGGGTCGCGCTTCTGGGTGTGGATGAAGTCCGGGAACTTGATGGCGTCCTTGATGAAGAACACCGGGGTGTTGTTGCCGACGAGGTCGTAGTTGCCCTCCTCGGTGTAGAACTTGACCGCGAAGCCACGCGGGTCGCGGACGGCGTCCGCGGCACCGAGGTTGCCGGCCACGGTCGAGAACCGCAGGAACACCTCGGTCTGCTTGCCGACCTCGGAGAGGAACTTGGCACGCGTGTACTTGGTGACATCGGCGGTGACCGTGAAGGTGCCGTAGGCACCGGCGCCACGGGCGTGCACGACACGCTCCGGAATGCGCTCACGGTTGAAGTGGGCCAGCTTCTCCAGGAGGAGCTGGTCCTGGACGAGCACCGGGCCGCCGACGCCCGCGGTCTCGCTGTTCTGGTTGTCGGCTACCGGAGCACCGGCCTCCGTAGTGAGCGGTCCCTGAGTCACGTGCGCCTCCTGCGCCATTACTGACGTTGTCCTGTCCCTTGGCCAATGCCAGGCTCGATCCTACAATGGACATTGTCTAAGTCAAGTAAGGCTCCAACTTCACACCTGTTCGGGACCTGGTCCCCCTTGCTGCTAGGCTGGCTGCTATGAGCGACCTTCTGGAACGACTGCGCGGACGTGGGTGGCGCATGACCGCACAGCGGCGTGTCGTGGCCGAGGTCCTCGACGGCGAACACGTCCACCTGACAGCCGACGAGGTGCACGCCCGGGCCGTGACCAAGCTGCCCGAGATCTCGCGCGCGACGGTCTACAACACCCTGGGTGAGCTGGTCTCCCTCGGCGAGGTGCTCGAGGTGGCCACCGACAAGCGCGCCAAGCGGTACGACCCGAACGCCCATCGGCCGCACCACCACCTGGTCTGCGGCCAGTGCGGCTCGATCAGGGACGTCCACCCCACCGGCAACCCGCTGGCGGACCTCCCCGACTCGGAGCGCTTCGGCTTCACCGTGTCGGACGTCGAGGTGACGTACCGCGGCCTCTGCCCGAACTGCGCCTCCGCTTAAGACCCACGCGCACAGCAGCAAGCCCCGGCAGTCATCGCTGCCGGGGCTTGCTGCTGTGCGCGTACGCCGTGCGGCCACAACACACCGAGGGCCGGAACCCTTTCGGATTCCGGCCCTCGATCTTCAGTAGCGGGGACAGGATTTGAACCTGCGACCTCTGGGTTATGAGCCCAGCGAGCTACCGAGCTGCTCCACCCCGCGTCGGTGAATGCAACGTTACGTCAACCCCACACCCAAAGGCAAATTCCCCCCGGCAGCCCGCGGGCAGTCGTGCCTCCCCCCGTGCCTGAACGGCCTGGGAGGTACCCCCAGGGCGATGGGGGTACCTCCCGCTCGAGCGAAGCCGAGAGTGGGGGAGGGTGGGCGCCGGGGGTGCCCCCTCTGGGCGAGGCACCCCGCTCCGCCGGGCCGCGCAACGCCCTCGCCCCCCAACCACAACGCCGGGCACCCGAAACCACGCCCCGACCTCACCCCCGTAGCCACCCCAAGCCCAGCGCAGCGCGGCACGGCGGTCACGCCGACAGTTCCTCCCGCAACGCGTCCCGCAACCGCGCCGCCCGCTCCGCGACCTCCTCCGGCCCGGACGACACCGCCATGTCGGCCCACCGCTGCCCCTCGGCCAGCTCCCCCCGCCGCGCGTACACCAGCGCCAGCCGCAGCGCCGCCCGCCCGTGCCCGGCGTCCGCCGCCCGCCGCCACCACAGCACGGCCTCCGGCTCGCTGCCCTCCCGGGCCAGCAGCAGCCCCAGGTTGAACGCCCCGTTGCGGGACCCGGCCTCGGCCGCCTCCCGGTACCAGCGCGCCGCCTCCACGACGTCCCCGCGCGCCGCGGCCAGCATCCCGACCCGCACCTGAGCCCGCCGGTGCCCCTGCGAGGCCGCCCGCTCGTACCACTCCTCGCACTCGGTCCGCTCGTGCGCCGGCTCCCCCAGCTCGTGCGCGGGCGCGGGCGGCCGGCGCGCGTCGAGCAGGGTGGCCAACCGGTATGCCGCCTCCGCGCTGCCGCCCCCCGCGGCGCAGCGCAGATGCCGTTCCGCCTCCTGCTCGTCGCCGTCCCGCAGCCGCGCCATGCCGACCTGGAGCGCCGCCTCGGTGTGCCCGGCGGCGGCGGCCCGCTCGTACCAGCGCAGCGCCTCCCGCTCCTGCCCGCGCCCGGCGAACAGAATGCCGAGGTTGAACGCGGCGTCGACGCTGCCGGCCTCCGCGGCCTTGGAGAACCACGGCTCGGCCCCGGTCCGGTCCCCGCCCTGGAGCAGCAGGACGGCCAGCGCGTTCGCCGCCTCCCGGTGCCCGGCGTACGCCGCTCGCCGGTACCATTGCTCGGCCTGCGCGGTGCGCCCCTGCTCGGCGCAGAGCAGCCCGAGGTTGTACGCGCCGTTGTCGTCCCCGGCGTCCATCGCCGCCCGGTACCACCGCTCGGCCGTCTGCGTCTCCCCGCGCTCGGCGTGCAGCGCGCCCAGCGCGTTGGCCGCGTTGCCGTCCCCGTCCTGTGCGGCGCGCAGCCACCACACGGCGGCGCTCTCGGTGTCACCGGCGTCCCGCAGCAGAAAGCCCAGCGCACAGGCGGCGCGCGGCTCGCCGTCCTTGGCGGAGGTCAGGTACCAGCGGCCCGCCTCCTTCAGCTCCCCGCGCCTCTCGAGGATGGCCCCGAGGTGCAGCGCCGCCCGCCGGTGCCCGCGCGCGGCGGCCTGCCGGTACCACTGCTCGGCCTCCTCGGCCGCGGCCGCGTCCTCGGCGTCGGCCGAGGGGCCGCCGGCGGCGACGGACACGACACCGTTGTCCGGGCCGTACTCCCGTGCCGCGCGGCGGTCCAGGATCCGCGCCAGCCGGTAGGCGGCCTCCCGGTGCCCGCGTTCCGCGGCGGCGCGCATCCACCGCTCCGTCCCGGCGTCGCCGCGGTGCTCCAGCAGATCGGCGAGTGCGTACGCCCCGAGGGCGTGGCCCTGCTCGGCGGACTGGCGCAGCCAGTACTCGGCGGCCGGCTCGTCCCCGCGCTCGCGGAAGTGCCGCCCCAGTGCGTGTGCGGCCGCGGCGGACCCGGCGACGGCGGCGATCCGCCACCATCCGGCGGCCTCGTCGGCGTACCCGCGCTGGTGCAGCAGGACTCCGAGGTTGTTGGCGGCGGCCCGGTCACCGGCCGCGGTGGCGGCACGCAGCTGGGGTTCGGCTCCGTCGAGATCACCGCGGCGCAGCAGCATGGCTCCGAGGACGCTCATCGCCTCGACGTCCCCGGCCTCGGCGGCAAGTCTCTGCCGCACCTCCTCGGCCACCTCGTCGGCGGCCTCACTGGCCTCGTTCTCGGTGTCGGGAACGGAAGGCTGCACAAATCGCTCTGCCTCGAACAGAGTTGCCATGTCCCCCATAACGTCCATCGTCGCACCACCTGCAACCCGGGTACACCTGGTATACCGCAGCCAGTGAGGTCACTTCAGCGTTTTGTCGACATGCCCACAGAGAGACAAGTCAAACACAGATCGCCCAACTCCCGTCGCCGGCGCGGCCGTCATCGGTGTCGGCACATGCGTTCGCACACGCCGAAGGCCCGGATCCCTGTGAGGATCCGGGCCTTCGGTGTCGTTCGCGTCAAGCGCCCGACGTCAGTAGCGGGGACAGGATTTGAACCTGCGACCTCTGGGTTATGAGCCCAGCGAGCTACCGAGCTGCTCCACCCCGCGCCGTGTGATCACTACCGTATCACGGCGCGGGACGGGCAGGTCGCGGCGGCGTCAGCCGCCCGAGCCTTCGCCGGCTCCGGCGTCGGGGCTGTCGGACGGAGACGGGCTGGAGGCCGACTGTTCGCCGCCTCCGCCGCCGCCGTCCTCGTTCTTCTCGTCGCCGCCCCGGTCGGCTTCGGCCTGGGCCTTCTCGGCCCGTTGCAGCGCGTCCTCCAGATCCTTCTGCGCCTCGCCGTACTTGGCCCAGTCGTTGTCCTTCAGGGCCTGCTGCCCTTCCTCGAAGGCCTTCTGGGCGTCCTCCAGGGCCTGCTGGACCGTCGGGTCACCGGACGTCGGCGGCGGAGTCGTCGTGCCGTCGCCCTCCTCCGGCTTCTCGGGTGCCGGGCCCTCCGCTCCGAAGACCTTGTTCAGGGCCTCGTCCAGCGTGTCCTCGAAGGCGGTGTTGCCGCCGTAGGACACCAGCACCTTGCGCAGCAGCGGGTACTTGAGGCCGCCACCGCGGACGTAGACCGGCTCCACGTAGAGCAGTCCGCCGTCCAGCGGCACCGTCAGCAGGTTGCCGTACTCCACCTCCGAGTCGCCGCCTCTCAGCAGCCTGATGGACTCGGCGATGTCCTGTTCGGAGTTGAACTGGCTCTGGACCTGCTTGGGACCGTTGACCGTCGTGCTCGTCGGCAGTTTCAGGATTCTGATCTTGCCGTAGCCCTCGGTGCCCGCTTCGGCGTCGACCGCCATGAACGCGCTGAGGTTGTCACGCCCGTTGGGCGTGAACGTCGTCGTCAGCGAGAAGGCCTGCTCGTCCTGGTCGGGCATCTTCATGCTGAGGTAGTACGGCGGCACCGCGTCACCCGACTTGTTGGTCGGGTCGTCCGGCACCTGCCAGACCTCGCTGCCGCTGAGGAACGTGTTCGCGTCCTTCACGTGGTAGCGGGTGAGCAGCTCGCGCTGGACCTTGAACAGGTCCTGCGGGTACCGGAGATGGGCCATCAGGTCGTCGGAGATCTCGCTCCTGGGCTCCACCGTGTCCGGGAAGGCCTTCATCCAGGTCTTCAGGACGGGATCCTTGGTGTCCCACTGGTAGAGCTTGACCTCGCCGGTGTAGGCGTCGACGGTCGCCTTCACCGAGTTGCGGATGTAGTTGACCTGGTTCTCCTGAGCCACCACCGCGCGCTGGTCGTTGCTCGCCGTCAGCGAGTCGGCGGTCGTGTCGCCGAGCGTCGTACGGGAGGCGTACGGGTAGCCGTTGGTCGTGGTGTAGGCGTCGACGATCCACTGGATCTTGCCGTTCACCACCGCCGGGTAGGCGTCGCCGTCGATGGTCAGCCACGGGGCGACCGCCTCGACACGCTCCTTCGGCGTGCGGTTGTAGAGGATCTTCGACCCGTCGCCGATCGCGCCGGAGTACAGGATCTGCGGCTCGCCGAACGCCGCCGCGTACGCGGCCCGGTTGATCGGGCTGGAGAGGTCGACCCCGCCGTCGCCGTCGTAGCTGAAGGTCTTCTCGCCGTCGTCGTCGGAGTAGTCGATCTCCTTCTGGGGACCGCCGACGATCGAGTACGTGGTGGTCTTCTCGCCGTAGTAGATCCGCTGCTGGTACTCGCCGAGGTTGCCCTTGGAGGGCAGGTCGGACTCGGTGAACACCGGGCGCCCGCGCGAGTCGACCTCGGTGCCCTTGGCCGCCACCACGCCGTAGCCGTGGGTGTAGCGGAAGTGGTTGTTGATCCAGTTCTTCTTGTCGACCCCGGCGAGGTTCAGCTCGCGCAGACCGATGACGGTGTCCTGCTCCTTGCCGTCGTCCGTGTACCGGTCGACGTCCAGGTTGTTCGGGAACGCGTAGTACTTCCGCATCTGCTGGAGCTGCTGGAAGGTCGGCGAGATGATGTTCGGGTCCATGATCCGGATGCTGGCGGCGTCGGCGACGTCGTCCCGCAGCGTGGTCAGGTCCTCGGTCTTGGTCTCGCCCTCGTACTCGGTGACCTGGGTGCCGTCGATGCCGTACGCGTCACGCGTCGCCTTGAGGTTCTTCGCGACGTACGGCGCTTCCTTGGCCTGCTCGTTCGGCTGCACCTGGAACTTCTGCACGAGTGCCGGGTACAGGCCGCCGATGAGGATGGCGGACAGCACCATCAGACCGAAGCCGATCACCGGGAGCTGCCAGGTGCGCCGCCAGATGGTGGCGAAGAACAGCAGCGCGCAGATGACCGCGATGCAGAACAGGATGGTCTTGGCCGGCAGGTAGGCGTTGGCGTCGACGTACCGCAGGCCCGTCCAGTTGTCGGTGGCCTTGAAGTCGCTGGACTTCACCGCGAGGCCGTACCGGTCCAGCCAGTACGCGACCGCCTTCAGGGCGACGAAGATGCCGATGAGCACCGACAGGTGCCCGGTGGCCGCGGCCGTGGCACGCGCGCCCGGGCTGGTGATGCGCAGCCCGCCGTACAGGTAGTGGGTGAGCGCGGCGGCGATCACCGAGAGGATCACGGCCGCGAAGCCGAAGCCGAGCAGGAACCGGTACCAGGGCAGGTCGAAGGCGTAGAAGGCCACGTCGAGCTTGAACTGCGGGTCCTTCTGGCCGAACGGGACGCCGTTGACCCACATCAGCCACGTGCGCCACTGGGCGGCGGCGGAGGCGCCGGCGATCAGGCCGACCAGCGCCGTGATGCCGAGCAGCAGCCACTTCTTGTACGGCGCGATGCCCATGCGGTACCGGTCGAGGTTCTGCTGCTCCATCGACATGGCGCTCAGCGGCGGGCGCAGCCGGTGCGCCAGCCAGATGTTGAACCCGACGGCGAGCGCCATCAGTACGCCGAAGACGAAGAAGAGACCGATCTTGGTCCACAGGGTCGTCGTGAACACCGACGAGTAGTTGACCGACCGATACCAGAGCCAGTCCGTCCAGAAGCCCGCGAACATGGTGAACACCATGGCGAGGACGGCCAGGACGCCCAATGTCAGAAGCAGGGTCCGGACACGCCGGGACGGGCGGCCCACTCTGATCCGTGGCCCTGTCGGGCCTCCGCCGCGGTCCGGCATCTGGAAAGCCAAGGTGCGCCCCTCGAAGTCGCTGTTTGAAACCGTCAGGCCCTCGGGTCCGCGGGCCGTTCGTGCGCCCCCGTGATCGTGGGCCCACACATATGCAACTTACTCATCGTTTACTCGGTTCCCGATTCGGGCCAGGAACGAGGCAGGATTGTGACCATGTCCAACACCCCCATGGCGGCGAACCCGCTCACCCGCGCCGTGCTCGAGATCGACGAGTACGTCTCCGGCCTCGGCTGGGACCAGCCCGCACGCCTCTTCGCCCTCGTCGACACCGCACGCCTGCGGGCCGAGCAGCCCTCGCTCGCCGACCGGCTCGGGCTTCAGGACGCGGAGGACTCCTCCGGCCTCACCCCGATCGAGCAGGACGAAGTTCCAACGGACCAGCCGCTGGACGAGTTCCTCGGCACCATCGCCTGGCCCGACGCGGTGACCGGCTGCGCCCTCAGCGTGGAGCGTCTGATGCTGCCGCCGTCCGCCGAGGCCCAGGTCCCCCAGGGCCTGGACGAGCAGAAGCTCACGGCCTGGGTGGCGGAGCACCCGGAGCGGCAGGAGGTCCGGATGACGGTCGCGGTGCTGCGGGACGGTGCCCGCGAGTCGGCGCTGCGGCTGCGTGAGAAGGACTCCCCGACGGACGTCCTCACCGGTTCCGACCTGGTGCCGAACCTGGCCCAGGCGCTGTCGGCGACGTTCGCCGAGTAGCCTCCCGGGTCAGCCGGCGCTGCACTTCGGCAGGTCGGCGGTGTCCCCGGAGCGGATGTCCGCGAGCGCGTCGAGGGCGTCGTCGATGGTGCCCACCTTCACGAGGGTGAGCCCGTCGGGGACGTCCGCGGCGGCGGCGGCGCAGTTGTCGGCGGGCGTCAGGAAGTATTCGGCGCCCTTGTCGCGGGCACCCACCGTCTTCATCTGGATGCCCCCGATCGGGCCGACCTTGCCGGCGTCGTCGATGGTGCCGGTGCCGGCGACGAACGATCCCCCGGTGAGACTGCCGGGAGTGAGCTTGTCGTAGATGCCGAGCGCGAACATCAGTCCGGCGCTGGGGCCGCCGACGTCGGCGAGCTGGATGTCGATCGTGAACGGGAAGGTGTGGTCGGTGCCGGCCGCGATCCCGACGATGGCACGGTCCTCGCCGGTGTCGTCGGAGGCCGTGGTGGTGATCGTGACCTTCTCCGTCACGGCCGGCGCCCGCTTCTCCTTCTCCGCGGCGGCCTGCTCCTTGGCCGGGACGATGGTGAAGACGACCTTCTCGCCGGGTTTGTGCTGGGTGACGAGTTCCGCGACGTCGGCGGGCTCCTTGACCGCCGTGCCGTCGACGGCCTTGATCACGTCGCCCGCGTGCAGCTTGCCCTCGGACGGCGAGTCCTTGACGACGGTGGAGACCACGACCCAGGACTTCACCGGGATGTCCAGCTGCTTCAGGGCGGCGACCTTGGCGCTCTCCTGGGACTGGCTGAACTCCTCGGCGTTCTCCTGGGTGGACTCCTCCTCGGTCTTGCCGTCGGGGTAGAGCGTGTCGTGGGGCACGACCTTGTTGTCGTGGGCGAGCCAGCCGTAGACGGCCTCGACGAGGTTCATCTTGTAGTCGGCGCTGGTGACCCTGACGGTGGTCATGTTGAGATGACCGCTCGTCCCGTACGTCTTGTGCCCGGAGATCTGCAACACCGGCTCGCCGTCGTGGTCACCGAGAGTGTTCACCGTCGGCCCCGGGGACATCTCCGAATACGGCACGGGGATGAACACTCCCGCGCACAGAAGCGCGATCAGCATCAGGGTGGAGGCGAGCATCGTCGCGGTGCGGCGTGGCATGCCTCGACAGTACGGGACGTCCCTGTCAGAGCACCGTCAGGGACGGTTCCTGTGGGGCCGACCGGGTAGGCCGGCGCAGGTCGCGCTCAGCCGCCGTCGGTCAGGTGCGGGAGTGGGACTTCTCCATGGCCTCGCGGAACCGGGCGTACCCGTCCAGCTCGGGGCCGTCGCCCCGGATCTTGCGGGTGCGGTTGGCCCAACTGCCCCACATGCTCGCGCCGATGACAGCCACAAGCGGAATCAGCAACCAGGCGAGCGCCGCCATGCCGACCTCCCAACCCCTTGAGCGTCCGCGACTGACTGATCAGCAGATTAATCATCCGCAGTGACAACGCTCACGCCGGGGGTGCGGTTACGCAACCGGGGTGACGCAGAAGGGTGCGGTGACGGGAGGGACTTGTGGGGCACCTTCGGAAGGACTTGTGGGGCACCTTCAGGAAGGACTCGTGGGTCATCCCAGCGGGCGCCCTGGGCGGCGGCTGCGGCCCGGCGGGCCGCTCAGCAGGCGCCGACCCACTCCTCGGTCCCGTCGGAGAACTTCTGGTGCTTCCAGATCGGCACCTCGTGCTTGAGGTCGTCGATCAGCTTCCGGCACGCCTCGAAGGCCTCGCCCCGGTGCGGGCAGGCCACGGCGACGACGACGGCGAGATCTCCCACCTGGAGGTCGCCGACCCGGTGGACGGCGGCCAGCGCCCGGACCGGGTACTCGGCGACGACCTTCTCGGCGATCCGCCGCATCTCGGCCTCGGCGCTGGGGTGGCAGGAGTACCCCAGCTCGTCGACGTCCGCGCCCCCGTCGTGGTTCCGCACGGTCCCCACGAACAGGGCGATGCCGCCGGCCGCGGCGTCCCCGACGGCCTGGAAGACCTCGTCCACGGAGAGCGGCGTCTCGCGGATGCCGATCAGCTTGACGGGCTCCTGCGCGGCCCGCTCACCGGGATGATCGTTCATGGGTGCCATGCCTCCATCGTGCCCCACGGCACGGACGGGGGTGAATAGCGTTTTCGCCCGGCACGCGCGGGTGCCGGTTTGGAGCCTCCTACAGGGGCCGGGGCGCGGACCCGGATGCCGGGGTCCCGCCGCGGGCCACCGGGCCGGCGGGCGCGTCGCGGTGGCCGCCCGGGTGCAGGGGCCCGCGGTGGCCCCGGGTGCAGGGGCCGTGGCGGTCCGCCCGAGGTGCTGGAGACCCGTGGCGGTCCGCCCAGGGGTGCCGGGGCCCGTGGCGGTCCGCGACCTGGCGGGCCCGCGGCGGCCGGTCCCTCAGATCCGTCGTCGCGCCTTCCGCGCCCGGCGCACCACGGCGGCGGCGCCGAGCAGGGCCACCGTCGCACCCGCGGCACCCGCCGCCGTCGCGTCCTTGCGGCCCAGGCGCCGACCGGCGACCGTGTGCCGTCCGGCGACCTCTTCCAGCAGCTCGGCGAGCACCTCTTCGTTGGTGTACGCCGGCCGCCACCCGGCGTCGTGCAGCCGGCTGCCGCTGACCACCCAGGGGTACATGGTGTACGCCAGGTCGCCCGCCGGGGACGGGGTCAGCCCGATCCGGTGCAGCCGGGCCGCCGCCCCCAGGGCGACCGCCGAGGGCAGCTCCATCCGGCGGATGCCGCTGAGCTCCTCGACCTCCTCCTGCTCCAGCCAGCCATCGCAGCCGACGGCCAGCTCGCCCTCGACCTTCTCCAGCACGGCGTACTCCAGCGCGCTGCACAGGTCCTCGACGTGGCAGAACTGCCACGCGGGCCGCGATCCGGCCACCACGAGGAGCCGGGGCGACTCGAAGTACCTGGTCAGCGCGGTGTCCGTGCCGCCGACCAGCACGGCGGGGCGCGCGACGGTCACATTGAGACCCGGGTGGGCGCGCGGCGCCCGGCGCGCGAGGCGCTCGATCTCCAGCAGGTCGCCGACCCCGGTGGCCTCGGCCGTGGCCCGCAGCTCGGCGTCCTCCGACAGCGGCAGCTCGTTGTCCGGCAGCGCGCCGTAGACCATCGAGGACGTGCAGAGGACGACCCGATGGACGCCGGCGGCCGCGGCGGCGGTCAGGACCGTCTGGGTCCCCCGGACGTTGTAAGCCGTCCGGGCGGCCGCATCGGTCTCGAGGTCGAGGTCGAGGGCGAGGTGCACCACCACGTCGGCGCCGCGCAGCTTGTCGGCGATGGCCGGGTCCCGTACGTCCAGGATGTGCCACTGCGCCTGAGCGCAGTCGCCGCGCCGCTCGTCGATCGCGACGACCTCCTTGACCTCCTCCGACGCGGCCAGCCGCTCGGTGAGCAGCGCTCCGACGCCGGTCGCGGCACCGGTGACCGCGACGACGGGTCCGCGCGGCGCGGGGCCGCCGGAACTGGTTGACTGGTTTCGCGCTGCGCGAACCTGCGGATCTGGGGAACTCACCGGGCGTCTCCAGCGGTTGTCTTCAGTACGGGCGCGAGCGACGCGTACGTACCAGGTGGCATCCATCCTGCCGCAGGCCGTCAGTCGGCGAAGCACCGAGGCCCGATCCGCCCATGGTGTCTAGGCTGGGTGGTGATGTCGGGCAGCCGTGCCGCCGGAAAAGAGACCGGCGGCCCTACCAGCCGAGGAACCCCGTGAGTGACACCCCATTCGGATTCGGCCTTCCGCCGGAGGAGCCGGACGACGGCGACGAGGGCAAGAAGAAGGACCAGCAGAGCGGTGGTGGCCAGGGACCTGCCAACCCGTTCGGTTTCGGCGTGCCCGGAGCTGGAGGCCTTGGTGGCCCGGGCGGTCCAGGTGCCGACAACCCGTTCGCTGCCATGTTCGGGTCGCTGAACCCCACCGACCTGGGCGCCGCGTTCCAGCAGCTCGGCCAGATGCTCTCCTACGAGGGCGGCCCGGTGAACTGGGACATGGCCAAGCAGATCGCCCGCCAGACCGTCTCGCAGGGCGCCCCGGACGGCTCCAAGGACGCCAGCGTCGGCCCCTCCGAGCGTGGTGCCGTCCAGGAGGCCGTCCGCCTCGCCGACCTGTGGCTCGACGACGCGACGGCCCTGCCCTCGGGCTCGGGGACCGCGGTGGCGTGGAGCCGCGCGGAGTGGGTCGAGGCGACCCTGCCGGCCTGGCAGGAGCTGGTCGACCCGGTCGCCGAGCGCGTGGGCACGGCCATGGGCGACGTGCTGCCGGAGGAGATGCAGGCCATGGCCGGCCCGCTGATCGGCATGATGCGCTCCATGGGCGGCGCCATGTTCGGCACGCAGATCGGCCAGGCCGTCGGCGTGCTCGCCGGCGAGGTCGTCGGCTCATCCGACATCGGTCTGCCGCTCGGCCCGGCCGGCCGGGCCGCGCTGCTGCCGGCCAACGTGGAGCGGTTCGGCAAGGACCTGGGCGTCCCGCAGGAGGAGGTGCGGCTGTATCTCGCCCTGCGCGAGGCCGCCCACCAGCGCCTGTTCGCGCACGTGCCGTGGCTGCGCTCGCACCTGTTCGGCGCGGTCGACGGCTATGCGCGCGGCATCAAGGTGGACACGGCCAAGCTGGAGGACGTGGTCGGCCAGTTCGACCCGCAGAATCCGGAGCAGTTGCAGGAAGCGCTCCAGCAGGGCATGTTCCAGCCGGAGGACACCCCGGAGCAGAAGGCCGCGCTGGCCCGGCTGGAGACGGCCCTGGCGCTGGTCGAGGGCTGGGTGGACGCGGTGGTGCACGCCGCCGCCAAGCCGCGTCTGTCCTCGGCGGACGCGTTGCGCGAGACGCTGCGCCGCCGTCGCGCCTCGGGCGGCCCGGCGGAGCAGACCTTCGCCACGCTGATCGGTCTGGAGCTGCGCCCGCGCCGGCTGCGCGACGCCTCCCGCCTGTGGGCGTCCCTGACGGACGCGCGCGGCGTGGACGGCCGGGACGCCCTGTGGTCCCACCCGGACATGCTGCCCAACGCCACCGACCTGGACGACCCGGACGGGTTCGTGCACCGCGAGCACATGGACTTCTCCGAGCTGGACAAGATGCTCGGCGAGGCGGCGGACAAGCCCGATCTGAAGAAGTCCGACCCGCAGCAGCCGGAGCAGAAGGACAGCGGCGAGGGAGAGAGCAAGGGCGACGGCACCGAGTGAGCCTTCACGACGACGCGGTCCTGGTCCTGAAGGACTACGAGGGCCAGGACGCGCTCCGGCAGGTCTACCTGGACCATCTGGCCACGCACCCGGACGGCATGTGGAAGGCCTGCGCGGACGGGCACATCACGGCCAGCGCCCTGGTCGTCGACCCGTCGCGCGACCGGGTGCTGCTGACCCTGCACAAGAAGATGCGCATGTGGCTGCAGATGGGCGGCCACTGCGAGCCCGGCGACGAGAGCCTCGCGGCATCGGCCCTGCGCGAGGCCACGGAGGAGTCGGGCATCACCGGCCTGACCCTGCTGCCCGGCGGGCCGGTGCGGCTGGACCGGCACCACACGCCCTGCGCCTGGCACCTGGACGTCCAGTACGCGGCGGTGGCCCCGGCGGGGGCCGTCGAAGCGATCAGCGACGAGTCCCTGGACCTGCGCTGGTTCGGCTACGACGAGGTCGCGGACGTGGCCGACGAGTCGGTGCTGCGCCTGATGGAGGCGACCCGCGCCAAGGTCTGAGCGGCGCACAGGCAAGGGGCGGCCACCCGGTGGCCGCCCCTTGCGACTGTCCCTCTTGAGTCCGACTCCCGGACGGCCGTCAGCTCCAGACGTTGCCCTGGTTCTGCCCCCGGGCCCCCTGCTGGCCCATGCCGTACTGCGCGGCGAGGCCCGAGCCGATCTGGGCGTTCTGCGGCGGCAGCAGCTCGCTGGGCTGCACGAGGGCGTAGCCGCTGCCCATGAAGCTCAGCTCCCAGCCCTCACCGGTGCTGCCGCGGCGCCGCCACACCCCGGAGGAGTGGGTCTGGGCCTGCATCTGCACCCGCAGACCGGTGGACCAGGCGACGATCGCGTCGGCGTCGCAGTTGACGTACTTGTCGGGCGTCACCTGCATCAGCAGCGGCATGCCCGAGGTCATGAGGGCGACCTTGCCGCGACCGGTGATGTTGAGCTGGTACTTCCCGGAACCGGAGATGCCGTAGAGGCTGTCGACGGCGATGACCTCGTGGTGCAGCGAGGAGTCCATCGCGAGCACGTAGCTGCTGTCGACGGTGAGGCCGTCCTGGTCGACGTCCATGAGGTGGACGTGCTGCTTGAGGTTGGCGAGGTAGACCGTGCCCTGCCCGTGGCAGCGCATCAGGTCCAGCCCCTCGCCGGTGTTCGCACGCGCGCGTGACTGCTCGCGGCTCTGGTACTCCGCGTCGAACTCGACGAGTCCCTGGTAGGCGACCATCGTGCCCTTGCGGGCGAGGATGTCGTCGTGGCCCTCCAGGGCGACGCGCAGCATCTGCTTGTTCTGCAGGCTCCAGCGTTCCTGGGTCTGCTGCTCGTTGTAGGTGAAAAGCGGGCTCTGCATGGTGTTTCTGCTCCCCCTCAGCCCCGGGCCCGGAGACGGTCCGTGCTGTCCTCGCTGGGCTGGACGACGACGATGCCCTGACCGGAGAAGGCCATCTGGTAGGCCTCGCCGCTGCCGCGGCCGATCAGCGACTGGGCCTTGAAACTGCGCTTGCCCTTCACCTTGAGGTTCGGGGACCAGGCGACGAGCGCGTCGGGGTCGACGTACGTCTCGTCCTCGCCGCCACCGCAGTCGACGACGATCGGCTTGCCCCGGGAGGTCAGCGCGACCCACCCCTGCCCGGAGATCCTGGTGTTCCACAGGCCCTGGCCGGCGAACTTGGCCAGGCCCTTGACCCGTTCCACGCCCCACGAGAGGTGGGCGTCGAAGGCGAGCAGGTTGGTGGCGTTGACGGAGATGCCGTCACCGTTGAGGTTGATCACGACGACGTTGGCACCGTAGTCGGCGAGGTAGAGCAGGCCGTCGCCGGAGCACTTCATCAGGGGCGCGCCCTCACCGGTGAGCCAGTCCTTGGCGATCTGGCGCACGGCCGGCGGGTTGGGCTCGTACTGGATGAAACCCTCGTAGGCGACCATCGAGCCCACGCGCGCGAGGATGTCGTTCCCGGTCTGCATGGCGACCTTCAGCATGTGGTTGCCGTGGTTCTCCATACGGGCGGCTGCGGGTGCGGGGGCGTAGCCCGCGAGCGGCTGGTTCATGTCGGGCTCTCCCTCAGATCTCGTACGGCTGGACGACGATGAAGTTGCCGGGCGCTCCCCGGAACTGGAGGTTCACGCTCTCGCCGGTGTCGCCCGCGTAGGAGTTCCGGCGCATCCGCACCTGGCTGGAGACGACCACCTGAGCCGCCGCCGACCAGGCCACGACGGCGTTGCAGTCGGCGAACGTGGTGGGGGTGACCGGCAGCACCACGGGCGTGCCGTGCGTCTTCACGACGATCGTGCCGGTGCCCTGGAACTGCATCGTGAACAGCGCGCCGCCCGGGATGCCGTGCCCCTCGATGCGGCGGATCTCGTAGGTGAGGCTCTCGTCGAAGGCCAGGACGTTCTCCGCGGAGACGCACACGGCGTCGCCCTGGAGTTCGATGGGGTGCAGCATCGTGGAGTCCTCGGCGAGGAAGACCTGCCCCTTGCCGGTGCAGCGCATCAGCTGCATCTCCTGGCCGGTGGCGTTGCCGGCGACCCGCCCGGCGAACCCGGCGCCCTTGTAGCTGAAGTCGACCTTGCCCTGGTAGAGCACCATGCTGCCCTGTCGGGCCAGCACGGGCTGCTCGCCGATGCCGAGGTCGACGCGGATCATCTTGCGGTTCTGCTGGGTCCAGCGCTGGCCGGTGGGCGTCTCGCGGTACTGCTCCAGCGCGGCGGCCACACCGGGGCCCTGCGGGGCGCCCTGGGGCATGCCCTGCGGTACGCCCTGGGGCGCGCCATAGGGGGCGGCCTGCTGGCCGGGCGGCTGGCCGTACGGCGGTGGCTGCTGGCCGTAGCCGGGAGGCGGGGTGGGCTGGCCGTACCCCGGGGGCGGGGTCGGCCGCCCGTAACCGGGCGGCGGCGTGGGGGCCTGCGGCGCGGGCGGCTGCGGCGGCGACTGCGGCGCGTGCGGGGCCTGGGGTGCGCCGGGTGCGTGGAATGCGTTCGGTGCCTGGGGCTGGGCGTAGCCCGGGGGCAGCGGGGCGCTCTGTCCGGGGACCTGGCCGTGCTGCGGCTGCTGGGGGCCGGGGTGGCCGTGCGGCTCGGGGGCCGGGGCGGGAGGTGGCACCGGGGAGCCGGCGGACGGGGTGTGCAGCGGCGCGACGACGGTCGGCGCGGCGTGCACGTGCGTGCCCGGTGCCGGGGGCGGCGGGGTGGCACCCTGCGGCGGGGCGAATCCCTGGGCCGCGGGCTGCGGCGCGGGAGACGGGGGCGGCGCCGGCGCCGGCGCGGGTTCCGGTGTGGACGGCACGCCGAACGCCGGGGGTGCCGCGGCCTGCGCGGGCGGGGCGAAGCCCGGGGCGGCCCCGGCCTGCGGCTGCTGCGGCGCGGACGGCTCTTCCTCGGCCACCTCGCCGCCGAAGTTCTTCAGCAGGGCGTCCAGCCCGCCGTCGAAGCCCTGGCCGACGGCGGCGAACCGCCACACGTCCTTGAGGTAGAAGTCACCCAGCATCACGGCGCGCTCGGTGGAGAACTCCGACCCGCTGAAGGGATAGCGGGCCACCTCCTCGCCGCCCGCGACGATCCGGATGTACCCGGGCCCGACCTGTGACATCTGGCCTGCGCCGTCGAGCGTCGCCGTGAAGGACAGCTTCTGGATCTGCGGCGGGATGCGGTCCAGCGTGACCCGGAAGGACTCCGTGTCGCCGGCCTGGGCGCCCAGGAGCTGAATGGCCTCCTCGGGAGACTTCGGCTGGTTGTAGAAGATGAAGTAACGGTCGTCCGAGAGCCGCTCGTCGGCGTCCAGACCGAAGCAACTGATGTCGAAGGTCAGCCCGGGGCCACCGATCTGCACGCCTACGTACAGATCCGTGCCCGCGGTGAGGTCACTGATCCTGGCCTTGTGGCCGCGTTGGAATTCCCTGGCCATGCGTACGACCGTCCCCCATCCCGAATGCGAGTGCGTCGCGCCAGGCTAACGGCAGTCGCGGACAACGGGACAAGCCGGTACGGGCCCTGTGGACGAAGTCGGTACAGACCCGGGACACAACGCTCGCGCGGCTGTGGCGGACGGCCGGCCGACGCCCCACCCCGCCGCCCCGCTACTCCCGGCGCGCTCCGGGAACGTGCGGCAGCCGCTCGGCGGCGACCACGCCCTCGAGGTAGCCGCGGGCCCGCTCGGTCCGCGGGTAGGCCTCCAGCAGCCGCCAGAAACGGGGTCCGTGGCCGGGCACGAGCAGATGCGCCAGCTCGTGCAGGAGGACGTAGTCGATGACGTACTCGGGCATGCCCTGCAAGCGGTGCGACAGGCGGATGCTGCCCTCGGCGGGGGTGCACGACCCCCAGCGCGTGTTCTGGTTGGTGACCCAGCGCACCGAGCGCGGCCGGGCACGGCCCTCGAAGTACTGGGCGGACAGCCGCCGCGCCCGTTCGGCCAGCTCGGCGTCGCCGAGGACCCGTTTGCTCTCCTGGGCGGCCAGCTTGTCGAGCATGACGCTCACCCAGCGCTGTTCCTCCGCCTCGGACATCCGTGCGGGGATCAGCACGACGGTACGATCGCCCTCCCGGTACGCGGAGACCGTCCTACGGCGACGGGTGCTCCTGCGGACCTCGATCGCGCTCGCCTCCGGTCCGCCCGGCGGCGGAGGGGTCGGCTTGCGCTGGGGCGTTCCGGCGCGGTGCAGTGGGTCGGCGGACACGCCGCCGACGTTACCGGCTGCAACCGGGGAAGTCCCGGCTCCGGGACGCTTCGATGCGGCCACCCTCCGACCGTCCGATTCGTAGGACTGCCGGATCATCTGTGTGCGTGGAGGGGGGCCGCACGACTGCCGCATCACAGTGACCGCAGTTGGATCGCGGTGAGCACAGCGGGGTCGCGGTGACCGCAGTGGGGGCGCGGTGCGCACTGCGGGGTCGTGGCGACCGCAGTTAGTACGACAAACACCCCCGGCCTGTGGACAACGTCCGACGCCCGCCACCGCGACCGGGCATGCTGGCTCGTGCCGGCACGGCTGCGACCGACCGGGCCGGCAACGGTGAGTTCCATAGGTACGGGGGCCTGTCATGCATCCGATGGTCAAGCCCGCGCTCCGGCGCGGCTGGCGTGATCTCAACACCGTGCAGTTCGGGATGACCCCGGCGCACGCGCTGACCCTGGGACCGGTGGACACGGCCACGGGCAGCTTCCTGGACCTGCTCAACGGCACCCGCGGTCCCGCGCTGCTGCGCGAGGAGGGGCGCCGCATGGATCTGCCGGACGGCCATGTCGAGCGCCTGGTGGAGCGGCTCGCCGGCGCCGGGCTGCTCGACGACCCGCACGGCGGCGGGCCGGAGGCCGACGTCCTCCGCCAGAAGCCGGAGGTCCTCGACCGGCTCCGTCCCGACCTGGCCGCGCTGACCCTGACGACCACCGAGCCGGGCGACGCCTTCCGGCGGCTGGCGGCGCGCCGCTCCCTGCGCGTCCAGGTGCGAGGCGCGGGCCGGGTCGGCGCGGCCCTGGCCGCACTGCTCGCGGGCGCGGGCGTCGGAGAGGTCGACGTGCGCGACGTCGGATGCGTCGAGCCCTGGGACGTCGCCCCCGGCGGGCTGCCGGCCGAGTCCGTCGGCGCCCGGCGGACCGAGGCGGCGCGGCGGGCCGTGCGCCGGGCGGCCCCCGACCGGCCACCGCGCCGCGGCGGCTCGACGCCGGCCGAGGACGGCGACCCCGGTTTCTCCCTGGTCGTCCTCGCCCCGCGGGACGACGTCGCCGTGCACGCCCCCGATCCCTCGTCCGCCGAGCCGCTCATGGCCTCCGGAACACCCCATCTGTATGCCGGAGTGGTGGAGGGAACCGGCGTGGTCGGCCCCCTGGTCCTGCCCGGCGAGACGAGCTGCGCGGGCTGTCTGCACGAGGACCGCACCGACCGGGACCCGGTGTGGCCCCGTCTGGTGGCACAGTGGAGCTCGGGCACCCGGCGCAGAGTGGGTCCGTGTGATCTGACGCTGGCGACGACGGTCGCCGGGCTGGCCGCCACGCACGCGCTCGCGTTCCTCGACGGCCACCTGCCCTCGAGCGCCGGCGCGCGATGGGAGGTCTCGGCGCCCCATCTGACCTGGCACGCGCGACCGGTGCCGGCGCATCCCGCATGCCCCTGCGCGGCGGCGGAGAAAGGTAAGCAGGAACACACCTCCATGGACGGGGAGCGGCGCGAGACAATGACGGAGCAACCGGCGTCGGCAGCACGTCGTAAGGCAGGCGCGGCGCGGCCGGCTGGGACTTGGAGGGCGCATGTCTGATCTTCCCCGGAAGGCGGTCACCCGGACCGCCAAGCTCGCCGCGCTCCCGCTCGGCTTCGCCGGGCGGGCGACCTGGGGATTCGGCAAGCGAATCGTCGGCGAGTCGGCGGAGCTGGTCGGCCAGCAGTTGCAGCAGCGCACCGCCGAGCAGTTGTTCAAGGTGCTCGGTGAGCTCAAGGGCGGCGCGATGAAGTTCGGGCAGGCCCTGTCCGTCTTCGAGTCGGCGCTGCCGGAGGAGATCGCCGGTCCCTACCGCGCGGCACTGACCAAGCTCCAGGAGGCGGCCCCGCCGATGCCGACCCGGACGGTGCACGCCGTGCTCGGCGAGCGGCTCGGCGAGGACTGGCAGGAGCTGTTCCTGGAGTTCGAGGACAAGCCGGCCGCGGCGGCCTCCATCGGCCAGGTGCACCGGGGCGTGTGGCACGACGGCCGCGAGGTCGCCGTCAAGGTGCAGTACCCGGGCGCGGGCGAGGCCCTCCTGTCCGATCTGAACCAACTGAGCCGCTTCGCCCGCCTGTTGGGGCCGCTGATCCCGGGCCTGGACGTCAAGCCGCTGATCGCGGAGCTGCGCGACCGGGTGTCGGAGGAACTGGACTACGACCTGGAGGCACAGGCCCAGCGGAAGCACGCCACCGAGTTCGCGGACGACCCGGACATCGTCGTGCCGGACGTGGTCCACCAGTGCGAGCAGGTGCTGATCACGGAGTGGATCGACGGCATTCCGCTGTCCGAGATCATCTCCGACGGCACCGAGGAACAGCGGGACCGGGCCGGTCAGCTCCTGGCCCACTTCCTGTTCTCCGGACCGGCCCGCACCGGCCTGCTGCACGCCGACCCCCACCCCGGAAACTTCCGCCTGCTGCCCGGGGGCCCCGCCGGGGAGGACGACTGGCGGCTGGGCGTGCTGGACTTCGGCACGGTCGACCGGCTCCCGGGCGGTCTGCCGCTCCCCATCGGCGAGTCGCTGCGGATGACCCTCGACGGCGAGGCGGAGAGCGTCTATGAGCTGCTCTGCGCGGAGGGCTTCGTCAAGGAGTCGATCGATCTGGACCCCGACGCCGTCCTGGACTATCTGCTGCCGATCATCGAGCCGGCCAGAGTGGAGGAGTTCACGTTCACGCGTGGCTGGATGCGCAGCCAGGCGGCCCGGATCGGGGACATCCGCTCCCCCGCCTACCAACTGGGCAAGCAGCTGAACCTGCCGCCGGCCTATCTGCTGATCCACCGGGTGACGCTGAGCACGATCGGCGTGCTGTGCCAGCTGGGAGCGACGGTGCGGCTGCGCGAGGAGCTTCAGGAGTGGCTTCCGGGCTTCGTGCCGGAGGCGCCGGACCAGGAGCAGGCCGCGGCCGAGGCTTAGACCGGGCGGGGGGCACGGGCTACCACCAAGGGGAATCCAGTCGTCCCTCGATCGATCTGAGGTGCTCGCGCGAGCAGGCCTCGCAGACATAGCGACGGCCCCCCTGCTCCACCGAGCAGGTCCAGGTCGGCGGCGGGCCCTCCGCCGTGGTGCCGCAGCGGGCGCACACGACAGGTCCGGGCCCGACACCGGCAGCGCGGTCGGCGTCGGCTCCGCCGGTGTCTTCGTCGCCGGGGCATCCGTCGCCTGTGCCGCGGGCACCGGGATCGCTCGTCATCCCGGTGACGATAGCGCCGGGCGGGGCGGGTGAGTGGAAAGCACCGCGGGGGCCGGTCCGCATCGGACGGACCGGCCCCCGCGGGGAGAGCTTCGCCTCCCTGCCGGGAGGCCACCGCTTCGGGTGGGGACGGTTACTGCATGACGGCCATGGCGAGCGCGCGCCGGGCACGCAGCGAGGCGCGCTCGGCCCGGCGCTGCATCCGGCGGGCGGTCACCAGGCGCACGGCCCGGCGCTCCTGCTCGGCCTCGTGCAGGCGCTGGCGCATATGCGCACGGGCCAGGGCTTCTGGGATGAGTTGCATCTCTCGGGTCCTGTTCTGGCGCGTGTCGTTCGCGCCGCTGGTAAGGAAGTCTTCGGTCGCGGAGCCTGCGGGCTCGTGAGTGGACGGCTTCATCGGGGCCTGCTTCGCGGGGTCGTGCGTGAGGGGGCGGTCGATCGTTCCTGCGGTGTTCATGCCGTGACCGGGTTCTTGCGCGGGCGGCCACGCGGCCGCTTCCGGGCGACGACGACACCCTGGACGAACAGCTCGCCACCCCAGACGCCCCAGGGCTCGCGCCGCTCCTTGGCGCCGGCGAGGCAGGCCTCCATCAGCGGGCAGGTGCGGCACAGGGACTTGGCGTACTCGACGTCCGCCGGCGACTCCGCGAAGAAGACCTCGGGGTCGTACGAACGGCACGGGACGGGCACACCCAGGTTCTCGATGGCGTCGTCGAGCGCGGTCAGCGCGGTCAGGGGGGTCAAGGAGTCCTCCGGGACGGGCTTGGGGATCGTGTCGGAAGGCGGTACGGACGGGGCGTGCGCTTCGAGTTGCACGGGTCGTCTTCCTCGTCTGGTCGTTCCGGCCGGTTGGCCGGGGGCGGCTGGTACCGGGTTCTTTTCTTGTCCCGAGGCCCCTTCGCTCCGTCATCCACGTTCGTGGACAAACAGAAGGGCCGCGGATCCCGGATGGGGTTCCGCGGCCCTGAAGGCGCCGGCCTGATCGGCGATCAGGCTGGATCACTCCAGGGTTCAGGCCCACGGAAGGCCCACATCAGGTGGTGCTGCGTCGTCTGCTTCCGGAATCCGGCACCGGTCGCCGCAAAGGCATAGGCCTGCGCCTGTGCCGCTACTGCTGCCGCTTCCAGTGCCTTGGTCGGTCGCTCATTGCGCTCGCGGACGGGCAGGCCCGCGGGAGCAAGGGAGGACGCCGGACGCACGGCACGGATGCCGGACAGACCGGTGCCCGGGTTCGAGGCGCCGAGAATGCACAGGGAGACGGTCGAGCGATCGGTCATTTTCACGATGGTGCTGGTGATGATGTTGGTCACTGGACTCGCCTCCTCTCGGCGTCTCGGGGGACCAGGGTGAACCGGTCCACGGATATGCAAGTACAACACGGACTCAGGGCCTCCGGGAAGGCCGCTGTTCCCGTGTCCAAGAACCTATGGGGATTCCTGGGGCATGCGCAAACTATTTTTTCGACGAGTTCGTTTCAGCCGTCCTCGTCAACTCCGCTGACGGGCCTGCCCGCACAGATGGCCAGGACGTCGGCTCCGTAGCGGTCGAGCTTGCGGGCGCCGACCCCGGGGATGCGGGCCAGTTCGCGGTCGTCCTCGGGGACGGATTCGGCGATCGCCATCAGTGTCTTGTCGGTGAAGACGCAGAAGGCGGGCTGTCCGGTGCGCCGCGCCTGGGCCTCGCGCCATGCGCGCAGCCGCTCGTAGACCCCCTCGTCCATGTCGGAGGGGCAGTCCTCGCAGCGCATCAGCTTCATCTCGCCGGCGTCGGTGAGAGTCCGCCCGCAGACCCGGCACCGGGCCGGGGTGCGCTGTCTGCGGCGCGGGGCGGCGACCGCGGAGGCCGGTCCGCCGCCACGCGCGGAGCCGCGTTCGACGCCTCCGGGACCGCCCGTCGCCGCTCGGCCCGCCATGGCGCCCGATCCGGGGCGCAGACCGTCGAGGAAGCGGCTCGGACGGCGGTTGGGGCGGCTGCCCGGCGAGCGGGCCAGCGCCCAGGACAGATGCAGCCGCTCACGCGCGCGGGTGACGCCGACGTAGAGGAGCCGGCGTTCCTCCTCGATCTGCTCGTCCGTCTTCGCATAGGTGATCGGCATCATGCCCTCGGCGACGCCGACCAGGAAGACGACGTCCCACTCCAGGCCCTTGGCCGAGTGCAGGGAGGCCAGGGTGACGCCCTGCACGGTCGGGGCGTGCTGGGCGTTGGCCCGCTCGTCCAGCTCGGCGACGAGGTCGCTCAGGGTGGCGCCGGGTCTGGCGGCGGCGAAGTCCTGCGCGAGGCCGACCAGCGCGGCCAGCGACTCCCAGCGTTCCCGCACCGCCCCCGATCCGGCCGGGGGCTGCGGGGTCCAGCCCTCACCCGACAGCACGGCCCGCACCTGTGAGGGCAGGTCGACGGCGTCGTCCAGCAGGGAGTCGTTGCCCCCGAAGCGGGCCGCGCCGCGCAGCGCGACACCTGCTTTGCGCACCTCGGGCCGGTCGAAGAAGCGCTCGGCACCCCGGAGCTGGTAGGGCACCCCGGCGTCGGCGAGGGCCTGTTCGTAGGTCTCGGACTGGGAGTTCGTGCGGAACAGCACCGCTATCTCCGCGGCCGGGACGCCCGAGTCGATCAGCTCGCGGATGCGGCGGGCCGCGCCCTCGGCCTCGGCGGGCTCGTCGGTGTACTCCACGTATTCGGGCTCCGGGCCCGGGGGGCGCTGGGAGATCAGCTCCAGCCGGTGGTCGGCGGCCCGGCCGCGGGCCTGGGCGAGCAGGCCGTTGGCCAGGTGGACGACCTGCGGGGTGGAGCGGTAGTCGCGGACCAGCTTCACCACGGTGGCGCCGGGATGACGGACACGGAAGTCGAGCAGGTGGTCGGGGGTTGCGCCGGTGAACGAGTAGATCGTCTGGCTGGCGTCCCCGACCACGCACAGGTCGTCGCGGTCGCCGAGCCACAGCTCCAGCAGACGCTGCTGGAGGGGGCTCACGTCCTGGTACTCGTCGACCACGAAGTGCTGGTACTGGGCGCGGACCTGTTCGGCGACGTCCTGCCGGTCCTGGAGGACGGCGACGGTCAGCAGCAGCACGTCCTCGAAGTCGATGACGCCACGCCCGCGCTTGAGGTCCTCGTAGGCGGAGTAGAGCTGGGCGATCTCGGCGGGGTCGCGGGGAGCCTCCCGGCCGGCCTTGGCGGCGGCGAGCTGATAGTCGGCCGGGACGGTCTGGGTGACCTTGGACCACTCGATCTCGGCGGTGACGTCGCGCAGCTCGCCGCGGTCGAGGCGGATGCGGCAGGCGGCCGCCGCGTCGGCCACCAGCTGGACCTTGCGGTCCACGAGGCGGGGCAGGGAGCCACCGATCGCTTTCGGCCAGAAGTACTGGAGCTGGCGCAGGGCCGCCGAGTGGAACGTGCGGGCCTGGACGCCGACGGCACCGAGCTGGCGGAGCCGGCCGCGCATCTCGCCCGCCGCGCGGTTGGTGAAGGTGACGGCGAGCACACTGGAGGGCTGAAGGATCCCCGCCCGCACCCCGTAGGCGATGCGGTGGGTGATCGCCCGGGTCTTGCCGGTGCCGGCGCCCGCGAGCACGCACACCGGGCCGCGCAGCGCGGTGGCGACCTCGCGCTGCTCGGGGTCGAGCCCTTCGAGCACCGCGTCGGCCGAGTCCGGTACCTGCGGGAAGAGAGGGGAGTGCGTTGCTGCTGTCACACCGCCATGCTGCCAGGTCGGCGGAGACGGGTGCGCAGGTTGTCCACAGGTGCGCCCCGTTAGTCGTACCAATGCGGCAGGCGCCGGCGCGGCAGGGGTTCCCGTGGTGCGGGCGGGGCCGCCCGCGGGAATGGCCGGGCCCTCGCGTACGTTCCACCACTGCGAACACGCACCCTCCCCGAGCCGTTCGAAGGAGCGCGAGAGACATGCCGGGCACTGTGACGATGTACAGCACCACGTGGTGCGGCTACTGCCGTCGGCTGAAGAGCCAGATGGACCGCGAGGGCATCGCGTACACCGAGATCAACATCGAGCAGGACCCGGAATCCGCCGCGTTCGTCGAGAAGGCGAATGGCGGAAACCAGACGGTCCCGACCGTGCTCTTCCCGGACGGTACGACGCTCACGAACCCGTCGCTGGCCCAGGTGAAGCAGAAGATCGGCGCGTAAACGGTACGCCCATGACGAAGGGGTGGCCGTCCCCGACCGGGACGGCCACCCCTTCGTCGCGTCTCGGACGGAGTCATCGCGTCTCGGACGGAGTCATCGCGTCTCGGACGGAGCCGTCGCGGCTCGGACGCCGTCGTCGCGGCTCAGAAGACGCTTCGCGTCGGCAGCGGCTTGCCGTACCACAGCTCGATCAGGCGGGCGGCGATGGAGATGCCGTAGGGCGGCAGCACCTCGCCCGTCTCGAAGGCGGCGGTCAGTTCGTCGCGGGAGAACCAGCGGGCCTCCTGGATCTCGTCGCCGTCGACCTCGATGTCGGTGGACGTGGCCCGGGCCATGAAGCCCAGCATCAGACTGGACGGAAAGGGCCAGGGCTGGCTGGCGACGTACTCGACCTGGCCGACGGTGACACCGGCCTCCTCCTGGACCTCGCGGCGCACCGACTGCTCGACGGACTCGCCGGGCTCGACGAAGCCGGCGAGGGTGGAGAAGCGGCCCTCGGGCCAGTGGACCTGCCGGCCGAGCAGGATCCGGTCCTGCTGATCGGTGACGGCCATGATCACGGCGGGGTCGGTGCGCGGGTAGTGCTCGGCGCCGCAGGCGGGGCAGCGGCGGATGTGGCCGGCCGCCGCGATGACCGTGCGCTCGCCGCAGCGGGAGCAGAAGCGGTGGGTGCGCTGCCAGTTCTCCAGGCCCACCGCGTGCACCATCAGGCCCGCGTCGCGCGGCGACAGCAGCAGCCCGGCCTCGCGCAGGCCCGCCGGGCGCGCGGACTGGTCCATGCGGCCGGGCAGGGAGTCCTTCTGGAGGGCGAAGTAGCTCACGCCGTCCTCGTCCATGCCGAGGAAGTAGCGGTGCGCCTCGGTGAGGGGCGCCTCGAAGGAGGGGGTCATGACGAGTTCCGTCCGCCCGTCGGGCGTCTCGTCGATGAGGACCTGTCCGCCGGAGACCACGAAGCAGCGCGTGGAGGGGTGGCTCCACGCCGCCGCGAGCCAGGCCTCGTCGAGCCGGTGGTGTGCGGCCCGGTCGATGCCGCTGGGCGCGGTGAGCGAGATGGGGCGGTCGGCGGTGTGGTCGGTCCAGGTGGTCACGGGTGCTTCCAACTCCCCCGGTGCAGCGGTTGTTTCGGCGGGCGGTTCGGCGGGTCGTACGGAAAGTGGTGACCGGGTCCGCGAGGGCTCGGCGGTGCGGGGCGGCGCTTCCAGTGTGCCCCGCGCGGGACGCCGGTCCGGACGGCCCGGGACCCTCAGGGCGCGTGACGCCAGTGCTCGGCCAGGTCGCCCCACAGGTACGCGGACGTCTCCACCCCCTTGAGCAGCAGGTCCAGCTCGACCTTCTCGTTCGGAGCGTGCCAGCCGTCGGAGGGGACGGAGATGCCCAGGAAGAGCACCGGAGCGTCGAGGACCTCCTGGAGGTCGGCGGCCGGTCCCGAGCCGCCCTCGCGGGTGAAGCGGACGGGTGTGCCGAAGGCTCGGCTCATGGCGCGGACCACGGATTGCAGCGCCGGGTGGCCCAGCGGCGTCAGGCACGGGCGCGTGGCGGCGCCGAAGGTGATCTCGCTGCGGATGCCGTCGGGCACCTGACCGGCGGCCCACTCGCGGACGGCCTTCTCGACCCGGTCCGGGTCCTGCCCCGCGACCAGCCGGAAGGAGAGCTTCACCATCGCCGAGGACGGGATGATCGTCTTGTTGCCGGGTCCCTGGTAGCCGCCGCCGATGCCGTTGACCTCGGCTGTGGGGCGGGCCCACACCCGCTCCAGCGTGGTGTAGCCGTCCTCTCCGTGGACGGCGTGCGACCTGGCGGTGCGCAGCCACTGCCCCTCGTCGAAGGGCAGCTCGGCGAAGAGCGCGCGCTCCTCGTCCGTCAGCTCGATCACACCGTCGTAGAAGCCGGGGATCGCCACGCGCGCGTGCTCGTCGTGCAGGGCGGCGACGAGCCGGGCGGCGGCCGTGGCCGGGTTCGGCACCGCGCCGCCGAAGGAGCCGGAGTGGAGGTCCTGGTCGGGGCCGTACAGCCGGATCTCGCACTCGGCGAGGCCGCGCATGCCGGTGCAGACCGTGGGGGTGTCCTCGGACCACATGCCGGTGTCGGAGACGATCACCGCGTCGGCGGCCAGCCGCTCGGCGTGCTGCTCCACGAGCGCCCGGAAGTGCGGTGAGCCGGACTCCTCCTCGCCCTCGATCAGCAGCTTGAGGGTGACGGCCGGGGCCGTGCGGCCGGTGGCGGCGAGGTGGGCGCGCACGCCCAGGGTGTGGAAGAACACCTGGCCCTTGTCGTCGGCCGCCCCGCGCGCGTAGAGACGGCCGTCGCGGACGACGGGCTCGAAGGGGTCGCTGTGCCAGCCGTCCTCGCGGGCGGCGGGCTGTACGTCGTGGTGCCCGTAGACGAGGACCGTGGGGGCGTCCGGGTCGGCGGCGGGCCACTCGGCGTAGACCGCCGGGGCGCCGGGCGTCTCCCAGATCTCGGCCGTCGGGAAGCCGGTCGCGGAGAGCCTGGCGGCGAGCCACTCGGCACTGCGGCGTACGTCGGGCGCGTGGTCGGGCTGGGCCGATATGGACGGGATGCGCAGCCACTCGGCGAGGTCGTCGAGGAAGGCGGCGCGGTGCTGCGCGACGTACGTGCGGACGGCGCTGACGGCACTGTCAACGGGCTTGCTCATGGTCACGAGCCTATCGGGCCGCACCGACACCCCGATCGTGCGGTTCGTCACCGTACGCCCCGTCCCGCAGCAGCCGCTCCAGTTCGGCGCGGCCGGGGAGGCCGGCGGGACGCACCACCTCTCCGGTGCGCACGTACAGGAAGGCGGCCGTCACCGACTCCGGGGGCACGCCCTGCTGCTCGGCCCAGGCCAGCCGGTACACCGCCAGCTGAAGGGGGTCGGCGGTGGGGGCGCGGTTGGTCTTCCAGTCGACGATCTCGTACGTCGCCGTGTCGCCGTCGCCCTCCTTGTAGACGGCGTCGATACGGCCCCGTACGACGCGGCCGGCGAGCGCCAGCTGGAAGGGGGCTTCGACGCGGTAGGGGGTGCGGTGGGCGTACTCGGTGCGCTCGAAGGCGTCCTTGAGGGCTTCCAGGTCGCGCTCGTCGGCGATCTCGGCGTCGCTGCCGGGCAGCTCGTCGGGCTCCAGCATGGGCAGCGTCAGGGCTTCGAAGCGGGCCTCGACCCAGGCGTGGAAGCGGGTGCCGCGGCGGGCGGCGGGCTGCGGCGGGCGCGGCATGGGACGGGCCAGCTCCTGGGCCAGGCCGTCGGGGTCGGCGGCCAGGCGCAGCAGCTGGGACGCCGTCAGCGACGCGGGCAGCGGCACCTCGGTGACGCTCGCGCGGGCCCGCAGCAGCTCTCCGGTGAGGGCGTCGAGGTCACGGTCCCAGGAGGCGACGGTGCGGGCTTCCTCCGGGGTGAGGGGGGAGGCCTCGGCCGGGGCCGTCGCCTGGTGGGGGACGGTCGGGAGGGGTGTGGCCCCGGGGCCCCGGGAGTGCCGGTCGGGCGGTGCCGGGGTGTCGTCGACGGGGTCGGCGGGGCCGAAGAGGGGCTCGTCGACGGGGTCGGCGGGGCGGAAGGGGGCCTCGTCGACAGGGTCGGCGGGGGGCGCGAGAAAGGGGTCCTCCTCCGGCGCCGGGTCGAAGGGGTCGGCGTAGGGCGGCTCGTCGTCCTCGGGCGGCGGTGGCCAGTCCGGGTCCTCGTACGCGTCCGGATCGGGTACGGCCGTGGGGTGGGCGTCCTGGCCGGAGGCGAGGGCGTCCAGGTGGGCGAGGACCGTGTCGGCGGCGGCCCGGCGCCGGGCGAGGGCCGCCGGGTCGAGGGGCAGCGGCCAGGCGTGGTCGGCGGTCGCCTCGCGCAGGGCCGGGTTCTCCTCGTCCTCGGCCGGTTCGTCCGCCCAGGCCTCGATCTCGCCGTGACCGGCGGCGCAGTGGTCGTACAGGGCCCGGAGGAAGTCGGACGGTCCGCGCGGCTTCTTCTGGGTGGGGCCCCACCAGTGGCCGGAGCCCAGAAGCAGGGAGCGGGGGCGGGTGAAGGTGACGTAGCCGAGGCGCAGCTCCTCGGTGTGCTGGTGCTCCTTCATGGCCTCGTGGAAGGCCTTCAGGCCGCGGGAGTCCCAGGAGGCGACGTCCGGGAGGGTGTCGGCGTCGCCGCGCAGTCCGTGCGGCAGCACCTTGCCCTGGGCGGTCCACTTCTCGCGGCCCTGGGCGCTGGGGAAGGTGCCGGTGACCAGTCCGGGGACGGCGACGACGTCCCACTCCAGGCCCTTGGACTTGTGCGCGGTGAGCACCTTGACGGTGTTCTCGCCGCCCGGGAGGGCGTTGTCCAGGCCCTTCTCGTACTGGGCGGCGGTGCGCAGGAAGCCGAGGAAGGCGAGCAGGGTGGCCTCGTTGTCTCCGGCGGCGAAGGAGGCGGCGACGTCGAGGAAGTTCGACAGGGTCTCGCGGCGACGGGCGGCCAGGGCGTGGGGGGACGCCGACAGCTCGACCTCCAGGCCGGTGACGGCCAGGACGCGGTGCAGGACGTCCATCAGGGGGTCGGACAGGGAGCGGCGCAGGTCACGCAGCTCGGTGGCCAGGCGCGCGAAGCGCACGCGCGCGTCCGGGGAGAACGGGAGCCCGTCGTCGTCCCCCACTCCGTCCAGGGACGGCTCCAGGAAGGTGTCGAGGGCGTCCGCGAGCGATATCACCTCGGACGGGTCCACGCCCTCGACGGCCGCAGCGAGACGGCGGTCGGGGTCGTCGCCGTCGTCCACGCGCGCGTGGGCGACGAGGAGCCGGGCCCGGCGGCCCAGCAGGGCGAGGTCGCGCGGTCCGATGCGCCAGCGCGGCCCGGTGAGCAGCCGGACCAGGGCGGCGTTGGCGCCGGGGTCCTGGAGCACCTCGCAGACGGCGACCAGGTCGGCCACCTCGGGCAGGTGCAGCAGTCCGGACAGGCCCACGACCTCCACCGGGACGTCGCGGGCGACCAGGGCGCCCTGGATCTGCGCGAAGTCGGTCGCCGTGCGGCACAGGACGGCGATCTCGCCGGGTGCCGTGCCGGTGCGGACGAGGTGGGCGACGGAGTCGGCGACCCAGTCGATCTCCTCGGCGTGGGTGGGCAGCAGAGCGCAGCGGACCGTGCCGTCGCGCTCTGCGCCCGGGGCCGGGCGGAGGGCCTCCACGCCCGCGTGCATGGCGCGCAGCGGCTCGGCGAGGCCGTTGGCGAGGTCGAGGAGACGGCCGCCGCTGCGGCGGTTCTCGCTGAGCGCCTGACGGGTGGCGGGGCGGCCGTCGGCGTGGGCGAAGTGGTCGGGGAAGTCGTCGAGGTTGGCCACGGACGCGCCGCGCCAGCCGTAGATCGCCTGGCAGGGGTCGCCGACGGCGGTCACGGGGTGGCCGGTGCCGCCGCCGAACAGGCCCGCCAGGAGGATGCGCTGGGCGACCGAGGTGTCCTGGTACTCGTCGAGGAGGACCACGCGGAACTCGTCGCGCAGGATGCGGCCCACCTCGGGGAGTGCGGCGAGCCGCGCGGACAGGGCGATCTGGTCGCCGAAGTCGAGCAGGTCGCGTTCGCGTTTGGCGGCGCGGTAGCGGATCACCAGCTCGGCGAGTTCCCGGCGGGCGGCGGCGGCCTCGGGAACCTTGCGCAGGTCGGCGTTGGTGAGCCTGACGCCGTCCAGGGTGCGCAGGAGGCCGGTGTCCCAGGTGCGCAGGTCCTCGGGGCGTACGAGGTGTTCGGCGAGTTCGGCGTCGAGGGCGAGGAGGTCGCTGACCAGGTCGGGGAAGGAGCGGGTCAGGGCCGGGTAGGGGCCGGGGGCCTCGCGCAGCACACGCGCGGCGAGCTGGTAGCGGGTGGCGTCGGCGAGCAGGCGGGAGCTCGGCTCGAGGCCGATGCGCAGGCCGTGGTCGGTCAGCAGGCGGCCCGCGAACGCGTGGTACGTCGAGATCACCGGCTCGCCCGGCGGGTTGTCCGGGTCGATGACGTCCGGGTCGGTGACGCCGGCCCTGACCAGTGCCTTGCGGACGCGCTCGGCGAGCTCTCCGGCGGCCTTGTTGGTGAAGGTCAGGCCGAGGACCTGCTCGGGCGCGACCTGGCCGGTGCCGACCAGCCACACCACGCGTGCCGCCATCACCGTCGTCTTGCCGGACCCGGCTCCGGCCACGATCACCTGCGGGGCGGGCGGCGCGGTGATGCAGGCCGTCTGCTCCGGGGTGAACGGGATCCCGAGGAGCTCCTTGAGCTGCTCGGGATCGGTGATACGAGCGGGCACGTCAGAGAGGCTAGCCGCGGGCACTGACAGCGGATGCCGGGCGTGCCCGGAGAAACTGAAGAAGCGCAGGTCGGCGCTGGGGGTGCGATGCGTCACGCCGGGTGCGGGTCACCGGCGGTCGGCCTTTCCGGCCGGGGCGGGGGCGGGTCGACCGGGGGCGGGGGCAGATCGCCCGGGGGCGGGGCAGGGTCGACCGGGGAGGCGAGGCGGGCCGACCGGGGGGCGAGGCCGGGCGATCGGCTCACTCGACCACGTGCCGGCCCTCGGGTCGCGCGCTGCACGACGCGCGGAACGCGCAGTGCGTGCAGTGCTGGCCCGTGGTCGGGGTGAACCGCTCGTCCAGTACCTTGCCGGCGGCCGTGGCCAGCAGATCGCCGATCCACTCCCCCGCCTCCCCTTCCAGGGGTTCCTGCGCCTGGACCTTGGGCAGCGTCTCGCCGCCGTCCCGCTTCGCCGCCCCCTGGCGGAGCTGGACCAGCTCGGCGCCGCCCGGTGCGGGGCGCACCCCGTCGAAGGCCTCGTCCACGGCGCCCTCACCGACGGCGAGCTGGTAGACCGCGAGCTGGGGATGGCGGGCCACCTCGGCGGAGCTGGGCGCCTGCTTGCCGGTCTTGAAGTCGACGACGTAGGCGCGGCCCTCCCCGTCGGCCTCGACTCGGTCCATCTGGCCGCGGATGCGCACCTCGTACTCGCCCGCCGGGATGGTCACGTCGAAGTCGTGCTCGCTGGCCACCGGCGTCCGCCCGGTGCGGTCCATGACGTGCCACGTCAGGAAGCGTTCGAGCGCCACGCGCGCGTTGGTCTTCTCCTGCTCCGACTTCCACGGCGCGTCGAAGGCGAGCGCGTTCCACACCGAGTCCAGGCGTTCCATGAGGACGGCGAGGTCGGCGGGGGTGCGCCCGGAGGCGACCTCGTCGGCGAGGACGTGCACCACGTTGCCGAATCCCTGGGCGGCGGTGGCGGGCGCGTCGGCCTTCACCTCGCGGCCGAGGAACCACTGCAGGGCGCAGGTGTTGGCGAGCTGGTCCAGGGCGCTGCCGGACAACACCACCGGCTGGTCGCGATCGCGCAGCGGCACCTTGGACTCGGTCGGTTCGAACATGCCCCACCAACGGTAGGGATGCGCGGACGGCACCAGGGGGCGGCCGTCCTCGTCGGTGAGGGCGGCGAGGCGGGCGAGGCGGCGGGCGGCGGCCTCGCGCAGCGCGTCCGAGACGCGCGGGTCGACCGTCGTGGCGCGCAGTTCGGCGACGAGCGCCGCGACGGACAGGGGGCGGCGTGGCCGGCCGGTGACGTCCTTCGGTTCGGCACCGAGCTCGGTCAGGAAGCGGGAGGGCTGGTCGCCGTCGTCGGCGGGCGCCTTCACGGCCGTCACGACGAGACGTTCACGCGCGCGCGTGGCGGCCACGTAGAACAGGCGGCGTTCCTCGGCGAGCAGCGCTCCGGGGGTGAGGGGTTCGGCGAGTCCGTCGCGGCCGATCCGGTCTGCCTCCAGCAGCGAGCCCCGACGGCGCAGGTCGGGCCACAGGCCCTCCTGGACGCCCGCGACCACCACCAGCCGCCACTCCAGCCCCTTGGCCCGGTGTGCGGTCATCAGGCGGACGGCGTCGGGGCGGACCGCACGCCGGGTGAGGGTGTCGGCCGCGATGTCCTCGGCGTCGATCTCCTCGAGGAAGTTCAGGGCTCCCCGGCCGCCGGTGCGCTCCTCCGCGCGCGCCGCGGTCGCGAACAGGGCGCACACCGCGTCTAGGTCGCGGTCTGCGTTGCGGCCCGCTGCCCCACCCCGCCGGGCCGCCCGTTCCAGACGGGCGGGCCACGGCGTGCCTTCCCAGAGGTCCCACAGCGCCTCCTCGGCCGTGCCGCCGCCGGCGAGGCGTTCGCGGGCCCTGCGGAGCAGCGCGCCGAGCCGCTGGGCGCCGCGGGCGTACCCGGGGTCGTGCACGGCCAGCCGCTCCGGCTCGGCCAGCGCCCGCGCGAGCAGTTCGTCCGAGGGCGGTGGCAGCGCGTTGCCCGCCGCCCGCTCCTCCTCGCGCAGGGCACGGCCGAGGCGGCGCAGGTCGGCGGCGTCCATGCCGGCCAGGGGCGAGGTGAGCAGGGTGAGCGCGGTCTCGGTGTCGAGCCAGCAGGCCTCCGGCCGCCGACGCCCGTCCACGGAACCGGAACCGCCCTCGTCGCCGCCCACGGGATCATCCGTTGCCCCGTCCTCGGGACCGGCCCCCGCACCGTCCGCGGCGCCTCCGGCACCGGCACCGGTCCCGACGGAGCCGCCGGCGGCGTCGTCGGCGTCGGCGTCGGCGTCGGCGTCGGCAGCGGCGCCCCCAGAACCGGAACCGTCCCCGTCGGCGGCGTCGCCGTCGGCATCGGCATCGGCATCGGCATCGGCATCGGCATCGTCCCCGGATCCGTCCCCGGCCCCGCCCGCCTCCGCCGTCGCCACCGCGCGCAGTGCCGTCAGCAGCGGGGCCACCGCCGGTTCGTGGCGCAGGGGGAGGTCGTCGCCGTCGATGTCCAGGGGAACCCCGGCGGCGGTGAGGGCGCGGCGGACCGCCGGGATGGTGCGGGAGCCGGCGCGCACCAGGACGGCCATCTCGCTCCACGGAACGCCGTCCTCCAGGTGGGCACGGCGCAGGATGTCGGCGATGTTGTCCAGTTCCGTACCGGGCGTCGGGTACGTGTACACCTCGACGCGTCCCCCGTCCCGCACCGGGGCGAGTTCCCGGTGGGCGCGCACCTGGCCGGCGGGGAGGCGGGGCAGCGGCATGCGCCGGGTGAGCAGACGGGTGGCGGCCAGCAGGGCGGCACCGGAGCGGCGGGAGGTCCGCAGGACCTCGACGGGCGCCGGGCGGCCGTCCGCGCGCGGAAAGGCGTGCGGGAAGTCCAGGATGCCGTTCACGTCGGCGCCCCGGAACGCGTAGATCGACTGGTCGGGGTCGCCGAAGGCGACGAGGGTCCGGCCGCCGCCGGCCAGGGCGTGCAGCAGCCGCACCTGGGCCGGGTCGGTGTCCTGGTACTCGTCGACGTACACGGCGTCGTACTGCGCGGCGAGGCGGTCGGCGACCTCGGGCCGGCGGGCGAGGAGCACCGCGCGGTGGACCAGTTCCGCGTAGTCGAGGACGCCCTGGAGGTCGAGCACGTCCAGGTACTCGGCGAGGAACGTCGCGGCGGCGCGCCAGTCGGGGCGGCCGATACGGCGGGCGAAGGACTCCAGCGCCTCGGGGCCGAGGCCCAGTTCACGGCTGCGGGCGAGGACCGCGCGGACCTCGTCGGCGAAGCCTCGGGTGGTCAGGCAGGCGCGCAGTTCGTCGGGCCAGCGCACGTGCGCGAGGCCGTGCCGCTCCAGGTCGTCCTGGCCGGCGAGCAGCTCGCGCACGGTCACGTCCTGCTCGGGGCCGGACAGCAGCCGCAGCGGCTCCACGAAGAGGTCGCTGTCCTGGTGGGCGCGGACCAGGGCGTAGCCGAACGAGTGGAAGGTGGTCGCCCGCGGTGCGCGGGCCGCCCCGATGCGCAGCGCCATGCGGTCGCGCAGTTCGACGGCCGCCTTGCGGCTGAAGGTGAGGACGAGGATCCGCGCGGGATCGCCGCCCCGGGCGATCCTGGCGGCCACGGACTCGACCAGGGTGGTGGTCTTGCCGGTGCCCGGGCCTGCGAGAACGAGCAGCGGGCCGGTGCGGTGGTCAACCACGGCGCGCTGGGCGGCGTCCAGGTGAGGGGGATCCACTCGCGTGGGCGGGGTACGGACCAGACGGTAGGCGCCACGGGTCCCCGGCCGCACCGTGGGGTGCGGCAGGCGCCTGGTGGAGGAAGAGGAGCTCACGTGGTTCGCCGGTCCTGGTGGGAGTGCTGGTGGGTCGACCGCCCTGCGTGCTGCGCGGTGGCCGCGGGGTGAGGGGGACACGTGCAGCCGACGCTACGCCGAGGGAACGGGCGGAAGCAGGGCTTCCGATTCTTCCCTTCCGACACTCACGGCACCTGCGCCCCTCGACCCACGAACGTACGTCATGCCACGGACGTGCCGGTTCTGTCCCGATTCCCTCGAACGGATCAGGCGTCACACGGCGGGCGGTCCGATGCCGGAAGCTGTCAGGTGTGACCCTGCGCGTGTTCGCCGCCGTCCCACCGCGCCCGCCTCATGTCGAGCCGCGGCAGGTGGCCCTCGGCGGCCCGGTCCGCGTCCTTCAGGGGCGTGCCCTCCGCGCGGTACTGCTGGAGGGCCTCCAGTTCCTGTCCCGGCAGCAGGCGGCCGTCCGCGCGGACGACGCGCCACCACGGGACGCCTCCGCCGTAGAGGGACATCACCCGGCCGACCTGCCGGGGCCCGCCCTCCCCGAGCCATTCGGCGATGTCGCCGTAGGTCATGACGCGGCCGGGCGGGATGATCTCGGTGACGTCCAGGACCCGCTCGGCGTACTCCGGCAGCGCGTCGGCGGACGCCGGGCGGGCGTCGTCCGGAAGGCTCTCCTCGCTCATCCGTCCCATCCTGCCGCACCCCACCGACAGCGCGACGCGCTCGGCCCCGTTCACGCGCCTCGCCCCCGCACGGGGCTTCGGGCAGACTGTGCGACCCCGCATGTGCACCCTGATGCCCCCGAGTGTCGGTGCGGCATGCCACCATCGTGCGGGCGGTGACCAGTGATACGAGAGCAAGAAGAGTCGATGAAGCAGCAGGGTGCGCAGCCCGGGGGATCCGGGGACCCGCAGGGCACCACTGACGCTCCGTCGCGCCCCGGCACCGCTCCCGCCACCGGTGACACGACCCGGAAGCGAGGCACCCGCGAGAGCCGTGGCGACGGCGAAGGCACCGCGCGGGACACCGACGGCACCGAGACCGCACACATCGACGAGGTGGAGGGCGACGAGCCGCTCCTCCCCGCGCGCGTGCACCGCCCGTCCGACCTCATGCGGCTCCTGGTGGGCCTGCTCGGCGTGGCGGTGCTGCTCGGCATCGCCGCGTTCGCGCACGGCACCACCTCGGGACTCGAGCAGGACATCAACAAGGGCACGGGACAGGCACCCGACCTGTTCATCAAGATCGCCGGCCTGGCGTCCAGCATCGCGATCCTCCTGGTGCCCGTCGCGTTCGCGATCGAACGCCTGATCAAACGGGACGGACTGCGGATCGCCGACGGGGTGCTCGCGGCCGTCCTCGCCCACGGAGTGACCCTCGCCACCGACCTGTGGGTCGCCAAGGCCGCCCCCGGCTCCATCCAGGAAGCGCTCACCCAGCCCTCCCCAGGCGACGTCAACGCCCTCACCGACCCCGTCCACGGGTACCTGGCGCCGGTGATCGCCTACATGACCGCGGTCGGCATGTCCCGCAGACCCCGGTGGCGCGCGGTGCTGTGGATCGTGCTGCTCCTCGACGCCTTCTCGATGCTCGTCACCGGCTACACCACGCCGTTCTCGATCATCCTGACGGTGCTGATCGGCTGGACCGTCGCCTACGGCACGCTGTACGCGGTCGGCTCGCCCAATGTGCGGCCCACCGGGCGGACGCTCATGGCGGGCCTGCGGACGGTGGGGTTCCGGCCGGTGACCGCGTCCCGCGAGGAGGCCGCGTCCGACACGGCGGAGACCGGCGACCGCGGCCGGCGCTACTTCGTCACGCTGGAGGACGGCCCGCCGCTCGACGTGACCGTGGTCGACCGCGAACAGCAGGCGCAGGGCTTCTTCTACCGCGCCTGGCGCAACCTCGCCCTGCGCGGCTTCGCCACCCGCAGCAGCATCCAGTCCCTGCGCCAGGCCCTGGAGCAGGAGGCGCTGCTCGCCTACGCGGCGATCGCGGCGGGCGCCAACGCCCCGAAGCTGATCGCGACGTCGGAGCTGGGCCCCGACGCGGTGATGCTCGTCTACGAGCACACCGGCGGACGCAGCCTGGACTCGCTGGCGGACGAGGACATCACCGACGACCTGCTGCGCGACACCTGGAAGCAGGTGCGGGCGCTTCAGTCGCGGCGCATCGCCCACCGCAGGCTGGTCGGCGACGCGATTCTGGTGGATCGTTCCGGCACGGTGAGCATCACCGACCTGCGCACCGGCGAGATCGCCGCCGGCGATCTGCTGCTGCGCATGGACATCTCCCAGCTCCTGGTGACGCTCGGCCTGCGGGTGGGCGCCGAGCGCGCGGTGGCCTCGGCGGTGAACGTGCTCGGCCCGGACGCCGTGGCCGACTGCCTGCCGATGCTCCAGCCCATCGCGCTCAGCCGCTCCACCCGCGCGACGCTGCGCAGACTGGCCCGGGAACGCGCCCAGCGCGAACGGGAAGCGGTCCTGGAGGCGTCCCGGCAGGCGAAACAGGCCAGGCTGGAGGCGGCCGGTGAAGAGCCCGGGCAGGCCGTCGGAAAGCCCGACAAGAAGGCCGTACGCGCGGAGGCCCGCGCGGAGAAGCGGGCCATCGACGAGGCACTCGACGAGGCGCGCGAGGAGGACCTGCTCACCCAGATCCGGCACCAGGTGCTGCTGATCAGGCCGCAGGCTCTCGTCGAGCCGGCCCGGCTGGAACGGATCCGGCCGCGCACCCTGATCAGCTTCATCGCCGGGGCGATCGGCGCGTACTTCCTCCTGACGCAGCTCACGCACATCGAGTTCGGGCCGCTGATCGCGAACGCCCAGTGGGGCTGGGTCGCCGCGGCCGCGCTGTTCTCGGCGGCGAGCTACTTCGCGGCCGCCATGGCGCTGCTGGGGTTCGTGCCCGAGCGGGTGCCGTTCCTGCGGACCGTGGCCGCCCAGGTCGCCGGGTCGTTCGTGAAGATCGTCGCCCCGGCGGCGGTCGGCGGCGTCGCCCTGAACACGCGCTTCCTCCAGCGCGCCGGGGTGCGGCCGGGTCTGGCGGTGGCGAGTGTCGGCGCGTCGCAGCTGTTCGGCCTCGGCGCCCACATCCTGATGCTGCTGGCCTTCGGCTACCTGACCGGGATCGAGAAGACGCCCTCGCTGTCGCCGTCCCGGACGGTCATCGCGGGGCTGCTGACCGTCGCGGTGCTCGTGCTGGTGGTCACCTCGGTGCCGTTCCTGCGGAAATTCGTCGTCACGCGCGTGCGCTCGCTCTTCGCCGGTGTCGTGCCCCGCATGCTCGACGTGCTGCAACGGCCGCAGAAACTGATCACCGGCATCGGCGGCATGCTCCTGCTGACCGCCTGCTTCGTGATGTGCCTGGACGCCTCGGTCCGCGCGTTCGGCGACGAGTCCACGTCCATCAGCCTCGCCAGCGTCGCCGTCGTCTTCCTCGCCGGCAACGCGCTGGGCTCCGCGGCACCGACCCCGGGCGGTGTGGGCGCCGTCGAGGCGACACTGACGGTCGGTCTGATCGCCGTCGGCCTCCCGAGCGAGGTGGCCGCACCGGCCGTACTGCTCTACCGGCTGCTGACACTGTGGCTGCCGGTGCTGCCGGGGTGGCTGGCCTTCAACCACCTGACGAGGAAAGAAGCGCTGTAGAGACCCGGCGGCCGGGTAGCTCGTACGGCACGCGTCCCGAGCGGCCCACGCCGGGCGGCCGCACGATGGACGTATGCCGAACCGCTCCCGGCTGCGCGCCGCCGCCCTCTGTGCCCCCGCCGTCCTGCTGTCCGCGCTGCTGGCGGGGTGCAGCGACGACTCCGGTGACGACGAGGACCTGACCAGGCAGCGGCTCGACTGGAAGGAGTGCCCCGCGCCGTCCGAGGCGCAGGGCGGCGGACCGGCCCCCTCTCCCCTGCCCGACGGCGGCGAGTGGCAGTGCGCCACCATGAAGGCGCCCCTGGACTGGGACGACCCCGAGGGCGACACCATCGGCATCGAGCTGATCCGCGCGCGGACGAGCGGCGACCAGAACCGGCGGATCGGCTCCCTCGTCTTCAACTTCGGCGGCCCCGGCGGCTCGGGCGTCACCACGCTGCCCGCCTTCGGCCAGGACTACGAGAAGCTGCGCACCCGCTACGACCTGGTCAGCTTCGACCCGCGCGGCGTCGGCCGCAGCGCGCCGGTGCACTGCCTGGACGACAGGCAGCTCGACATCTACTTCCAGCAGGACGCCACACCGGACGACGCCGCCGAACGCACCGAGCTGGTGAACAGCACCGAGGACTTCAACGCGGCCTGCGACAAGAACTCGGGCCGGATCCTGCCGCACGTACGCACCACCGACGCGGCCCGCGACATGGACCTGATGCGCCAGGTCCTCGGCGACGACAAGCTGTACTACTTCGGCATCTCCTACGGCACCGAACTCGGCGGCGTCTACGCCCACCTGTTCCCGAAGAACGTGGGCCGTGCCGTCTTCGACGCCGTGGTGGACCCGACGCAGACCCCGGAGGAGGGCTCCCTCGGGCAGGCACGGGGCTTCCAGCGGGCGCTGGACAACTACGCCGAGCACTGCACCTCGCAGGTCGAGGACTGCCCCGTCGGCGAGACGGCCCAGGACGTCAAGGACCGCATCGCCCGGCTGCTGAGCGACCTCGAACGCAGGCCGATCCCCGGCATCTTCCCCCGCGAACTCACCCAGACCGCCGCGACCAGCGGCATCGCCCAGGCGCTGTACTCGCAGGACTTCTGGGAGTACCTCACCGAGGGCCTGGAGCAGGCGTACGGCGGTGACGGACAGATCCTCATGGCGCTGTCGGACGCGCTCAACGGGCGCAACGAGAACGGCGAGTACAGCAACATCGCCGCGGCCAACGTGGCCATCAACTGCGCCGACGACAAGCCGCGCTACGACCCCGGCCACGTCCAGCGCAAGCTGCCCGAGTTCCGCGAGGCCTCCGCCGTGTTCGGCGACTACCTCGCCTGGTCCCTGCTCAGCTGCACCGACTGGCCGGTGAGGGGCGCCGCCGACCACCCCGACGTCAGCGCGCCGGGAGCGGCGCCGATCCTGGTCATCGGCAACACCGGCGACCCCGCCACGCCCTACGAGGGCGCGCGGCGGATGGTACGGGCGCTGGGCGAGGGGGTCGGCGTCGAGCTGACGTACCGGGGCCAGGGGCACGGTGCGTACGACAGCGAGAACCGGTGCGTACAGGACGCGGTGCACGGATATCTGCTCGACGGGAAGGTCCCGGCGGCCGGAACGGTCTGCTCCTGATCGCAGGTTCTACCAAAGCGCCAGGTCAGAACGTTATCCACAGGCCGCAGTGGCCGCTCCCCGGTCCGCCTACCATGGCATGACCGCCATCCGCCGCACGGCGCGGACGGCCAGCGAGGGGGATTGCCATGGCACGTTTCGTACGGTGGACGGCTCTGACGGCCGCCGCGGCTCTGCTGACCGCGGGCTGCAGCGGGGGCTCGTCCGGGGGCGACAAGGACACCGACGACGCCGGTTCCCGCCGGCCGCCGGCCGCCGCGCCCCCCGGGCTCCCGTCCTCCCTGACGGGGCAGAAGCCCGACTGGGGCCGGTGCGAGGAAACGGCGGACTCCCCCGCACCCGGCGGCGACTGGCAGTGCGCGACGCTCAAGGTGCCGCTGGACTGGGGCGAACCGGCCGGTGACACGATCGACCTGGCGCTCATCAGGTCCAAGGCCCGCGGCGACCGGCGGATCGGCTCGCTGCTGTTCAACTTCGGCGGCCCCGGCGGCTCGGGCGTGGCCACGATGCCGGCCTACGGCGACGCCGTCTCCTCGCTGCACGAGCGGTACGACCTGGTGAGCTGGGACCCCCGGGGCGTGGCCGCCAGCGAGGGCGTGCGCTGCCGCAGCGACAAGGAGATCCAGGCCGCCGAATCCGTGGACGGCACCCCGGACACGGCCGCCGAGGAGCGGGCCTTCCTCGCGGACGCCGCCGACTTCGGCGAGGGCTGCCAGGAGTCGGCAGGCAAGCTGATGGCGCACGTGTCGACCACGGACACCGCCCGCGACATGGACCTGATGCGCCATGTGCTGGGCGACGCGTCGCTGCACTACTTCGGCATCTCCTACGGCACCGAACTCGGCGGCGTCTACGCCCACCTGTTCCCCGAGAACGTGGGCCGGATGGTCCTGGACGCGGTCGTCGACCCGTCGGCCGACACCTTCGGCCACGCCCTGAACCAGGCCCGGGGCTTCCAGCGGGCACTCGACGAGTACCTGAAGTCGACCGGGCAGGACCCGAAGGAGGGCTCACGGAAGATCGCCGGTCTGCTCGGCCGGCTCGACGCGAAGCCGCTGCCGACGTCGTCATCCGGCCGGAAGCTGACACAGACGCTGGCGCTCACCGGCATCGTGCTGCCCCTGTACAGCGAGAGCAGCTGGCCCGCGCTGACCAGCGCGCTGAGGGCGGCCGAGGAGGGCGACGGCTCGGAGCTGCTGGCGCTCGCCGACAGCTACAACGAGCGGGACCCCTCGGGGGAGTACGGCACGACGACGCACTCCCAGCGGGTCATATCGTGCCTGGACGACCGGCAGCGGCCGACGCTGGAGGAGACGAAGAAGCGGCTGGCCGAGTTCGAGGAGGTCTCCCCGGTGTTCGGTGCGTTCCTGGGCTGGGACACGGCCGGCTGGTGCCACGACTGGCCGGTGCCCGGTCAGCACGAGACGCCGGAGGTGAGCGCGCCGGGCGCGGACCCGGTGCTGGTGGTCGGCAACACCGGCGACCCGGCCACGCCCTACGAGGGCGCGCGCAGGATGGCGGACGAGCTGGGCGAGGACGTCGGTGTGATGCTGACCTGGAAGGGTCAGGGACACGGTGCGTACGGCAGTGGGAGCGACTGCGTGGACTCCACGGTGGACGCCTACCTGCTGAAGGGCACGGTGCCCGAGGACGGCAAGGTCTGCTCGTAGCGTCCTCGCTCCAGGCCGCGGCACGGCCCACGACGGCGGCGGGGGGGGGGGGGGGGGGGGGGGGGGGGGGGGGGGGGGGGGGGAGAGGGGGGGGGGGGGGGGGGGGAGGGGGGGGGGGGGGGGTGGGGGGTGTGGTGTACG
>NZ_JBVIGC010000001.1:242469-303631 GCF_055571015.1 Streptomyces sp. NPDC031049
CCCCCTCGTGGGGGGGTAGTCGCCCCCCCCACCCCCCCCCCCCCCCCCCCCCCCCCCCCCACCCACCCCCCCCCCCCTCCCCCCTCCCCCCCCCCCCCCCCCCCCCCCCCCCCCCCCCCGCCGTCCGGAGAGCGGGGTGCGGGCCGAAGCCGGTCGTGGCTTCGGGCCCGGCAGCACGGCTCAGTACACGGGCTTGTCCGGTTCGATCTGGTTGACCCAGCCGATCACGCCGCCGCCCACGTGGACGGCGTCCGCGAAGCCGGCGGACTTCAGGACCGCGAGGACTTCCGCACTGCGGACACCCGTCTTGCAATGCAAGACGATCTTCTTGTCCTGCGGAAGGCTCTCCAGGGCGGTGCCCATGAGGAACTCGTTCTTCGGGATCAGGCGCGCGCCCGGGATGGAGACGATCTCGTACTCGTTCGGCTCGCGGACGTCGATGATGTCGATGCTCTCGCCGTCGTCGATCCATTCCTTGAGCTGCTTGGGAGTGATCGTGGCGTCGGCGGCCGCCGCCTGGGCCTCCTCGGACACGACGCCGCAGAAGGCCTCGTAGTCGATGAGTTCGGTGACGGTGGGGTTCTCGCCGCAGACCGCGCAGTCGGGGTCCTTGCGGACCTTGACCTGGCGGTACTGCATCTCCAGGGCGTCGTAGATCATCAGGCGGCCGACCAGCGGCTCACCGATGCCGGCGAGGAGCTTGATGGCCTCGTTGACCTGGATGGAGCCGATGGACGCGCACAGCACGCCGAGCACGCCGCCCTCGGCGCAGGAGGGCACCATGCCGGGCGGCGGGGGCTCCGGGTAGAGGCAGCGGTAGCAGGGACCGTGCTCGGACCAGAAGACGGAGGCCTGGCCGTCGAAGCGGTAGATCGAGCCCCAGACGTACGGCTTGTTCAGCAGTACGCAGGCGTCGTTGACCAGGTAGCGGGTCGCGAAGTTGTCCGTGCCGTCGACGATCAGGTCGTACTGGCTGAAGATGTCCATCACGTTGTCGGCCTCGAGCCGCTCCTCGTGAAGGATCACGTTCGTGTACGGGTTGATGCCCTTGACGGTGTCACGGGCGGACTCGGCCTTGGAACGGCCGATGTCGGACTGGCTGTGGATGATCTGGCGCTGCAGGTTCGACTCGTCGACCTCGTCGAACTCCACGATGCCGAGGGTGCCGACGCCCGCGGCGGCGAGGTACATCAACGCCGGCGAGCCCAGGCCGCCGGCGCCCACACACAGCACCTTGGCGTTCTTCAGCCGCTTCTGCCCGTCCATGCCCACGTCGGGGATGATCAGGTGGCGGGAGTACCTGCGAACCTCGTCTACGGTGAGCTCGGGGGCCGGCTCGACCAGGGGTGGCAGCGACACGGGGACTCCGTTGGTCGGTCAATCAGTACGGTTGTTCTCTCCGTAACACTGCCATGCGCTTTTCCATTCCGAGACACCTGTTCCGATACGCGAGACGATGTCGTCCCAGTAGCCGGGCATGGTCTCCCAGGGGTCGTCGTGGCCGTCGCGGTCCATGCGGTCGGTGAAGTAGATCGTCGCGGCTCCCTGCCAGCGGGCGATGCGCAGTGCCTCCTCCAGGTGCGGTCGGGGCACGCCGTGGACGAAGTGGCAGAAGCGCTCGGGCGGATACTCCGCGGTCCACTCGGCCACCTGGGACCAGCGGTAGTCGCTCCAGGGGCCGCAGAAGGTGACCAGCTGGTCGGCGGTCTCGGCGTAACCGGGGTACGGGTGGGTGCCGTGACCGAGGACGATGTGGGCGCCGTCACGGATCGCCCGCAGGGTGGTGGCGGTGCGGCGGATCTCCGGGAGCGAGGCCCGATCCGCCGGGCACCGGTCCAGCAGGAAGCCGTCGCTGCGGTACCAGTCGAGGTACCGGTGCGCGTCGGAGACCAGCTCGCCGAAGGTGCGGGCGCCGTAGGCGGCGTCGAGCCGGCCGAGGACGCGGACGCCCGCGTTGCGCAGGCGGCCGGCCGCCTCCAGGCAGTGCGGGTCGGGCTGGGCGCCGGGGCCGGCGGCGACGTCGAGGACGACCCAGTGCAGGGGGGTGCCGGGGCGGGTGAGTTCCGCCCATTCCGCCGGGGCGAGCAGCGGGTGGGCCAGGCCGGGGACGCCGAAGCCGGTGCGGACGTCGGTGCTCGCGGTGCCTGCTGCGGTGCTGGTCAGATACGGCATGCCGCCTCCATCCAGATGTCGGCGAGGGACTCTTCGAGGTTGATCCGCGGCCGCCAGCCGAGGCGGTCGCGCGCGGTGCGCACGTCGGCCTGCTGCCAGCTGCCGCAGCCGTCGGGGTACGGAAAGGCGACCGGGGGCGCGTGGTCGCCGTCCGCGCGCACGTGCCCCTCGGTCCGCACGTGCCCCTCGGTCCGCAGGTGGCCGTCGGTCCGCAGGTGGCCGTCGGGGCGCAGGTGGCCGTCGGGGCGCAGCTGGCTCTCGGCGCGGAGGCCCAGGGCCTCGGTGCGGGGGTGGCCGATGGGGGCGCGCAGGGGGTTGCCGTGCGGGCCGTCGAGTTCGTGCAGGGCGCCGCCGTAGCCGGCGACGCGGGCGAGGGTGGCGGCGGCGTCGCGGAGGCGGACGGCGCGTCCGGAGCCGATGTTGATGACGCCCTGGGCCGCGGAGAGGGAGGCGGCGTGCACGGCTCGGGCCACGTCGCGGACGTCCACGAAGTCGCGCTGGACGCCGAGGCCGCCGAGCCGGAGTTCGCCGTCGCCGGACTGCATGGCCCGGCGCATGGCCTCCGCCAGCCGGCCCAGCGGGGAGCCGGCCGGGGTGCCGGGGCCGGCGGGCGAGAACACCCGCAGGACGACGGCGTCCAGGCCGGAGCCGAGGACCAGTTCCGTCGCGGCGAGCTTGCTGACGCCGTAGGGGCCGCCGGGGCGGGGCACGGCGTCCTCCGCGGTGGAGGAGCCGGGCTGGCTGGGGCCGTACTCCGAGCCGCAGCCGATCTGCACGAGCCGGGCGCCGCAGCCGCTGCGGCGCAGGGCTTCGCAGACGGTGGCGACGGCGACGGTGTTGTGGCGGGTCAGTTCCCGGGCGCCGCCGCGGGTGGTGCCGGCGCAGTTGATCACGACGCCGGGGTGGACGGCGTCGAGGAACCGGGTGAGGGCGCCGGGGCTGCCCGTGGCGAGGTCGAAGCGGACGTCGGCGTCGTCGCCGCGGCCGAGGGCGGTGAGCTGGACGGCCGGGTCGGCGAGCAGGCGGTCGGCGACGAAGCGGCCGATGTAACCGTTGGCTCCGATCAGCAGGACTCTCATCGGACGGCTCCCGGGGCCGAGGCGTCGGGTCGGGAGGTGGTCATGTGGGGTTCTCCTTCAAGGGGTGGAACGGGCGCGCCTGCGGCGGCCGGTGAGGGTGGCGGGGCGACCTGGGCTCACGGTGGTCCCGGGCGCGCGGTCCGCCGGTTCGGCGGGGTCATCGCGGCGGCTCCGTCGGCGCGTGGGCCGAGGCGCTCGTGAGGCGGCGCACGGCGTGCAGGAGGAGGGTCAGGACTCCGACGCCGCACGCCGCGGTCGGGACGGTGCCGGGGCCCCAGGCGGTGACGAGGGCCTCGACGGGCACGGCGAGGAAGCCGCAGCCGGGCAGCCGGCCGGCGAACAGGGTGGCCAGGGCGGTGGCCTCGGCCGTCGCCGTGGCGGTGAGCAGGAGGGCCGGGGCGTGGGTGAAGCCGTGGACGGTGAGGAGCCGGGCGAGCAGGAGCAGCGTGCCCAGGGTGAGGACCTGCGGGTAGGCGGCGGGCTCGTCCAGGGCGGCGGCGGTGAGCGAGAGGAGGCCGGTGAGCGCGGCCAGGAACAGCAGCACGGTGCCGAGCAGGAGGGGGCGTACGGAGGCGGAGAAGTCCCGCAGGCCACGGCTGGTCGTCAGCCTGCGGCGGGCGCGGCCGGTGAACAGGCGGGCGCACCAGGCCGCGGGGGCGCAGGCCAGGGCGAGTGCCGCCAGCGACGCGGTGGCCACCGGCCAGGGTCCGTCCGCCGTACCCGTGGGCAGCTCGTCGGGGCCTCCGGCGACGGCCGCGCGGAGCAGCCCGTCGCCGAGGAGCGCGTAGCCGGCGAGCCAGCCGACGACCCAGGCGGGGTGCCCGTCGGGCCGGGCCCGCCCGGTGCTCAGCGGCCCCTGGCGCACGGCCGCCCGCAGGCCGAGGGCCACGGCGAGCGCCCCCACGACGGCCGCGATCAGCCGGGACTGGCCGTCGGTGAGGCGCAGGGCGGCGATCGCCGCGGCGCACAGTGCGCCGGGGAGCAGGGTGAGGACGATCCATGCGGCGTGCGACCGGGGCTCCGACGGTGCGGGGGCCGGGGCCTGGGGTGCCGCGTCACCGTCGCGCGGGACGCGGGCGAACATCTCCTCGGCGAGGGAGAAGACGTCCCGGTGCCGGAAGCGGGCCGCGGTCCGGTCGGTGACACCGTGCGCCTCCAGGCCCGCGGCGATCTCCAGCGGGTCGACGGCCCGTTCGCACAGCTCGCGGTGACGGTGCATCAGGGCCTTGACGGGATCCGCACCGACGCGCCGCCCGGCGGGCGGCCCGGCAGGGTCCGCAGCGGCGCCCCGCCCGGCGGACCGCCCGCCGAGCGGTGAACCCGCACCACTCCCGGCCGACTGCCCGCCGCGCGGCGAGGCCTCGGGGCGCCCGGCAGCCTCCGAGACCGAACCCTTCCCGGCGGACCGCCCGCCAAGCGGTGAACCCGCACCACTCCCGGCCGACTGCCCGCCGCGCGGCGAGGTCCCGGGCCGGGCGGCAGCGTCCGAAGCCGCACGCTTCCCGGCGGAAGGCCCCCCGGGTGGCAAGGCACCGCTGGGCCCGGCGGACCGTCCGCCGGGCGGCGGCGCCGTACCGCTTCCGGTCGGCTGCTCGCCGGCCCCGCGCGCGGCGTCGCTGCGACTTGCCGTGCTCGGCTCGGTGCCGAGGTCCTGCCCCCGTGCCCCCGCCCCGTCCGTCTCCAGCCATGCGCGGGAGCGTTCGTCCCAGGCGCCGGGGCTGGCGGGGGTCTCGGGACGGTCCAGTTCGCCCAGGTCGCTCATCGGGCACCCTCGGTGGCGGCGACGGGCACCGTGGCCCGGACGGGAGCGTCCGTGGCCCAGCCGGGACCGCCGCGGGCGACGGCCCTTGCCGGTGCGGGTTCGGTCCAGCGGCCCAGGACGTGGGCCTCGGCGGGCGCGGCGAACGGCAGGGGTTCGCCGGTGTCGTCGAGGACGACCCGGTGAACGGGGCTGCGGGAGAGGATCTCCAGGTAAATGCCGTGAAATGCCGCGACGTTCTGTTCGACGGTGAACAGCTCCAGGGCCCGGGCGCGCGCGGCGGCACCGAGGCGCGCACGGCGCTCGGGGTCGCGCAGCAGGGCCACGCACGCCTCGGCGAGCGCCCGCGGATTGCGCGGCGGCACGACGAGTCCGGTGCCGCCGATCACCTCCACCACGGCGCCCACGTCCGTGGACACCGTCGGGCGACCGCAGAGCATGGCTTCGACCAGGCCGACCGGGAACCCCTCGACGACGCTGGAGAGGACGACGACGGCGCCCGAGGCGTACGCGTCGGCGGCGGAGGGCAGCTCCGGGCCGCCGATCTCCTCGAAGGAGACCGGATTGCGTCCCACGGCGTGCGGACCGTCGGCCTCGTCGGGGAAAAGCTGTGCGGCCAGGCCCCGGCAGTGGGCGAGGTAGGCCGCGCCCTCGGGGCCGCAGGGCGCGCCGACGATGCGCAGGCGCGTCGCCGGTTCGTCCTTGCGGATCTCGGCGAAGGCGTGCAGCAGCGACACCAGGTCCTTGGCGGGTTCGACGCGGCCGACCCAGACCAGGGTGCCGGGGTCCGCCCCGTCCGGCGCCTCCCCCACCTCGGTGAACGGTGCGGCGTCCATCCCCGGGTAGACGGTGCGCAGCTTGGTGCGGTCGGCCCCGCACCGCTCCTGCCAGCGGCGGGTGTGGGAGTTCCCGGGCGTGATCAGAGTGGCCCGCCGATAGGTCTCGGCGGCGAGCCGCCCGTGGAAGGCGGCGAGCAGGGAGCGCACGGCCGGGGCGGACTCCGCCGCGGTTCCGGGGGCGGTCAGGTAGTGCGTACGGAGCTGGACGCCGTACTCGGTGACCAGCAGGGGTACGCCGTGGAAGTGCCGGGCGAGCAGGCCGGGCAGGGCCGCCTGGCCGCCGGCTGCCGCGTGGCAGAGGTCCACCGCGCCGAGGCCGTCGTCCTCGTACCAGTCGAGGGACAGGGGGCGCAGGGCGCGTGCCAGGTGTGCGGTGACGGCGAGCAGCTCGGGGACGCGCGCCTCGCGCGCGGGGCGCTGGGCGCCGGGCGCGCGACAGGCGCGTTCGAGGGCGCGCACGGCCGCCTCGGAGCGCAGCGCGCGCTCCAGGCCGCCCTCGTCGCGGGCGAGCTCGGCGAGGCCGTGGAGCGCACTGGCGAAACGGTCCGCCTCAGCAGCGGACGGGTCCTCGGACGCACCGGCCGGGTCTCCGGAACGGGTCGTGCAGAGCGCCGTCGCCAGGGCGCCGTAGTGCTCGGCGAAGCGCCGGCGCGCACGCCTGCCGTACACCACCCCGTCGTCCTCCGCCATCCACAGCGGCGCCGTACGCACCCGGCTGACCTGCGGCGGCAGCGGAACCCAGCCTTCGTCCTCCTGGCGCTCGCTGCGGCTGAGCGCGTAGACGTCGAACTCGTGCTGCCCGAGCCCGCGCACGAGCCGGTCGCACCAGAGCCTGGCGTCACCGCTCACATACGGATAGCCACCCTCGGTAAGCAGTCCGATGCGCACGCGTGCACCCCCGATCTCCCGTATGGAGAGCCGCCGTTGGTCCCGGCGGCTCACAGCGGGACGAACGTATGCGGACGACCCGGTGGTGCGATGGACGGTTGTCCATCGCACCACCAAAAGGGGTGAACGGTCGTAACTTTCCCGTGCGGATCGCGTTCGGTCGCGCTAAGGGATCAAGAACTCACCGAGCGTGACGCCACGGCCATCTTCCGCCGAGTGCCGTCCGTCAGCCGGGATACGGCCACGCGTTGGGCCGGCAGTCGATGCCGTCATGGTCGACGAACTTGGTCTGCTGCTGCATGACCGGCGCGAGTTCGCCGTCCTTGTCGCAGGTCACGTGGTTGAAGCCGAGGCGATGACCGATCTCGTGGTTGATCAGCATCTGGCGGTACGCGTGGATGTCGTCGCCGAACGGCTCCGCGCCCTGCGCCCACCGGTAGGCGTTGATCATCACTCGCTCGGTCGCGGCCGAGTCGCAGGACACGTTGTCCACGGTGGTGTCCAGGCCGGACTTGGCGCACCAGACGGCGGTCGTGCCGGGGCTGGCCAGGGTGATCACGAAGTCGGGCTGCCCGGAGTGGATGCGCTCGAAGGTGCGGGCGCCGTTGTGGGCCCAGCTCCGCTGATCGTTCAGCGTCTTGTGCACGGCCTGCGCGAAGAGCTCGGCGTCGAGGCCGAGTTCCCGCTCGACGTCCACCCGGTAGGTGAACTTCTGCCCTCTTCCGGGCCCCTTGGCGATGCCGGGTACGGCCTCGAACTCACCCGGCCCGTCCAGCTTCTCGTCGAGCGGAAAGGTCTTCTCCATCTTCTGCTCGTACGTCAGCGGGGCCGCGGCGCCGGGCGCGGTCGGCGTAGGCCGCTCGTCCCTGCGCGAGGCGGGGTCGCGGCTGTCGCGCGCCTGCTCCGCGGAGGACTGCGACTGTACGTTGTCGCTCTCGCGTCCGTCGGTGACCTGGCCGGCGACGACCACCGCGAGCACGGTGGTGACGGCGGCCGCCGCGATCCCGGTGAACGTACGCCCCTTGCCGCCCCTGACCGGGCCGGGGGCGCCGGTGGGCGGCGCGTCGTCACCGCGGTCGTCGGTGCCGGGCGGGGCGGCGCCGGGCGGGAGGGTGCCGGTCCCGGCGTTCCAGTCGGTGACGGAGGCGTACGGGCCCGCCGCCCGGGTCGGGGCCCCGCCGGGGGCGCGGGAGCCGTGGGGCGGCGTACGCGCCGCGAAGACGTCGTCCTCGGCTTCGATCGCGTCCAGCTCGTCGAAGGCGTCGAGGTACTCCTGCCGCGGCCCGCCGGGTCCCGGGGTCCGACCGGGTCCGCCGCCCGCCGGCCCCGTCGGCGGTGCCTGACGCTGCCGCGGGAACGGGGGCGCGTGCCCCGGCGCCGGGCCACCCCTGAACTCGCCCCAGCCGCCCCCGGCTTCCCACTGCTCGGGGTGACCACCCCGCACCTGCCGCACCCCGTGCGCGGGCGTGCCGTCGGGGAACCGGGGCACACCGTGGGCGGGCGTGCCCTCCGGGAAGCGGGGCACGCCGTGGGCGGGCGTCCCGTCCGGGAAGCGAGGAACCCCGTGTGCGGGCGTGCCGTCGGGCAGCCGCGGGAATCCGTGGGCGGGCGTGCCGTCGTGGTGGCGGGGCACACCGTGCGCCGGCGTGCCGTCGGGGAACCCGGGGTCAGCGTGCCTCGGCGCACCCGCGGACTGCCCGGGCGTGCCCGCGGTGAAGCGCCCTTCGGTGTACCCGGGCGTCCAGGGGCCGCCCGTCCCGGCCGCGGGCTCACCGTCCCGCGCGGGCGCTCCGTACGCCGGTGCCGCGCCCGTGGGCGCGCGCCGCTCGTCCACCGATGGCGCTCCGGGTGTCCGACGGCGGTCCTGCCCCGGTGCCGGGCCGTTGGCGGGCTTGGGGGCCGGTCCGCGGCGGCTGTGGCGTCCCACGTCGCGCCTCAGCCTCCTGTGGTCTCGTTCGCGGCGCTGTCTTCCACGGCCTCGATCCTGCGGTCGTCGTTGCTGCGGTCGTCGTTGCTGTAGGGCGCCAGTCGTCCGTCGCCCCTGCGGTCGCGCTCGTCGTCCCGGCGGTCGTCGTCCCCGTGCTCGGTCTCCGCGAGCAGTTCGCGGAACGCGGTGGCCACGGTCTCCGGATACTCCATCATGGCGACGTGCCCCGCGTCAGGCAGGGTCACCAGCCGCGAGTCGCGGAAGGCACGTGCCGCCCGCTGCGCCATGCGATAGCCGACGAGTTTGTCCCGGCCACCGTAGATGAGCAACGTCGGCGCGAGAACCCGTTCGGCCTGACGCCACAGACCGTGCTGGCCGCCGACGGTGTAGGCGTTGACGATCCCGCGCGCGGAGCGGGCCATCGCGTCCCAGAAGTACGGCAGCCTGAGCCGCCGCTCCATCTCCTCCACCGCGTGCTGGAATCCCTCCGGGGTGACCCGCGCGGGATCGCCGTAGCACAGCGCCATGACGCCGCGGACCCGCTGCTCGGCCGTCCAGTCCCGGGAGATGCGGGTGAACAGCCGGGCCACGCCGGGCAGCGCGAGCAGCCCCGTCGGTACGGCGGAACGCTGGACGCGGATCTCCGGCAGCGCCGGCGACACCAGGGTCAGCGTCCGCACCAGGTCGGGCCGGACCGCGGCGACACGGGTCGTGATCGCGCCGCCGAGGGAGTTGCCGATCAGGTGCACCGGGCCGCGTCCGGCGGCGTCCAGGTGGCGGATCACCGCGCGTGCGTGACCGCTGACCGAGTAGTCGCCGTCGTCCGGTGGCGGGGAGTCGCCGAAACCCGGCAGATCGACGGCCTCGCCGTCGACGACGTCCTCCAGCAGCGGCATCAGCGCCGACCAGTTCTGGGAGGAGCCGCCGAGCCCGTGCACGTACAGCGCGGGCGGAAGTCCTGTACGGGCCGGCGGTCTCGACCGCACCGTCAAGGTGACGCCGGGCAGCCGGACCGACCTGAGCCGCTCACCCTCGGCGACCCTGACGGCTGCCCTGTCCGACAGCACGTTGGCGGGCGGCACGGACGGCAGCTCGGTCGAAGACATGCGGCAATGTTACGAGACGATCACACAGGGGTTCATGTGTTCGCCCTCACAGGCCCGCCGCTCACGCGTCATCCAATACCCACCACCCACCAACCGCCACCCGCCACCCGCCACCCGCGCGGTGCATGTCCGACGTGGTGTGGGTACTGCTGTGGACGCGGACCGCATGGCGTCCGCACCGGGTGTCTCCTAGGCTCGTGCAGAGGGCACCCGCGTGTGGCCCCTGCATTCACCAGGGACGTTCGTAGAAAGGGAGCCCGACATGGCCGTCGATCCGACCGATCCCGAGACCTTCGAGGACGAGACCGCGGAAGCCAGGGAGTTCGACGTCGAGGCCCCGGACGCCGACGCCGCCGAGCAGCACGCGGACGTCGCGCCGGACCGCGACGACCCGCTGACCGGCGTGGACCCGGACCGGGGCAACGAGGCCGACCTGGCGGAACAGGCCCGGATCGTCTCCCTCGACGAGGACGACTACCGCTGACGGGCGGCGCCGGAGGCTCACGGAACACTGCCGCACGCCCCACCGCACGCCCGCCGCACACCCACCGAACAGGGAAGAGAACGATTTCTGCCCGACCTGATCCCTTTTAAAACCACTTGCGTGGCTTTCGTCACCGTCCGGTCCGTGAAATTCTGCGCTCGCACCGCGCACACCACGGTTACCGAAAAGTACGATGGCGACGCGGCGCACACCGCACAAGGACGACTTTGGGAGGCGGCGTGACAGCCATCGAGCAGACAGAGGCGGTACGCCCACGGGGCACCCGCCTGCCCCGTCGTGCCCGACGGAACCAGCTGCTGGGCGCCGCACAGGAAGTGTTCGTGGCGCAGGGCTACCACGCCGCCGCGATGGACGACATCGCCGAGCGCGCGGGCGTGAGCAAGCCGGTCCTCTACCAGCACTTCCCGGGCAAGCTCGACCTGTACCTCGCACTGCTGGACCAGCACTGCGAGGCGCTGATCCAGTCGGTACGGAACGCGCTCGCGTCGACGACCGACAACAAGCAGCGCGTCCGGGCCACCATGGACGCCTACTTCGCGTACGTCGAGGACGACGGCGGCGCCTTCCGCCTGGTCTTCGAGTCGGACCTGACCAACGAGCCCGCCGTGCGCGAGCGCGTCGACAAGGTCACGAACGAGTGCGCCGAGGCGATCTGCGACGTCATCGCCGAGGACACCGGCCTCTCCCGCGCCGAGTCGATGCTGCTGGCCTCGGGCCTGGGCGGGCTGGCCCAGGTGGTGGCCCGGTCGTGGCTGCACAGCGACCGCAGCGTGCCGCGCGACCAGGCGGTGCAGCTGCTGACCTCGCTGGCCTGGCGGGGCATCGCCGGCTTCCCGCTGCACGGCAGCGAGCAGCAGCACGACCAGCAGCACTGATCCGCCGTTCCCGGCGGCGGCGCGTCTGCTCCCGGCGGCTGTCCGTCTGTTCCCGGCGGCTGTTCGCTCCTGGCGTTCTTGCGCGGAGCGTGTACGTCCCCTCACCGGGCTAATGTGTGCAGCGTACGGCGCGGAAGGTCGCGCACTCACTGACCGTCGGAGGGACATAGCCGTGGAGGTCAAGATCGGCGTGCAGCACGCGCCCCGCGAGATCGTTCTGGAGAGCGGTCAGAGCGCCGAGGAGGTCGAGCGCGCGGTGGCCGAGGCGCTGGCCGGCAAGGCTCAGCTGCTGAGCCTGGTGGACGAGCACGGCCGCAAGGTCCTCGTCCCCGCGGACCGCCTCGCGTACGTCGAGATCGGTGAGCCGTCTCCGCGCAAGGTGGGCTTCGGCGCGCTGTAGCGAGCAGCGGACGGCGCGAGGGCCCGGCGGTCGGCGACCGCCGGGCCCTTCGCTCTGCCCGGGGCCGGCCCGCCGCCACGCCGCTGCGCACCGGTCTCACCGACGCCTGCACCTCGCCCACACCGGCGCCTGCACCTCGTCTCGGGTCCACCGATGGCACACACAAGACGCTCACAAGGGGAGGATTGCATTCCGCAGGTCGGGGGTAAGACGGCTACGACCGTTTCGGGCAGGTCGGCCATGTGGGAGGGAACCCCGACATGATCTTGGAAGCGCTCAGCGCCGCGATCCTCGGCCTGGCCCTGTCATGGGCCGCCGCCCTCCGCCTGCCGCACCGCCTCCCGGCCCGCGCCCTCGTCCTGCCGACCGGCGTCGCCGGTGCCCTGTTCGGGGCGTTCGTCACGCACACCGCGCTGGACGCGGGAGGGCTGGTCCCCGTCCTGCTGGGCGCGGTGGTCCTCTCCGCGGCCTCGCTGTCGCTGCTGCTGCGCCCCGCGGGAAGACTCCGCGGCCGCTCGGCAACCGTCTGACCGGCCGATTCCGACACCGCCCGCGCCCCCGGAGGTGACCGGCACGGTGGGACCGGCACGGCGTAGCTCGCCCGGCCGATCGCCCCGGCCCGCCCGGGCCGCGGGGTCACGGCCGCCGGGCGGGGAGCCCGGCTCGGGCCGCCAGGATCGGAACCGTCGGCTCAGGCCGCCAGGCCCAGCGCCGCCATCCGCTTGGTGTGCGCCTCCGTGATGCGGGAGAACATCTTGCCGACCTCCGCGAGGTCGAAGCCGTCGGCGACGCCGCCCACGAGCATCGTCGACAGGGCGTCCCGGTCGGCGACCACGCGCTGGGACTGCGACAGGGCCTCGCCCATCAGCCGCCGTGCCCACAGGGCCAGCCGGCCGCCCACCCTCGGGTCCGCGTCGATCGCCGCGCGCACCTTCTCCACGGCGAACCCGGCGTGCCCGGTGTCGTCCAGCACGGTGAGCACCAGGTCGCGGGTGTCGGAGTCGAGGCGGGCGGCGACCTCGCGGTAGAAGTCGCTGGCGATCGAGTCGCCGACGTAGGCCTTGACGAGGCCCTCCAGCCAGTCCGAGGGCGCCGTCTGCTTGTGGAAGCCCGCGAAGGCCGCCACGAACGGCTCCATGGCCGCCGTCGGCTCCTCACCGATCTCGGCGAGCCGGTCGCGCAGCCGCTCGAAGTGGTGGAACTCGGCGGAGGCCATCTTCGCCAGCTCCGCCTTGTCCGCCAGCGTCGGCGCCAGCTTGGCGTCCTCCGCGAGCCGCTCGAACGCCGCCAGCTCGCCGTACGCCAGCGCACCGAGCAGATCCACGACCGCGGCGCGGTACTGCGGGTCGGCGGAGGCCGTCGCCCAGTCCCGGGCGGCGACTCCGGTGGGCTCGGCGGTGTCGTTGCCAGGCTTGTCAGAGCTCGTCATGAAGCGCACAATAGCCCGCCCGCCACCGGGCGGAAGTCCCTGGTCGGCCTTCGGTCGACCCTCGGTCGGCCCTCGGTCGCCCTCACCCGGCACTCAGTCGGCCCTCACCCGGCCCTCGGGCGGTCCCCGCTCGGTCCTCGGTCGGTCCCCGCTCGATCCTCGCTCGGTCCCTCGGTCGCGACCGGGTCGTCACCGGGTCGCTGACCGGCCGCCCCGCCCGCCTCCCCCGCCGCACCGGCGTGCCGAACCCGGTGACGGACGCTGTGACGACGGCTACATGGCCAAATCGGCCATCGCATGTGCGCGAATCCGGGGTATGGTGGTAATGCGCCTGCCGAGTATGTGACGTACGGGTACGTGACATCTTCGTCGGGCCGCACGCATGAGGATGCCCGGTCGGTGGCCCGATCGGCTCCGACCCGACAGCCCTTCGTTCCGTACGGCACAGTGCGTACGGAAGGCGGAGGGACACCCTCAGCGGTACGAGCGCTAGAGCGTCGGCAGTGGTCCCGTGCCCTACGGCACCGCCCGTAAGGCAGCCGTCGTCCCCGGCACGGTCCAACACGACCCCCCGCGCTCGCCTCGCACCGCGCACACAGAAGAGGCAGCACCCTGACTACGACGTTCCGATCCCTCGGGATCCTCCCCGAGACCGCCGAGGCCCTGGAGGCCGTCGGCATCACCACCCCCTTCCCCATCCAGGAGATGACGCTCCCCGTGGCCCTCTCGGGCACGGACGTCATCGGCCAGGCCAAGACCGGCACCGGCAAGACGCTGGGCTTCGGCCTCCCGCTCCTCGAGCGCGTCACCGTCCCCGCCGACGTGGAGGCGGGCCGCGCCCGGCCCGAAGACCTGACCGACGCCCCGCAGGCGCTCGTCGTCGTCCCCACGCGCGAGCTGTGCACGCAGGTCACCAACGACCTGCTGACCGCCGGCAAGGCCCGCAACGTGCGGGTCCTGGCGATCTACGGCGGCCGGGCCTACGAGCCGCAGGTCGAGGCCCTCAAGAAGGGCGTCGACGTGGTCGTCGGCACCCCGGGCCGCCTGCTCGACCTCGCCGGCCAGAAGAAGCTCGACCTGAAGCACGTCAGGTGCCTCGTCCTGGACGAGGCCGACGAGATGCTCGACCTGGGCTTCCTGCCCGACGTCGAGAAGATCATCGACATGCTGCCGGTGAAGCGCCAGACGATGCTGTTCTCGGCGACCATGCCGGGCGCCGTGATCGGCCTGGCCCGCCGCTACATGTCGCAGCCGACCCACATCCGCGCCACCGCGCCGGACGACGAGGGTGCGACGGTGGCGAACATCAAGCAGTTCGTCTACCGCGCGCACTCCATGGACAAGCCGGAGATGGTCTCCCGCATCCTCCAGGCCGAGGGCCGCGGACTGGCGATGATCTTCTGCCGCACCAAGCGCACCGCCGCCGACATCGCCGAGCAGCTCCAGCGCCGCGGGTTCGCCTCCGGCGCGGTCCACGGCGACCTCGGACAGGGCGCCCGCGAGCAGGCGCTGCGCGCCTTCCGCAACGGCAAGGTGGACGTGCTGGTCTGCACCGACGTCGCCGCCCGCGGCATCGACGTCGAGGGCGTGACGCACGTCATCAACTACCAGACGCCCGAGGACGAGAAGACATACCTGCACCGCGTCGGCCGTACGGGCCGCGCGGGCGCCAAGGGCACCGCGATCACGCTGGTCGACTGGGACGACATCCCGCGCTGGCAGCTGATCAACAAGGCGCTGGAGCTGGGCTTCGGCGACCCGGCGGAGACGTACTCCACCTCCCAGCACCTCTACTCCGAGCTGGGCATCCCGGAGGGCACCAAGGGTGTCCTGCCGCGCGCGGCGCGCACCCGCGCCGGTCTGGCCGCGGAGGAGCTGGAGGACCTGGGCGAGCCGGGCGGCCGGGGCGGTCGCGGACGCGGTGGCCGGGACGGTCGCGGCGGCCGGGACGAGTCCCGTTCCGCCGAGCGCGAGCGTCCGGCGCGTACTCCGCGTCGCCGCCGCCGTACGCGCGGCGGGGCACCGGTGGACGCGGCACAGTCCGGCGACACCACGAACGCCACCACCTCGCCCGGCACGGCCGTGACCGGCGACGCGGAGGCGGACGGCGCACAGGCCGGTTCCCGCACCCTGCGCCGTCGGCGCCGTACCCGCGGCGGGGCGCCGGCCGAGGCCGCGCAGGCGGCGGAGGCCGCCGTGGCCACCGCCGAGGGGTCGGCCCCCGAGGCCTCCGTCGCGACGGAGGCCGTCGCCGCGGGCGCGGAGGCCGCCGAGGCCGCGGCGAAGCCGCGCCGCCGCCGTACGCGGAAGTCGGCGGAGACACCGGCCACCACGGTGGAGCCGACCGAGTCGGCCGCACCGTCCGTGCCGGACGCTCCCGAGGCCACGGTGGCCGTCGACGCACCCGCGGCCCCGGCCGTCGAGGAGGCGCCCGCTGCCAAGCCGCGCCGCCGCACCCGCAAGGCGGCGACGACGGCGGAGACGGCGGTCGACACCGCCGAGGGGACGGTCGAGCCCACGTCGGAGGCCGCGGAGAGCGCGCCCGAGGCCACGGAGCAGAAGCCGCGCCGCGCACGGAAGTCGACGGCCAAGGCGGAGAAGGCGGAGACCGCCGCCGACACCGCCGAGGGCACGGAGGCGAAGCCGAGGACGCGCCGCACCCGCAAGGCCGCGGCGCCGGCGGAGTCCGCCGACTCCTCCGAGACCGCCGTCGACACGGCGGAGGGCGCCGAGGCCAAGCCCAAAGCCCGCCGCACCCGCAAGGCCACCGCCGCCACCGAAACGGCCCCGGCCGCGGAGGCGTCGGAGCCGTCGGCGGAGAAGCCGCGCCGCACGCGGAAGACCGCCGCCACGGCCAAGGCCGCCACCGAGACGGCGGAGGGCGCCGAGGCCAAGCCCAAGGCCCGCCGCACCCGCAAGGCCACCGCCGCCACCGAGACGGCCCCGGCGGACATCCCCGCCCAGGCCGCCGAGGAACCGGCGGCCACCGAGGCCAAGCCGCGGCGCCGCACCCGCAAGGCCACGGCCGCCACGGCCACCGTGGAGCCCACGGAGGCCTGACGCCCGCACCGGTCACCCCCTCGGCCCGGTCCGCCCCGCGCGGACCGGGCCGACGGCATTCCCGGGGACCACCGGCCGCCAAGGCAGAGTGCCGGCGCAGAGCCGGCCCGCCCCCGAAGCAGAACGCCTGCTCAACCTCAAGCCCCACCAAGCAGGACCCCGGCGCAACCCCAAACCCCACCAAGCAGGCCGTCGGCGCAACCCCAAACCCCACCAAGCAGGACCCCGGCGCAACTCCACACCCCACCGCGCAGAAAGCCGACCCAGCCCCAGCCCCAAGCCCCACCGCCCAGACCGCCGACGCAGCCCCGCAGGCCGTGCCGGCGCCATCCCGCGGCCGGCGCACCGTCCACCACGCCCGGTCGGGCCCGATACCCTCGGCGCGTGAGTCAGAACGCCATCTTCACCCCGCCCCCGGACGCGCGTGTCCACCGGCTGCGGACCGCGCGGGGAGGGTTCGCCGTCGTGGACTCCCCCGTCGCCGACGGCGTCGAGCCGAAGGGCGTCGTGCTGATGCTGCCCGGCTTCACGGGCAGCAAGGAGGACTTCACGCTGCTGCACGAGCCGCTCGGGGCGCGCGGCTACCGGACCGTCGCCGTCGACGGACGCGGCCAGTACGAGTCCGACGGGCCCGCGGACGACGAGTCCGCCTACGCCCGGCCGGAACTGGCGCAGGACGTGCTCGCGCAGGTCGCGGCCCTGGAGGCCGGGGCCCCGGTGCATCTTCTCGGGCACTCGCTCGGCGGCCAGATCGCCCGGGCCGCCGTACTCCTGGACCACTCCCCCTTCCGTTCCCTCACACTGATGTCGTCCGGCCCGGCGCAGATCTCGGTCTCGCAGCAGCAGCGCGTGAAGCTGCTGCACGACGCGCTCGCCGTGATGTCCATGGCCGAGGTGTGGGAAGCGATCCAGGCCATGGGCCCGCCCGAGGAGGTCGGCGGCCCCGCCCGCGGCCTCGTCGACGAGGAGCGGTTGCGCGACCGCTGGCTCCGCACCAGGCCGGCACAACTCGTGGCGACCGGGCGTCAACTGTGCACGGAGCCTGACCGGGTCGCCGAACTCGCCGCCCTGCCGCTCCCGTTCCACGTGCTGTCGGGGGAACGCGACGACACCTGGCCGGTGCCGCTCCTCAACGACATGGCCGAACGGCTGGGCGCGCGCCGGACCGTCGTCCCCGGCGCCGAGCACTCCCCCAACACCGACCGTCCCCTGCCCACGGCCGCCGCCCTCGCCGACTTCTGGGACACGGTGCCCCGCTGAACCACCGCAGCCGGCGACCGGCCGTCGGCGCCCCGGCCGGAGGAGACCGGGTGCGGGCCTAGTACAGCGTCTGCACGTGCTCCCAGAACCCGTCGCGCAGGGCCCTTCGCAGGTCCGCCTGGCCGCGGAGGGAGTACTGGAGCATGCCCTCCGCCTCCACCAGCAGGTCCTGGTCGACCGAGCCGGGCAGGTAGGGGTGGCCGGGGAGCAGCTCCGCCAACGACTCGCGTCCCCGGGCGGCCAGCCACTTCGCCGCGATCTGGGCGCCCACGAAGCGGACGTCCTCGCGGGTCGGCCGGGCGGTGCCGGTCGTCTCGTAGGGCGCGGTGGTGCGCCGGGAGACGTACGGCTTGAAGAAGTCCAGCTCGAAGGTGCGCTGGCTGTCGACCTCCCAGAGGAGGGGATCGGCCTGGTTGCGTCCCTCGGGGGCCTCCACGCCCCACAGGTGGACCCGGGCGCCGTAGCCCTGGGCCGCCTCGACCGCCGAGACCAGGTCCTCGTCGCCGCCGAGCAGCGCCGCGTCGCTGATGGCCCGGTGCCGGGCGAGGGACTCCAGGTCGGAGCGGATCAGGGAGTCGACGCCCTTCTGCTGGTTGTTGGCGTTGAGGTTGCCGAGGCGGACCTTGACGTCCGGCAACTCGGCGATGGACTGCTGCTCGGCGGTGTGGATGCGGCGCCGGGCGCCGTCGTACCAGTAGACCCGCAGCAGCCTGCTGTCCGCGAAGATCGAGCGGGCCTTGTCGATGAGGGCGTCGATCAGGCCCTCGGCGTCGAGGTCGAAGGCGCGCCGGTCCTCGGTCCCCGCCACCAGACGGCCCGCCGCCGCGTACAGATATCCGGCGTCGACGAAGATCGCATGGGTCGAGGGCGTCTTCGCCACCTCGGCGAGCATGCGCTCCAGCAGCTCGTTGGTGCGCTCGATGCGGGCGTTCAGGGACCCGAGGTCGTCGTTCATCAGCTCCATTGTCCCGGCGGTCACGCTGTGAACACAACCGGTCCCGGTCGGTCCCGCCCGGGCGAGGAGCGGGCAGCCCCTACCACCGGGTAATTAGACGTTCGAAAAATTTCTTTAGCGTAGGGAATGTTTGTTACATCCGCGTCGTTGACTGGATGTAGCCGCTGAGAGACGCGGGGCATCGGTGCCCCGTGTGATGCTCGCGGCACCCACAGTAGTTCTCCTCAGGAGGATGACCAGACGAAGGGAGAGGCCATGCGATTTGAAGTCATGCGACTCGACGATGTCGACGGCACGCCCGTGGACACGACCGTTGTGGACGCCGCCTCTGTCAACCGCATCGTCCAGCAGGCAGCCGCCATCGGGCAGCGCCTGTGGATCCGCCCGGCCGGCACGTCGGCCTCGTAGCGCGCGGAAGTCTTTGTATACGCCCGGAGCCCCGGTACGCACCGCGTACCGGGGCTCCACTCGTACGCACCCGGCTCGCGGGCACGGGTCACGCCCCCTGGATCACCTGCGTGACGCCGTTGATGATCTGCTGCACGGCGATCGCGGAGAGCATCATGCCCGCCAGCCGGGTCACCAGGACGACGCCGCCGTCCTTGATGACGCGGATGATCAGCAGGGAGTAGCGCATCACGAGCCACAGCACGACGTGGATGGCGAGGATCGCCGACCACACCGACACCTGCATGCCGACGCCGTCCGCCTTCTGCACGGCGAGGATGACCGACACGATCGCCCCGGGCCCGGCCAGCAGCGGCATGCCCAGCGGGACGAGCGCGACGTTGACGTCCTTGGTCTGCTTCGGTTCGTCCGTCTTGCCGGTGAGCAGGTCCAGCGCGATCAGCAGGAGCAGCAGCCCGCCCGCGATCATCAGGGCGGGTACGGAGACATGCAGGTAGTTCAGGATCTGGTGGCCCAGCAGACCGAACACGGTGATGACACCGCCGGCCACGCAGACCGCCTGGAAGGCCATCCGCCGCTGGACCTTGACGGGCCGGCCCGCGGTCAGCGCGAGGAAGATCGGGGTGATCCCGGGGGGATCCATGATGACGAAGAGGGTCAGGAAGAGGGAACCGAAGACGGCGATGTCGAACATGGGTGAGCCACTGGCCTTGCAGGAGAAACGGATGGGAGTGTGCGGGGGGGAAGTGAGTACGGGGAGCGTTCCGGGCGGCGGCTCGGGGCCGCGCGTCGGCACCGGGCACGGCCGGGTGGGAGTCGGCGCACGAGAGCCGTGGCCGGGCCGGCCCTCCGGGACCGAGCCCGGTCCGGAACCAGCACGGCACGGGGAGCCGGAGCTCGCGGGCAGGTGACCGAAGACACGGGCAGGTGACCGGACAGGAGACCGAGCGGAACTCCGGGCGGGCACGCCCACCGGAACACCGCGGCGTACGAAGCCCGGCGACCCAGCGGCCCGGCAGCCCAGCGGCCCAGGCCAGCAGCCCGGCGGACCCAGCAGTCCGGCCCAGCAGTCCGGCGACCCAGCGGCCCGGCAGCGGCAGCCCGGCTCAGCAGCCCCTGTCAGTGCCCTTGGCCCTCGACCGCCGAGCGTGGACGAGTGGACGGCCGGACCTCGGGTCAGGGCCCCAGGTCGGCGCCCGGCCGGACCCGGCGTGCACCCATGACAGCCGGAACGCGGAGGATCAGGCTCCGCCGGCCCCCGGCACCGGGAACGCCCCGAAGGCCCGCCGCGTGATCTCTCCGTAGACCTCGGGGTCCGTGGTGTAGTCGCCGAGCGAGCAGGTCTTCCGGCTGCCGTGGTAGTCGCTGGACCCGGTCACCAGCAGCCCCAGTTCCTTGGCGAGCCCGCGCAGCCGGGCCCGGGTGTCCGCGTCGTGGTCCATGTGGTCGACCTCGATGCCGTCGAGCCCGGCGGCGGCCATCTCGGCGATCGCGGTCTCCGGTACCGTGCGCCCCCGCTTGGCGGCGGCCGGGTGCGCGAAGACGGCGACCCCGCCCGCGCCCTTGATCAGCCGGATCGCCTCGAAGGGGTCGGTCTCGTGCTTCTCCACGTAGGCCCGGCCGCCGTCGGCGAGCCAGTCCTCGGTGAAGGCGTCCCCCACGGTCGGTACGACGCCCAGTTCGACGAGCGCGGAGGCGACGTGCGGCCGCCCCACCGAGCCGTGGCCCGCGATCCGCTCGACCTGCTCCCAGGTGACCGGCACGCCCAGCGCGTTCAGCTTGGCGACCATGCCCTTGGCCCGCGGCACGCGGTCGTCGCGGACCAGCTCGCGCTCGGCGAGCAGCGCGGGCTCCTCGGGGTCGAACAGGTAGGCCAGCATGTGCATGCTGACGCCGTCGTGACGACAGGACAGCTCGGCGCCGGTGACCAGCGTGAGCCCCTCGGGCAGCGCGGCGGTCGCCTCGGCGTACCCACGGGTGGTGTCGTGGTCGGTCAGCGCGACGACGTCGAGGCCGGCCGCGGCGGCGTTCCGCACCAGCTCGGCCGGGGTGTCCGTGCCATCGGACGCGGTGGAGTGGGTGTGCAGATCGATACGCACGACGCTGACTCCAAGCGGTGACATGACGGACGGGGACGCTCCAGCATAACGGGAATTCCCCCCTCCCCCGTCACAGCCACTGCACCCGAGCGCCCCCTACAAGCACCGCGAGCGCAAACGCCCCCGAGGCCCGGCCAAGCCGCGCGGCCACGACAAACGCCCTCGACACCCCCAACCTCAGGGGCGCGGGGAACTGCGCGACCAGCCACCCCCGACCCGCAGCCGCCACCGAACGCACCCCCTCCCCCGCCAGGCGCCCCCAGACACGGCCACCGGCACTACGACCGGACAGGGCCACCGGCAGGTACTACGACCGGACACCGCCACCGGCAGGTACTACGACCGGACACGGCACCGGCCCTACGGCTTGAGCAAGCGCGGCGACAACGCACCGCACGGCACCAGCTCGACCTCGGCTCCGGCGTCGCGCAGGTCGGTCAGCACCAGCTCGTCGTACATCAGCAGCCCCGACTGCTCCGGCCACACGACCGCCCACAGCCACATGCCGAGCGCCTCGCCCGCGAAGACCGCACGGTCGGCGGGGGCGCCGGAGACATGCCAGAGCGGGGTCGGGCGCCCGGCGGCCAGGACCTTGGCCTGGGCCGGCTTCTCGACATCGAGGTACGGGCCGGGGTCCGGGGCGTCGATGCCGGCGTACCGCGCGCCGAGGCCGACGCCGAGTTCCTCGGCGACCAGGATCAGCTCGCCGATGCCGCCGAGCGGGCCGGGCCCGGAGCAGGCCACCGCGGTGGCCCGGCCGCCGGAGCGGTCGTCACCCGCACAGGCCACGCCCGTGAACAGCCAGCCGACCGGCAGCGGCCACGGCATCCACACCGGAACCTGTGTGCGGTGCACCACGACCTCGAGGGCCTCGACGCTGGGCGGGACCACGGGCTGCAACGGATGCACCGTGCCGTGGACGTCGCACTGCCAGGAATCGGCGAAGAGACCGGGAGCCCTGACCCGGCCACCACACTTCGGGCAACTGGGTTCGCCCCTCATAGAGCCCCACGGTCCTACCCCGGCACCGCCACGTCAAGGACGATCACCCATCCGGACGGAACCGCCGCCCCACAGAACTAGATGTAGAGAGCACTAATTAGCCATGCTAATTTAATACGTGTATACACCAACCAAATCTTCCGGAGTACCAATGGACCCCTTCGAAGCGGGCGCGGGCGGCATCCTGCGGCAGCCCAAGGCCGTGTGGGCCACCGCCGGCGCGTCCGTCGTGGCCTTCATGGGCATCGGACTCGTCGACCCGATCCTGCCGTCCATCGCCCAGGGCCTGCACGCCAGTGCCGGCCAGGTCTCCCTGCTCTTCACCTCGTACTTCCTGATCACCGCCGTCGCGATGCTGGTCACCGGATTCGTCTCCAGCCGGATCGGCGGACGCAGGACGCTGCTGCTCGGCCTGGCCTTCGTCGTGGTCTTCGCCGGGCTCGCGGGCACCTCCGACACCGTCGGCCAGCTCGTCGGCTACCGGGCCGGCTGGGGCCTGGGGAACGCGCTGTTCGTCTCGACGGCCCTCGCGGTCATCGTCGGCGCGGCGGCGGGAGGCAGCGCGGCCGCCGTCCTGCTGTACGAGTCCGCCCTGGGCCTCGGCATGGCCTGCGGCCCGCTGCTGGGCGCACTGCTCGGCGACGCCAGCTGGCGCTACCCCTTCTTCGGCACCGCGTTCCTGATGGCGGCCGGCTTCCTGTGCATCGCCGCCTTCCTCAAGGAGCAGCCCAAGCCCGCGCGCCGCACCTCGCTGCTGGACCCGATCAGGGCGCTGGGCCACGGCGGGCTGGCGTCCGCCGCGATCTCGTCGTTCTTCTACAACTACACGTTCTTCACGGTGCTGGCCTTCACGCCGTTCGTGCTGGACATGACGCCGTACAAGTCCGGTGCGGTGTTCTTCGCCTGGGGTGTGCTGCTCGCCGTCTTCTCGGTGATCGTGGCGCCCCGGATGCAGAAGCGGTTCGGCTCGCTGAAGGTGCTCGGCGGCTCGCTGGTGCTGCTCGCGGCCGACGTGCTCGTGCTCGGCTACGGCGACCACACCACGGCGGTCGTCTGCACGGTGCTGTCCGGCGCGTTCATCGGCGTGAACAACACCGTCTACACCGAGCTGGCCCTCGGCGTGTCCGACGCCCCGCGCCCGGTGGCGAGCGCCGGCTACAACTTCGTGCGCTGGTTCGCGGCGGCGGCCGCCCCCTACTTCGCCCCGAAGATCGAGGAGTGGACCGACGTCCACGTCCCGTTCGCCGTGGCCGCCGTCACCGCGGTGCTGGGCGCGGCCGTGGTCGTCGTACGGCGGGGGGCGCTCACCGCGCGGGCCCGGGAGCTGGAGCCGAGGCACGCCACCGAGGACGGCGTCTCCGCCTTCGCCAACTGACCGGTGCGCCCGTGCCGTTGGTGAGATCCGTCACCCGGCGGTCAGTCCAGCGGCACGGACCTGCGGGAGGGGTCCCTGAGGTCGGTGCCATGGGTCAGCCAGCGTTCCTGGAGGGCCTCGGCGCCGTGCACCCGCTTCCAGGCGGCCTCGTTCGGCGTCATCGGCAGCAGCGGCAGGAACCGTACGGGGTCCAGCGGGGCCTGGAGTTCCAGGTCCTCGACCAGCCCGCCCGGCTCGGCGACCAGGACCGAGGTGAACGGGGCGCCGGGCCACAGCGGCTCACCGACGTCCAGGGAGGCGCCGGGGGCCACGACCACGCCCTCGACCTGCGGGGACGCGGCGAGCACGGCGAGCGGGCGGAGCACCTTGTCGGTGTCGGCGCGCCCGGCGCGGACCGACAGGACCAGCTCGGCCCGAGGGCCCTCGACCGGGTCGGCGAGCATCGCCGCGGGGTCGGTCATGGGGTGGGCGGACATGCCGAGCGTGGCGTAGCGCACGATGTCGCCCTCCGGGCCGTCACCGGTGAAGCGCAGCACCTCGATGCGGTCGGTGCCGAGGAAGGTGACCGCCGCGCGCGCGTCCGGTTCGCCCAGCGCGCTGCGCAACCGGGCCTCGACCAGAGGAAGAACATCAGCCATGCGGCGAGCATAGAACTCGTCAGGACCGGGCAAAGCCGCGCCTTGACACGCCGAGCGGCTGATACGCTGGGTCGGCGGTTTCGGGGCAGCACGCAGAAGCGTGAACCTCAGGGCCCCGCCGCACTGAACACTCCCCTACGGGGAACCCCTCTAAACAAGGGGAATCGATCGTCCCTCACGAGGGACCGACCGGAGGAGGTGGGGCTGTCATGGATCGAAGTCGACCGTGCAGTACCACTCGCTCTTCCGGCCGCTGACGCAGCAGCCTCGGCCCGTCGGCCGTCGCCGCCGTCACCTTCGCGTCTTGCCGCATCTTGGCCGCGTCTCGTCGCACGGAAGAGCACGTCGTCGTTCGTTCGACCTGCCTGACGCACCGGGTCCGGCCCGGCCCGCGTCGACAGCTCACTCAAGCGCGAAACCCGCCACCGCGACGGTGCGGTGCTCCCCGCTTTGTGGACGCGCCATCACTCCGTAGTCCGGACGTCCTCATTCCGGGTAGTTCCACCTGTCGTCGGCGTCTTTCGCTGCCCCATGCGAAGGAGCCTGCCATGTCGATGATCCGTGACCTGCGCGCCGCCGTCCGCCCGGCCCGCGTCTCGCTGCGCAAGGACAGCGGCGCCTACGACACCACCCGCGACCCGGAGACCGGCTCGGCCGTCGTGGACTGCGCCGTCTACCGGGACGGCCGCCGCATCGAGTGCGCGACGCCGCTCAGCCCGCACGAGGCGATGCGCCGGGTCCGCCGGGACGGCGGGTTCGTCTGGATCGGTCTGCACGAGCCGACCGAGGACGAGTTCGCCGGTATCGCCCGGGAGTTCGGGCTGCACCCGCTCGCCGTGGAGGACGCGGTGCAGGCGCACCAGCGGCCGAAGCTGGAGCGCTACGACGACTCCCTCTTCACGGTCTTCAAGACCATCCACTACGTCGACCACGACAAGCTCACCGCCAACAGCGAGGTCGTCCAGACCGGTGAGGTGATGTGCTTCACCGGGCGGGACTTCTTCATCACCGTCCGGCACGGCGGGCAGGGTTCGCTGCGGGCGCTGCGGCACCGGCTCCAGGACGACCCCGAGCTGCTGGCCCGGGGACCGTCGGCGGTGCTGCACGCCATCGCCGACCACGTGGTCGACGGCTACATCGCGGTCGCCGACGCGGTGCAGGACGACATCGACGAGGTCGAGACCGAGGTGTTCTCGCCCGGCCGCAAGGGCACGCCGCGCGGCAGCGACGCCGGGCGGATCTACCAACTCAAGCGCGAGGTGCTGGAGTTCAAGCGGGCGGTGTCGCCGCTGCTGCGGCCCATGCAGCTGCTCAGCGAGCGGCCGATGCGGCTGATCGACCCGGACATCCAGAAGTACTTCCGGGACGTCGCCGACCACGTCGCCCGGGTGCAGGAGCAGGTCATCGGCTTCGACGAACTGCTGAACTCCATCCTCCAGGCCAACCTCGCCCAGGCGTCCGTGGCGCAGAACGAGGACATGCGGAAGATCACCTCGTGGGCGGCGATCATCGCCGTGCCGACGATGGTGTGCGGTGTGTACGGCATGAACTTCGACCACATGCCCGAGCTGAAGTGGCGCTACGGCTACCCGCTGGTCCTCGGCATCACGGTGGCCATCTGCTTCGGCATCCACCGCACGCTCAAGCGCAACGGCTGGCTGTGAGCGGGCCTCGTTAGGCTGGGCGCATGACAAGCGAGCTGCTCGACCGGGCCCTCGTCGAGGAGGCCACGAAGAAGTCCGGGCTGATCTGGGTCCAGGCGCCCGGCGCCGCGGCGCGCGCCCTGTGGCACGTCTGGCACGAGGGGGCGGCCTGCGTGGTCGGTGACGGGCCCGGCGAGCAGCCGCTGCCCGGGCTGGCCGACGGGGCCGTGGCCGAGGTGACCGTGCGCAGCAAGGACAAGGGCGGCCGGCTGGTCTCCTGGGCGGCGCGCGTGGTGGAGCTGCCCTCCGGTTCCGAGGAGTGGCAGGCGGCGGTGGCGGAGCTGAAGGGCAAGCGGCTGAACGCGCCCGACGGCGAGGCCATGCCGGAGCGCTGGGCGCGGGAGTGCCGGGTTCTGCGCCTGGAGCCCACGGGGGCGACCGCGGCCCTGCCCGACGGCTCGCTGGCCGAGCCGCCGCTGCCGACGCCGGCGACGACCCGGGGGCCGATGCCGGCGGGGTTGCCGCGGTTGCTGGCTCGGCGCCGCCGGTAGCGCTCCGCTGGGTTGGGCGGTGTGGGGGGTGGGGGTCGGGTCGTCGGTCGGGTGCGGATTTGTTGTGGCCGGTCGCGCCGTTCCCCGCGCCCCCTTCGGGGCGCATGACCGCCGCGGTGTTCAGCATGCTGGGGCGGTCTGGGGTGAGGAGGTCGGGTCGTCGGTCGGGTGCGGGTTCGTTGTGGCCGGTCGCGCCGTTCCCCGCGCCCCCTTCGGGGCGCATGACCGCCGCGGTGTTTCCCGCGTCCCCTTCGGGGGGCTCAGGATGTCGGGAGTTGTTTGCCGTAGTCCAGGGTTTCGTCCTTCGGGGGCTCCTGGAGGGGGAAGTCCTTGCCCCAGTCCGAGAAGTGGATCGTGCCGGCCTTGCCCGCGCGGACCAGGCGGAGCGGGTACGGCGTGCCCTCCAGCGACACGTCCAGGGAGCCGCCGGCGCCCTGGTCGCCGCTGATGCGGATCGTGCGGACGCCGCCCTGTTCGTGGCGGCCGTCGGTCTTCACCGTGCCGTGCAGCGTGAGCAGCCCGTCCAGCAGGACGTCCTTGTCGGCGAACCCGATGAACTTCTTGTACTGGGGGTCGGCCTGCGGCACCGTCACGTACTTGCCGCCGAGCTTCTCCGCCGCCGCCCCGTCGGCGCCCCCGCCGCCCTCGTCGTCGCTGCTCCAGAACTCCGCGTCGGCCTTCAGGAAGAGCTTCTCGCCGATCCGCAGCAACCCGAACGTCCTGCCCTCCGCGGTGACCGACCCGGTCCCGCCATCGGGCTTCAGCCGCATGTCGAGCTTGTACGTGCGCCCGCTGGTCACCACGGTCCCCGACAGCCGGACCGCCGGTGCGGACTCGGCCGCCGTCCGCGTCTTGGCCTGGATCTTCTCGGCGGGCAGCTTGCCGACCCCGTTGGTGCCCGCGTCCGGGTCCTCCCCGCTGCACCCCGTCAGCCCCGTCCCGGCCACGGCCAGGGCGCACACCGCGCCGGCCAGAGCGACCCTGCGGTTTCGGCGCCGGGAAGTCACAGTCACAGGTGGGGCTGCCTTTCTGACAGGTACGACAGGTCTGAAAGGGATCGGCACACAGATCCACAGCGGCGTACCGCAGCGTACCGGGGTCCCCGCCGGCGAACGGAGGCAGTCCGTCCGGACCGGCCGCCAGGGCGGGCGCGTTGCGGACGGGCTAGCCTGAAGCCCGTCCGAGCGGGCAATTCGGAAAAGAGACACGCACGAAACAGCTCTCACGGAACAGCCTCCGACGACCACCGACGATCTCTGACCGGTCTGCACGACCCTGTGACGACCCTCTGACGAAAAGGAGCCGCCGGCATGGCAGCGGGCGCCCCCCGGATCTTCGTCTCGCACCTCTCGGGTGTCGCCGTCTTCGACCCGAACGGCGACCAGGTTGGCCGCGTGCGCGACCTGGTCGTGATGCTGCGCGTCGGGCAGAAACCCCCTCGGCTGCTCGGTCTCGTCGTCGAACTCGCCACCCGCCGCCGCATCTTCCTGCCGATGACCCGGGTCACCGGCATCCAGTCCGGCCAGGTCCTGTCCACCGGCGTGCTCAACGTCCGCCGCTTCGAGCAGCGGCCCACCGAGCGCCTCGTCTTCGGTGAGCTGCTCGACCGCCGGGTCGTCCTCACCGAGACCGGCGAGGAGGTCACCGTCCTCGACCTGTCCGTGCACCAGCTGCCGACCCGGCGGGACTGGGAGATCGACCGCGTCTTCGTGCGGAAGGGCAGGAAGGGCGGCGCCTTCCGGCGCAGCAAGGGCGAGACCCTGACCGTGGAGTGGACGGCGGTCACGGGGTTCTCCCTGGAGGAGCACGGGCAGGGCGCGGAGAACCTGCTCGCCACCTTCGAGCAGCTGCGCCCCGCCGACCTCGCCAACGTCCTGCACCACCTGTCCGCCAAGCGCCGCGCCGAGGTCGCCGCCGCCCTCGACGACGACCGCCTGGCCGACGTGCTGGAGGAGCTGCCGGAGGACGACCAGATCGAGATCCTCGGCAAGCTGGCCGAGGAGCGCGCCGCGGACGTCCTGGAGGCGATGGACCCCGACGACGCCGCCGATCTGCTGGGCGAACTGCCGGAGGCCGACAAGGAGCGGCTGCTGAGCCTGATGAAACCGGCCGACGCGGCCGACATGCGACGGCTGATGTCGTACGAGGAGCACACGGCGGGCGGTCTGATGACGACCGAGCCGATCGTGCTGCGGCCCGACGCCACCGTCGCCGACGCCCTGGCCCGGGTCCGCAACCGGGACCTGTCCCCCGCGCTCGCCGCCCAGGTGTACGTGTGCCGGCCGCCCGACGAGACCCCGACCGGCAAGTACCTCGGCACGGTGCACTTCCAGCGCCTGCTGCGCGACCCCCCGTACACGCTGGTCGGCTCGATCATCGACGACGACCTGCAACCGCTGGAGCCGCAGGCGGCGCTGCCCGTGGTCGCCGGGTTCTTCGCCACGTACGACATGGTGGCGGCGCCCGTCGTGGACGAGTCCGGGTCGCTGCTGGGGGCGGTCACCGTGGACGACGTGCTGGACCACATGCTGCCGCAGGACTGGCGGGAGACGGAGTTCCACCTGGAGGAGGGGGCGGGTGTCCATGACGCCTGAGCGCGAGATCGTCGTCCGGGAGCGCACGCCCGCCGGGGCCACCGCGACCGCCCGGCACCGTCCCCGGCTGGACCAGCCGCGCCCGCCGCGCCGCCGGCTCCTGCCCGAGTGGGACCCGGACGCGTTCGGGCGGCTCTCGGAGCGGATCGCGCGGTTCATCGGCACCGGACGGTTCCTCGTCTGGATGACCGTCGTGATCATCGTGTGGGTGGTGTGGAACGTCGCCGCCCCCGCCGACCTGCGGTTCGACGAGTATCCGTTCATCTTCCTGACCCTGGCGCTGTCCCTCCAGGCCTCCTACGCCGCCCCGCTGATCCTGCTCGCCCAGAACCGGCAGGACGACCGGGACCGCGTCAACCTGGAGCAGGACCGCAAGCAGAACGAGCGGTCGATCGCCGACACCGAGTACCTGACCCGCGAGATCGCCGCCCTGCGCATCGGCCTGGGCGAGGTCGCGACCCGCGACTGGATCCGTTCCGAGCTTCAGGACATGGTCAAGGAGCTGGAGGAGCTCCAGAACGGCCACCGCCCCGAGACCGACTCGGTCCCGGCAGTCGGGACCTTCCGGACGGACCGGTCGCAGGGACGTGACGCAGACGACCGTTGACGGGCTTACCGGCGCGTAGCCGGGGCGCCGTACCATCGTCCTTATGGTTACGGAAGACGCGGTGCGCGAGGCACTGTCGACGGTGAACGACCCCGAGATCAACCGCCCCATCACCGAACTCGGGATGGTCAAGTCGGTCGAGATCGGCGCGGACGGAGCGGTCGCGGTCGCCGTGTACCTGACGGTCTCCGGCTGCCCCATGCGCGACACCATCACGCAGCGTGTCTCCGAGGCCGTCTCGCGGGTCGACGGCGTCACGCGCGTCGATGTCGAGCTGGACGTGATGAGCGACGAGCAGCGCCGTGAGCTGGCCGCCGCCCTGCGCGGCGGGCAGGCGGAGCGGGAGGTGCCCTTCGCCAAGCCCGGCAACCTCACCCGGGTCTACGCGGTCGCCTCCGGAAAGGGCGGCGTCGGCAAGTCGTCCGTCACGGTGAACCTGGCGGCGGCGATGGCGGCGGACGGCCTGAAGGTCGGTGTCGTGGACGCCGACATCTACGGCCACAGCGTGCCGCGCATGCTGGGCGCGGACGGGCGTCCCACCCAGGTCGAGAACATGATCATGCCGCCGTCCGCCAACGGCGTGAAGGTCATCTCGATCGGCATGTTCACGCCGGGCAACGCGCCGGTGGTCTGGCGCGGCCCGATGCTGCACCGCGCGCTCCAGCAGTTCCTGGCGGACGTGTACTGGGGCGACCTCGACGTGCTGCTGCTCGACCTGCCGCCGGGCACCGGCGACATCGCGATCTCGGTCGCGCAGCTGGTCCCGAACGCGGAGATCCTCGTCGTGACCACGCCTCAGCAGGCCGCGGCCGAGGTGGCCGAGCGGGCCGGCGCCATCGCCGTGCAGACCCACCAGAAGATCGTCGGCGTGGTCGAGAACATGTCCGGTCTGCCGTGCCCGCACTGCGGCGAGATGGTCGACGTCTTCGGCACGGGCGGCGGCCAGCTGGTGGCCGACGGCCTGACCCGCACGACCGGCGCCTCCGTCCCCGTCCTCGGCGCCATCCCCATCGACGTCCGCCTCCGTGAGGGCGGCGACGAGGGCAAGCCGGTGGTCCTGACCGACCCGGACTCCCCGGCGGGCCAGGCCCTGCGGGCGATCGCCGGGAAGCTGGGCGGACGCCAGCGCGGCCTGTCCGGGCTGTCGCTGGGGATCACTCCCAAGAACAAGTTCTGAGCACGGGCCTTCGAGGAGGCAAGGGGCGCCGCGCGGTCGGCGGCGCCCCGTCGCTCACGCGTACGCGGCCACGTCCTTCACCACGGCGAAGCCCAGCCCGTACGCGCTCATGCCCCTGCCGTACGCCCCGAGGTGCACGCCCTGCTGCGTGGTCCCGGCGAGGACCCAGCCGAACTCGGACTCCCGGTAGTGGAAGGGCGTCGGCACCCCGTCCACCGGCAGCGACAGCGTCGACCAGTCGGCCCCGTCGAGGTCGTCCGCCAGGACCCACGCCGTCTCCGTCTGCTGCTCCAGCCAGTCGTCCCGCAGCGCGTGGTCCATCTGGCCCGGCCAGGTGAAGGACAGCAGCCCCACACCGGCCAGCCAGGCCGCCGAGGACACCGACGTGGCCTCCAGCAGGCCCGTGCCGTCGGCACTGCGCCGGTCGGGGCTGGCCGCGACGGTCACCACGACCGCGAATTTCTCCCGCGCGTCCTGCTCGTCACCGGAGACGTGCTCGTTGCGGACCGACGGCTCGTCGCCGTGCCCGATCGAGCCGTGCTCCACGGTGCCGTCGGCCGCCGTACCGACCTGCATCAGCCAGCGCGGCCCCGTGAAGGCCTCGTCCAGGCCGTACCAGGGAAAGGGCGCACGCAGGTAGCCGTCGACCGCGCTGCGGGCGGAGGCGAGCTGCTGTCCGCCCTCCGCGGCCGGCGCCTGCGCGACCGCCCCACTCGTCGTCTCCATCTGCCCGGACGCCTCCTCGCTCTCGTCGGGCCGGTACGGCCCGCCCCCCTTCGGGCGACGCTGCTGGTTCACGTACGGCCCGTACAACAACTCGGCAGCATAGCCACACCACGGAGGGCAACCGGGAAACCGCCCGGCGCGTGGGTCGCGCGGGCGGCGTGTTCAGGCCGTGTGCGACCGGGATACGGCCGTCCGGGCTCGCCCTCAGGTGGCGTCCGCGTCGAAGGGCGGACGGTCGTCGGCGAGGGGGGTGCGGGGCTTCTTGGCCATGTCGACGCGACCGGCGGCCGTGCCGGACGCCGAGGAGCCGGCGGCGGACGCGGAAGAGCCGGCGGCGGACGCGCCGGAGGTCGAGGAGGGCTCGGTGTCACGGGCGTGCACCGCGTCGGCGACCTCCGACATCTCCTTCTTCAGGTCGAAGCCATTGCGGATCTCCTTGAGCCCCAGGTCGTCGTTGTCCAGCTGCTTGCGGATGAACGTCTTGGGGTTGAGGTCCTCGAACTCGAAGTCCTTGAACTCCGGTCCCAGCTCCTGCCGGATGTCCTGCTTGGCGCTCTCGGAGAAGTCCCGGATCTTCCGGATGACGCGGGAGACGTCCTGGATGACCTTGGGGAGCTTGTCCGGGCCGAAGACGAGCACGGCGAGAACGACGAGCGTCACCAGCTCGAGCGCGCCTATGTCATTGAACACCTGAAGCTCCTTGGGATGTCCGGGCCGCATCCACGGTACCCGCCGATCCCGCCGGACCGGTACAGTCCCGTGGCCACCGCGTGTGTGTACGCGGCCGCTTTCCGGATTGTTTGCCGTTCAGTCGCCGTGCGAGGAGCCGAGCACCAGGGACACCTTCCGTTCCTCGCCGCCGCGTTCCAGGGTCAGCTCCAGGCGGTCGCCGGGGCGGTGCGCCCGGGTCTTGACGATCAGTTCCTCACCCGAGTGGACGCGCCGGCCGTCGACCTCGGTGATGACGTCGCCCGCCTCGATGCCCGCCTTGTCGCCGGGGCCGCCCCTGACGACCGGGGGCCCGCCGTCGCTGCCCTCGGTGCCGACGCGGGCGCCGTCGCCGGTGTAGCTCATGTCGAGCGTGATGCCGATCACGGGGTGGGTCGCCCGGCCGGTGTTGATCAGCTCCTCGGCGACGCGCTTGCCCTGGTTGATGGGGATGGCGAAACCGAGCCCTATCGAACCGGCCTGGCCGCCGTCCGCGTCCCCGCCGCCGCCCGCGGAGCGGATGGCCGAGTTGATGCCCACGACACGACCCCGGGAGTCCAGCAGGGGGCCGCCGGAGTTGCCGGGGTTGATCGGCGCGTCGGTCTGGAGCGCGTCGACGTACGACACGTCGCTGCCGTCGCCCTCCTCGCCGCCCGCCGTGATGGGCCGCTCCTTGGCGCTGATGATGCCGGAGGTGACCGTGCCCGCCAGGTCGAAGGGGGCGCCGATGGCCACGACCGGGTCGCCGACCTGGACGTTGTCCGAGTTGCCGAGCGGGATCGGGGTGAGGCCGCGGACGCCGCTCACCTTCACGACGGCGAGGTCGTAGCCGCTGTCGCGGCCGACGAGGGTGGCCTCGGCCGTGTCGCCGCTGTGGAAGGTCACGGAGATCTTCCCGCCGGCACCGGCCGGTTCGACGACGTGGTTGTTGGTGAGGATGTGGCCGCGGTCGTCGAGGACGAAGCCGGTGCCGGTGCCTCCGGAGCCGCCGCCGCTCACATGCAGGGTGACCACGCTGGGCAGGGCCTCGGCCGCGATCCCGGCGACGCTGCCCGGGTCCCGCTCGGCCGGCTCACGCCCGGCCTGCGGCAGCTCCACGGTGCCCAGGCCGCCGTTGCGCTCCAGGTACGCCCCCACGATGCCGCCGCCGGCGCCGGAGACGACGGCGAGCAGGACGGCGCCGACCACGAGCGCCCTGCGCGTCCGCCGGCGGCGCTGGTCCCGGGTCGGGACGGCCGCGCCGTTCTGCTGGAGCGCCCCGACGGTCCCCGCACCGGCGGCGGGCTGCGCCCAGGGGTCGTAGCGCCGCCAGGGGTCGGCCGCGTCACCGGCCGCCGGCATGTCGCCGGCACCGCCCGACGCGGGCGCCGGCACCGCTTCTGACGGGAGCGGTCCGGGTACGGCGGCTTCGGACACGGCGGTCCCAGGCACGGCGGTTGCGGGCGCGGGCGCCGACGCGGTCGGCCCTTGTCCGGGTCCGGGTACGGCCGTCCCGGGCGCCGACGTGGCCGGCTCCCGCCCGAGGGCCGTCGTCTGCGCCGCGGCGGGGGCGTGAGCCGCCGCTGTGCCGTGCGCCGGAGCCGCCGTACCGGGCGCCTGTGCCGCCGTCGGGTGCTGCACCGGCGGAGCGGGCGCCCACGGACCCGGCTCGCCGTACGGCGGCGTGCTGTACGGGTCGGGCTCGTGCAGCGGCCGAGGGCGGACGTCATCCGATACCGGTACCGGCGTCAGCGACCGGGGCCGCCCGGCGTCGTCCGGCGTCAGGGGGCGGTCCAGTTCGTAGTCGCCGTCGGCGCCCGCTCCGGAGTCGGCCGGCGCATGGCCGTCGGCGGTGCCGGGGCCGGAATCGGCCTTGGCGTCACCACCGGAACCGGCATCGGTGTCGGCGTCGCCGGTGTCCCCCTCGGCGGGCGGGTGGGCGGCACGCGGGCGGGGCAGTTCATAGTCGCCGTCGGCGCCCGCGCCGTCGGCGTCCTGCGGGCGCGGACGGCTCCACCACTTCGCCTTCGTGGGCTTCCCCTCGTTCATGCTCTCCCCACAGCTGGCCGCGGCACGGCTCGTCGGCGGTGACCGCAGATCGTCGACTGCGCGCCCGGCTGCCTCTGCACTGCCCTGGGCGCCCACCCGAGGATTCAATCAGGTCCGCGCGTTCCTGCGCAGAGCACCGGTCACGGCACCGGGCGGGAAGACGGCGGAGTCGGCGCCACCGGCGACGGGGCCGGGGAGGTGGTCGGCGCCGGCGCGGCGATCAGGCCCGGGGGCCGGACGTCGAGCGGGCGTATCAGTGGGGACAGCGCGGCGGCACCGGCCATCACCGGCGCGGCCGGCGGATGGGCCGCCGGATGCCGTCCCGTCGGCGGCGGCAGCCCCGGCAGCAGCGGCGCGGACACGGAGGTGGGCGCCACGGAGACGTCGCCCATCATGCGCTGGCCCTGGCTCTGGCCGAGCAGCGGCGTGGGCGAGCGGCGGCGCTGCGACTCGGGCACGGCGGCCGCTCCCGCGCCCTGGGTGCGCAGCGGCGTGACGTTGCTGCCCGAGCCGGAGCCGCGGGTCTCCGACGTGGTGTCCGGCATGCCGACGGTGACGCCGCCCAGCGCGATCGCGGCCAGCGACACCGCCCCGGCCGCCGCGAAGGCGAACCGCAGGCCGCGGGAGGCCGACCGCTCGGCGTCCGGCCGGCCGACGTCGTGGATCCGGAAGCCCCGCTGCTGCGCGGAGGGCGTCAGCACCGGGGAATGCGGACGGGAGGGGACGTAACCGAGGTCGAAGCGCTCGCCGCGCTTCATGTCGAAGGCGCCGGTGTCCCCGAAGCGCCCTCCGGGGCCGGGCAGCCCGGGCAGCGGGCCGGAGCCCGCCCCGGGCCCGGGCCCGCCGCCGTCCAGGTCGCCGCCCGCGGGCAGCCCCTGGAGCCGGGCCAGGAAACTCTCGGACGGAGGCGGCGGGGCCGTCTCCGCGAAGACGTTCTTCAACCGGCGCTGCGCGTCGACCTCCGCCTTGCACTTCTGGCAGGTGGCCACGTGCGCCAGCACGCGCTCACGCGTGTCATGACCGAGCTCTCCGTCCACCAGTGCGGAGAGTCGGTCTCCCAGATGCTGCTCTGCGAGGTGTCCCTCGGATTTCGGACGTGACCCACTCACGCGCTCGCGCCCCCTCCTCCCAGTGCGGGAACACCGGCCACGAAGGAGCGGCGCTCGGCGCGGGCCTCGGGCGAGCGGTGTGCCAGGGCCTTGCGCAGCTGCGAGCGACCCCGGTGGATCCGGGAACGGACGGTGCCGAGCTTGACGCCGAGGGTCGCGGCGATCTCCTCGTACGACAGCCCCTCGATGTCGCACAGGACGACGGCGGCGCGGAACTCGGGGGCGAGGGTGTCCAGTGCCTGCTGGACGTCCGCGTCGAAGTGCGCGTCGTTGAAGACCTGCTGCGGGGTGGGCTCCTTGCTGGGCAGCCGCTCGGCCGCGTCCTCGCCGAGCGCGTCGAAGCGGATGCGCTGCTTGCGGCGGACCATGTCCAGGAAGAGATTGGTGGTGATGCGGTGCAGCCAGCCCTCGAAGGTGCCCGGCGTGTAGGTGGACAGGGAGCGGAAGACGCGGACGAAGACCTCCTGGGTGAGGTCCTCGGCGTCGTGCTGGTTGCCCGTGAGGCGGTAGGCCAGGCGGTAGACCCGGCCGCTGTGCGTGCTGACGATCTCCTCCCAGGTGGGCGGAGTCCACGCCTGCCCGTCCGCGTCGGTGGCAAAGGTCGCGGTCCGGTCGGGGCCGGCGGCGTGGTGGTCAGCAGCGGTGTCGTTCACGGATTTCGGCCTGCCCGCCGATCCGAGGAAGCGCCGCAGCACTCCTCCGCGATCCACAGGCGCAGCCGCACCTCCCCTTTTGGCTCCGGTGGTGTCCAGTGGAGCCCCTACCATAGCCACCTCGCCCGTTAGCTCCGGATAAGCGGTTTTACGAGAATTTGACGCGGGCTGCCACAGCTCGTACGGCTGCGTCAGCACTTGCTCGCCGTCCCGGCCCATCCACTGCCCCCCGTCGCGGCTCGGGGCCCCCGCCCGTCGGTTGTTCCTGCCCCTTTAAACGACCGGTCCCATCTGCGGGTTCCCGACGGCAACGGATACAGTCACGCCGAGGCAACCACGGGGACAGGAGAGGGCCATTACCGGCAACCGGCAGACGAGCTGGGCGTTCGCCGACGCCTATGTCGCCGAGGACGACGCGCTGCGCTGGGCCCGCGACCGGGCCCATGAGGCGGGCCTGCGCTCGGTGACGCCCGGCACCGGCTCCGCGCTGGGTCTGCTCGCCGCCGCCGTGGACGCCAAGGCGGTCGCGGAGATCGGTACGGGCTGCGGCGTCTCCGGGATCCATCTGCTGCGCGGCATGCGCCCGGACGGCGTGCTGACCACGGTCGACCCGGAGCCGGAGCACCAGCAGTTCGCCCGCCAGGCCTTCCGCGCCGCGGGCTTCGCCAGCAACCGTGCCCGCTTCATCCCCGGCCGCGCCCTGGACGTCCTGCCCCGGCTCGCGGACGCCGGCTACGACCTCGTCTTCTGCGACGGGGACCGGCTGGAGTACGTGGACTACCTCGCTGAATCGTTGCGCCTGCTGCGGCCGGGGGGTCTCGTCGTCTTCGAGGGCGTCTTCGCCCACGGCCGCACGATCGACTCCGGGCCGCAGCCGACGGAGGTGCTGCGGCTGCGGGAGCTGCTGCGGACGGTGCGGGAGAGCCAGGAGCTGGTGCCGTCGCTGCTGCCGGCGGGCGACGGGTTGCTGTGCGCGGTGAAGAGGTAGACCCGGTGAAGGGGCAGACGCGGTGAAGAGGTGGACGAGGGGCCCGGCGGGGCACCCGGGCATCGGGAGTGCGGCAACGCATTCGCCCCGGTGCCGCGCGCGGCACCGGGGCGAATGAAACGGTATGGTCGCTTCCGCGTCAGCCGACGACCTTCTTGAGGGCGTCGCCGAGCGCGTCGGCCTCGTCAGGGGTCAGCTCGACGACGAGTCGACCGCCGCCTTCGAGCGGAACGCGCATGACGATGCCCCGCCCCTCCTTGGTCACCTCGAGCGGGCCGTCGCCCGTCCGCGGCTTCATGGCCGCCATGCTCGTTCCCCTTCCTGATACCAGCTCATCGCCTAAGCCGACGGCCCACCAAGGGCACGCGCGCCCGCACGGGAACACGCGACACCGGCATCGAACACATTGCTTCCAGGCCATTATCCCGCATCGCAGGACCCTGTGACCAACATCAGTCGGCATCGCTTGGGCAACGCACGCGTCCAAAACCACTCAATTCGGCGACGGGACTGCAATACTGCGCGCCCTTGCCCACTTCCGCCGAACGGTCCCCGGACCGGAACTCTTTGACGCAGCTCACATTCCCGGGGCGGGCCGACACCGGCGATCTCCGTCATGCTGTCGTGCAGACACCCGGACGTACCGCCCGGTACGTGCTGGACAACCGCGACGCGGAGGGGAAACGCCATGGCCGACACCGTGCTCTACGAGGTGAGCGACGGGCTCGCGACGATCACGCTGAACCGCCCCGAGGCGATGAACGCGCTGAACATCGAGACCAAGGTCGCCCTCCGGGAGGCGGTGCGCTCCGCCGCGGACGACGCCGCGGTGCGCGCGGTGCTGCTGACCGCCGCCGGGGACCGGGCGTTCTGCGTGGGCCAGGACCTCAAGGAGCACATCGGGCTGCTGGCCACCGACCGCGAGGCGGGCTCGGGACAGACGATGAGCACGGTGCGGGAGCACTACAACCCGATCGTGCGGGCGCTGGCGGGGGCGGCCAAGCCGGTGGTCGCCGCCGTGAACGGGGTGGCGGCCGGAGCGGGCTTCGGCTTCGCGCTGGCGGCGGACTACCGGATCGTCGCGGACACCGCGGCCTTCAACACCTCGTTCGCGGGCGTCGCGCTCACCGCCGACTCCGGCATCTCCTGGACGCTGCCGCGGGTCGTCGGCCCCGGTCGCGCCACCGACCTGCTGCTCTTCCCGCGCAGCATCACGGCGCAGGAGGCCCACGAGCTGGGCATCGCCAACCGGGTCGTCCCGGCGGGTGAGCTGCGCGCCGAGGCCGAGAAGGCGGCGCGGGCGCTGGCCGAGGGGCCGACCGTCGCCTACGCGGCACTGAAGGAGTCCGTCGCCTACGGGCTGACGCACTCGCTGGACGAGGCCCTGGAGAAGGAGGACGAGCTTCAGTCGCGGGCCGGTTCGTCCGAGGACCACGCGATCGCCGTGCAGGCCTTCGTGAACAAGGAGAAGCCGAAGTACCTGGGCCGCTGAGTCCGGGCGGAGGCCGCGGCGGAGGCCGCGGCGGGGGCCGCGGGTCCGCGGTGGTCGTTCCCACCGCGCCCCGCGCCCGTCACCGGGCGCCGTTCCCCGCGTCCCTCACCGGGCGCTCCTCGCCACGCACGTCGCCAGGTGATCGTCGACCAGCCCGCAGGCCTGCATCAGCGCGTACGCCGTGGTGGGGCCCACGAAACGCAGGCCGCGCTTCTTCAGGGCCTTGGACAGGGCCGTCGACTCGGGGGTGACGGCCGGGACGTCGGCGAGCGTCCTGGGGACCGGGCGGGAGGCCGGGTCCGGGGCGTACGACCAGATCAGCGCGTCCAGTTCGCCCGGGGCCCACTCGGCCAGCACGCGCGCGTTGGCGAGCGTGGCGTCGATCTTGGCGCGGTTGCGGATGATGCCCGAGTCCACGAGCAGGCGCTCGCGGTCCTCCTCGGTGAAGGCCGCCACCTCGGCGATCTCGAAACCGGCGAAGGCGGCGCGGAAGCCGGGGCGGCGGCGCAGGATGGTGAGCCAGGACAGCCCTGACTGGAAGGCCTCCAGGCTGAGCCGCTCGTACAGGGCGTCGTCGCCGTGGACCGGGCGGCCCCATTCCTCGTCGTGGTACGCCACGTAGTCCGCGGTGGACAGGGCCCAGGGGCAGCGGGGGGCGCCGTCCGGGCCCGCGACGGCCGTACCGGCGCTCACTGCCGCTCCTCGCGGTCGGACTTCTCGACGGAGACGGTGCGGTCGGCGGGGCCGGCGTGATGGGCGGCGGCGCGGGCGCCGGCCAGCGCGGACTCCAGGTCGGCGATACGGGCGTCCCGCTCGGCCAGCTCGGCGCCGAGACGGGCGAGGGCGTCGTCGACGTCCGCCATGCGGTAGCCGCGGGCGACGAGCGGGAAGCGGACGCTCTCGACGTCCGCGCGGCTCAGCGGGCGGTCCGCGGGCAGGGGGTCCGTCAGCCGCTCGGGGGCCGCCTCGGGCAGCGGGCCGCTGTCACCGCCCGCCACGACGGCGAGGGTCACCGCGGCGACCACGACGGCGAGCGCGACGACCAGGAACAGGAACATAACCATCGCGGAGCCCCCACGGTCGGACGACGAGTCTGATGTGTCGGCTCCGATCGTGCCATGCGAGTCTGACAGTCGGTGCCGCAGGCACCGGGAGCGCCGGCCGCGGGCACGCGAGGCGGCACGCCGTCGAACAGGGAAACGAGAAGGGGTCACAGGGGATGCTCAGGCTGGGCAGGCGCGAATTCGAGGCGCACGAGCCGGTGATCATGGCGATCGTGAACCGGACCCCGGACTCCTTCTACGACCAGGGGGCCACCTTCCGCGACGAGCCGGCACTCGCGCGGGTGGAGCAGGCGATCGCCGAGGGGGCCGCGATCATCGACATCGGCGGGGTGAAGGCCGGACCCGGCGAAGAGGTGACCGCGCGGGAGGAGGCGCGGCGCACGGTCGGCTTCGTCGCCGAGGTGCGGCGGCGGTTCCCGGACGTCGTGATCAGCGTGGACACCTGGCGGCACGAGGTCGGCGAGGCCGTGTGCGAGGCGGGGGCGGACCTGCTGAACGACGCGTGGGGCGGCGTCGACCCCAGGCTCGCGGAGGTCGCCGGGCGCTACGGCGTGGGGCTGGTGTGCACGCACGCCGGGGGCGTGGAGCCGCGGACGCGGCCGCACCGGGTGACGTACGACGACGTCATGGCGGACATCCTGAAGGTGACGCTGGGACTGGCCGAGCGGGCGGTGGCGCTGGGGGTGCCGCGGGAGTCGGTGCTGATCGATCCCGGGCACGACTTCGGCAAGAACACCCGGCACAGCCTGGAGGCGACCCGGCGGCTCGGGGAGATGACGGACACGGGGTGGCCGGTGCTGGTCTCGCTGTCCAACAAGGACTTCGTCGGGGAGACGCTGGACAAGCCGGTGAAGGAGCGGCTGCTGGGGACGCTGGCGACCACGGCGGTGTCGGCGTGGCTGGGGGCGCAGGTGTACCGGGTGCACGAGGTGGCGGAGACGCGGCAGGTGCTGGACATGGTGGCGGCCATCGCCGGGCGGCGGGAGCCGGTGGTGGCGCGGCGGGGGCTGGCGTAGGTTCTCTCGCCCCCGCCGCCCCTACCCGTCCCATCCTTCTGGGGGCTGCCGCCCCCAGACCCCCGTTTTCGGCCTGACGGCCTCGTCCTCGAACGCCGGACGGGCTTGTTCTGCTAACGGCCCGCTTCCTTCGAGACCAGGGCGACCGCCTCGTCCACGTCGTCCGTCACGTGGAACAGCAGGAGGTCCTTCTCGGCGGCCTTGCCCTGGCGGACCACCGTGTCGCGCAGCCAGTCGACCAGGCCGCCCCAGTACTCGGTGCCGAACAGCACGATGGGGAAGCGGGTCACCTTGCCGGTCTGCACCAGGGTGAGCGCCTCGAAGAGTTCGTCGAGGGTGCCGAGGCCGCCGGGCAGGACCACGAAGCCCTGGGCGTACTTGACGAACATCATCTTCCGGACGAAGAAGTAGCGGAAGTTGAGGCCGATGTCGACGTAGGGGTTGAGCCCCTGCTCGAACGGCAGCTCGATGCCCAGGCCGACGGAGATGCCGCTCGCCTCGCAGGCGCCCTTGTTGGCCGCCTCCATGGCGCCCGGCCCGCCGCCCGTGATCACCGCGAAGCCGGCCTCCACCAGGCCCCTGCCCAGCCGCACGCCCGCCTCGTACTCCGCGGAGCCGGCGGGGGTCCGGGCCGAGCCGAAGACGCTGATGGCGGGCGGCAGTTCGGCAAGGGTGCCGAAGCCCTCGATGAACTCCGACTGGATGCGCAGCACCCGCCAGGGGTCGGTGTGCACCCAGTCGGTCGGGGCCCGCTCGTCCAGCAGCCGCTGGTCCGTCGTGCTGGCCTGCACCTGGCTCCGTCTGCGGAGGACCGGGCCCAGGCGCTTCTCCTCCGGTGGCTGCTGCTTGCCCTCGGGGTTGCCGGTGGCCATGTGCGCTCCCTCCGTCTGCGGTCGTTCCACCTCAGCGTAGATCTCCGCGGGTTACGTGCGAGGTACCTGAGCATGTCCGCCATGAAGCGCCGTAAACACGGCCGTGTCACGCGGTCAGCCAGGACCTCAGCCGCTCCTCACCTGCGAGGACCTTGGCCACCTCCACGCGCTCGTCCCGCTTGTGGGCCAAGTGCGGGTTGCCGGGGCCGTAGTTGACCGCCGGGATGCCGAGCGCCGAGAAACGGGAGACGTCCGTCCAGCCGTACTTGGGCTGCGGGGTGCCGCCGACCGCCTCGATGAAGGCCGCCGCGGCCGGGTGGGACAGCCCGGGCAGCGCGCCGCCGCTGTGGTCGTCGACCTCGAACTCCGTCACCCCGCAGTCCGCGAACACCTCGCGGACGTGGGCGATCGCCTCCTCCTCGGTGCGGTCGGGCGCGTAGCGGAAGTTCACGGTCACGACGCACTCGTCGGGGATCACGTTCCCGGCGACACCGCCGGAGATGCCCACGGCGTTCAGGCCCTCGCGGTACTCCAGGCCGTCGATCACCGGGTACCGGGGCTCGTAGGCCGCCAGCCGGGCCAGGATCGGGGCCGCCGCGTGGATCGCGTTGGAGCCCATCCAGCCGCGCGCCGAGTGCGCCCGCTCCCCCGAGGTCTTCAGCCGCACCCGCAGGGTGCCCTGGCAGCCGCCCTCCACCTGCCCGTCGGACGGTTCGAGGAGGACCGCGAAGTCGCCCTCCAGCCACTGCGGGTGCGCCTCGGCGACGTGCTTGAGGCCGTTCAGCTCCGCCGCGACCTCCTCGTTGTCGTAGAAGACGAAGGTCAGGTCGCGGTTGGGCGCGGGGACGGTCGCCGCGATGCGCAGCTGCACGGCGACGCCCGCCTTCATGTCGCAGGTGCCGCAGCCCCACAGCACACCGTCGTCGTCCAGCCGCGAGGGGACGTTGTCCGCGATCGGGACGGTGTCGATGTGACCGGCGAGGATGACGCGCTGCGACCGGCCCAGGTTCGTCCGGGCCACGACGTTGTTGCCGTACCGGTCGACCGTCAGGTGCGGCAGGGCGCGCAGGGCGTCCTCGATCGCGTCGGCGAGCGGCTCCTCCGTACCGCTCTCGGAGGGGAAGTCGACGAGCCGGGCGGTGAGCTCCGCGGCGTCCAGCGTGAGGTCAAGCGGGGTGTCGGCCATGCCGTCGACCCTAACCCGCCGCCCGTCGCACTCACTGTCCACACCCGGCACTGCGCCCTCGGTACTCTCCAGTACCTTGTACGCGTGCTACAGCCGTCCCCACACCGGAAACGCCGGGGCCGCCTCCTCCGATTCGGGGCGGCCTTCGTGGTCCTGCTCGCGGTCGCCGGTTACCTCGTGGTGCAGTACGTCACCGGGGGCACGGGCGGGCCTGGCTGCAAGGTCGTCTCGGCCGAGGACGACGGCGCCACGTACGAGTTCGAGCCGGAGCAGGCGGTGAACGCGGCGACGATCACGGCCGTGGGCACCGCGCGCAACCTGCCCGAGCGGGCCGTGACGATCGCGCTCGCGACGGCGCTCCAGGAGTCCGCCCTGCGCAACATCGACTACGGCGACCGCGACTCCCTCGGCCTGTTCCAGCAGCGCCCCTCGCAGGGCTGGGGCACACCGGAGGAGATCATGGACCCGGCGTACGCGGCCGGGAAGTTCTACGACCACCTCGTCGAGGTCCCCGGCTACACCCGGCTGCCGCTGACGGTCGCCGCGCAGCGCGTGCAGCGCAGCGGCTTCCCGCAGGCGTACGCCAAGCACGAGCCGGACGCCACGCTGCTCGCCGCCGCCCTGACCGGGCGCTCCGCGGCCACGCTGACCTGTGAGGGGCGGCCCGCCGCCACCCCGGCCAAGGGGCCGGACGCGGTGCGTGCGGCGCTGGTGCGGGACTTCGGGCGCGATGTGCTCCAGCCGGCCGGCGCGGAGGCGGGCGCCGCGGCGTCGGCGGCGCCCTCGGCCACCGGGGGCGGCTCCGAGGAGCGCACGGTCACCCTGCCGGTGACCGAGGACTCCGGGCCGGCCGCCGGGCGGGTGGCCGGGCAGCGCGGCTGGCAGCTGGCGCACTGGGCCGTGGCCAACGCCTCGGCGCTGCACATCGAGCGGGTGTCGTACGCCGGGCGGGAGTGGACCGCCGGGAACACCGACAGCCGGTGGCGGCCGGCGGAGGGCTCGGGCGGAGCGGAGGGTTCCGCCGGTGCCCGGGGAGCGGAACGGGACGCCGGGCCGGTCCGGATCGTCACGGCACCGTAGTCCCGCCGTTCACCCGTGCGGGTTATGTGCGGGGCGCGTCGGCGACGAAGCCCGCGGGTTTTCGCGAAGGCATTCCCGAATCCGTCGGAACCCTTGGGAACACAGGGCCGTAAGGATTCAGCAGACTTTCCGACCGGTTCCCGTTTGCCCGTTTTTCTGCGCAACTGATAATGCGACGCATTGCCAACTCTTTACGTTGCGCCGCCGCAACCTTCGTGGAGTTCGAGCGGTAGTCACTGCGTCCGCGTCCGGACGATCAGGTGCCGGACGCGGTCGAAGACCTCAAGGTTCACTCCCCGTCGAAGGAGCATCATGTCCCTCCCCCTGACCCGCCGGATCGCCCGTGCCGCGCTGCTCGTCGCTGCGGGAGCGGCCGCCGGGGTCGGTGCGGCCGGCTCCGCCAGCGCGGCGCCCGAGCTGCCGTCCACCCCGAACCTCGGTGGGCTGACCGCCCTGGACGGGGCGAACGTCGGCAACACCGTGGACGCCGCGGCGCAGAACGTCACCGAGACCGCGGGTGACACCGGCAGCAAGGCCGTGAAGAAGGCGGTGCCGGCCGCGGGCAAGACCGGTGGCTCGGTCGTGAAGAAGGCGACGCCGGCGGCGCAGAAGGCCGCCGGGGACGCGGCGGGGTCCGCCGGGGACATCCTCGGTGACACCGCGCAGACGGCCACCAAGGGCGGGCTGCCGACGGACGCCGTGGGCAAGGGGCTGCCGGGGGCCGGGCAGCTGCCCGTGCAGGGGCTGCCGCTCGGCTGACGGCCGGCCTGCCGCCGGCTTGGCCGTCGACGGGGCTCGGGGTTACTCCCCGGGCCCCGTTTTCGCGGTCAGGCGGGTCGTGGCTGCCTGGACTCGTTCGTCCGTCGCTGTGAAGGCGACGCGGACGAAGTTCTCGCCCGCCGGGCCGTAGAAGTCGCCGGGGGCCACCAGGATGCCCAGGTCGGCCAGGTGGGACACCGTGTCCCAGCAGGACTCGTCGCGGGTGGCCCAGAGGTAGAGGCTGGCCTCGCTGTGCTCGATGCGGAAGCCGTGGGCGAGCAGGGCCTCGCGCAGGGCCGTGCGGCGGGCGGCGTAGCGCTCGCGCTGGACGCGCACGTGCTCGTCGTCGCCGAGGGCCGCCACCACGGCGGCCTGCGTCGGTGCCGAGGTCATCATGCCGCCGTGCTTGCGGATCTGGAGCAGGGGCCCGAGCACGGCCGGGTCGCCGGCCAGGAAGGCCGCGCGGTAGCCGGCGAGGTTGGAGCGCTTGGACAGGGAGTGGACGGCGAGGAGGCCGTCGTGGGAGCCGCCGTTGACGTCCGGGTGGAGGACCGAGACCGGGTCGGCCTCCCAGCCCAGCTCCAGGTAGCACTCGTCGGAGACGACCAGGACGCCGTGCTCGCGGGCCCAGGCGACGATCCGGGTCAGGTCGGGCTTGGACAGCACCCGGCCCGTCGGGTTCGACGGGGAGTTGAGCCAGAGCAGCTTCAGGCCCGTGGGGTCCAGGTCGGTCGGGTCGTCGTAGGCCTCGAAGTCCGCGCGGGCCAGGCGGGCGCCGACCTCGTACGTCGGGTAGGCCAGCCGCGGGAAGGCCACCTTGTCGCCGGGGCCGAGGCCCAGCTGGGTCGGCAGCCAGGCGACCAGTTCCTTGGAGCCGACGATCGGCAGCACGTGGTGGTGGGTGACGCCCCGGGCGCCGAGGCGGCGCTCCAGCCAGCCCGTGATCGCGTCGCGCAGCGCCGGGGTGCCCCAGACCGTCGGATAGCCCGGCGAGTCCGCCGCGTCGACCAGCGCCTTCTGGATCAGCTCGGGGACCGGGTCGACGGGCGTGCCGACCGACAGGTCGACGATGCCGTCCGGGTGCGCGGCGGCGGTCTTCTTGTAGGGCTCCAGCTTGTCCCAGGGGAAGGCGGGCAGCCGGTCGGAGACTGCGGACACGGGTTCTCGCTCACTTTCGGTACGGCAAACGCCTCGGTCCCGTACGGCTTCAGGGCGTACGGGACCGAGGCGGCGCGGTGTGCGGGCCGCTGACGGGGTCAGTCGCCCTGCGGCGGCAGCGCGGCGATGAAGGGGTGATCGCGCTCGATCAGCCCCAGCTTGCTGGCGCCGCCCGGGGAGCCGAGCTCGTCGAAGAACTCGACGTTCGCCTTGTAGTAGTCCTTCCACTCCTCCGGAGTGTCGTCCTCGTAGAAGATCGCCTCGACCGGGCAGACCGGCTCACAGGCACCGCAGTCGACGCATTCGTCCGGGTGGATGTACAAGGACCGCTGGCCCTCGTAGATGCAGTCGACCGGGCACTCCTCGATGCACGCCTTGTCCTTGACGTCGACACAAGGCTGCGCGATGACGTAGGTCACGCTGTCGTTCCTCCTCGATACGGGCGCTGGCGGGCCTCCTCAGGCTCCGCCGCCTGGCGCGCGGGAGCGCGGCGTCGTCGATGCCCGCCCCTAGTATCTCCGTTCTTGGGCATGATCCGAACAGGAGGGGTGTACCGACCCGTGGAAATCTCTGCCGCCGGGCGTCTCGAGGTCCGTATCACCGCTGCTGACGTGGGCAAACGGGTGTCGGTACGGCGCTTGAGCGAACCTGACATCTCCGTGGAGAAGTTCACCGACACGGTGGGTGTTCTCACATCATGGGACAACGGTGTGCTGGTGATCACACGGAAGAGTGGCGAGACGGTCCGGATCCCGGAGTCCTCGCTGGTCGCGGGCAAGGTGGTCCCGGCCGCCCCGGCGCGTCGGAAGGGTCCCGCCGCCTCGTACGAGGAGCTGGCCCGGGTCGCCTCGCGGGCGTGGCGGCCGGTGGAGAGCGAGCGGCTCGGCGAGTGGGAGCTGCGCGCGGCGTCCGGGTTCACCCGGCGCGCCAACTCCGTGCTGCCGCTCGGCGATCCGGGACTGCCGCTGGAGGAGGCGCTGGGCGTCGTACGCCGCTGGTACGGCGCGCGCGGACTGCCCGCCTACGTGCAGACCGCGACCGGTGCCGAGGGCACGCAGGAGCTGCTGTGCGCGGAGCTGGAGCGGCGGGGCTGGGCCCGGGAGGTGACCGCCGAGGTGTGGACCGGCGCCCTCGCGCCGGTCGCCGACCGGGCCGAGGGGGGCGGGGTCGTGCTGTCCCGTACGGCCGACGAGGCGTGGCTGGCCCGCTACCAGCGCAAGGGCGTGAGCGAGGTGGCGCTGCGCGTGCTGGGCTCGGGGCCGTCGGTGTGGTTCGCGACGGTGCCCGGGGCGGGCGGCGTGCCGGCCGCGATCGGGCGGTGCGTCGTGGACGGGCGGTGGGCGTCCTTCGCCGCCGTGGAGGTCGGCCCGGAGCAGCGGCGCCGGGGGCTGGCCACCGCCGTCATGGCGGCGCTGGCGCGGCGGGCGCTGGACGAGGGCGCCTCGGCGGCGTGTCTCCAGGTGGAGGCGGACAACGCGGCGGCGCGGGCGCTGTACGCCGCTCTCGGCTTCGCCGCGCACCACGCCTACCACCACTACCGGGAGCCCGGCGGCACCGGCCCGGAACCACACTGACCCCACCGGTCCCACCGATCCCGTGAGAGGGCACGAGCCTGCCATGCGTTCCCCCCAACCTCCGTCACCCGAGCGCTCCGCCGAACTGCGGCGCCGGTTCGCCGAGGAGGCGCGGTCCGAGCTGCCCGACCTGTCCACGCTGTGCCTGCTGGTGGGCGCCGAGGCGGACGGCGCGCTGGACGAGGCGGGCATCGACGCCGCCCAGATGGAACTGGACCGGCTCGCCGGCCGGCTGCCGTACCGGCCGGGCGGGCCGCGTGACTGGGCCGGCGCGCTGCGGGACCTGCTCGGGGAGCGGTACGGCTTCGAGGGCTCGGCGGCGGACTACCGGCGCCTGGAATCGTCGCTGCTGCACCAGGTGCTGCGCCGCCGGCGCGGGCTGCCGATCCTGCTGTCGGTGGTCTGGATGGAGGTGGCGCGGCGCGCCGGGGCCCCGGTGTACGGCGTCGCCCTGCCCGGGCACTTCGTGGTCGGCTTCGGACCGCAGGCGGAGCAGGTGCTGGCCGATCCGTTCGACGGGGGGCGGGTGCTCACCGGGAACGACGCGGAACTGCTGGTGGCCGGGGCGACGGGGGCGCGGCTGGAGCCGGGGATGCTGACGCCCGCCGATCCGCTGGACGTGGTGCTGCGGATCCTGAACAACATCCGTGCCTGGGCCGCGGCCCGGCCGGAGCGGTCGGACGTGGCGCTGTGGGCCGTGGACCTGTCGCTGCTGCTGCCGTCGCATCCGGCGCGGCTGCGCTACGAGCGGGCGCGGCTGCTGGTGCAGCGCGGCGAGTTCGCCTCGGGCGCGGCGGAGCTGGAGGCGTACGCGGAGGTGGTCGCGGCCGTGGACGAGCCGGCGTCCGAGCGGGTGCGGGGCGAGGCGCGGGCCGCGCGGGCCATGCTGAACTGACCCCCGCGACCCGGGTGACAGGGACATCAGGGGCGGCAGGGACAGAAGGGCACGCAGGGACAGAAGGGCAGCGCGAGGCAGCGGACGGGCGGAGGGCGGCGGAGGGCGCCCGGAGCGGTCCGGTGCCCCCCCGCCGGTGCCCTCGCGTCAGCTCGGGTCGGTGTCGATCTCGCCGACGCGGTCGGTCTCGCTCGTCAGGGCCGGGCGCAGCGCCGTGATCACGTCCTGCACGGTGACCGGGGTCTTCTGGCCGGTGCCCCGGGTGATGAGCACGCCGTCGAAGGTGTCGCCGTACAGCTCCTGGAGCGCGGCCTTGTCGTAGTACTCGACGAGCTTGCCGTTCTGCGCCTTGACGCCGAGGAACTTCCACAGCGACTTCTCCGGGCTGAAGGAGATCTGGTGCGCGGCGTCGGTCTGGACGGTGACCAGCCCGGACATCGCCGGCCGGGCGAACTCCTTCATCATCCGGTCGACCTCGGCCTTGGAGACCGTCGGCTGCTGGGTGGTGGTCGGGACGTTCACGGGCGTGGCGTCGCCGGTCTCCACCTGGGTGCGGAACGCCTTCATCACCGCGTCGGCCGACTTGGCGGTGTCGATGCCCTTGCCCGGCTTGCCGTACACCGGGACGGCCTTGCCGGACTGGAACTTGATCGTGCCCTCGGTCATCGACCCGGCGTCGCCGGCCGCGCCCTCCAGGGCGGCGTGCAGCTTCTCCTTGTCGACGGGCATCTCCGGTTCCACGATCCGCTCGTTGCCGAAGAGCGAGCCGATCACGGAGACGGGGTTGTAGTCGCTCTTGGCCGCCGCGTCGACGGTGGCCTGTGCGTCGAAGCGCAGCCCGGCCTGGTCCGGCCGCAGCGAGACGGTCTCGCCGTCCACCGCGAGCTTCAGCGGCTTGTTCACCCGGTCCTCGAAGGCGGCGTCCAGCTTCTCGACGGCGTCGTCGCGGGTGCCGCCACCGATGTCGACGCCGAGGACGCTGGTGCCCTTGGGGACGTCGGAGTGGTTCATCAGCAGCCCCGCGCCGTAGGCGACGGCGGCGATGCCGACCAGGCCGCCGGCGAGCAGCACGAGCTTGTTGCGGCCCTTCTTCTTGGGCGGCCTGGAGGAACTCGCCGTCGACGGCGGGGCCGGTTCGGGCGCCTTCGGGGGCGTGTGCGCCGCCGGGCCGCCCGGGGCGCCGGGGCCGAACGGGGCGCCGCCGTGGTCCGCCGGTACGGCGGAGATGCCGCTGGTGAGGGTGTCCCCGGAGACGTTGCCCGCCGGGTTGCCGTAGCCGGGGGTGCCGGGCTCCGGGGCGAGCTTCTGCGGGGTCAGGATCGCGGTGTCGTCGCTCAGCCGGGCGCCGGGCGCGGAGGCGCCCGCGCCGGGGCCGCCGGGACCGCCGGGGCCGCGCATGTTCGCGGGGGCGCCGGGCTGGCGCATGCTCGTGGGAGCGCCGGGGCCGGACGGCGCACCCGGAGCACCGGGACCGCCGGGCACCCCGGGCACTCCGGGCACTCCGGGCGCCCCGGGGCCGCCAAGGCCTCCGGGACCGCCCGGACCGCCGGAAGGACCGCCCGGGCCGCCGCCCGGCGAGGACGGCAGCAGGCCGTCCCCCGTGGCCGGGCCGCCCGTCGGGCCCGCGGGGCCGCCCCGGCCGTTCTCCGAGAAGTACGGCAGGTCGTCGCGGCCGGGTCCGGTGCCGCCCTCGGGGGACTCGCGCCGGCCGGTGCCGAGCGGTCCGGCCGCCAGGGCCTCGGTGACGTCGAAGGAGCCGGTGCCGCCGCCGTGTCCGGGCGCCACCGGGCCGCCGGTCGCTCCGGGCAGGCCGCTCTGGGAGCCGCCGGGCCGGGAGCCGCCCGGGGCGTTCATGGAGCCGACGACGCCACCCGGACGCGGACCACCGGGGACACCGCCGACGCCCCCCGCGCCCGCACCGGACGCACCGACACCAGGCGCACCGGCGCCCGGGATTCCGGAGCCCGCGCCCGAACCGGCGGACGGGCCGGTGCCGTTGGCCGAGCCACCGGTCTGACCGCTCTTGGCGCTCGGGGACTTGCGGGGCGCGAACCAGTCGCTGGTCTTCTCCTCGGCGGGCTGCGCGGACTCGGCCGGCGCCTCGCCGGAGCCGACGGGTGCGGCGGCGCCGGGCTCGGGCGTCTCGGCGGTGTCCGTGCCGGCCGCGCCGTCCTCGGCATCCGCGACGGGCTTGCGCACCACGACCGGCGGGATGGGCCGGGACCCGGGGATGTTGATGCGGATCCGGGTCGTCAGCGTCGTCTCGGTCTTGCGCTCCTCCGGCCGGCCGGCCGAACGGCCCGCGTCCGCACCGGCATCGGAAGCCGTGGGCGTCCCGTAGGGCGGGGTGCCCGACGGGTACGCGGCACCGCCGCGCCCGTTGGGTCCGGAGGACGGACGATCAGTTTCACGACTCAAGGCAGGTTCTCCCGGTTGGCTCCACCGCCCGTCACGACCTCAAGCGGGCAGCTCGGCGGCGCGCACCACCATACTGGCCGCTTGTCACGCTTATCCGGGGGCCGCTGCGGAATCCCACACCGGACTCGCACGCGCGTGCAAGGGCGAAGTGGTACGTCACTTCCCAAGTCGGACGGTGTCCCCAACGGGTTGGCGCACCGGAGCGAAGGTGGCGCACATCACAGCGAGACCGATGCCGCCGAACAGGAAGAGGTAGGAGCCGGCTCCCGTGGCGAAGACGAAGTCGCCCTCCGGGCGGCTGGTGAGGAGCAGGAAGACCGTGACCGCCCAGCCGGCGGCGCTCGCGGCGGCGGCGCCCCGGGTGCCGACGGCCCGGGCCGCGCCCAGGCACAGCCCGGCCTCCGCGGCGAGCGCGAGCAGCAGCCCGCCCGGGAACCAGGCCGGCTGGACCAGCGCACCGGCCACACCGACGACGGCACCGGCCACGAACAGGGCGAGGTAGAGCAGGGCACGGCCGGGCGAGGGCATGCGCAGCGGCTGGGCGAGCGGCGAGGGGCGGTCGGTCATGCCACGGCCTCCGGGATTCCGGCGAACAGGTCGGTCTCGTGCGCGCCCGCCGGGGCGGGTCCGCGGGAGGCGGCAGCCACCAGCTCGTAGTACTCGGTGGTGAACAGCGGCTGCGCCAGCTCGTTGGAGAGCACGAAGTACGGCTCGGCGACCGTGATCTGTGTGGCGTGCGCCCGCATGGCGGCGGCCTTGGCGGCGGCGTACGGGGTGCCGTCGGCGACGATCCGCGCGGTGATCCGCTCGTCGTCCACCACGCCAGGTACGTCGTCGATGCCGGCCGCCTCGGTGAAGGGGAGGCCGGGCAGGTCGTCGTGGAGCCGGGCGAAGGCCTGCTCGGCGGCGGAGCGCGGCACGCGGTTCCAGTAGACCCTGGCGACCGGGCAGCCGGCCTCGGCGGCCAGCTCGACGGCGCGCATGGCGACGCGGTGGGCCTGGATGTGGTCGGGGTGGCCGTAGCCGCCGTTCGGGTCGTAGGTGACCAGGACCTGGGGGCGCACCTCGCGGATGACCTCCAGCAGCAGGGCCGCCGCCCGGTCGACGTCCGCCTGCCAGAAGCAGCCGGGGTCGGCGTTGTCGGGCAGGCCCATCATCCCGGAGTCGGCGAACCGGCCCGGTCCGCCCAGCAGCCGGACGTCCTCGACGCCCAGCGCCCGCATGGCGGCGGCCAGTTCGTCCATCCGGTGCCTGCCCAGCGCGGGGCCGGTGAGGTGGCGCAGCTCGGGCGGGATGACCTCGCCCCGCTCGCCGAGGGTGCAGGTCACCAGCGTGACGTGGGCGCCCTCGGCCGCGTACTTGGCCATGGTGGCGCCGTTGTTGATCGACTCGTCGTCCGGGTGCGCGTGCACCAGCAGCAGACGCCGGAAGGGCAGTTCCGTCATGGGGCCAACCCTACGAGGGACCGGGTGCCCGTTCGCACACCCCGGCCGGTCGGCGACACCGTAACGTACCGCGTAATCAAGCAGCTACGCACAGTAGGGAACGGCACCACGGAGGGGCGCGCATGTCGGTGGACGGTGAGGCGGTACGGGTCAAGGTCGGGGCGGAGCAGCCGGACGAGCCGGGCTGGGAGGTCGATCCGAACGACGACTGGGCGCTGGCGGTGGTGGCCACCGTGGGGCGGCAGTTGCGGCTCCGCCGGGAGGCGGCGGGGCTGCGCGTCGGCGAGTTCGCGGTGGCGGTCGGGTACGGCGAGGACCTCGTCTACAAGATCGAGGGCGGCAAGCGCATCCCCCGGCCGGAGTTCCTGGACGCGGCGGACGAGGTGCTGGGCGCCGGGGGGCTCGTCGCGGCGATGAAGGAGGACGTGAGGAAGGTCCGGTATCCGAAGAAGGTGCGGGACCTGGCGCAGATGGAGGCTCGGGCGGTGGAGCTTCAGCTCTACGATCCGCTCCACGTCCACGGTCTGTTGCAGACTCCGGAGTGCACACGCGCCCTGCTGTCCATGCGGCGACCCGCCTACTCGACGGAGGAAGTGGAGCGGTTCGTCGCAGCTCGTGTGGCGCGCAAGGCGATCTTCGAACGGGACCCGGCTCCCGACATCAGCTTCGTCCTGGAGGAGTGGACACTGCGGCGGCCCCTGGGCGGGAAGGCCGTCCTGCGGGGCCAGCTCGAGCATCTGCTCGAGGCGGCCCGACTGCGCAACGTCGAGCTTCAGGTCATGCCGTTGGAGCGCTACGAGCATGCCGGGCTGGACGGCGGAATCGAAGTACTCAAGTTCGAGGACGGATCGGCGATCGGACGTTCGCCCGCCGTGGCCAACGGGCGACCCGTTTCCGACCTTCGGCAGCTCCGTATCCTGGAACTCCGGTATGGCATCATCCGGGCGCAGGCCCTCACACCTCGTGAGTCGGCCGCGTTCATCGAGCAACTGCTGGGGGAGACATGAGCCGCAAGACCTCGTCCGGAGCAGCCTCCGACCTGGCCTGGTTCAAGAGCAGCTACAGCAGCGGTAGCGAAGGCGACTCCTGCGTCGAGGTGGCCGCCGACCCCGGGACCGTCCACGTCCGTGACTCCAAGCACGTCGACGGTCCCCGTCTGGCCTTCGCCCCCGGCGCGTGGGCCGACTTCGTGCCCTACGCGGCCGGGGACTGATCCGGCGACCGTCCGCCCGGGGTCAGAAGTTGATGCTGCCGATCATCCCGGCGATGTTCGACGTGACCTCGTTGATCGTCGGGGCGACGGTCGAGGAGGCGAGATAGAAGCCGAGCAGCATGCAGACGATGGCGTGGCCGGCCTTCAGTCCTGACTTCTTGATCAGCAGGAAGACGATGATCGCCAGCAGCACCACCGCCGAAATCGAGAGTGCCACGGCGGCTCACCTCCAAAGAGCCCAGGGACATGGGGTCGTACGGACGGTCCGGATGGATAAATCCACACAGGGGGCAGCTGGTTGATACCCACTATGCGCTAGCGATCATAACTATCCGTACGCGCGCATCGCTCGGCGCACAGCCGCACAAGGGGGCGCATGGCCAATATGGTCAGGGCATGACGACCGAGCATGACTCCTTCCCCAAACGGCACGCCCGCACCCAGCGGTTCACGCTCGGCGCGCCGCGTTCGTTCACCGTGGCGCCCGACGGTTCCCGTGTCGCCTTCCTGCGCTCCGCCTCCGGTACGGACCGGGCGAGTTCGCTGTGGGTGCTCGACACCGCGGACGGCCAGGAGCGCGTGGCGGCCGACCCGCGCGCCCTGCTGGGCGGGTCGGCCGAACAGCTGCCGCCCGAGGAGCGGGCGCGGCGCGAGCGCAGCCGGGAAGGCGGGGCCGGCGTCGTCGGCTACGCCACCGACTCGGCTGTGGAGCTGGCCTCTTTCGCCCTGTCAGGGCGGCTTTTCACGGCCGAGCTGCGGGTGGGCACGGCCCGCGAACTGCCCGTGCGGGGACCGGTGGTCGACCCGCGCCCCTCGCCCGACGGACGGCACGTGGCGTACGTCGCGCAGGGCGCCCTGCGGGTCGTCGGCGCCGAGGGCGACGGCGACCGCGCGCTGGCCGAGCCGGACGCCGAGCGCGTCACCTACGGGCTGGCCGAGTTCATCGCCGCCGAGGAGATGGGGCGCAGCCGGGGCTTCTGGTGGGCTCCGGAGTCGGACCGGCTGCTGGTGGCGCGGGTGGACGACACGCCGGTGAGCCGGTGGTGGATCGCCGATCCGGCCCGGCCGGAGCGTGAGCCACACCACGTCGCGTACCCGGCCGCGGGGACCGCCAACGCGGACGTGCGGTTGTTCGTGGTCGGGCTGGACGGGGGGCGCACGGAGGTGCTCTGGGACCGGGAGCGCTATCCGTATCTGGCGCGAGTGCACTGGTCAGCGGCGGGTGCCCCGCTGCTGCTCGTACAGGCGCGCGATCAGCGCAGCCAGCTGTACCTGGCCGTGGACCCGGAGTCGGGGGCGACCCGGATGGTGCACGCCGACGAAGATCCAACATGGCTGGAACTTTTCCCCGGGGTGCCGTGCTGGAGCCCGTCCGGACAGCTGGTGCGGATCACCGACGAGGGTGGTGCCCGGCGGCTGGCCGTCGGCGAACGGCCTTTGACGGGACCGCAGTTGCACCTGCGGGCGGTGCTGGACGTCTCCGACGACGACGTGCTGGTGAGCGCGTCCGCCGGCGAGGAGGCGGCCGGCGCCGAGACCGGCGAGGTGCACGTCTACCGGGTGAACGAACTGGGCGTGGAGCGGCTGTCCCAGGAGCCCGGGGTGCACTCGGCGGTGCGCGCCGGGGACGTGACCGTCCTGGTGTCCGCGACGCTGGAGCGGCCCGGGACGCGGGCGCAGGTGCTGCGGGGCGGAAAACCGACGGCGACCGTCCCCTCGTACGCCGAAGATCCCGGTTTGTCTCCCCGGGTCACCCTCACCCAGGGGGGCGCACGGCGTGTCCCGTGCGCCGTGCTTATGCCAACGGACTACCCCGGTGACACCCCCCTGCCGGTCCTGCTGGACCCCTACGGTGGACCGCACGGCCAGCGGGTGGTGGCCGCGCACAACGCGTACCTCACCCCGCAGTGGTTCGCCGACCAGGGCTTCGCGGTGGTCGTCGCCGACGGCCGCGGCACTCCCGGGCGCTCCCCCGCCTGGGAGAAGGCCGTGCGGGACGACATCGCCGCGGTGGTCGTCCAGGACCAGGTCGACGCGCTCCAGGCGCTCGCCGCCGACTTCCCGCTGGACCTGGACCGGGTGGCGATCCGGGGCTGGTCCTTCGGCGGCTATCTGGCGGCGCTGGCGGTGCTGCGCCGGCCCGACGTCTTCCACGCGGCGGTGGTCGGCGCACCCGTCACCGACCTGCGGCTGTACGACACCCACTACCAGGAGCGCTACGTCGGCCACCCGGACGAGCAGCCGGAGGTCTACCGCCGCAACTCGGTGATCGACGACGCGGGCCTGGTCGACGCCGCCGAACCGCACCGCCCGATGATGATCATCCATGGGCTGGCGGACGACAACGTGGTGGTCGCCCACTCGCTGCGGCTGTCGTCGGCGCTGCTGGCCGCGGGCCGCCCGCACGAGGTGCTGCCCCTGTCCGGCGTCACCCACATGACCCCGCAGGAGTCGGTCGCCGAGAACCTGCTGCGGCTCCAGCTGGACTTCCTCAAGCGCTCACTGCGGCTGACATAGCCTCACAAACGGGGCCAACCCCGTTAACACGCAGGCAACTTGAGCGAAGCGGCACCGATATACGGACACGGCAGACTGAACTACGTACGGCCGTGCGGGTGCCGTAGACGGGCCGGGGTGCGCCATGTCGCCCCGGCCCGTCGTCGTGCGCTCAGGAGGGCGCCTCGTGCTCGGGCACCACGTGCTTCTCCTCGGCGAAATGGCACGCCGAGTCGTGCGCCGCCGGTCCGGAGGTCAGCCGGAACTCCGCGGGCACGGCGAGGGCGGGGACCTCCAGGGCGCAGCGCTCCCGGGCCTTGAAGCAGCGGGTGCGGAAGCGGCAGCCGGAGGGGATGTTCGTCGGGGACGGGACGTCGCCGGACAGGATGATCCGCTCGCGGTGCTCCCGGGCCTCGGGGTCGGGGACGGGCACGGCGGACAGCAGCGCCTGGGTGTAGGGGTGCGTGGGATGGTCGTAGATCTCGGTGTCGGTGCCGGTCTCCACGATCCGGCCCAGGTACATCACGCCGACCCGGTCGGAGATGTGCCGCACGATGGACAGGTCGTGGGCGATGAAGACGTACGACAGGTCGAACTCGGCCTGCAACCGGCCCATCAGGTTGATCACCTGCGCCTGCACCGAGACGTCGAGGGCGGAGACCGGCTCGTCCGCGACGATGATCTCCGGGCGCAGGGCGAGGCCGCGGGCGATGCCGATGCGCTGACGCTGGCCGCCGGAGAACTGGTGCGGGTAGCGGTTGATGTGCTCGGGGCTGAGGCCCACGACGTCCAGCAGGTGCTGCACCCGCTTGCGGCGCTCGCCCTTCGGCGCGACCTCGGGGTGGATGTCGTAGGCCTCGCCGATGATGTCGCCGACCGTCATCCGCGGGTTGAGCGAGGTGTAGGGGTCCTGGAAGACCATCTGGATGTTGCGGCGCACGGCCTTCAGCGCCCTGCCGGACAGCCGGGTGATGTCCTCGCCCTTGTAGCGGATCTCCCCCGCCGTCGGCCGCTCCAGGTTGACCAGCATCCTGGCGACCGTGGACTTGCCGCAGCCGGACTCGCCGACGATGCCGAGGGTCTCGCCGCGGTCGAGGTGGAAGTCGACGCCGTCGACCGCCTTCACCGCGCCGACCTGCTTCTTGAAGAGGATGCCGGTGGTCAGCGGGTAGTGCTTGACCAGGCCGCGGACCTCGAGGATCGGCTCAGCCATGCAGGCACTCCCTCCAGAAGTGGCAGGCGCTGCCCCGGTCGGCGCCGGCCTCGGTGACCTCGTACAGCGGCGGTACGTCGGTGCGGCACACGTCCTGGGCCATCGGGCAGCGGGGGTGGAAGGGGCAGCCCGGCGGGATGCGGGTGAGGCTCGGCGGCAGGCCCTGGATGGCGTACAGCTCCCGGCCCTTGTCGTCCAGGCGCGGGATCGAGTCGAGCAGGCCGCGCGTGTACGGGTGGGCGGGCGCCTTGTAGAGGTCGTGGACCGGCGCCGACTCCACGATCCGGCCCGCGTACATCACGGCGATCCGGTCGGCGACGTCGGCGACCACACCGAGGTCGTGGGTGATCAGGATGAGCCCCATGTGGTACTCGCGCTGGAGTTCCGCGAGCAGGTCCATCACCTGGGCCTGCACGGTGACGTCGAGCGCGGTGGTGGGCTCGTCGGCGATGATCAGCTTGGGCTCCAGGGCGATCGCCATCGCGATCATGATGCGCTGGCGCATGCCGCCGGAGAACTGGTGCGGGTACTGCCTGACCCGTTCCCGGGCCGCCGGGATGCGGACCCGGTCCATCAGCTCCACGGCCCTGGCCCGCGCGTCCTTGCGGGACATGCCCCGGTGCACGGTGAACATCTCGCCGAGCTGGTCGCCGACGGTCAGCACGGGGTTGAGGGAGGACAGCGCGTCCTGGAAGATCATCGCCATCTCGGCGCCGCGCACCTTCCGGCGCTCCTCCTCCTTCATGCGCAGCAGGTCGCGGCCCTCGAAGAGGACCTCGCCGCCGGTGATCCGGCCGGGCGGCATGTCGAGGATGCCCATGACGGCCTGGGCCGTGACGGACTTGCCGGAGCCGGACTCGCCGAGCACCGCGAGGGTCTCACCGGCGTCGACCTGGTAGCTGACGCCGTTGACGGCCCGGGCGAGGCCCTCCCGGGTGCGGAACTCCACGTGCAGGTCGCGTACGTCGAGCAGCATGGCGGCGGCTCACCTCAGCTTCGGGTCGAGGGCGTCGCGCACCGCGTCGCCGAGCATGATGAACGCGAGGACGGTCAGGGCGAGGGCCCCCGACGGCCACAGCAGCGCGTGGGGGGCGTTGCGGACGTAGGGGGCGGCGGCCGAGATGTCGATGCCCCAGGAGACGCTGGGCGGCTTCAGACCGACCCCGAGGAAGGACAGGGTGGCCTCCAGCGCGATGTAGGTGCCGAGTGCGATCGTGGCGACGACGATGACCGGCGCGACGGCGTTGGGCGCGATGTGCCGCAGCAGCAGCCGGGAGTGGGAGGCGCCCAGGGCTCGGGCGGCCTGGACGTAGTCGTTCTGCTTGGCGGTGATGACGGCGCCGCGGGCGATGCGGGAGATCTGCGGCCAGCCGAGGAGCACGATGAAGCCGATGACCGGCCAGACGGTGTTGCTGGTGATGACGGACAGCAGCACCAGGCCGCCCAGGACGACGGGGATGGCGAAGAAGACGTCGGTGATCCGGGACAGGACCGAGTCCCAGATGCCGCCGAAGAAGCCGGCGAGGCCGCCCAGGACGCTGCCGAGGACGGCGACGCCGAGCGTGGCCAGGACCCCGACCGCGACGGACGTGCGCGCGCCGTAGACGGTGCGGGTGTAGACGTCGCAGCCCTGGCCGTTGAAGCCGAAGGGGTGGCCTGCCTGGGAGCCCTCCTGGGCCTTGGACAGCTCGCAGTGGAGCGGGTTGCCGGAGGCGATGAGCGACGGCCACAGGGAGATCACGACCAGGAACAGGATCACCAGACCGGAGACGATGAAGACCGGGTTGCGGCGCAGGTCGTGCCAGGCGTCGGACCACAGGCTGCGGGGCCGGTCCCGGGGGCCGGGGCCGTCCGGGCCGCCGGGGGTCTTCTCCAGGGTCTCGGCCTCGCTGACCGCGAGGTCCATCTGCCCGCCCATCCCGGTGCCGGCGACGGCGCCCTGCGGGGCTCGGGGCTCAGTCATAGCGGATCCTCGGGTCGAGTACGGCGTACAGGAGGTCGACGAGGAGGTTGGCGACCAGGAAGACCAGCACGAGGACGGTGACGAAGCCGACGACGGTCTGCGTGTTCTGCCGCAGGATGCCCTGGTAGAGCTGGTAGCCGACGCCGTGGATGTTGAAGATCCGCTCGGTGACGATGGCGCCGCCCATCAGGAAGCCGATGTCGGCCCCGATGAAGGTGACGACGGGGATCAGGGAGTTGCGCAGCAGGTGCCGGGTGACCACCCGGCGGCGGGGCAGGCCCTTGGCGACGGCGGTGCGGACGTAGTCGGAGCGCCGGTTCTCCGCGATGGAGGTGCGGGTCAGCCGGGTGACGTAGGCGAGCGAGACGGAGGCCAGGACCAGGCCGGGGACGATCAGCTCGCCGAAGGCGGCGTCGGAGGAGACGGAGGGTTTGATCCAGCCCCACTTCACGCCCAGCAGCAGCTGGAGGAGCAGGCCCGTGACGAAGGTGGGCACGGAGATGACGACGAGGGTGACCAGCAGCACGGAGGTGTCGACCGGGCGTCCGCGGCGCAGCCCGGTGACGACGCCGAGGGTGATCCCGATGACGACCTCGAAGAGGATCGCCACGATGGTCAGCCGGATGGTGACGGGGAACGCCGTGCCCATCAGCTCGGTGACCGGCTGGCCGTTGAAGGCGGTGCCGAAGTCGCCGGTGAAGACGTTGCCCATGTAGGTCAGGTACTGCTGCCACACGGGCTGGTCGAGGCCGAACTCCTTCCTGAGCCGCGCCGCCGTCGCCGGGTCGCACTCCCGGTCCCCGCACAGCCCGGCGATGGGGTCTCCCATCACGTTGACCATCAGGAAGATCAGCAGCGTGGCCCCGACGAAGACCGGGATCATCTGGAGCAGCCGCCTGAGGACGTACCGTCCCATGACGCCCCCTCAGCTGACCTGGATCTCGTGGTAGACCGGGACGCTGAACGGGTTGAGCCTGACGTCGGAGAGCCGGTCCGAGTAGCCGGCGCTGCCGTTCTGGTACCACAGCGGGATGGCGGCCATGTCGTCCCGTACGACCCTCTCGGCCTCCTGGAAGATCTCCACGGCCTCGGCGGTGTCGGTCTCGGCGTTTGCCTTGTCGACGAGGTCGTCGAACTTCTCGTTGGACCACTTGCCGTCGTTGGAGGAGGCGTTGGTGTAGTAGAGCGGCTGGAGGAAGTTCTGGATGAGCGGGTAGTCCATCTGCCAGCCGGCCCGGAAGGGGCCGCTCATCTTCCGGTCGGTGATCTGGTTGCGGAAGTCGGCGAACGTGCCGACGGGGTTGCCGACGCAGGCGCGGTCGTTGCCGAGGGCGTTGTTGATGGAGTTGCAGACCGCGTCGACCCACTGCTTGTGGGAGCCGGTGTCGGAGTTGTACGTGATCTTCACCTGTCCGCCGGGGAGCCCGCCGCCCTCCTCGATCAGCCGCTTGGCCTCCTCCGGGTCGTAGTCGCACGCGTCCCCGCACAGGCCCTCCTCGTAGCCGCCGTCCTCGCCGAGGACCGGGGAGGTCCAGTCGGTGGCCGGGGTGCGGGTCTGCTGGAAGATGGTGTCGGTGATCTGCTTCCGGTCGATCGCCATGGACAGGCCCTTGCGGACCTTCTCCGAGCCGGGCTTGTTCCAGTTCCGGTCGTAGTACGGGAAGGCGAGGGTCTGGATGATGCCGGCCGGGGTGTTGATGTACCGGTCGCCGAGGTCGCTCTCGACGTTCTTCAGCTGGGCGGCCGGGACGTCGTCGACGAGGTCGAGGTTGCCCGCCATCAGGTCGGTGTAGGCGGTGTTGTTGTCGGTGTAGACCTTCAGGTCGACGCCGCCGTTTCGCGCCTTGTCGTCGCCGGGGTACTGCTCCCAGGTGCGCAGCGACATCTGGGAGCCGCGCTGGTAGGAGTCGACCTGGTACGGGCCGTTGCCGATCGGCTTCTTCAGCCAGGCGTCGTGGTCGTCGAAGAACGCCCGGGGCAGCGGCGCGAAGGCCGGGTAGCCGAGGGTCTCGGGGAACGTGGAGAACTTCTGGTTGAGCCGGACGGTGAAGGTGAGCGGGCCGGTGACCTTCAGACCGGAGAGGGTGTCGGCCTGCTGCTCGCCGTCCTCGGGGTGGACCCGGTCGTAGCCGTCGATGTAGCTGAAGAAGTAGGCGTTGCGCTGGTTGTTCTTCAGGCTTGCGCCGTAGTTCCAGGCGTCGACGAAGGACTGGGCGGTGACCTTCTCGCCGTTCTGGAAGGTCCAGCCGTCCTTGACGGTGATGGTGAAGTTCTGCGAGTCGGAGGTCTCGATCTTCTCGGCGAGCATGTCCTTCGCCTCGCCGGTCTCCGGGTCGTACTTCTTCAGCCCGCGGAAGATCATGTCCAGGACCTTGCCGCCCTGCACCTCGTTGGTGTTCGCCGGCTCCAGCGGGTTCTGCGGGTCCCCCCAGGAGGAGCTGAGCACCGCGCCGCTGTCGCCGCCGCTGCCGCCGCCCGAGCCGCAGCCGGTCGCCGCGAGGACGACGGCCGCCGCACATGCGGCCCATCTGCCGGGCTTGGCTCCGCGCATGGAGTCCCTCCTCATGTGCGCTGTCCGTTACGCGCCACTATGGGCGGTCGTATCTGGTAACGCACATTCATCCCGTCCGTACGAGGGTCCTCCGGACGGGGAAACGCCCCGGGGGGGGGGGGGGGGGGGGGGGGGGGGGGGGGGGGGGGGGGGGGGGGGGGGGGAGGGGGGGGTGGTGCAGGGTCGTGCGGACGGAGGGTCTAGCAC
>NZ_JBVIGC010000001.1:303641-784044 GCF_055571015.1 Streptomyces sp. NPDC031049
CCCCCCCCCCCCCCCCCCCCCCCCCCCCCCCCCCCCCCCCCCCCCCCCCCTCCCTCCCCCCCCCCCCCCCCCCCCCCCCCCCCCCCCCCCCCCCCGGGGCGTTGCTCGGTGGGCGGCCCGGCGTCAGGCCTTCGAGACGCCGGTGTCGTCCTGCTCCAGGCCCTTGAGGCCCGGGTCCAGCACGACGTCCTCGTCGCGGGCCGCGACCGTCGGGTCCTCCGGGAAGTGGCACGCCGTCAGGTGGCCCGCACGGTTGCCGGAGATCTGGACGAGCGGCGGCTCCTCGGTCGCGCACTTGTCCTGCGCCTTCCAGCACCGGGTGCGGAAGCGGCAGCCGGACGGCGGCATGATCGGCGAGGGCACGTCACCGGCGAGGCGGATGCGCTCCCGGTTCTCCGCCTCGTCGTCCATGGCCACCTCTGGCACGGCCGACAGCAGGGCGTGCGTGTAGGGGTGGCGCGGGCGGTTGTAGATGGAGTCGCGGTCGCCGACCTCGACCACCTTGCCCAGGTACATCACGGCCACGCGCTGCGAGAAGTGCCGGACCACCGCCAGGTCGTGGGCGATGAACAGGAAGGCGATGCCCAGCTCTTCCTGGACCTTCTGGAGCAGGTTGACGACCTGGGCCTGGATGGACACGTCGAGCGCGGAGACCGGCTCGTCGGCCACGATCAGCTTCGGGTTGAGCGCGAGCGCCCGGGCGACGCCGATGCGCTGGCGCTGGCCGCCGGAGAACTCGTGCGGGAAGCGGTTGTAGTGCTCGGGGTTGAGGCCGACCAGCTCCAGCAGCTCGCGGACCTTCTTCTCCCGGCCGCCGGGCGGCTCGATCCCGTTGACCTCCATCGGCGACCGGATGATGGTGCCGACGGTCTGCCGCGGGTTCAGCGACGAGTACGGGTCCTGGAAGATCATCTGGATCTCGGACCGCACCGGCGCCAGCTGCCTTCGCGAGGCGTGCGTGATGTCCCGGCCCGCGTACTCGATCTTGCCGCCGGTCGGCTCCAGCAGCCGGGTGATGAGCCGGCCCGTGGTCGACTTGCCGCAGCCGGACTCGCCCACCAGGCCGACGCTCTCGCCGACGCCGACGGTCAGGTCGACGTTGTCGACGGCCTGGACCGCGCCGACCTTCCGCTTGATCGGAAAGCCGCCGTAGATGGGGAAGTGCTTGGTCAGGCCCTCCACCTTGAGCAGCGTCTCGGTCGACGCTCCGGTGGAGCCCTGCTGTGCGGGGAGGGTGAGGTTGTCGCTCATGTCTCGGATCTCTCCCTAGCGCAGCCGGGGCTGGATCGTGTCGATGAAGATGGACTGCTTCTGCTCCGCCGTCAGATGGCAGGCAGACGCACGCCCCGCGCCCAGCGGCGGGCGCTCGGTGCTGCACCGGTCACCGGACACCTCGCCGGTGAAGGCGCAGCGCGGGTGGAAGGGGCAGCCGGACGGCGGGTTGAGCAGGCTGGGCGGGGACCCGGGGATCGGGGTGAGCTGCTGCTCGGTGCTGCTGCTCAGGCGCGGCATGGAGCTGAGCAGACCCCAGGTGTAGGGGTGCCTCGGCGCGCGCAGCACCTCGCGCACGCTGCCGCGCTCCACGGCCCGGCCGGAGTACATCACCAGCAGGTCGTCGGCCATGTCGGAGATGACGCCGAGGTCGTGGGTGATGAAGATGATCGCCGAGCCGAACTCCTGCTGGAGGTCCTTGAGCAGGTCGAGGATCTGCGCCTGGACCGTCACGTCCAGGGCGGTGGTCGGTTCGTCGGCGATCAGCAGGTCGGGGTCGCAGACCAGGGCCATGGCGATCATCGCGCGCTGGCGCATACCGCCGGAGAACTGGTGCGGGTAGTCGTCCACCCGGGACTTGGGCTGCGGGATGCCGACCTTGGTCAGCATCTCGATCGCCCTCTCCCGCGCCTCCTTCTTGGAGGCGCCGGTGTGCTTCATGAACGGCTCGGCGATCTGCCGGCCGATCGTGTAGTAGGGCGACAGCGCCGTCAGCGGGTCCTGGAAGATCATCGCGACCTTGTTGCCGCGGAGCTTCTCCAGTTCCTTCTCGGTCGCGGTCACCAGTTCCTGGCCGTCGAGGACGATCTCGCCCTCCACGGTGGTGGTCTTGCGGTTGTGCAGGCCGAGCACCGTCAGGTTGGTGACCGACTTGCCGGATCCCGACTCGCCCACGATGCCGAGGGTCTTGCCGCGTTCGACGTCGAAGGACAGCCCGTCGACCGCCTTGACGATGCCGTCCTCGGTGGAGAACCGCACCCGCAGGTCGCGGACCGAGAGGAAGGCCTCGGACCCGGTCGGGGCCTTCTCGCCTTCGGTCTTGGTCAGTGTGGTCACGGTAGTTCTCCTAGCTGAGGCGCACGCGCGGGTCGATGTATGCGTAGACGACGTCCACGATGATGTTCAGAAGCAGGATGAAGAAGGCTCCGAACAGCATGACGCCCATCGTCACCGGAAGGTCCTTGGTCAGCGACGAGTCGACGGCGAGGCGGCCGATGCCGGCCAGGTCGAACGTGAACTCGGTGACCACCGCGCCGGACAGCAGGGCGCTGAGGTCGATGCCGAGGATGGTGACGATCGGGATGAGCGAACCGCGCCAGGCATAGCGGAAGAAGACGTACCGCTGGCGCATGCCCTTGGCGCGCGCGGTGCGGACGTGCTCCTCCTGAAGCTGCTCGATCATGGTCGAGCGGGACATACGAGTGTACTGGGCCGTGAAGATCGTGGCCATCACGAGCCAGGGGATGAGCATGCCGAGCGCCCAGGTGCCCGGGTTCTCGGTGAACGGGTGGTACTTCGGGTTCTCCATCCAGCCGGTGCTGTAGACGAAGATGCCGAGGGCGACCGGGCCGAGCAGGTAGATCTGGAAGGAGCTGAGCAGGATCGAGGCCCCGCTGACGAACTTGTCGACCATCGTGCCGCGCTTCCAGGCGGCGAGCAGACCCGCGCCGAGACCGACGGCCAGGAAGATCACCAGGCCACCGACGGTCAGCGACAGCGTGAGCGGGAAGCGGTCGATGATGGAGTCCCAGACGAACTCGCCGGTGTCGAAGGAGACACCCAGGCAGGGTGCCGAGCAGTGCCCCTGCGGGAAGTCCCGGCCGGAGACGATGCCCATCATGAACTCCCAGAACTGGGTGGTGATGGGCTTGTCCAGACCGAGGTTCTCGCGGATCACCGCGATGTTCTCGGGGGTGCAGTTCTTGCCGCAGGACAGCTGCGCGAAGTCCTGAGGGATCGTATAGAACAGGAAGAACGTGAAGGCGCCGATCAGGAACATGATGACGACGGCGCCGATCAGCCTGCGGATGAGGAACTGAAGCATGGCGGGTGGATGCTCTCTTCGAAACGCGGCGGCAGGGAGGGGGTACCGTCCGCGGGGGTGCGCTCCGCCTGGCGCGCACCCCCGCGGTCAGCCGGGCTGACGGATTACGGCTGCTTCACGAACAGGTCGTTGATGTCGACGTAGCTCGACTCGACGCTGTACTTCGCGCCACCGACGTTCGATCCGACGAGCTGGATGGTCTTGGAGTAGTAGACCGGGGCCGCCGGGTTGATCTCCTCCACGATGCGGTGGTGGGCCTGCTCCCAGGTCTTGGCCGCCTCCTCGGGCTGCTGCTTCAGAGCCTTCTGGATCAGCTCGTTGACCTGCTTGTCGTTGACGTGCGAGTAGTTCGACGCACCGTCGGCGACCAGCTCACCGTCGTAGACCGGGGTGATGACCGTGGACGGCGACGGCCAGTCCTGGCCCCAGCCGGTCATGTAGAGGTCGTACGGGTTGTCCAGCTTGCCGACCTGCTCGTAGAAGCTGGCCCGGTCGATCTCCTTGGCCTGGACGTCGAAGCCGAGCTTCTCCAGGGTGTCCCGGACGATGACCTGCTGGGCCTGGCCACGCGGGGTGTTGGAGTAGGCGTAGGTGAGCTTCGCGCCCTTCTCGACACCCGCCTCCTTCAGCAGCTGCTTGGCCTTCTCCAGGTCGCCGTTGGGCTTCTTCAGCTTGCCGAACGGGTCGTAGGTCGGGTCGAAGCCCGGCAGGGTCGGGGCGAGCAGGCCGCCGGCGACCTCACCGCCGTAGCGGCCACCGTCCGCCTGGACCATGGACTGGCTCGGCATCGCGTGGGCGATGGCGTCGCGGACCTTCTTGTCCTTCATCCGGTCCAGGTTGAAGGTCATCTGCCAGACGTAGGGCTGGTAGCCCTGGATGGTGCGCTTCTTGGCCGCCGCGTCGCCGATGACGGTCTGGAGCTGCGCCGGGTCCACGGTGTCCGTGAACTGGATGGCGTTCTTCGCCTCGCCCTGGTCGGCGATCAGACGCTTGGTCTGGCTGGCCTGGTCGATGGTGAAGGTGAAGTTGTAGCCGTCGACGTACTGGTGGCGCACCGGGTCCGTCTTCGGGTCCCACTGGTCGTTCTTGACCAGCTTGAGGGACTTGCCGGGCTTGTACTCGGCGAGCTTGTAGGGGCCGAGGGCCGCCGGGGCGTCGTCGTACTTCTCCTTCGTGTCCTGCTTCTCGGGCACGATGGAGTAGCCGGCCATCGCCAGGGCCTGCGGCAGGTCCGGGCGCGGCTGGTCGAACTTGAAGACGACGGTCTTGTCGTCCGGGGTCTCCAGGACGGAGTCCGGCAGGTGCTTGCCCTTGTACGGGCCGTCCGGCAGCGCCTTGCGGTAGTCGGAGCCGGAGAGCCAGGACTGGACGTAGGTCGGGCCGTCGAAGATGACCTTGGAGTACAGGCGCTCGATGGTGTGGCGGACGTCGGCCGAGGTGATCTCGTTGCCGTCCTCGTCCTTGATGCCGTCCTTGAGCTTGTACGTCCAGGTCTTGCCGCCGTCGGAGGACTGACCGGAGTCGGTGGCGATGTCGCCGACGACGGTCAGGTTGCCCTTGTCGTCCTCCTGGAAGTTGGTCAGACCGCGGTGGATCAGGTTGGAGAACTGGCCCGCGTCGCTGACGTAGATCTGGCCCGGGTCCATGTGGGTCAGGTCCGACTGCATGTAGACGTTGATGAAGCCACCGGTCTTGGCCCCGGCGACCTCCTCGGCCGGCCCGTTCGAAGCCGCGGCGTCGGCGTAGGCGACAGGCTTCTGCTGCTCGGCAGCGTCCTTCTGGGACTTGGAGTTGTCCTTGCCCTTGCTGCCACCACCGTCGCCGGAGCAACCGGTGAGCGCCAGCGAGCCGGCGACGATGGCCACGGCTATGGCGCGCGCAGTGCGCGTTCTGATGGGCTTCATGATGCCGATGCACCTACCTGTCGTTTGTTGTCCACGAGTGCTGCCTGACGGTCCGGTCACCCGGCACGGGGGCGGCAGCTCCCCCACCCACCAAAGGACGGTTAGCGTCCGGTCTTGGGGTCGAATGCGTCCCGGACGGAGTCGCCGAGAAGGTTGAAGGCGAGTACGAAGATCACCAGCGCCGCTCCCGGCCAGAACAGGAACATCGGGTCCTGCTCGTACACCTCGGTGCCGGTGGCGAACATGCGGCCCCAGTCCGGGGTGGGCTCGACGAACCCCACACCGATGAAGGAGAGGAAGGCGATGTTGAGGATCGTGCTCGGCAGGATGTAGGTGGCCTGCACCAGGATCGGCGTCACGATGTTCGGGAGGATCTCCTTGCGCACGATACGCCAGGGAGAGGCTCCGGAGACCTTCGCCGCCTCCACGAACTCCCGCTCGCGGAGCGAGAGTACCGAACTGCGGACCAGACGGGACAGACCCATCCAGCCGAGGAACCACATCACCAGGACGATGGCCACGGCCCTCAGGTAGGTCGGCGTCTCGTCCGTGGGGGAGACGAACAGCGCCGTCACCACCGGCATGAACGCGATGAAGAACAGCTGCTGCGGGAAGCCGAGGAAGAAGTCGGTGACCCGGCCCAGCCAGTAGTCGACCCGGCCGCCGAAGTAGCCGCCGACCATGCCGATGATCACGCCGGTGAGGACGCTGAACAGCGTCACGACCACCGCCATGTAGAGCGAGGTGCGCATGCCGTAGAGCAGCATGGTGAACACGTCACGCCCCAGCTTGGGCTCGACGCCGAACCAGAACTCGCCCGACATGCCGCCGAAGGAACCGGTCGGCATGGCGAAGTCGTCCAGCAGGAACGGGTAGTCGGGCTCCTGCGCGTACAGCGTGTAGGGGTCCTTGCCGTACAGCTTGGAGATGACCGGGGCAAGGGCGGCAACCACGAAGAAGAAAATCACCACGCACGCGGAGATGACTCCGGTACGGTCTCGCTTGAAGCGTTGCCACATCAACTGGCCGGGGGAACGACCCTCGGGCTGCTTCTCGCCCTTGGTGGCGACCTCGGTGGCCGTCTCCAGCTCAGGGTCCAAGGCAGCCGTGGACCCGGAGCCCTCGGCCTTGGTTGGACTGGTCATGTGTGTTCTTCCCCCGGGGGATGGAGAGTTGAGCGCAGCACAGATACCGGCAGGTTCTGTGGTTTGGGGGAACTTTCGCCAAGCGACTCAACGCGCGTCAAGGGCGGAAGACACAGGGATCTCCCTACCTTCCATATTTTGAGCAAAAATTGCAGCGATCGACACCTGAGCGCGCTTGACAGCTGATCCTTACATCGAGCCAATCGGACATACAGGGAAGATTTTTCGTTTACCTGTCCGAAACTTGATCACCAGATCACCGGTATGCGAACAGCGTCCGACGGCACACCAAAGGCCCGGCTCGCCTCCCGAGAAGGACGCGAAACCGGGCCTCCGGTCCGTCACCCGGCGTGACCGGCCGGGTGTCAGCTGTGCTTGGCGCGGCTGGCGGCGCGGGCGCGCTCGCGCTGGTCCAGCACCACCTTACGGATGCGGACCGCCTCCGGGGTCACCTCGACGCACTCGTCGTCGCGGCAGAACTCCAGGGACTGCTCCAGCGACAGCTTGCGCGGCGGCACGATCGACTCGGTCACGTCGGCCGTGGACGACCGCATGTTGGTGAGCTTCTTCTCCTTGGTGATGTTGACGTCCATGTCGTCGGAGCGAGAGTTCTCGCCGACGATCATGCCCTCGTACACCTCGGTGCCGGGCTCGACGAACAGCACGCCGCGCTCCTGAAGGTTCGTCATCGCGAAGGCGGTGACGGCGCCGGACCGGTCGGCGACCAGCGAGCCGTTGTTACGGGTCGTCAGCGTGCCGAACCAGGGCTCGTGGCCCTCGTGGATGGAGTGCGCGATACCGGTGCCCCGGGTCTGCGTCAGGAACTCCGTCCGGAACCCGATCAGCCCCCGCGAGGGCACCACGAACTCCATCCGCACCCAGCCGGAGCCGTGGTTGGACATGTTGTCCATCCGGCCCTTGCGGACGCCCATGAGCTGCGTGACGGCGCCCATGTGCTCCTCGGGCACGTCGATGGTCATCCGCTCGACGGGCTCGTAGACCTTGCCGTCGACGTCCTTGGTGACGACCTGGGGCTTGCCCACGGTCAGCTCGTACCCCTCCCGGCGCATGGTCTCCACCAGGATCGCCAGGGCCAGCTCACCGCGGCCCTGGACCTCCCAGGCGTCGGGCCGGTCGGTGTCCAGCACCCGCAGGCTGACGTTGCCGATCAGCTCACGGTCGAGCCGGTCCTTGACCTGGCGGGCGGTGACCTTGCGGTCCTTGACGGCGGCCTTGGCGTCGGCGCCCTTGCCGGTGCCGCCGCGGCCCACCAGCGGCGAGGTGTTCGTGCCGATGGTCATGGAGATCGCCGGCTCGTCGACGGTGATCAGCGGCAGCGCGACGGGGCTCTCCGGGTCGGCCAGGGTCTCGCCGATCATGATGTCCGGGATGCCGGCGACGGCGCAGATGTCACCGGGCCCGGCCTTCTCGGCCGGCTTGCGGGTCAGCGCCTCGGTCATCATCAGCTCGGAGATCCGCACGCTGGTGACGGACCCGTCGCGCTTCATCCACGCGACCGTCTGCCCCTTCTTCAGCTCGCCCTGGTGCACGCGCAGCAGCGCGATACGGCCGAGGAAGTTGTCCGCGTCGAGGTTGGTGACGTGGGCCTGGAGCGGGGCGCCCTCGTCGTAGGACGGGGCCGGGATGGTGTCCAGGATCGTGGAGAAGAACGGCTCCAGGCTGTCGGAGTCCGACGGGACGGTGCCGTCGTCCGGCTTGGTCAGCGAGGCGATGCCGTCACGGCCGCAGGCGTAGACGATCGGGAACTCGATCTGGTCCTCGTCGGCGTCCAGGTCCAGGAACAGGTCGTAGGTCTCGTTGACGACCTCGTCGATCCGGGAGTCCGGGCGGTCCGTCTTGTTGATGCACAGGATGATCGGCAGCCGCTGCTGGAGCGCCTTGCGCAGGACGAAGCGGGTCTGCGGCAGCGGGCCCTCGGAGGCGTCGACCAGCAACACGACCCCGTCCACCATCGACAGACCGCGCTCGACCTCGCCGCCGAAGTCGGCGTGGCCGGGGGTGTCGATGATGTTGATGGTGATCGGGTCCCCGCCGTCCTTGGGGTGATACTTCACCGCCGTGTTCTTGGCGAGGATCGTGATGCCCTTCTCACGCTCCAGGTCGTTCGAGTCCATCATGCGGTCGTCGACGGAGTCGAGCTGGTGGGCGGCGAAGGCACCGGCCTGCTTCAGCATGCCGTCGACGATGGTGGTCTTGCCGTGGTCGACGTGGGCGACGATGGCGACGTTGCGGATGTCGTGACGCGTTGCAGTCACAGCCATATTGCGGCGTTCTCCCGGAGTGGTGAGGACGGCTCTCGCGTACGTCCGTGTTACGCGGGCCCTGCCGGGCGGAACATGCCACGGCCTCACCCCATGGTACGGGGCCGCCGCGGCTCGGGCCGCGCGGGAGGGTTGGGGCGGGGCCGGCCGGCGTCGGGGGCGTTGCGGCAGCCCGGCGGAACGGGGTGCCGCCCGCTGCTGCGCCGCAGCAGAAGCACGAGCCGCACCCCCCGTCCCGCTCAGACCCCGTGTCTCAGTTGTCGGACGGGCTCGGCCGGGAGCCTGCGGTGCCCTTCTTCAGGTAGCCCATGTCCTCGTACACCGGTGTCTCGAAGCCGAAGGCCCCCGTGTTGACGAGGTTCTTGCGGGCCGCGACCAGCTCGGGGCGCTGATACAGCGGGATCGACCCGGCCGCCGCCCAGATCCGGGAGTCCGCCTTGCGCAGCAGCTCGCGGAGCTTCTTCTCGTCCAGCGTGCCGAGCGCCTGGTCGAAGAGCTGGTCGACCTGGTCGGTACCGACCCGCGTGTAGTTCTGCCCGACGTTCAGGGAGCCGTCGGCGGCCGGGACGGGCTTGGCGTAGATCGGGCGGGCGTCGGTCGCCGGGTAGGCCGAGGCCGGCCAGGAGTACAGCGCCAGGTCGTACTCGCCCGACGCCACGTGGTCCTTGAAGTAGCTCTCGTCCGGCACCTTGGTGATGTCCGTCCGGATGCCGACCTTCTTCAGCATCCCGGCGATCCGGTCGGCCACCGTCCGCAACGACTCCGCCCCGTCCCCCGACGGCACGACGAACCGGAGCGTCAGCGCCTTGCCGTCCTTGGCCAGCGGCGCCGACGCCGCCCCGGCCGGAGCCGCGGTGCCCTTCGGGGCGTAGGCCCCGGGAGCCCCGCCCTGCGCCTTCCGGTCGTGCCGGTCGCCGCCCTCGCCGTCCCCGCTCCGGCCACCACCGTCGCCGTCGTCGTTTCCGTCGCCTTCGCCGTCACCGGCTCCGTCACCGGGCTTGTCGTCCTCGCCCACGATGTACGTCCCGTCGCCCCCACCCGCCGACTGCCCGTCCTGCCCGGCGTCGCCGTCCCCCGTCTCGGCCCCGGCCGCCTTCTCCCCCTCGCCCTCGCCCTTCTTCCGCTTCTCGACCGGCCCGCCCGGCACCCACCCCGCGTCCGCCAGCAGCGCCCGCGCCTCCTTCACGTCCTGGTCGCCCAGCGCCCCGCTGCCGTCGGCGTACGCCTCCTGCCCGGACAGCGCGACGTGACTGCCGACGGGCTCGGTGGGCAGTCCCAGCGGCCCCAGGACGGCCTCGGCCAGCGCGTCCCGGTCGATGGCCCGCGCCACGGCCCTGCGGACCCGCTCGTCGGCGAGCGGTCCCCCGGCCCCGTTCAGCGCGAGCTGCGTGTAGGCGGGCTCCAGCGACTTGCGGACCTCGTAACGCGCCAGCGCCTTGTTCCGCCGCTCGGCCTCGGCCAGGGCCTCGCGCCGCTCCTCCCGCGCCAGGCTCTCCTCGTACGCGGCCTCCTCGTCGGACCCGTTGACGACGGCCCACGAGCGCAGCGCCTCCGCGGCCGACCGCCCCTCCGGCCCGCCGAGGGACACACCCCCACCACCGGACCCGCGACCGGACCCACCGCCGAACCCCTCACCGGACGGCCCCATCAGCGGTGCCCCGGACCGCTCACCACCCGGCGGTGCCGCCGCCACGTCGACCCGCCGCGCCGCCCCCGGATCGATCTCGGCCAGATCGATTCCGCCCGCCACCAGCGCCGCGACCCGCTTGTCGCGCGGCACGGCCTTCAGCACGATCTCCGACAGCTTCGGCGGCTCCCCCCACCAGCGCGGATTGCGGACGAGGACGACCTCGTCGGCGTCCCGGTCGACCTCCTTGACGCCGAAGGGCCCGGCGGTGACCTTCAGCTTCCGCCGCGCGCTGTCGTTGAAGGCGTCCGGCGTCCCGGTGACCTCCTTGGGGTACAGCGGCGTGAACAGCGACCTCCAGTCGGCGTAGGGCCGGCTGAAGGTGACCCTGACCTCCAGGTCACTGGCCCCGCGCTCGATCTTCTCGATGCGGTCGTACCCGGCGTTGCGCGCGGTCCAGTAGGCGGTGTCCTTGCCGGACAGCGCACGCCACTGCGCGGCGAAGTCGGCGGCGCCGATCTCCCGGCCGTCGCTCCAGACGGCCTGCTGATTGAGCTTGTACAGCACGACCTGCTTGGGCTCGGTCTCCACGACCTTCGCCGACTCCAGGTAGTCCGGGTTGCGCACCGGACGCCCGCGCTCGTCCATCCGGTACATCGACGGCAGCACGGCCTCGGCGACGCGCCTGGTGGTGGCGTCGGCGTCGGACTGGAAGGTGTTCAGGGTGCCCGGCACGGAGTCCACGGCCCAGCGCAGGGTGCCGCCGTCGGCGATCCGCGCCCGGGCCGCCGCCGCGATGTCCTGGCCGGCCAGCGGCTTGCCCGAGGGGTCCTCGGAGCTGCATCCGGAGAGCGCGGGGACCGCGAGCACCCCCGCGGTGAGGAAGGCGACCGAGCGCATCACCGCGCGCGGTCCGACGCCGACGTGGGACATCTCTGCTACCTCCGGAAAGCCGCGAGAGTTATGATCCGTTTTGGCGGTATATAAAGTTGATCATTTGTATCCAGATGTATGCCGCCACTGAAGAGGAATCGGTTCAGCAACAGAGGGCGACACGGCGACGACTCCCCGTAAGCCCACCCGTGCGGCGCAACGCACCGGGAAATGCACCCACACGCTCCGGCCAATCGGTGCACATCCCTTCCCACCGCCCGGTGTGACGCGCAACACTCGCAGGCGCATGAACGTCGCCGCCCAGGACCGGCCCGACGCCGCGTCCGACGGAAGTGAGGTCACGTCATGTCCGTGCACGACGAACTGGCAAGGATGCAGCACAGCCTCGACGATCTGAGGCGCTCGCTGAGCCGTCTGGAGCAGCAGATGGGCAGCGGCGGCCTGGAGATCCGCCGGGTCCGCACCGACACCGACCACCTGCGGGAGAGCGTCGCGCTGCTGCGGCAGGCCGCAGCAGCCGCCCCGGAGGCGACGAAGCGGCCCGACCTCGTCACCATCTCCGACGATCCCTACGACCTGTCGTTGTGGACGGACTCGGACGACGAGGGCCTCGGCGCCCGCGACCGCCGGGCTCCCTGACCCCGACCGGCGCGGACCCGGAAACCCCGACCGGACAACACACCCGGAAACCCGACCGGAGTCGCCCAGTGGCCACTGGTACGGAACCCCCAGCCACCGAACCCCATCCCCGTGGCGGCGGCGTCCACGCCCCGACGCGCGCCGCCATCGCCGCCCCGCACCTGCGCACCGACCGCTGGTGGCTGGCACCGGCCGCCACGGCCGCCGGGCTGCTGGCCTTCGTCGTCTACTCGACGTGGCGGGCGTTCGCAGGCGCCGACTACTACGCGGCGCCGTACGTCTCGCCGTTCTACTCCCCGTGCCTGGCGGAGAACTGCGAACCGATGCGGGGCGGCCCCAACTGGGAGATCTTCGGCTCGTGGTGGGGCATCTCCCCCGCGATCATCATCCTGATCTTCCCGCTCGGTTTCCGCCTGACCTGCTACTACTACCGCAAGGCCTACTACCGGGGCTTCTGGGCGTCCCCGCCGGCCTGCGCGGTGGCCGAGCCGCACAAGAAGTACACCGGCGAGACCCGCTTCCCGCTGGTCCTTCAGAACATCCACCGGTACTTCTTCTACGCGGCGATCCTGGTCGCGGGCGTCCTGACCTACGACACCGCACTCGCGTTCCGCGACGAGACGTACGAGTGGGGCCACATGGGCCTCGGCACCCTCGTCTTCCTGGTCAACATCGTGCTGATCTGGGCGTACACGATCTCCTGCCATTCCTGCCGGCACATCGTGGGCGGCAAGCTCAAGCACTTCTCCAAGCACCCGGTGCGCTACCGCATGTGGCAGTGGGTCGGAAAGCTCAACGCCCGGCACATGTCGCTCGCCTGGGCGTCCCTGCTGAGCGTCGCGCTCGCCGACTTCTACGTCTATCTCGTCGCGTCCGGTGTCTTCGAGGATCCGAGGTTCTTCTGATGAGCGTGGTCGACCGGCAGGAATGGGACGTCGTCGTGGTGGGGGCGGGCGGCGCCGGGCTGCGCGCGGCGATCGAGGCCCGCGAGCGGGGCGCCCGTACGGCCGTGATCTGCAAGTCGCTGTTCGGCAAGGCGCACACGGTGATGGCCGAGGGCGGCATCGCCGCGGCCATGGGCAACGTCAACGCCGGCGACGACTGGCGGGTGCACTTCCGCGACACCCTGCGCGGCGGCAAGTTCCTCAACCAGTGGCGGATGGCCGAGCTGCACGCCCGGGAGGCGCCGGACCGGGTGTGGGAGCTGGAGACCTGGGGCGCGCTGTTCGACCGCACCAAGGACGGCCGCATCTCGCAGCGCAACTTCGGCGGCCACGAGTACCCGCGCCTGGCGCATGTCGGCGACCGTACGGGCCTGGAGCTGATCCGCACCCTCCAGCAGAAGATCGTCCAGCTCCAGCAGGAGGACTTCGCCGAGACCGGCGACTACGAGTCCCGCCTGAAGGTCTTCCAGGAGTGCACGGTCACCCGCGTGCTCAAGACTGACGACCGCGTCTCCGGGGTCTTCGGCTACGAGCGCGAGTCCGGCCGCTTCTTCGTCCTCCAGGCGCCCGCCGTGGTCATCGCCACCGGCGGCATCGGCAAGTCGTTCAAGGTGACCTCGAACTCCTGGGAGTACACCGGCGACGGCCACGCGCTGGCGCTGCTGGCCGGGGCGCCGCTGCTGAACATGGAGTTCGTGCAGTTCCACCCCACGGGGATGGTCTGGCCGCCGTCGGTGAAGGGCATCCTGGTCACCGAGTCGGTGCGCGGCGACGGCGGGGTGCTGCGCAACAGCGACGGCAAGCGGTTCATGTTCGACTACATCCCGGACGTCTTCAAGGAGAAGTACGCCGAGACCGAGGACGAGGCCGACCGCTGGTACGACGACCCGGACCACCACCGGCGCCCGCCCGAGCTGCTGCCCCGCGACGAGGTGGCACGGGCGATCAACGCCGAGGTGAAGGAGGGCCGGGGCTCCCCGCACGGCGGTGTCTTCCTGGACGTGTCGACACGGATGCCGGCCGAGGTCGTCAAGCGGCGGCTGCCGTCGATGTACCACCAGTTCAAGGAGCTGGCCGACGTCGACATCACGGCGGAGGCGATGGAGGTCGGGCCCACCTGCCACTACGTGATGGGCGGCATCGCCGTCGACTCCGACACCGCCGCCGCGCGCGGGGTGCCGGGGCTGTTCGCGGCCGGTGAGGTGGCCGGCGGCATGCACGGCTCCAACCGGCTCGGCGGGAACTCGCTGTCCGACCTGCTGGTCTTCGGCCGCCGGGCGGGCCGGTACGCCGCCGAGCACGCGGCGGGGACGGCGGCCGGCGCCCGGCCCCGGGTGGACGACGAGCAGATCGACGCCGCCGCCGCGGAGGCCCTGCGCCCGTTCTCCGCCGAGGCCGGGACCGAGGAGCCGGCCGGCGGCCCGCCGGAGAACCCGTACACCCTCCACCAGGAACTCCAGCAGACGATGAACGACCTGGTGGGCATCATCCGCCGCGAGCCGGAGATGAAACAGGCCCTGGAGAAGCTGGCGGAGCTGCGGGTACGGGCCCGCCGGGCCGGCGTCGAGGGGCACCGGCAGTTCAACCCGGGCTGGCACCTCGCCCTGGACCTGAGGAACATGCTGCTGGTCAGCGAGTGCGTGGCGCGGGCCGCGCTGGAGCGCACCGAGTCCCGCGGCGGGCACACCCGCGAGGACCATCCGTCGATGGACCGCAAGTGGCGCGCCGTCAACCTGCTGTGCCGGCTGGCCGATCCGTCGGACGGGCTGGCGGCGACGGACCCGGTGCGCGGCCAGATCCTCCTGGAGCGGGAGACCACCGAACCCATCCGCCCCGACCTGCTCGCCCTCTTCGAGAAGGAGGAGCTGGTCAAGTACCTCGCCGAAGAGGAGCTGTACGAATGAGCAGCTACCAGGCCCGCTTCAAGGTGTGGCGGGGTGACGCGCAGGGCGGTGGCCTCGAGGACTTCACCGTCGAGGTGAACGACGGCGAGGTGGTCCTCGACATCGTGCACCGGCTCCAGGCGACCCAGGCGCCCGACCTGGCCGTGCGCTGGAACTGCAAGGCCGGCAAGTGCGGTTCGTGCTCGGCGGAGATCAACGGGCGGCCCCGGCTGCTGTGCATGACCCGCATGTCGGTCTTCAGCCGCGAGGAGACGATCACCGTCACGCCGCTGCGGGCCTTCCCGGTCGTGCGGGACCTGGTGACGGACGTCGGCTTCAACTACGCCAAGGCCCGCGAGGTCCCGGCGTTCGTGCCGCCCGCCGGTCTCGGGCCGGGCGAGTACCGGATGATGCAGGAGGACGTGGACCGTCCGCAGGAGTTCCGCAAGTGCATCGAGTGCTTCCTGTGCCAGGACACCTGCCATGTCGTCCGCGACCACGAGGAGAACAAGGCGGCGTTCGCGGGCCCGCGTTTCCTGATGCGGGTCGCGGAGCTGGACATGCATCCGCTGGACGCGGCGGCCGAGGCCGGTCTGGACCGCAAGAGCACGGCCCAGGACGAGCACGGCCTCGGCTACTGCAACATCACCAAGTGCTGCACGGAGGTCTGCCCCGAGGGCATCAAGATCACGGACAACGCCCTGATCCCGCTGAAGGAGCGGGCCGTGGACCGCAAGTACGACCCGCTGGTCTGGCTCGGGAACAAGATCCGCCGGCGGTCCTGACGGCGGCGCCCGGTCACCGGGCCGGGCGGACCCAGTCCTCGGTGTAGGCGGCCCAGTCGGCCTCCGTCGCCGCGAAGTCGATGTAGGCGGCCAGGCCGAAGCGGGCGCGGCCGGCGTCGGTGCGGGACAGGCCGAGGCGGACGCCGCGCACGGCGGCGGGGACGGTCTCGGCGTGGTTCCAGTGGCCGAAGCGGTTCTCGTGGAAGAACGGCAGGCCCATCAGCAGATGCGTGGTGGGCGGGGTGGCCTCCAGGGCGAGCGCGCTCTGCTGGGCGACGTAGCCGCCGTAGGTGCTCTCCAGCGGCTGCATGGTGTCGTACGACATCATCGCGATCTGGTCGACCCGGCGGGCGACCTGGCCGAAGAACCGCTGCGACCACCACTTCGGGTGCCCGGTGAACGTGCCCCACACGGAGTGGAAGCCGGGCAGCGGGTCGATCTGGTGGGCGGCGACCGACAGCTGTGCGCCGTGGGCGCGGGTGACCTCCCGCAGGTCGTCGAGGAGGGACAGGTAGTCGCCGTCGCCGGAGTGCAGCGGCTCCAGGTCGAGGTGGACGCCGTCGTAACCGGCGTCCAGGACCTGGCGGGCGGAGCCGGCGACCGCGGCACGGGTGGCGGCCCGCTCCAGCCGCATGCCGTCGGGGCTCTCGGTGGCCAGCACGTCGCCGAGGAAGGCCTGGACGCGGACGCCGGGCAGTTCCCGGTGCACGCCCTCGATCAGCCACCGCGCCCTCGGGTACCTCGACTCCGGCAGCGTGCCGTCGTGCTCCATCGGTCCGGAGTGCACGTACAGGTCGCGGATGCCGGTGCCCCGCAACCGCCGCGCCAGGGCGTCGAGGTCGGCGTCGTCCTTCCGCCCGTCCACCCAGGCGTGCCCGAGCCAGAGCGCGTCGCGGTTCCTGGTGTACGTGCCGTCGGCCGGATCGCCCGTGTAGTTGACCCGGAGGGCCGCCTCGGCGGCGAGCAGCGGCACGAGGACGACCAGGACGAGCCCGAGGACGCCGCGCCGGACCCACCGGACCGCGCGTCGAGTCCGGCGCCCGCCCCCGGCCGCGCGACCACCGGCCGAGGCGCCGTCGCCGTCGCCGTCGCCGCCGGCGTCGGCGTCGGCGTCGGCGTCGGCGTCGGCGTCGGGCTCGGCGTCGGCGTCGGGCACGGCGTCGGACTCGACGGCCGTCGCCCGTGGTTGGGCCGATGGCTCCCCGGCCGCCTGGGGCTCGGCGGGCGTCGGCTTCTCGGGCGGTGTCGGGGGCGGGTTCTGGCCGCCCCGGTCCTTCGGGATCGCCTCCGGGTCCGTGCGGCTCATCGTCGTGCCCCCTCCGTGTCGGCCGGCCGCCACGGTGCGAAGTGCCGCCGGGGTGGCCGGTGTTGCCCACGGGGACGACCCGGAATGATGTTCCGGTTCCGATCGCCGGGTACGTCGGTGCCGTCAGAACAGGCTCAGCAGGGCCTCCGCCGGGTCCGTCAGGACCGTTTCGCCGCCCGGCAGCGGCAGTTCGAACCACACCGTCTTGCCGCGCGGCGTCCGCCGTGAGCCCCAGGCCGCGCTGAGCAGGCCGACCAGTTGCAGGCCACGGCCGCCCTCGTCGGTGTCGCGGGCGCGGCGGCGGCGCGGCTGGACCAGGCCGGAGTCCCAGACCTCGCAGACCAGGGTGCGGTCGAGCAGCAGCCGGAGCCGGATCTCCCCCTCGCCGTACCGCAGCGCGTTGGTGACCAGCTCGCTGACCAGGAGTTCGGTGGTGTCGACCAGCGGCTCCATGTCCCAGGTGAGCAACTGGGCGCGCGCGTACTCACGGGCCCGGCCCACGCTGCGCGGTTCGCGCGGCAGCGTCCAGTCGCCGACGGACTCGGCGGGCAGGCCCTGCACCCGGGCCATCAGCAGGGCGATGTCGTCCTCGCCGTGGTGGGTGTCGAGGGTGTGCAGGACGTGGTCGCAGACGTCCTCCAACGGGCGCGCCGGATCGGTGAGCGCCCCCACGAAGGCCTGGAGCCCCTCGTCCAGGGGGTGGTCGCGGCTCTCGACCAGGCCGTCGGTGTAGAGCGCGAGCAGGGCGCCCTCGGGCAGTTCGACCTCGACGTCCTCGAAGGGCTCGCCGCCGACGCCGAGCGGCAGACCGGGCGGCACGTCCAGCATCAGCGCGGACTCGCCGGGCTCCACCAGGACCGGCGGCAGATGGCCCGCGTTGGCGAAGGTGCACCGTCTGGTCACCGAGTCGTAGACGGCGTAGACGCAGGTGGCCAGGTAGACCTCGGACAGGTCGGCCTCGCGGGGGCGGCGGGCGGCGCGGGTGGCCTGCTGGACGCCCCCGGGCGCGCCGAGGCCGCGGGCGATCTCGTCCAGCTGGGAGAGCACCTCGGCGGGCTCCAGGTCGAGCAGGGCCAGGGTGCGTACGGCGGTGCGGAGTTCGCCCATGGCGACCGCGGCGCGCAGTCCGCGGCCCATCACGTCGCCGACGACCAGCGCGGTGCGGTGGCCGGGCAGCTCGATGACGTCGAACCAGTCGCCGCCGACTTCGCTGGGCCGGCCGGTGGAGGCGTTGCCGGGCAGATAGCGGCAGGCGATGTCGAGCCCGGAGGCCTCCGGGTCGCCGGGCGGGAGCAGGGACCGCTGGAGTATCAGTGCCCGTTCGTGCTCGCGCCGGTACAGCCGGGCGTTGTCGATGCAGACGGCGGCCCGCGCGGCCAGCTCCACGGCGAGGTCGCGGTCGCGGTCCCCGAACGGTTCGCTGCCCTTGGTCCGGGAGAACTGCACGAGTCCGACCACGGTGTCCTGGGCGACCATCGGCACGGCCAGCGTGGACTGCACCAGGCCGCCGTCCTCGGCGGGCACGGTCCGCGGCCGGGCCGTGCGCAGGGCGTCGGCGCAGGGCGAGTTGAAGGGGTAGTGGTGGACGGAGCCGACCTCGATCTGCTCGCCGGTGCCGTGGAACGGCGCGTCGGACACGGCGCTGGAGAAGGCGACGCGGCGCAGTTCGGCGCTGCCGTCGGCGAGGCCGGGCGGCGTCTCGTCACCGGCCAGCAGACCCTGGTAGAGGTCGACGGTGGCCAGGTCGCAGAAGCCGGGGACGACGACGTCGAGGAGCTGGCGTGCGGTGGTCTCCAGGTCGAGGGAGTTGCCGATGCGGGCGCCCGCCTCGTTGAGGAGGGCGAGATTGCGCCGGGCGGCGGCGGCCTCGCGGGCGGCGGCGCGGCGGGCGGTGATGTCGGTTCCCAGCCAGGCGACGCCGATGGGGCGGCCGGTGCCGCTGTGCACGCGGTAGAGGTTGACGGACCAGTGGCGGCGCTCGTCGGAGTCCGGTGAGCCCGGCACGAAACCCGTGACGTGCATGTCCGTGATGGACTCGCCGGTCTCCAGCACCCGCCGCAGGGTGGCCGCGACGCGGTCGGCCTCGGCGCGCGGCAGGTAGTCGTGGACGCCCTTGCCGCGGTGGTCGTCGGGCGTGCCGCCGAAGACGGAGGCGAAGCGCTGGTTGGCGCGGCGCACCCGCAGGTCGGTGTCGATCAGCAGGAAGCCGAAGGGCGATTGACCGAATATGGCCTGTGAGGCGGCGAGGTCGGTCTCGATGCTGCGCAGGGTGCGGACGTCGACGACGATGCAGACGGCGGCCTTCTCGCCGTCGTCCGTGCGCGTCGGCATGACGTAGACCTCGGCGAGGCCGCGCCGGCCGCGTTCGCCGCGGGCGTCGTCCGGCAGCCGGAAGGAGACGACGCCCGTCCACTCTCGGCCGTCGAGGATTTCGGCCATCTTGCGCTGGCCGCGCTCGCGCAGGTCGGGGTCGATGAAGACCTCTATGGGGTCCACGCCGACGGCGTGCTCCGCGGGAATGCCGAACAGCTGCTCGGCGCGCAGGCTCCACTGGTCGACGAGGCCGTCGGGGCCGATGGAGAAGGACGCGACCTTGATGTAGTCGTAGATGGAGCCGGGCGGACTGCTCTGCCACATGGCGTCCCCGCCCGACGTCACGTCGGACTCCGTGGCCCTCGCTGGTATCTCGCTCACGCGAACCGTCCCCTCCAGCTCACCGCGTCCGGCACCGGTCACCGAAAGGCGGCTGCCCGCAGTATCCAGCACTACGGGGCCGCACGACACGGTGTTCACGATCACAGCACGGTCCCGATGGTTTTTGGACCGGACCGTGACAGCACTCCCAGTCTTCTAACCAGCGGACACGCCGTCGAATCCCACGTCGGGGCAACGGTCTGCGGCTCCGGACCACGGGGTGGCCGGGGCGCCCCCGGATGCGCCCCGGGCGCCGGACCGGCTCCGGGCCGGCACCGGACCGGCTCGGGATCGGCTCCGGGCCGGATCGGCGGACCGTCCGGCTCGGTCCGGCGGCAGGCCCCGCGGCTCAGTCGGGGACGGTGAGTTCGAACCACACGGTCTTGCCCGCCTCGCCCGGCCGGGTGCCCCAGCGGCGGGCCGCGGAGGCCACCAGCTGCAAGCCCCGGCCGCCCTCGTCCTCGGGGTGGGCGACGCGTTCGCGGGGCGGGTCGGGGAGCGGGTCGGAGACCTCCACGAGCAGGACCCCGTCCAGGGGGGCGGGGCGCACCAGACGGACGCCGATGGGACCGGTGGCGTGCCGCAGGGCGTTGGTCACCAGCTCGCTGACGAGCAGGGCGGCGACATCGCCGACGCTGTCCAGGCCCCAGCCGCGCAGCCGCCCGCGGACGAGTGTGCGGGCGGTCCGTACGGCGTCGGGCTGCGCGGGGAAGGTCCACTCCACACAGTCGCCGTCGGTCTCGATCACGCCGATCACTTCCCCGGCCAGCGAGCCCACCCCATGTCCGGTTTCGTGGGGTTAATGGGCACATACCCGATATCCGGGCGGCGGTACCGCGCCGGGCGGCGCACTGTGGCACGAACGGCGTACGGGACGCTCACCCCGCCCCCGGCCCGCGCACGGCGCCCCGCCGCGCGACCTCACGCGCCGGGTGCCGAGAGGCGGGGCGACGGGGCCACGCCCCTCGCGGCCGATCGCCGTTTCCGGCGCCGCCGGCGGCCGGGGCGGTCGGCGCCGCCACCGGCACTGCCCCGGTCGGTCCGGCCGGCCGGCGCCCCTACCGGCGCTGCCCACGGTCGGGCCGCTCAGCCGGCGCCGTCGGTCACGGCGCTGCCGGTCAGCCGGCGCCGCCGGTCAGGCCGCTGTGTGCGAGGGCGGCGCGGACGGCCGGCACGTCCTGGTCCAGCCAGTCCACGTCCCAGACCTCGGCGGGCGCGAGCCAGCGCAGCGCGTCGTGGTCCTCCAGCGCCTCGGGCGCGGGCGAGCCGGGGAGCAGGCGGGCGGTCCACACCCGCAGGACGTACGGGGACCTGAGCGGCCACTGCCCCGGGACCCGTTCCCCGGTCTCGGCCGCCACGCCCAGTTCCTCACGCAGTTCGCGCACCAGGGCCGCCTCGGGTGCCTCGCCGTCCTCGACCTTGCCGCCGGGCAGTTCCCAGCGCCCGGCGAGTTCGGCGGGCGCGCTGCGGCGTGCGGCCAGCAGGCGCCCGCCGTCGAACAGGGCGGCGCCCACCACGATTCGTTCCGTCATGCGCCGGAGCCTACGGTCCCACCGGGCGGTCAGCCGGACCCGCCCGTGCTCTGCTGGCCGATCTTCTCGACCCAGTAGAGCTGCTCGTGCCCGCGTTCGTCGAGGCTGTCGGCGATCCGCTGGGCCTCGGCCCGGGTCGCGTACCTGCCCACGCGGTAGCGATTGCCGTTGTCGTCCTGACGGACGACCAGCCAGGGCAGAGTGACCGTGCCGTCGTTCATCGCGCCCCTCCACTTCCCGCCCGCGGCCCGCGCCGCGCCCCACCCGGTAAGGAAACCGCAATCCGCATATGCCCGAGCCTACGCCTTACCTTCACGCACCGAATACGGCTTTTCACAAAGAGGTACGCAACCAGCCAGAACGCAGGGGGCGCACGGGACCGAACGCGCCGTCCGCCGGGCCGACACAGGCGGTCAGGGGCATACCGGGGAGAGCGGGCCGACCTGCGAGAACGGCCGGATCGGCACGCCAGCACCATGGCGGGCACCGGTCACGGGCGCCCGGTGCCGGGCGGGGAGGCGCACGGCGGGCGTGCGCCATGCCACACCCGGAGGCGAGCCATCCGCCCTGAGCGGGCCGCCGCGCAGGCCCGCACGGGCAGTCCCGCGCGCCTGCGGGCTATCGCACGGGCAGGTGGTACGCCACGCGGTAACGGTCGGCCGGGATCACGATGTCGGCCGTCTCGACCGGGCGCCCCGAGGCGTAGAACGTGCGCTGGACGACCATGACCACGTGTCCGGGGACACCGCCCAGGGCGAGCAGCTCCTCGGCGAGACCGGGGCGGGCGCCGACCTCCTCGGTGACGTTGTCCACGACGATGTCGATGGCGGCCATGCGCTCGACGACGCCCATGCCGCCGAGGGGGCCCTCCTCGGGCAGCATCACGGGCGTGCGGCCCGTCACGGCGAGCGGCTCCCAGGAGGTGGAGAGCATCATCGCCTCGCCGCCCTCCCGGAAGACGTACCGCGTGCGCATCACGCGGTCCCCGGGCTTGATCCCGAGCCGCTCGGCGACGGCGCCGCCGGCCTCGGTCTGCTCGCTGCGGGACTCCCAGGTGCCGCGCACCTCGCCGTCGGCCTGCTCCTGCCGGAAGGGCGTGGCCCCGCCCGCCGGCCGGTACCCGGAGCGGGCGATGCGGCGGGGCACCGGGCGCTCGCGCACATACGTGCCGGAGCCGGAGCGGCCCTCGACCAGCCCCTCCGCCATGAGGACCTTGCGCGCCTCCAGCGCGACGGTGTCCGAGACGCCGTACTCCTCGCGGATGCGGGCCTGGGACGGGAGGCGGGTGTGGGGCGGCAGCAGGCCGTCGACGATCTTCTTGCGGAGATCACCCGCGACGCGCAGGTACGCCGGCTGCTCACCGAATGTCACTGGCCGCTCCCATCAGGTTGTACAGACAGCAACAGCGTGGCAACCGAAGGTTGTGGCGAGCAAGCAAAGGCCAGAGAATCACTCGATGTGATGACTTGTTCGGGCCGGAGGCTTTACGCAGGCACTTTCTCCCCGCTATAGCCGCCGTCACACCTCGATGCCGGAGTCGCCGCCCCCGCCGTCGCCGCCGCCCTCGGCGCCCTCCTCGTAGTCGGGCCGCTCCGTCTCCAGCCCCAGGGCCTTGCGGGCGGTGACGGCCGACTCGCCCTCGACGAGGTCGTAGCCCTGGATGAAGTGCTCGTTGTAGGTGGCGACGTCGGTGGCCTCGGCCGCCTTGCTCCACGCCTGCTCCGCCGTCTCCAGGTCCTCGATCAGATCGGCGACCGGCTGCTCGGCCCCGGCTTCCCAGCCGTGCTTGCGCAGCAGCTCGATCTCCCGGTCGAGCGCCCCGGACACCTGACCCGCCCAGATCCGGTACGCGGCGAAGTCCTCCTCGGCGGACTCCGCTTCGGGCACCTCGTCCATGGCACGGTTGAGGTGTCCCTCCGCGAGCAGGTAGTGGAACTGGTCCCGGTCGAGCGTCTTGGCGTCGTTGCGCAGCGAGCCGGTGAGCGTGCCCCGCTCGTCCGTGCTCCCGAACAGGCAGACGATCTCCCGGTCGCCCGTGCGCCAGCTCTGCGAGGTCGGCGCCAGGTGGTACACGTCGACGTGGGCCGGCAGGGCCCACCGGTCCATGGCGTAGCCGTCCTGGGCGCCGTAGCACTGCTCGTCCGCCCTCCGCGTGATCTCCGCGTCGCCGGGGAAGCGGCCGGCGGGCAGGTCGAAGACGGCGAACACCTCGCCGTCGTGCTCCTTTTCGCAGGAGACCTCGTCGACGTCGTAGGTGACGCCGCTCAGGGAGCCGCTGGGGGTGGTGAAGCAGTCCCCCTCCCGCAGCGTGAAGGCGGAGCCGTCCCCTCGGGCGGCGTCGGTGAAGCCCCGCCAGAACTCGGAGGCGGCACCGGTGCCGAGCGCCACCGCCCACAGCGCCAGCCCCACCGAGGACAGCACGCACCCGGCCACGGCGAAGCCCTTGCCGCGCTCGCCCTTGCGCCGGATCTGCCCCAGCGCGACGAGCCCGAAGACCAGCCCGACGGCCGGCAGGAGGCACAGCAGCCCCAGGACGAACGCGGCGACGGCCAGGCCGTTGACGGAGCGCGGCTGCGGCCACACCGGGTAGGGCTGCGGCCCCCCGGCGTACGGCTGCTGGGGCGGGTACGGGCCGGGCGGCGGCGGTATGGACACAGGTACCGTGCTCCTGACTCGGGCGATGGCGACGGGCCCGCGGCTCGGAGACTCCGCGGGAACTGCCGTACGCCCGTGCGGCGTACGGCCAGCGCATCGTAAGCGGGGAGAACGGTGCGACGGGCGACGGGTCGTCCGCCGGCGGACGCGCCTCGTCCCCGCGGCGGACCGGGTGCCGACCCGGAGCCGTCCCGCGAGGACGAGGACGTCATGACGAGGAGTCACGACCAGGGCGTCATGACGAGGGCGTCATGGGGACCGCCGGAACCGAACGGGCGTCAGAACTGCAGCGCCCAGGCGTCGATCCGCCCGGTGTCCCACCAGGCGTTGTCGCTGACGCGGAGCTTCCAGGTGCCGTTGGCGGTCTCGGACGAGGCGTCGACGGTGTACGTGGTGTCGATGTTGTCCGCGCTGCCGCCGGTGCCGTACGACTTCAGCGTGTACGCGGTGCCGTCGGGGGCGACCAGCTGGACCTGGAGGTCACCGATGTAGCTGTGGACGATGTGCACCTCGACGGCGAGGTTGGAGGGCGCGTTGCCGGAGACGCCGGAGACGGTCACCGGGGACTCGACGGTGGCGTTGTCGTTGATCGCGTAGTCGGCGGTGTTCTCGAAGCGGTCACCGGGCGGGTCGGGGTTGCCGCCGCCCTCGCCGATGTACAGCAGCCGGTTGGGCGAGCCGGAGCCGGGGTTGCCGACGACGCCGGTGGTGGCGGCGGAGGTCAGCGCCGAGGACACCTGGGCGGGCGTGGCCGAGGGGTTGTCGGCCAGGTACAGGGCCGCCGCTCCGGCGACGTGCGGGGTCGCCATCGACGTACCGGAGATGGTGTTGGTGGCGGAGTCGCTGCTGTTCCAGGCCGAGGTGATGGAGGAGCCCGGGGCGAACAGGTCCAGGACCGTGCCGTAGTTGGAGTACGAGGCGCGGGAGTCGCTCGACGTGGTGGCGCCGACCGTGATCGCCTCGGTCACCCGGGCCGGGGAGCGGGTGCCGGCGTTGGTGGACTCGTTGCCGGCCGCGACGGCGAAGGTGACGCCGGAGGCGATGGCGTTGCGGACGGCGGTGTCCAGGGCGCTGTCGGCACCGCCGCCGAGGGACATGTTGGCGACGGCCGGCTTGACCGCGTTCCGGGCGACCCAGTCGATGCCGGCGACGACCTGGGCGGTGGTGCCGGAGCCCTGGTTGTTGAGCACGCGGACGCCGACGACCTTCGCCTTCTTGGCCACGCCGTGGGCGCTGCCCGCGACGGTGCCGGCGACGTGCGTGCCGTGGCCGTGGCCGTCCTGGGCGGTGTTGTCGTTGTCGATGGCGTCGTAGCCGTAGGAGGCCCGGCCGCCGAAGTCGCTGTGCGTGATGCGGACGCCGGTGTCGATGACGTACGCCGTCACACCCTCACCGGCGTGGTCCGGGTAGGTGTAGGAACCGTTCAGCGGCAGGTTGCGCTGGTCGATCCGGTCCAGGCCCCAGGAGGGCGGGTTGGGCTGGGTGCCGGTGATGCTGAACGTGCGGTTCTGGACGACCGACGCGACGGCCGGGTCGGCGGCGAGACGTTTCGCCTCGGCCTCGGAGGCCTCGACCTCGTAGCCGTTGAGCGCCTTGGTGTAGGTGCGCTCGATGTCGGCGCCGTACTTCTTGGCCACGGCGCGGCCCTCGGCGGAACCGGCCTTCGCCTTGTCCGCCTCGAGGGTCACGATGTAGCTGCCGGCGACGGCGTTCGGGGCGCCCGCGTACTGGACGGGGCCCTCGGCGGCCGTGGCGGGGAGGGCGGAGACGAGGCTCGCGGTGAGCGCCGCGGTGGCCACCGCGCCGATCGCGGCCAGTCTTCGCCGGGTGCTGCTGGGACGACGCATGAGGGGTCCTCCTCAGTCGGTGGTGCGTGGTGGGGTCGTGCACGCCGAGCAGGCCGCCCTCTAAGTCATGGTCATGACAAGGCGAGGGCGACACGTGTGCGTCAGCCGAAAGATTGAGGCCTGCAGAGGAATTGCACAAGGGTGCCTGCGGAGCTTTGGCGGTCCGGCGGGGCTCGCGACGCCGGAACGGCCGGAACACCGGCGGCCGGAGCCGGTGGCCGACCGGGGACTGTCCGGCCGGCCGAGGACTGTCCGGCCGGCCGGGAGGCGCCGTTTCCACGCCTGCGCCCGTGCGATGCCGTCAGCGCACGTAGATGCGGGGCTGCGGCGGGCGGGTCATGCCCGCGCCGAGGAAGTAGCTCGGGTGGGGCGGCTGGTTGTAGGCGGTGTTCTGCCAGGCCAGCGCGGTGCGGTACTGGGCGTCGTGGGCCAGGGTGTGCAGCTTGGTGGTCGTGGGGGTGGTGGTGGCGTAGATGCGCAGGGCGTTGTTGCCGGAGTGGCGCCAGACGACCTCCTCGCGCCAGTCGCCGAAGAGGTCGCCCGAGAGCACCGGGGTGGACTTGGTGCCGTTGCTGGAGGCCACGCCGCTGCCGGTGAGCAACCGGGTGTCGCCGCCGGTGCCGTACTTGTCGATCTGGGTGCCGTTCAGCAGTTCGCGCACCGGGTCGCCGTCCCACCAGGCGAGGAAGTTCGCCGAGGACGGGTTGCGGCCGACGTTGCCGCCGGAGGAGTCGCGCAGGTGGCTCATGTTCGGTCCGGAACCCCAGAACTCGGCGCCCGGGTTGCCGGCGTGGATGTCACCGGCCACGCCGCGGCCCGGCCCCTCGGAGCCGCTGACGGGGGTGCGGTGGAGGACCTGCCCGGTGCGGGCGTCGTGCAGGTCGGAGCCGGGCTGGTTGCCCGACTCGTGGATGGTGAAGACCTCCAGGCCGGAGCGGTGCGGCACGAAGTCGCCGACGTGCAGGGCGTCACCGTGGCCGAAGCCCGTGGCGTACATCAGACGGCCGCTGTCGTCGATGGTCGCGGAGCCGTAGACGATCTCCTGGCGGCCGTCGGCGTCGACGTCGGCGATGGACAGCTGGTGGTTGCCCTGGCCGTACGCGGCACCGTTGCCCGAGGCGTTGGAGTCGAACGTCCAGCGCTTGACGAGCTGCCCGTCGCGGAAGTCCCAGGCGGCGACGACCGCGCGGGTGTAGTAGCCGCGGGCCATGATCAGGGACGGGCGCTGCCCGTCGAGGTACGCGGTGCCGGCCAGGAAGCGGTCCACGCGGTTGCCGTAGCCGTCTCCCCAGGAGGAGACGTTGCCGCGCGGCGGATCGTAGGGGACGGTGGACATCGCGGCGCCGGTCAGGCCGTTGAACATGGTCAGGTACTCGGGCCCGGTCAGGATGTAGCCGCTGGAGTTGCGGTGGTCGGCGCCCGCGTTGCCGATGACCGTGCCGCGGCCGTCGCGCGTGGCGTCCGCCGTCTTCATGGCCACCTCGGCCCGGCCGTCGCCGTCGTAGTCGTACACCTGGAACTGGGTGTAGTGCGCCCCGGCCCGGATGTTGCGGCCGAGATCGATGCGCCACAGCCGCTGGCCGCTCAGCCGGTAGGCGTCGATGTAGACGTTGCCGGTCACGCCGGACTGCGAGTTGTCCTTCGCGTTGTCCGGGTCCCACTTGACGATCAGCTCGTACTGCCCGTCGCCGTCCACGTCACCCGGGCTCGCCTCCACGGGCGTGTAACCCGAACCCGGCGAGGACAGCGGCACGTCGAGGTGGTTGCCGCCGGTGAAACGCAGCGAGGGCTCCGAAGCCGGCTGCTCCGTGCCGTTCACCACCGCGCGCACGGTGTACGAGGCGTCCGGAGGGGCGCCGTTGTCCAGGTAGCCGGTGGAGTCGGTGACCGGCGAACCGTTCACCCTGGTGCCGTTGCGGTACACGTTGAACGCCGTGTCGTAGCCCTCGGTGCCCAGCAGCCGCCAGGACACCAGGTTGCCCGAGCCGGAGCGCACCGAGACCAGGCCCCGGTTCAGGTCCTCCATCTGCACGGCCTCCCCGACCGGCGGGCCGGGATCCGGGTCGCCGCCGGCCTTCACCAGCCGCCACTGCTGGTTGAAGCCGTCGTTGTCGTCGTACTGGGAGATCCGGGCACCGTCGTCCGTCGACCGCTCCCAGACGTCCAGCGCCTTCCCGCTGTTGCGGTTGATCAGCTGCACGTGCTCGCTGTCGACGTCGACCACCCTGAACTGCTGGTTGACGGCGTTGTCGTCCGTCCACTGCAGCACGTTCGCGCCGTTGGCCGTGGAGCGCCCCTCGACGTCCAGCACCTTGCCGCTGTGCCGGGCCTTGATCCGGTAGTACCCGTCGCCGGAATCGACGAACTGGAACTGCTGGTTGGCGCCGGTTCCAGGGGTCCACTGGACGACCTGGGCGCCGTCGGCGGTGGAACGCTCCGAGATGTCGATGGCCTTGCCGCTGTGGCGCGAGACCAGTTGGTAGTACGCGGACGTGTCGATCGGGGCCGCGCTCGCGCCGGCCGCCGGCAGGGCGACCAGCGAGGCGGCGGCCAGCAACGCCGCCAGCAGGAAGGTGACCGGCCGGCAGGTTCTTCGCAGGCTCGGGACGGGCGTGTGCGGCATGTGCGGCTCCTTCACGTGCGGGAATGAAACGATTCATTTGCGGCGCGCAGAGGGCCACCCGGTTCGAGATGGGTGGGAGCGCTCCCAGGGAGGCTAGAGAAGGCCGCCCGGAGCGACAAGGTGTGCCACGGGACGAATGTGGGGCTGGTTCCGCGGAGAAGACCGGCCCATCGCGCCGGCCAGCCACTGAGCCCGGGCCACGACGACCCCTTGGGACGGGTCCCGGGACGGCCGAAGAGGCCGGAACGAAGCATCCCGGCCTCTCTCGGCTACTCGTACTTCCGGGGCGAACTGCCCCGCATCAGCGACGGGGTGAAGTTCAGACGTTGAAGCGGAACTCCACCACGTCCCCGTCCTGCATCACGTAGTCCTTGCCCTCCATGCGGGCCTTGCCCTTGGCGCGGGCCTCGGCGACCGAGCCCGTCTCGACCAGGTCGTCGAAGGAGATGACCTCGGCCTTGATGAAGCCCTTCTGGAAGTCGGTGTGGATGACTCCGGCGGCCTCGGGGGCGGTCGCGCCCTTCTTGATGGTCCAGGCGCGGGACTCCTTGGGGCCGGCCGTCAGGTAGGTCTGGAGGCCGAGGGTGCGGAAGCCGACGTGGGCCAGGGTGGCGAGGCCGGGCTCCTCCTGGCCGACGGACTGGAGGAGTTCCAGCGCCTCGTCCTCGTCCAGCTCGGCCAGGTCGGCCTCCAGCTTGGCGTTGAGGAAGATGGCCTCGGCCGGGGCGACCAGGGCGCGCTGCTCGTTCTTGAAGTCCTCGTCGGTCAGCTCGTCCTCGTCGACGTTGAAGACGTAGAGGAAGGGCTTCGTCGTGAGCAGGTGAAGGTCGTGGAGGAGTTCCGCGCGCTCGCTGCCCTGGACGATGCCGTGGGCGAAGAGCGTGTCGCCCTTCTCCAGGATCTCCTTGGCCTCCTCGACCGCCTTGACCTTGGGCTGGACGTCCTTCTTGATCCGCGACTCCTTCTGGAGGCGCGGCAGGACCTTCTCGATGGTCTGGAGGTCGGCGAGGATCAGCTCGGTGTTGATCGTCTCGATGTCGTCCTTGGGCGAGACCTTGCCGTCGACGTGGACGACGTTCTCATCCTTGAAGGCACGGATGACCTGGCAGATCGCGTCGGACTCGCGGATGTTCGCGAGGAACTTGTTGCCCAGGCCCTCGCCCTCGCTCGCGCCGCGCACGATGCCGGCGATGTCGACGAAGTCGACCGTGGCCGGGAGGACCTTCTCGGAGGAGAAGATCTCGGCCAGCTTCGCCAGGCGGGGGTCGGGGACGCCCACGACACCGACGTTGGGCTCGATCGTGGCGAACGGGTAGTTGGCCGCGAGCACGTCGTTCTTGGTCAGGGCGTTGAACAGGGTCGACTTGCCGACATTCGGCAGACCGACGATTCCGATCGTGAGCGACACGTTGCGACTTCCCGTACGTGAGGATGGTGGGGTTGTGGAGGTGCGGAGCAGGCCGGACAGGGCCGATCCACCAGTCTACGGGGTGGTCGGCAACGGACCCGCGCGGTGTCGAACGCTTGGCCAAGGTGTGCCCCACGGCGTGTCCGAGAGCCGATTCGGCACATAAAACGACCTAAGTTGGTCCAGTGGAGCAACACAGGACGCGACCCCCGCAGCACGGAACGCGACGAGGCCGGGCGCCGCTGCCCCCGCAGGGGCGGGGCGTGGACGGCGGTCCGGCGGGCCCCGCGGCGCGCGCCGCGCCCGCCGCGGGTGGTGCGCGGGGCTCGGCCGGTGCGCCGGGTGCGCGCGGCGCCCGCGGAGGAGTCGGCAGACAGGGCGGGCCGGGTGGGGCGGCGCGCGCCGGTGGGACCGAGCGGGGCGGGGCGTCCGGGCGGCGCGGCGCACCGCAGGTGGCCCGGGCGGGGCGACCCGCGCGGGCTCCGGCAGGGGCGGTACGGATGTCCGGGGCGCCGGTGGTGCGGACGCTGCGGCGGATGCCCAACCCGCGGCTGACCGGACTCGGCGGCGGGCTGTTCTGCACGGCGGTGATGCTGGCGCTCGGCTTCCTCGACCAGTTGCTGTTCGGGTCCTCGCTGACGGTCTACGGGGTGCTGTTCCTGCCCGTGTGCGTGCTGACGGCCGTCTGGGTGCGCCGGGGGGATCTGCTGACCGCGCCCGTCGTGGTGCCGATCGCCTTCGCCGTGGGACTGACCACCGTCGCCGACGAGGGCGACGGTCAGTTCGGCGATCAGGCGATGGGGCTGGTGACCGCGCTGGCCACGGAGGCCGGGTGGCTGTACGGGGGCACTCTGGTCGCCGGGACGATCGTGATCGTACGGCGCATCCGGCTGCTGCGGCGCCGGGCCGCCGCCGCGCGGAAGCCACGTCCCGGCACGAGCCGGCCCGCCACGTGAGGCGCACGTCTCCGTGAGGCGCACGTCCCCGTGAGGCGCACGTCCCCGTGACCGACGGCTGCACGGCGCGTCGCATGGGCGACGGTGCCGGAGGCCGACGCCGGGGCCGGATCAACGCACGGGGCCGGATCAACGCACGGGACCGGATCGACGCCCGGTGCCGGACGCGTGTCGGCCCCGCCGGCCGGCCCTCGGCTCGCCCCGTGTCAGTCGGCCGTCCGCGCCCGGTATCAGCCGGTCGTCCGCCCCCGCTCCGCCGCTCTCATCGCCGCGCCCACGATCCCCGCGTTGTTCTGCAACCGCGCCGGAACGATCTCCGCCTTGACGCCCTCCAGGTACGGCAGGAACTTGTGGGCCTTGCGGCTGACCCCGCCGCCGAGGATGAACAGCTCGGGCGAGAAGAGCATCTCCACGTGCGCGAGGTACTTCCGCACGCGGTGCGCCCAGTGCTCCCACGACATGTCGTGGTCCTCCTTGACCTTGCTGGACGCCCGCTTCTCCGCGTCGTGTCCGTCCAGCTCCAGGTGGCCCAGCTCGGTGTTGGGGACGAGGGCGCCGTCGACGAAGACGGCGCTGCCGATGCCCGTGCCGAAGGTCAGGAGGATCACCGTGCCCCGCCGGTCGCGGCCCGCGCCGAAGTGCATCTCGGCGACGCCCGCCGCGTCCGCGTCGTTGACGACCGTCACCGGCAGGCCGCCCAGGCGGTCGCGGAACAACGCGCGCGCGTCGGTGTCGATCCAGCCCTTGTCCACGTTGGCCGCCGTACGGACCGTGGCGTCGTCCGTGACCACGCCGGGGAAGGTGAGGCCGACCGGGCCCTGCCAGCCGAAGTGCTCGACGACCTGCCGGACTCCGTCGGCCACGGCGTCGGGCGTCGCCGGCTGCGGGGTCAGCACCTTGTGGCGCTCCGCCGCCAGGTCGCCCCTGTCGAGATCCACAGGGGCGCCCTTGATCCCGGATCCGCCGATGTCCACGCCGAAGATCTGCATGGCACCACGTTACGGCCCGCGACTGACAGTCATGCCCCGGTCGTCGTACCCGGCACTCCGGAGCCACCCCGCTCGGCGACGAGCGCGGCGGCCTCGTCGCGCAGATCGCGGCGCAGTTCCTTGGGCAGCGAGAAGGTGATGGACTCCTCGGCCGCCCGGACGATCTCCACGTCCGCGTAGCCGCGCTCCGACAGCCAGTCCAGGACCTGCTCGACCAGGACCTCCGGGACGGAGGCGCCGGAGGTGACGCCGACCGTGGTCACGCCCTCCAGCCAGGCCTCGTCGATCTCGGCGGCGAAGTCCACCAGGTACGCCTCGCGGGCACCGGCCTGCTTGGCGACCTCGACCAGCCGCTTGGAGTTGGAGGAGTTGCGGGAACCGACGACGATCACCAGCTCGGCCTCGGCTCCCATCTGCTTCACCGCCAGCTGCCGGTTCTGCGTGGCGTAGCAGATGTCGTCGCTGGGCGGGGAGATCAGCTGCGGGAACTTCTCCTTCAGCGCGTCGACGGTCTCCATGGTCTCGTCCACGGAGAGGGTGGTCTGGGAGAGCCAGACCACCTTGGACGGGTCGCGGACCTCGACCTTCTCGACGTCCTCGGGGCCGTCGACCAGCTGGATGTGCTCGGGGGCCTCGCCGGAGGTGCCGATGACCTCCTCGTGGCCCTCGTGGCCGATCAGGAGGATGTCGTAGTCGTCGTTGGCGAAGCGGACGGCCTCCTTGTGGACCTTGGTCACCAGGGGGCAGGTGGCGTCGATGGTGGCGAGCCGGCCGCGCCGGGCCTCCTCGTGGACGACGGGGGCCACGCCGTGCGCGGAGAACATCACGATGTTCCCCGGGGGGACCTCCTCCGTCTGCTCGACGAAGATGGCGCCCTTCTTCTCGAGGGTCTGGACGACGTATTTGTTGTGGACGATCTCGTGCCGGACGTAGACGGGCGCTCCGTACTGCTCCAGCGCCTTCTCGACGGCGACCACGGCGCGGTCCACACCCGCGCAGTAACCGCGAGGGGCGGCGAGCAGGACACGGCGGCCAGGCGATGCAGTCATGGGAACCATCGTAAGGCCGCGTTCGGCGGGTCAAAGATCGCGGCGCGGTCGGTACGCCGGGGAGACTGGCCGCAGCGGCGAAGATCCTCGACTGGCACGGCGGAGGCGCGATGTCCGGGTCCGGTACGCAGACGCAGCGCGGCGGAGGCGAGCAGGGCGAGCACGAGCTGCGGCGCAGCCTGGGCTTCCGTGATCTCGTCGTCTACGGTCTGCTGTTCATCGCGCCGATGGCGCCGGTCGGCGTGTTCGGCACGCTGGACGCCAAGTCGCACGGCGCGGTGGCGCTGGTCTACGTGGTCGCCACCATCGCGATGGCCTTCACCGCATTCAGCTACGCGCAGATGGTGCGGGTGGTCCCCCAGGCGGGGTCGGTGTTCGCGTACGCGCGCGTGGGGCTCGGCAGGGGGGCCGGGTTCGTGGCGGGCTGGATGGCGATGCTGGACTACGTCCTCATCCCCGCCGTCGCCTATCTGTTCTCGGGCATCGCGATGAACGAACTGGTGCCGGAGGTCTCTCGGTGGGTGTGGACGGCGCTCGCGGTCGTCGTCACCACGCTGCTGAACCTGTGGGGGGTGCGGGCGGCGGCCCGGGTGGGCTTCGCGGTGCTCGCCATGGAGGTGATCGTCCTGCTGGTGTTCGTCGTGGCGGCGATCGTGGTCCTCGCCCGCGACGGCGCCGAGCGGGGCTGGCTGTCACCGCTGTCCGGGGACGCCACCCAGGGGGCGTTCGCGCTGTCGGCGGTACTGGCCGCGGTGTCGGTGGCGGTGCTGTCCTACCTGGGGTTCGACGCGATCGCGACCTTCGCGGAGGAGGTCACCGGGGGCTCGGCGAAGGTCGCGCGGGCGCTGCTGTTCTGTCTGGCGCTGGCCGGTGTGCTGTTCGTGGCGCAGACGTATCTGGCGGCGCTGCTGGCGCCGATGTCGTCGGCGGAGCTGGCGGCCGAGCCGGCCGGGCAGGGTTCGGCGTTCTACGACGCGGTGGACTCCTCCGTGGGGGCGTGGCTGCACGATCTGGTGGCGGTGAGCAAGGCGATCGGGGCGGCGTTCGCGGCGCTGGCCGGTCAGGCCGCGGCCGGCCGGCTGCTGTTCGCGATGGGGCGGGACCGGCGGCTGCCGGGGGTGCTGTCCCGGACGTTCTCGGGGGTGCCGCGGGTGGCGCTGCTGGTCTCGGCCGTGATCACCATGGTGGCGGCGGTGTGGGCGGCCCGGCGGGACGACGGGATGGACCATCTGGTGTCGGTGGTCGACATCGGCGCGCTGACGGCGTTCACGCTGCTGCACGCGAGCGTGGTGGGCTGGTTCGCCGTACGGCGCCGGGGCGGCGCGGTCAGCTGGTGGCGGCATGTGCTGATCCCCGTGGCCGGTGCGGCGATCACGATCGCGGTGATCGCGGAGGCGTCGGGGACGGCGCAGCTGGTGGGTCTGGTCTGGCTGGCGGTCGGACTGGTGGTGCTCGTCGCCCAGCGCAACCGGGTCGAGGGGTGACGGGGGCGACCGTCGTGGGAGTGGAATGCGCGTGCGGCGGCCGGGTCGAGGGGTGAAGTGTGCAGGGCGGCCGGGTCGTGGGGCGGGCGGGCCGGATTGTCGGTGGCGGCGACTACGCTCGCGGCATGGCGGTGAACACGAGTCCCGAGTCCCCCCTGCCGGTCGGTGAGGTGTCACGGCTCATCGGCGGCTGGATCGACCGGCTCGGCGCGGTGTGGGTCGAGGGGCAGATCACGCAGCTGTCCCGGCGGCCGGGTGCCGGGGTGGTGTTCCTGACGCTGCGCGACCCGTCGTACGACATCTCCGTCAGCGTCACCTGCTACCGGCAGGTGTTCGACGCGGTCGCCGACCTGGTCGGCGAAGGCGCCCGGGTCGTGGTGCACGCCAAGCCGGAGTGGTACGCCCCGCGCGGGCAGCTGTCGCTGCGGGCCGCGGAGATCAAGCCGGTCGGGGTCGGGGAGCTGCTGGCCCGGCTGGAGCAGCTGAAGAAGGCGCTCGCGCGGGAGGGGCTGTTCGCGCCGGAGCGGAAGAAGCCGCTGCCGTTCCTGCCGCATCTGGTCGGGCTGGTGTGCGGGCGGGCGTCGGCGGCCGAGCGGGACGTGCTGGAGAACGCCCGGCACCGCTGGCCGGCCGTCCGCTTCGAGGTGCGCAACGTGGCCGTGCAGGGCGTGCACGCGGTGCCCCAGGTGGTGCAGGCCGTCAAGGAGCTGGACGCGATCGACGACGTGGACGTGATCATCGTCGCGCGCGGCGGCGGGAGCGTGGAGGACCTGCTGCCGTTCTCCGACGAGCAGCTGGTCCGGGCGGTCGCGGCGTGCCGTACGCCGGTGGTGTCCGCGATCGGGCACGAACCGGACAACCCGCTGCTGGACCATGTCGCCGACGTGCGCGCCTCCACGCCGACGGACGCCGCCAAGAAGGTCGTGCCGGACGTCGGCGAGGAGTACGAGCGGGTTCGGCTGCTGCGGGACCGGGCGCGGCGGTGCGTGGAGGCGTTCCTCGAGCGGGAGGAGCGGGGGCTCGCCCATGCGCTGGCCCGCCCCTCGATAGAGGACCCGCACCGGATGATCGACGAACGGGCGGAGCAGGTGACCGGGCTGCTGGAGCGCAGCCGGCGCACGCTGCGGCACCATCTCGACCGGGCCGACTCCGAGCTGACGCACACGCACGCGCGCGTGGTGGCGCTCTCCCCCGCGGCGACGCTCAAGCGGGGGTACGCGGTGCTCCAGCGGTCCGACGGCCACGCCGTCCGCGACCCGGAGGAGGTCGCGGACGGGGAGACGCTGCGGGCGCGGGTGGCCGAGGGCGAGTTCCGTGTACGCGTCGATCGCGCCGGCACGGTCGACGCTTAGGGTGAGGGGATGACCAGCGAGGTGGAGCAGACGGCGGCGGCCCGGGACGAGGCGCTCGGGTACGAGCAGGCCCGCGACGAGCTGATCGAGGTCGTACGGCGGCTGGAGGCGGGCGGTACGTCGCTGGAGGAGTCCCTGGCCCTGTGGGAGCGGGGCGAGGAGCTGGCGAAGATCTGCCGGCGGCGGCTGGACGGGGCACGTGCCCGGCTGGACGCGGCGCTGGCGGAGGAGTCGGGCACCGAGGAGTAGCGGGCCGCGCCTGCGGGGGCGGGTGGTTTCCGTGGTGGGGCGGCTGCGGGGTGGTCGTGGCCGGTCGCGCAGTTCCCCGCGCCCCTGGGCCGGCGTGCGGGCGTCGAGGGCGGGGATGCCCCGGGTCGCCGGCGCGCCCTGCGGGCGGGCTACTTGCCGGCGGCTTCGGCGAGGGTGTGGGCGACCAGGGCGTTGGCGTGGCCGTGGCCCAGGCCGTGCTCGGTCTTGAGCCAGGCGACCAGGTCCATGTGCCTGGTGAGCGGCGAGGAGCGGATCAGCTCCTTCCAGTCCGCGATCGGACGGCCGTACTTCTTCTCGATCGACGGAAAGTAGCTCGCGGGGCCCTTCACGCTGCTGGTCATCTCGGTGCTGTCCCTTCGGTTCCGGTCGTTCCGACTGCTCTGTAGGACCGTCGGCGGCGGCCGGACTCACCGGGCGGGTGTGGTGATCTGCGTCACCCCCGCTTTGGTTGAAGGTTGAACTTCTCTTGGCGTACGGTCGTTCCCGTCAGCGGATCCGTGCCGCGATCACGGACCCGACGCAGTCCCGAGAAAGATCACGCATGTCTCTCGTTCTCGACCCCGCCGCCCAGGACCTGCTGTTCCGCGAGGCCCGCACCGCGAACACCTTCACCGACGAGCCGGTGACCGACGAGCAGGTGCAGGCGATCTACGACCTGGTCAAGTACGGCCCGACCGCCTTCAACCAGTCCCCGCTGCGCATCACGCTGGTCCGCTCCCCCGAGGCCCGCGAGCGCCTGGTGCAGCACATGGCCGAGGGCAACCGGCCCAAGACCGCCGCCGCCCCGCTGGTCGCGATCCTTTCCGCGGACGTCGAGTTCCACGAGGAGCTGCCCCAGCTCTTCCCGCACTTCCCCGCGGCCAAGGACGCCTTCTTCAGCGAGCGCCCGGTCCGGGAGAACTCCGCCGTGCTGAACGCCGCCCTCCAGGCCGGCTACTTCATCCTCGGCGTCCGCGCCGCCGGCCTGGCCGCCGGCCCGATGACCGGCCTCGACTTCGAGGGCGTGCGCAAGGAGTTCCTGGACGACGACCACACGCCGCTGATGGTGGTCAACATCGGCCGTCCGGGTCCGGACGCCTGGTTCCCGCGCTCCCCGCGCCTGGCGTACGAGCAGGTCGTCACGACCGTCTGACCGGCCGGGACACGCACCGGCCGGTACGCGCACCGGCCGAGTCATGCGCCGGCCGGGACGCAGGAAGGCCCCCGGCGCATCGCCGGGGGCCTTCGTCGTGCGCTGGGGCGGGCGGGCATCACGCCCGGCCGCCCACGGCGTTCACCGCATTCGCCGCACTCACGCATCCACGCATTCACGCATTCACGCATTCACGCATTCACGCATTCACGCATCATGGTGTTCACGGCATCTTCAGCGCCGCCGCCATCGTCGTCAGCTGCTCGAACGACCCCGTGCCCGCCACGACCGTCGTCGCGCCCTCGACGCCCTCGGTGTCCTCGAGCACCAGGGCGTCGTACCGGCCGCCCTCGTAGCGGGTCCACGTCCTGCCGTCGATCTCCTCGGACCGCTGCGTCTCCCGGGCGCCCTGGGTGGCGTCGTCGATGAACTCGGCCGGCTTCCGCGTCGACTGCTGGACCTGCACGTAGTCGCCGTCACCGGTGTGGAAGCCCAGGTGCCAGGTGTTGAAGTCCTCGCCGCGGTAGCGGACCGACGTCGGCTTCCACTCCTTGGCCAGCCCCTCGGGTGCCGCGACCGGATAGGGCGCGGCGCGGCGTGCCGTCAGCAGCTCCACCCGGTAGTCGACCCGCTTGAGGTCGGGCCGACTGTCGTCGTGCGGGAGGAAGAGCCACATGACCAGCCCCGCGAGGACGATGACGCCCATGGAGAGGACCATGTCACGGGCCGTCTTCTGCTTGCCTTTCATACCTGCCACGCCCCCTATCGTCGCAGGTCCCCGAAGTGCTCATCCGTGGGGTCCCCTGCTCATTCTGTCGACCTGACGATAGAGTCATGGCCAACACCCTCATCCGGCCGTCGTCGTATCAGAAAGGTGCGCTCCGATGACCGAGCATCATCATCTGCCGTCCGAGCTGGACGTCCCCTCCGAGGCCCCCGACCGCAACCTCGCACTGGAACTGGTGCGGGTGACCGAGGCGGCGGCGATGGCCGCCGGCCGCTGGGTCGGCCGCGGGGACAAGAACGGCGCCGACGGTGCCGCGGTGCGCGCCATGCGGACTCTCGTCTCCACCGTGTCGATGAACGGCGTCGTCGTCATCGGCGAGGGCGAGAAGGACGAGGCGCCGATGCTCTTCAACGGCGAGCGCGTCGGTGACGGGACCGGGCCCGAGTGCGACATCGCCGTGGACCCGATCGACGGCACCACCCTGACCGCCAAGGGCATGACCAACGCGATCGCGGTGCTGGCCGCCGCCGAACGCGGCTCGATGTTCGACCCGTCGGCCGTGTTCTACATGGACAAACTGGTCACCGGCCCGGAGGCGGCCGACTTCGTGGACATCGACGCGCCGGTGTCCGTGAACATCCGCCGGGTCGCCAAGGCCAAGCGGTCCACGCCCGAGGACGTCACCGTCGTCATCCTGGACCGGCCCCGGCACGAGGGCCTCATCCAGGAGATCCGGGAGACCGGCGCCCGCATCAAGCTGATCTCCGACGGCGACGTGGCCGGCTCCATCCTCGCGCTGCGCGAGGGCACCGGCATCGACCTGCTGCTCGGCATCGGCGGCACCCCCGAGGGCATCATCTCGGCCTGCGCCGTGAAGTGCCTGGGCGGCACCCTCCAGGGCAAGCTGTGGCCCAAGGACGACGAGGAGCGGCAGCGGGCGATCGACGCCGGTCACGATCTGGACCGCGTGCTGACCACGGACGACCTGGTCTCCGGCGACAACGTCTTCTTCGCCGCGACCGGGATCACCGACGGCGAGCTGCTGCGCGGGGTGCGGTACCGGGCCGAGACGGCGATGACGTCGTCGATCGTGATGCGCTCGCGGTCGGGCACGGTGCGGCGGATCGACTCGGAGCACCGGCTGAGCAAGCTGCGGGCCTACAGCGCGATCGATTTCGACCGGGCGAAGTGACTCCGCCGGTGGGGCCGGGGGCCTGAGGGCTCGGGTCGGTGGAGGCGGGGCGCCTGAGAGCTCGGGGCGTTCTGCCGGGCGGGCGGCTGCGGGTCGGTCGTGGCTTGTCGCGCAGTTCCCCGCGCCCCTGAGGTCGGCAAGCTCCCCGGCTGCCCCAGGGCGGCCCCCGGCCCCCGGCTGCCCGAGGGCGGCCCCCGCCCCCGGCTGTCCCAGGGCGGCCGGATCCCCGGCAGCGAAAAGGGCGCCCCCTGTGTGCGGGGGGCGCCCTCGTGCCGTTCGTGGGGTCAGCCGGCCGCCGCTATGCGCGCCGCTCGGGCCGTCTTCTTCAGTTCCAGTTCGCGGCGGCGGCGCCGGGCCAGGACGACGCGGCGCTCGGCGGCGGTGAGGCCGCCCCAGACGCCGTACGGCTCGGGCTGGAGCAGGGCGTGCTCGCGGCACTCGACCATGACCGGGCAGCGCGCGCACACGCGCTTGGCCGCCTCCTCGCGCGAGAGCCGGGCGGCGGTGGGCTCTTTGGACGGTGCGAAGAACAGGCCGGCTTCGTCGCGCCGGCACACCGCCTCGGTGTGCCAGGGAGCGTCTTGGTCCCTGTCCCGCCCCGGCACCCGCTGGGCCGGAACGGCAGCTACCTGCAGGGACGAATGCGGCGTTTGCAGCACGGTCTACTCCTGACGACGGCTTCGCGAGCGAGAGACGATGCGTCAAGGCTTACCCGCTGTGCGCGCGCCTATGCACTGGGTCCCGAAGCGCCGCTTCCGGCTTCACGACCGCCAATGGTCATCGGCGGTCACAGGTGCTTGCGCAGGCTCTTCTCCGTCTTGCGCCGCACCCGGTCCAGGATGTCGGCGACGAGCTTGCCGCGCTTGGGCCGCGCCTCCACGCTGCCGAGGACCGCCCACCCGTCCACGTAGACGACGGGGGCCTCGGCCTCGGCCGAGTCGAGGGTGTCCACCTCGAAGCTGCCGAGCACCCCGCCGCCGGTGCCGCGCAGCGACACGTTCTCCGGGACGCGGACCTCCACGCTGCCGAAGACCGAGAACGCCTTGATGACGACCTGCTGGTACTCGAAGATCGCCTCGCTCAGGTCGATCTCGACGCTGCCGAAGACCGCGTAGGCGTGGATACGGCGGCCCGGGCGCCAGCGGCCCTTGCGGACGGCGGCGCTGAAGACCGCGACCACGTTGTCGTCGGCCACGGCGGGCAGGGCGTCGGCGGCCGGCCGGCCGGGCGCCGGGGCAGGGGCGGTCCGGCGCCCGTGCGCCGCGGGCAGGTCGCGGACGAAGACGTCCAGCTCGCCGACCGTCTTGGCGGCCAGGACGCCCTCGACGCGCTCGGCGTGCTCCTCCGCGGTGAGGCGGCCCTCGGCGAGGGCCTCGCGCAGCATGTCGGCGACGCGGTCCCGGTCGGCGTCCGAGGCGCGCAGCTCGGCGGCCGGCGCGGGGGCGGCGGCAGCGGCTGTGGCAGCAGCGGGCGCGGGGGCGCGCGGGGCGGTTTCCTGCGGGCGGGCGTTCTTCTGGAGGTCCACGACAGCAGCGTACCGAAACGCGATAGATCGCGACTAGGGGGTGTGGACGGTGAAGTGCGACGAACTGAGCCTTACCTCACAAGCTCCCCCTCGACCGCAGGTTCTACGCTGGTGGACGCTGCCGAGGAGGCCAGCCGCTGTCTGCCGTGAGTGAGGAATGGGCGCCATGCCTGAGTTCGCGTACACCGATCTGCTCCCCATGGGAGAGGACACCACCCCGTACCGGCTGGTGACCTCCGAGGGTGTCTCCACCTTCGAGGCCGACGGGCGGACGTTTCTCAAGGTGGAGCCGGAGGCGCTGCGCAAGCTGGCCGAGGAGGCCATCCACGACATCCAGCACTACCTGCGCCCGGCCCACCTGGCGCAGCTGCGCCGGATCATCGACGACCCCGAGGCATCGGGCAACGACAAGTTCGTCGCCCTGGACCTGCTGAAGAACGCGAACATCGCGGCGGCGGGCGTGCTGCCGATGTGCCAGGACACCGGCACCGCGATCGTCATGGGCAAGCGCGGGCAGAACGTGCTGACCGAGGGCCGCGACGAGGAGGCCCTCAGCCGCGGCATCTACGACGCCTACCAGAACCTCAACCTGCGCTACTCGCAGATGGCGCCGCTGAGCATGTGGGAGGAGAAGAACACCGGCTCCAACCTCCCGGCCCAGATCGAGCTGTACGCGACGGACGGGGGCGCGTACAAGTTCCTCTTCATGGCCAAGGGCGGCGGCTCGGCCAACAAGTCCTTCCTCTACCAGGAGACCAAGGCCGTCCTGAACGAGGCCTCCATGATGAAGTTCCTGGAGGAGAAGATCCGTTCGCTGGGCACGGCCGCCTGTCCGCCGTACCACCTGGCGATCGTCGTCGGCGGCACGTCCGCCGAGTACGCGCTGAAGACCGCGAAGTACGCCTCCGCGCACTACCTGGACGAGATCCCCGCCGAGGGCTCGCCGCTCGGGCACGGCTTCCGGGACAAGGAGCTGGAGGAGAAGGTCTTCGAGCTGACGCAGAAGATCGGGATCGGCGCGCAGTTCGGCGGCAAGTACTTCTGCCACGACGTGCGCGTGGTGCGCCTGCCACGGCACGGCGCCTCCTGCCCCGTCGCCATCGCCGTGTCCTGCTCGGCCGACCGGCAGGCCGTCGCGAAGATCACCGCCGAGGGGGTCTTCCTGGAGCAGCTGGAGACCGACCCGGCGCGGTTCCTGCCGGAGACGACGGACGAGCAGCTGGAGTCGGAGGGCGACGTCGTCAAGATCGACCTCAACCAGCCGATGGACGAGATCCTCGCCGAGCTGACCAAGTACCCGGTCAAGACCCGGCTGTCGCTGACCGGTCCGCTGGTCGTGGCGCGCGACATCGCGCACGCCAAGATCAAGGAGCGGCTGGACGCGGGTGAGGAGATGCCGCAGTACCTGAAGGACCACCCGGTGTACTACGCGGGTCCCGCGAAGACGCCCGAGGGGTACGCCTCCGGGTCCTTCGGGCCGACCACGGCCGGGCGGATGGACTCCTACGTCGAGCAGTTCCAGGCGGCGGGCGGGTCCAAGGTGATGCTGGCCAAGGGCAACCGGAGCAAGCAGGTCACCGACGCGTGTGCCGCGCACGGGGGCTTCTACCTCGGGTCGATCGGGGGGCCGGCGGCGCGGCTCGCGCAGGACTGCATCAAGAAGGTGGAGGTCGTCGAGTACGAGGAGCTGGGGATGGAGGCCGTCTGGAAGATCGAGGTCGAGGACTTCCCGGCGTTCATCGTCGTGGACGACAAGGGCAACGACTTCTTCCAGGATCCGGCGCCGGCGCCGACCTTCACGTCGATTCCGGTGCGGGGGCCGGGGCTGGCGTAGGCCCCCGGGGCGACGCCGGGTTTCCTTCGCCCCCGCCGCCCTTACCCATTCCCGTCCCCTGGGGGCTGCGCCCCCGACCCCCTTTTCGGCCTGACGGCCTCGTCCTCAAGCGCCGGACAGGCTGAAAATTCAGCCCCTCCGGCGTTTGAGGAGCGGGGGTCCGGGGGCGGCGCGCCCCCGGGATGGGACGGGTAGGGGCGGCGGGGGCGGACGCAGGGCTGGGGGGAGCCGGTGGTGGAACATCCGCCGCCGTCGCCGCGCTGTACCTCGCATGAGCGAATACCGCATCGAGCACGACTCCATGGGCGAGGTCCGGGTCCCCGCCCACGCCAAGTGGCGGGCCCAGACGCAGCGGGCGGTGGAGAACTTCCCCGTCTCCGGGCAGCGCCTCGAACGCGCGCACATCGAGGCACTGGCCCGCATCAAGGGAGCCGCCGCGAAGGTCAACGCCGAGCTGGGTGTCCTGGACGAGGAGATCGCCGGCGCGATCCAGGAGGCCGCCGCGGAGGTGGCCGAGGGCAAGTGGGACGAGCACTTCCCGGTGGACGTGTTCCAGACCGGCTCCGGCACCTCCTCCAACATGAACACCAACGAGGTCGTCGCCACCCTGGCCGGTGAGAGGCTCGGGCGGGACGTGCACCCCAACGACCACGTCAACGCCTCCCAGTCGTCCAACGACGTCTTCCCGTCCTCGATCCACATCGCCGCCACCGCGGCCGTCAGCCGGGACCTGATCCCCGCGCTGGAGCACCTCGCCGCCGCGCTGGAGCGCAAGGCGGAGGAGTTCGCCGACGTGGTGAAGTCCGGGCGGACCCATCTCATGGACGCCACGCCCGTCACCCTGGGGCAGGAGTTCGGCGGGTACGCGGCCCAGGTGCGTCACGGCATCGAGCGGCTGCACTCCTCGCTCCCCCGGCTCGCCGAACTGCCGCTGGGCGGCACCGCCGTCGGCACCGGCATCAACACCCCGCCCGGCTTCTCCGCGGCCGTCATCGCGGAGGTGGCCCGCGCGACCGGGCTGCCGCTCACCGAGGCGCGCGACCACTTCGAGGCGCAGGGCGCCCGGGACGGCATCGTGGAGACCAGCGGGCAGCTGCGCACCATCGCCGTCGGGCTCACGAAGATCGCCAACGATCTGCGGTGGATGGCGTCGGGGCCGCGGACCGGGCTCGCCGAGATCCGGCTCCCCGACCTCCAGCCGGGCTCGTCCATCATGCCGGGCAAGGTCAACCCGGTGATCCCGGAGGCGGTGCTGATGGTCTGCGCGCAGGTCGTCGGCAACGACGCGACCATCGCCACCGCGGGCGCCTCCGGCAACTTCGAGCTCAACGTCATGCTGCCGGTGATCGGCAAGAACGTGCTGGAGTCCGTGCGGCTGCTGGCCAACGTCTCCCGGCTGCTCGCCGACCGGACCGTGGACGGGATCGCCGCCGACCGCGAGCGGGCCCGCGAGTACGCCGAGTCCTCGCCGTCCGTCGTGACGCCGCTGAACAAGTACATCGGCTACGAGGAGGCGGCCAAGGTCGCCAAGAAGTCGCTCGCGGAACGCAAGACGATCCGTCAGGTCGTGCTGGAGAGCGGGTACGTCGAGCGCGGCGATCTCACCGAGGAACAGCTGGACGAGGCGCTGGACGTACTGCGGATGACCCGCCCGTGAGCGGCCGGCCGGGCCGTGCGGCCGTGACGGCCGCCGCAGCGGTCGTATGGCCATGGCACCTAATATCTGGCCATGGCAGACGGTGAGACGGTGAGCACGGCGGCGGAAGCGGGCGGAGCGGTGGCCCCGGCGACGCCCACGGACTTCTGGGCGCCCGGGAGCCACATCCTGTGGCGCTACCGGGAGAACGGCGGCCCGCACCTCCACATCGCCCGCCCCGTCACCGTCGTCCGGGACGACCCGGAGCTGCTCGCCGTGTGGCTGGCGCCGGGCACCGAGTGCGTGAAGCCGGTGCTCGCCGACGGCACGCCCGTGCACCGGGAACCGCTGGCGTCCCGGTACACCAAGCCGCGCGGTGTGCAGCGCGACCGGTGGTTCGGGACCGGTGTGCTGAAGCTGGCGCGGCCCGGCGAGCCGTGGTCGGTGTGGCTGTTCTGGGAGCCCGGCTGGCGGTTCAAGAACTGGTACGTCAATCTGGAGGAGCCGCTGGCCCGTTGGTCCGGCGGCGTGGACTCCGAGGACCATTTTCTGGACATCTCGGTGCACCCGGACCGCAGCTGGCACTGGCGCGACGAGGACGAGTTCGCGCAGGCGCAGCGGGACGGCCTGATGGACTCCGCGCAGGCCGCGCGGGTGGAGCGGGCCGGCCGGGCGGCGCTGGAGGTCATCGGCGCCTGGGAGTCGCCGTTTTCGGACGGGTGGGAGAACTGGCGGCCCGATCCGGCTTGGCGGGTGCCGTCGCTGCCGGAGGACTGGGATCGTACGCCCGCGCATGTGTCCTCATGAGACCCTTGATGCGCCCCCAGGCGAGAAACGTAGGATCGTCCTCCGCACGTGCGCACGCGGCAACTTCCGGAGCGCGGGGCGGGCTTGACCGATCGTCACCGAGGGGCGGCAGGACGTGAGCGAGAGGTACGAGGGCAATCCGTTCCCGGGGCACGTGTTCCGGGTATCGGGACTTCTGCGGGACGAACTGCACGCGCGGCGCGCAGTCGCAGACGGATGGATTCGACACGCGTGACGGAGCACCCGATCTCCTTCCAGCGCCCCCAGCCGGGCGTCGCCCCCGCGGACCCCCGTGGGGCGCTGCTGCGTGCCCCGGTGCCGCCGCGGGCCCCGCAGGCCGCCCTGCCGGCCCAGGACCGCACCGGCGGGACGTCCTCGGCCGCGCCCGCCTCCGCGTCCGCGCCGGAAACAGCCCCGGCCGGCGGTGTCTCCGAGCACTCCCAGCCCGGCGCCGAGCACGACGCCGAGCCCCATGCGCACCGCCCGCGCCCCGCGCCCGAGTCGATCCCGGCCCAGCCGGACGGCGCACCGGCGGGCCCCGACGGCCAGCCGCCGGGCCCGGAGCGGCGTACGGGCGCGGAGCGGCGCACGGGGCAGCAGCCGGCGCCGGGGCGGCCCACGCCGATGCGGCGGGACGGGGACCGGCTGCGGTTCGTGGGCGCCGCGACCCGGCGGATCGCCCGCGGCATGGACCTCGACGAGATCGTGATGGGCCTGTGCCGGGCCACCGTGCCGACCTTCGCCGACGCGATCCTGGTCTATCTGCGCGAGCCGCTGCCCGTCGGTGACGAGCGCCCCACCGGCCCGCTGGTGCTGCGGCTGCGCCGCACCGACCGGATACCGGCCGAGCGGGACACCGAGGGCGGCTTCATGCCCCCGGCCCAGCCCGAGCCGTCCGAGCTGGACACGGTCGGCTCCGAGCTGTGCGAGGTGCGGCCGGGCAGTGCCCTCGCCGAGGTGCTGCGCGGGGTGCGACCGGTCTTCACGGACACGCCCGCCGCTCGCGCCGCACTGCCGGAACTGCTCGGCGACGGCGGTGAGTTCTGCGTTCCGGGCGGACGGCGCACCATCCTCGCGCCGCTGCGCGGCCGACGCCGGGTCATCGGCGCCGCGCTGTTCCTGCGCCGGCCGGAGCGCATGGCCTTTGAACCGGACGACCTGCTGGTCGCCGCCCAGCTCGCCACGCACAGCGCGCTCGGCATCGACAAGGCGGTGCTCTACGGCCGCGAGGCCTACATCGCCGACGAGCTTCAGCGCACGATGCTCCCCGAGCACCTGCCGCGCTGCACCGGCGTGCGGCTCGCCTCCCGCTACCTCCCGGCCGCCGAGACCGCCCGCGTCGGCGGCGACTGGTACGACGCGATCCCGCTGCCGGGCAGCCGGGTCGCCCTCGTCGTCGGCGACGTGATGGGCCACTCCATGACCTCGGCGGCGATCATGGGCCAGCTGCGCACCACCGCGCAGACGCTGGCCGGTCTCGACCTGCCGCCCCAGGAGGTCCTGCACCACCTCGACGAACAGGCCCAGCGGCTGGGCACCGACCGCATGGCCACCTGCCTGTACGCCGTGTACGACCCGGTGTCGCACCGCATCACCATCGCCAACGCCGGCCATCCGCCGCCCGTCCTGCTGCACCTGGGCGGCCGGGCCGAGGTGCTGCGCGTCCCGGCGGGCGCGCCGATCGGCGTCGGCGGCGTGGACTTCGAGGCCGTGGAGCTGGACGCCCCGGCCGGCGGCACCCTGCTGCTGTACACCGACGGGCTGGTGGAGTCCCGGCTGCGGGACGTGTGGACCGGCATCGAGCAGCTGAGGGAGAAACTCGCCGCCACGGCCCAGCTGACCGGCCCGGACCATCCGCCGCCGCTGGAGGCCCTGTGCGACGAGGTGCTGGACATGCTCGGGCCGGGCGACCGGGACGACGACATCGCGCTGCTCGCCGCCCGCTTCGACGGGATCGCGCCGAGCGACGTGGCGTACTGGTACCTGGAGCCGGAGGACGCCGCGCCCGGCCGGGCCCGGCGGCTGGCCCGGCGGGCGCTGGCCCGCTGGGGTCTGGACGAGCTGAGCGACTCCGTCGAGCTGCTGGTCAGCGAGGTCGTGACCAACGCCGTGCGGTACGCGACCCGGCCGGTCACCCTGCGGCTGCTGCGCACCGACGTGCTGCGCTGCGAGGTCGGCGACGACGTGCCGCAGCTGCCGCGGCTGCGGCAGGCGCGGGCCACCGACGAGGGCGGGCGGGGCCTGTTCCTGGTCAACCGGCTGGCCCGGCGCTGGGGGGCGACCCGGCTCAGCACCGGCAAGGTGGTGTGGTTCGAGCTGAACCGGGGCTGAGCGCGCCCCGGCGGGGACACGAGGGGCGCCCGGTGGTCACCGGGCGCCCCTCGGCCGTCACTGCTCCTGTTGCCGGTCCCGCTGCCCCCGGTCGCCGTTGGGCAGCAGCGGGTCGAAGCCGTCGCCCGGCGACTCTCCGTCCGTGGGCGGCTCCGGGGACTGCGAGGTCGTCGGCGGGGTCGACGACGGGGTGCCGGACGGCGTCTGCGACGGCGGCTCGGAGCTGGGCTCCTCGGACGTCGGCGGCTCGGAGGAGGGCTCCTCGCTGGACGGCTCCTCGGACGGGGACTGCGACGGCGACTGGGACTGCGACGGCGTGGTGCTCGGCTGCACGGCCGCGCCCTGCTTGGTGTCCAGCTCGAACTCGCTGACGCCGTCCATCACGCCGAAGGTGTACGCCGCCCAGATCTCCGCCGGGAAGCCGCCGCCGTTGACGCGGTACGGGACGCCGCCGGCCTTGTACATCGGGACCTGCGCGTGGGTCTTGCTGTCCTCGCCGAACAGACCGACGGAGGTGACCAGCTCCGGTGTGAAGCCGCTGAACCAGGCCGACTTGTTGTTGTCGGACGTACCCGTCTTGCCCGCGACCTGCTGGCCGCCGCGCAGCGGGTTGTCCCGCACGGACTTCCGGGCCGTGCCGTCGTTGACCACGCCGGTCAGCACGGACGTCACCGTGTCCGCGGCCTGGCGGCTGATGACCTGCTCGCCGACCGGGTCGGGGAACTCCACCGTGCGGGAGCTGTGCTCGGCGGACTTGACCAGGCTCGGGGTGATCTTCTCGCCGTGGTTGGCGAGGGTGGCGTAGACACCGGCCATCTCCAGCGGGCTCGCGCCCATGCTGCCCAGGGTCTGCGCGGGCACCGCCTCCATGCCCTCGGTCTCCATGCCGAGCTTGCCGGCGACGTCGACCACCTCGTCCATCCCGACGTCGATGCCCATCTGGGCGAAGACGGAGTTGACCGACTTGTTCATCGCCTCCTGGACGGTGATGTCGCCGTAGTCGACGTCGTCCTCGTTGGGGGGCGCGAAGCCGACCTTGCGGCCGTTGTCCACGACCGGGCGCCGGCTGTCGCCGTCGTAGACGGTGTTCGCGGTGATCGGCACGCCGTCCTGGGTCTCGGCGTCGCCGTCCACGGCGGCGGCCAGGACCACCGGCTTGAAGGTGGAGGCGGGCTGGTAGTCCTCGCGGGTGGCGTTGTTCGTGAAGTGCTTGAGGTAGTCCTGGCCGCCGTAGAGGGCCACCACCGCGCCCGTCTTCGGGTCCACGGAGACGGCGCCTGCCTGGACGTCGGCGTCGACCTGGCGCGCGTCGGGGTCGAGCTTGCTGGTCAGCCGGGTCTTGACGGCCTTCTCCAGCGCGTCCTGCTTCTTCTTGTCGATGTTGAGCGTGATGTTCCAGCCGCCGGCCTCGACCAGGGCGTCGGCCTGCTTCATGTCCTCGGCCGCGCCGTCGGCGACCAGCTGCCGCTTCAGCGCCGCGTTGGCCGCCTCCACCAGATACCCGGCCTGGCCCTTCAGTCCGGCGGAGGGCTTGGGCTCCTCGGGTACCTGGAACTTCATGGCCTGCCGCTCGGAGGCGTCCAGCCACTTCATCTCGACCATGTTGTCCAGCACGTAGTTCCAGCGCTGCTCGGCCAGCTTCTTGCCGGTGTCGCTGGCGATGGCCCAGTCGTACTGGTTCGGTGCCTGGAGCAGCGCGGCGAGGTAGGCGCCCTGCTCGACGGTGAGGTCCTCGGCGTCGACGCGGTAGTAGGCCTGGGCGGCGGCCTGGATGCCGTAGGCGCCGCGGCCGTAGTAGCTGGTGTTCATGTAGCCGGCGAGGATGTAGTCCTTGGACTTCTCCCGGTCCAGCTTGAGGGAGATCACCAGCTCCTTCAGCTTGCGGGTGACCGTCTGTTCCTGCGTCAGGTAGTAGTTCTTGACGTACTGCTGGGTGATGGTCGAGCCGCCCTGGGCGCCCTTGCCGGTCAGGGTGTTGAAGACACCACGCGCGGTGCCCTTCAGGTCGACGCCGGAGTCCTTGTAGAAGGTCTTGTTCTCGGCGGCGACGAAGGCGTGCTGGACGTCCTTGGGCACCTTGGCCAGGTCGACGATCTCGCGGTTGCGTTCGCCGTCCCGGGTGAGGACCGTGCCGTCGCTGTACTTGTAGACGTTGCTCTGGAGCTTGGCGTCGGACTTGGCCGGCGGGATGTCGATCACCAGGTAGAGCACGATGAAGGCGCCCATGCCGAGCAGGCAGAGGCCGAAGAACGTGCCGAGGATCTTCTTCCAGGTGAACAGCCGGCGTATGCCGCTCTTGCCGGCCGCGGTCGACGAGCGGCCGCGCTTCGGCGCCGCGCGGCGGCCGCCGCGCTGCCTCGCTCTTCTCTCTTCCGCTCGTCCCATGGGTCCGATGCGCTCCGCTTCGTTCATGTGTGCTCAGACGTCACACAGGTTTCGTCGGCAGGTCAGCTCAGAAAGCTAACACCGTCAGATAAGACAAAGGGCTGCCGATCCGGTCTTTTACGGACGTGAGAATCAGCACCCGTCCCCATGGAACCGACGTGCGAGAGCGAGTGAGGGTTGCCATGACGGGGTAAAGTGATATCATTTAGCTAGAATGAAGTGAGCGTCTCGATGACGTCCGACCCGACGGGGGAGCACCCATGGCCGCACAGGACACACAAGACACCCGGGACATGAAGGACACGCAGGTCGCCGCCGACGTGCCGGAGATGCCGGAGCCGCGGGTGCGGGAGTTCGCCGCGCACAGCGTGGGCGGCGGGCTCGCCCTGCTGCTCGGACTGGTGGGGCTGCTGGCCGGCGTCGGCACGGTCGTCGGCGCGACGGCCGTCTCCGGCGCCGGCGGCAAGGCGGCGCTGATCATCACCGGCATCCTGGTCGCCCTCGCGTCGATCCTCGCCATGTGCGGGCTGAACATGGTGGCGCCGGGCGAGGCGCGGGTGGTCCAGCTCTTCGGCCGGTACCGGGGGACGATCCGGCAGGACGGCCTGCGCTGGGTGAACCCGCTGACCTCCCGCCAGAAGATCTCCACGCGCGTGCGCAACCACGAGACCGCGGTCCTGAAGGTCAACGACGCCTACGGCAACCCGATCGAACTGGCGGCGGTCGTGGTCTGGCGGGTCGAGGACACCGCCCAGGCGACGTTCGAGGTCGACGACTACGTCGAGTTCGTCTCCACGCAGACCGAGGCGGCCGTGCGGCACATCGCCATCGAGTACCCCTACGACGCCCACGAGGAGGACGGCCTCTCGCTGCGCGGCAACGCCGAGGAGATCACCGAGAAGCTCGCGGTCGAGCTGCACGCGCGCGTGGAGGCGGCCGGCGTGCAGATCATCGAGTCCCGCTTCACCCACCTCGCCTACGCCCCCGAGATCGCCTCGGCCATGCTCCAGCGCCAGCAGGCCGGGGCGGTCGTCGCGGCCCGGCGGCAGATCGTGGACGGCGCCGTCGGGATGGTCGAGGCGGCGCTCGCCCGCATCTCCCAGCAGGACATCGTGGAGCTGGACGAGGAGCGCAAGGCCGCGATGGTGTCCAACCTGATGGTCGTGCTGTGCGGGGACCGCGCCGCCCAGCCGGTCCTCAACACCGGGACGCTCTACCAGTGACGGCCCCCGCCGAGGACCCCTCGCCGAAGCGCCGGCCGCAGCGGCGCAAGCAGGTGCTGCTGCGGCTGGACCCGTTGGTGTACGAGGCACTGGCCCGGTGGGCGGGCGACGAGCTGCGCTCGGCCAACGCCCAGATCGAGTTCCTGCTCCGCCGGGCCCTGGCGGAGTCCGGCCGGCTGCCCGGCGGGGCGGGCCCGATCCCCCGCCGGGGCCGCCCGCCGGCCGCGGACCGGGACACCGGCGAGGAAGCCTAGGACCGACCGCCGGGACGGCCCCGCCCCCATCGGCCCGGGGCCGTTTCGGAACCGTGACAATCGGCCCCGACCTGCATCGCCGTACCCCTCGGCATGATCTACACACTCTGCGTATACATCCCGCGTATACACCGTGTGTAGAGTGCTCGGCATGTCCATCGGTCACACCCTCCTCGGACTCCTGGAGTCCGGCCCCCGCCACGGTTACGACCTCAAGCGGGCCTTCGACGAGAAGTTCGGTCACGACCGGCCGCTGCACTACGGCCAGGTCTACTCGACGATGTCCCGGCTGCTGAAGAACGGCCTGGTCGAGGTCGACGGCATCGAGGCCGGCGGCGGCCCCGAGCGCAAGCGGTACGCGATCACCGACGCCGGCATCACCGACGTCGAGCGCTGGCTCGCCACGCCCGAGAAGCCCGAGCCGTACCTCCAGTCGACGCTGTACACCAAGGTCGTCCTCGCGCTGCTCACCCGGCGCGACGCCGCCGACATCCTCGACACCCAGCGTTCGGAGCACCTGCGCAGCATGCGCATCCTCACCGACCGCAAGCGCAAGGGCGACCTGGCCGACCAGCTCGTCTGCGACCACGCCCTGTTCCACCTGGAGGCCGACCTGCGCTGGCTGGAGCTGACCGCGGCACGCCTGGACAAGCTCCGGGAGGCGGTGACCCGATGACGCCGCCCGCCGGTTCGCTGCTCGCCGCCGAGCAGCTGCGCAAGGCCTACGGCCCCACCCTCGCCCTCGACGGCGCCGGGTTCTCCATCCACCCCGGCGAGGTCGTCGCCGTCATGGGCCCGTCCGGGTCCGGCAAGTCGACGCTGCTGCACTGCCTCGCGGGGATCGTCACCCCGGACTCCGGGACGATCACCTACGCCGGACGGGAACTGTCCGCGATGACCGACTCCCAGCGCAGCGCGCTCAGGCGCTCGGAGTTCGGGTTCGTCTTCCAGTTCGGCCAGCTCGTGCCGGAGCTGACCTGCGTGGAGAACGTCGCCCTGCCGCTGCGGCTGAACGGCACGCCGCGCAAGGAGGCCGAGCGCGCGGCGCTGACCTGGATGGAGCGGCTGGAGGTCGACGACCTGCGCCGGAAGCGGCCGGGCGAGGTCTCCGGCGGCCAGGGGCAGCGGGTGGCCGTCGCCCGTGCGCTGGTCACCGACCCGCGGGTGCTGTTCGCCGACGAGCCGACCGGCGCGCTGGACTCCCTCAACGGCGAACGCGTGATGGAGCTGCTCACGGACGCCGCCCGGTCCACCAACGCCGCCGTCGTCCTCGTCACCCACGAGGCGCGGGTGGCCGCCTACTCCGACCGCGAGATCGTCGTACGGGACGGGAAGTCCCGGGACATGGAGCGCGCCGTATGAACGCCCGGCAGTGGGCCGCCGATCTCGGCATGGGCGTCCGGTTCGCCTTCACCGGCGGGCGGGAGGGCTGGACCCGGGCGCTGCTGACGGCCGTCGGCGTCGGACTCGGCGTGGCGCTGCTGCTGCTGACGACCGCGATCCCCAACGCGCTGGCCGCCCGGCACGACCGGGAGGACGCACGCACCGACGTCACCTTCTCGCAGGACACGGTGACCCAGGCCGACGACACCCTGCTGGTCGCGCGGGTCGACACCGACTTCCGCGACGACAGCGTCCGGGGCCGCGCCCTGGAGCCCGAGGGCGCCCGGGCGCCGCTCCCGCCCGGCGTCGAGGAGTTCCCGGGCGTGGGCGAGATGGTGGTCTCCCCCGCGCTGAAGGAGCTGCTGGAGTCGGACGACGCGAAGCTGCTGCGCCAGCGGCTGCCGGAGCGGATCGTCGGCACGATCGGCGAGAGCGGGCTGGTCGGCTCGGCCGAGCTCGCCTTCTACCGCGGGGCCGAGGGGCTCGCCGCGCACCTCGACGACAGCCAGGTGGCCCGTATCGACCGGTTCGGCGACCCGGACGCCACCTCGGAGCCACTGGACCCGGTACTGCTCCTGCTGGTGCTGGTCGTCTTCGTGGTGCTGCTGGTGCCGGTCGCCGTCTTCATCGCCGCGGCCGTCCGCTTCGGCGGCGAGCGGCGCGACCGGCGGCTGGCGGCGCTGCGGCTGGTCGGCTCCGACAGCCGGATGACGCGGCGCATCGCGGCCGGCGAGGCCATGGCGGGCGCCCTGCTCGGGCTCGGCTTCGGCACCGTGTTCTTCCTCATCGGCCGGCAACTGGCGGGGCACGCCCAGGTCTTCCACGTCAGCGTCTTCCCGAGCTACCTCGACCCCTCGCCGCTGCTCGCGCTGCTGGTCGCGGTGACCGTCCCGGCGGCGGCCGTCCTGGTGACGCTGTTCGCGCTGCGCGGTGTGGTCATCGAGCCGCTCGGCGTGGTGCGCACGGCCAGGCCCGCGCGGCGCCGGCTGTGGTGGCGGCTGCTGCTGCCGCTGGCCGGGCTGGCGATGCTGTACCCGATGGTCGGCCAGGGACGGGAGAACGGCGACTTCAACCAGTACCTGGTGACCGGCGGTGTCGTCCTGCTGCTGATCGGGGTGACCGCGCTGCTGCCCTGGGTGGTGGAGACGGTCGTCGCCCGGCTCGGGGCCGGCGGGGTGTCCTGGCAGCTGGCGGTCCGCCGCCTCCAGCTGAGCAGCGGCACGGCGGCCCGCATGGTCAACGGCATCGCGGTGGCGGTGGCCGGCGCGATCGCGTTGCAGATGCTGTTCGCGGGCGTCGACGACCAGTACACCAAGGAGACCGGCTACGACGTCATGCGCGCCCAGATGCAGGTGCGGCTGCCGGAGCAGGTGCCGGTCGGGCCGGCCGCCGACAAGCTGCGCCGGACCGAGGGGGTGAGCGCGGTCTACGCGTACTCCGAGGGCTACCTCGGCGACCGGCGCCGTGGCCCGGAGCACTTCGCGCAGCTGACCGTCGGCGACTGCGCGGCGCTGCGCGAGATCGCCCGGCTGCCGTCGTGCCGGGACGGTGACACGTTCGCCGTGCTCGGCGCGGAGTACGACGACACCGAGCAGCTGGCGACGCCCGGGCGGACCCTGTACCTCGATCCGAGCGACGAGGGGGCGCCGCGAAGCAGGGAGATCCCCTGGACGGTGCCCGAGGGCCTGAAGCACGCCCGGCCGCGCCCGGGCATGACCGGCCAGGAGCAGGGCGGCTTCCTCCTCACGCCGAAGGCGCTGGCGTCCGCGGCCGAGCCCGCCCTGTCCGGCGAGGTCTACCTGCGGCTCGACGGCGCGGTGCGGGACGCCGAGGAGCACGTCCGCAACGCCGCGGCGGCCGTCGACCAGCTGGCCCATCCGATCGTGTGGACGGAGCGGGAGCGGGCCGACAGGTTCACCGCCATCCGCACCGGGCTGTTCGTCGGGGCGGCGTGTGTGCTGGCGCTGATCGGCGCGAGTCTGCTGGTGTCGCAGCTGGAGCAGTTGCGGGAGCGCAGGAAGCTGCTGTCGGCGCTGGTCGCCTTCGGTACGCGGCGGCGGACGCTGGGGTTGTCGGTGCTGTGGCAGACCGCGGTGCCGGTCGGGCTGGGGCTGCTGCTGGCGTCGGCGGTCGGGCTGACGCTGGGGGCGGTGCTGTTGAGGATGACGGCGACGCCGGTGCGGGTCGACTGGGTCGGCGTGTGGACGATGACCGGTATCGGGGCGGCGGTCGTGCTGGTGGTGACGCTGCTCAGTCTGCCGCCGCTGGTGCGGCTGATGCGGCCGGAGGGGTTGCGCACGGAGTAGGTACCGGCCGGTTCTCGCCCCCGCCGCCCCTACCCGTCCCATCCTTCTGGGGGCTGCCGCCCCCAGACCCCCGCTTCGGCCTGAACGGCCTCGTCCTCAAACGCCGGACGGGCTGGAGATCCAGCCCCTCCGGCGTTTGAGGAGCGGGGGTCCGGGGGCGGAGCCCCCGGGGTGGGACGGGTAGGGGCGGCGGGGGCGGGGTCAGGTCACGACGCGGACCGGCAGCTCCCCCACCGCCCCCCGTAGCGCCCCCGCCAGCTCCTCGTACTCCTCCGCCCGCGCCGCCCCCGCCCGCATCGCCAGCGCGACACGCCGCACGGGCGCCGGGTCGGCGAAGGACGCGGTGAGGAGCTGGGAGGACCGCGAGGTCTCCACGCGCACCGCCGTCCGCGGCAGCAGCGTCACCCCGAGTCCCCCCGCCACCAGCTGCACCAGCGTGGACAGCCCCGCCGCCGTCGTCGTCGCCGGGACGTCGGCGCGCCCGGCCTCGCGGCAGATGTCCAGCGCCTGGTCGCGCAGACAGTGCCCTTCGTCGAGCAGCAGCAGGTTCAGCGAGCGCAGCGCCTCGCGCGGCACGCCCTCCCGGCCGCCGAGCCAGTGGTCCAGCGGGGTGACGAGCACGAAGTCCTCGTCGAAGAGGGGCAGTTCGGTGACGCCCGGCACGCCGAGCGGCACCGCGAGCAGCAGCAGGTCCAGGCGGCCGGCGGCCAGCCCGTCCAGCAGGCTGGCGGTCTGCTCCTCGTGCACCTGGAGGTCGAGGTCCGGGTACCGCTCGTGCACCAGGCGCAGCACGGTCGGCAGCACGTAGGGCGCCACGGTCGGGATGACGCCGAGCCGCAGCGCGCCGGTGAACGGTGCCCGGACCGCCTCCGCCTCCTCCATCAGCGCCCCGACCTCCGCCAGCACCGCCTTGGCGCGGACGGCGAGCCGCTCGCCCGCGGGCGAGAGCAGCACCTTGCGCGTCGTACGCTCGACGAGGGTGACACCGAGTGTCTCCTCGAGGGCGGAGACGGCGCCCGAGAGCGCGGGCTGGCTGGTGCCGATCGCGGCGGCGGCGTCCCGGAAGTGGAGATGCTCGGCGACGGCGGCGAAGGCCCTGAGCTGGGCGAGGCTGGGCTGCCTCGGCTTACCGACAGTACTGATAACTACCTCCGATCAACCCGACCGAGTGTAGCTATTTCCGTAATCAATGCACCGTGTGCCAACATCAGCAGCGTCCAACCCATGGGAAACACCAGCAAACCCGGTGTTTCTTCGCTGCAAGGAGAGTCTGTGCTCACTGTCGGTGACAAGTTCCCCGAGTTCGAACTGACCGCCTGCGTCTCGCTGGAGAAGGGCAAGGAGTTCGAGGAGATCACCCACAAGACCTACGAGGGCAAGTGGAAGGTGATCTTCGCCTGGCCCAAGGACTTCACCTTCGTGTGCCCGACCGAGATCGCCGCCTTCGGCAAGCTGAACGACGAGTTCGCCGACCGCGACGCCCAGGTCCTCGGCTTCTCCGGCGACTCCGAGTTCGTCCACCACGCCTGGCGCAAGGACCACGACGACCTGCGTGACCTGCCCTTCCCGATGATGGCCGACTCCAAGCACGAGCTGATGCGCGACCTCGGCATCGAGGGCGAGGACGGCTTCGCCAAGCGCGCCGTCTTCATCGTCGACCAGAACAACGAGATCCAGTTCTCCATGGTGACCGCCGGCTCCGTCGGCCGTAACCCCAAGGAGGTCCTGCGGGTCCTGGACGCCCTGCAGACCGACGAGCTGTGCCCCTGCAACTGGACCAAGGGCGAGGAGACCCTCGACCCGGTCAAGCTGCTCGCCGGAGAGTGATCTGACATGTCTCTCGACACCCTGAAGTCCGCCATACCGGACTACGCCAAGGACCTGAAGCTCAACCTGGGCTCGGTCATCGGCAACTCCGAGCTGCCCGCCCAGCAGCTGTGGGGCACCGTGCTGGCGACCGCCATCGCCTCGCGCTCCCCCATCGTGCTGCGCGAGCTGGAGCCGGAGGCGAAGGCCAACCTGACGCCGGAGGCGTACACGGCCGCCAAGGCCGCCGCCGCCGTCATGGCGATGAACAACGTGTTCTACCGCACCCGGCACCTGCTGTCGGACCACGAGTACGGCTCCCTGCGGGCCGGTCTGCGGATGAACGTCATCGGCAACCCCGGCGTCGACAAGGTCGACTTCGAGCTGTGGTCCTTCGCGGTCTCCGCGATCAACGGCTGCGGCATGTGCCTGGACTCGCACGAGCAGGTGCTGCGCAAGGCGGGCCTGGACCGCGAGACGATCCAGGAGGCCTTCAAGATCGCGTCCGTGGTCCAGGCCGTGGGCGCCACGCTGGACGCCGAGGCGGTCCTCGCCGAGTAGTCGTCCGCGCGTCCCGCACCGGGACACGTGAAACGGGCCCCGTCCACCGGGTGGTGGGCGGGGCCCGTCGGCGTGCCGTGGGTCAGGCCGACGCCGGGCCGGGCGGGGCCGGGGGCGAGGGCGGCGGGTCGGACGGCGGCCCCGGCTCCGCCGCCGGGGCGGCGTCGGTCGAGGTGGCGCCGTGCGGCTTCGGCGCCTGGCGCAGCGCGGCCTCCCGGGCGTGCGCCCGCAGATAGCCCACGACCGTGTTGGTCACCGCGACCAGCGGCACGGCGACCACCGCGCCGCCGATGCCGGCCACCAGACCGCCGCAGGAGACCGCCAGCACCACGGCCAGCGGGTGGACGCGCACCGCCCGGCCGAGGATGAACGGCTGGAGGATGTGCCCCTCGATCTGCTGCACCGCCAGCACGACGACGAGGGTCATCACGGCGGTGAACACGCCCTGTGTGACCAGCGCGACGACGACCGCGAGCGCCCCCGACACCACCGCGCCGACCAGCGGGATGAAGGCGAACAGGAAGATGAAGACGGCCAGCGGCACGGCCATCGGCACGTCCAGGAAGTAGATGCCGAGGCCGATGAAGATGGCGTCGATCAGGGCCACTATCACCGTGCCGCGCACATACGCCGTCAGCGTCCGCCAGGCGCGCGGACCGGCGCCGGCCACGCCCGGCCGGGCCGCCGCCGGGACGAGCTTGAGCGTCCACTGCCAGATGCGCCGGCCGTCGTAGAGCAGGAACAGCGTCGAGAAGACCGCCAGCAGGATGCCGGTCAGCGTCTCGACGACGACCGTGACGCCCTCCAGGCCGGCCGAGGTGATCTGCTCGGTGTTGGCGCCGACGGCCTCGCGCAGGTTCCCCGCGATCTCGTTGATCTGCTTGTCGGTGACGTGGAAGGGGCTGTCCAGCAGCCAGCGGCGCAGCTCGTCGATGCCGTCCTGGACCTGGTCGGAGAGGGTGTCGATGTTCTCCATGACCTGCCAGGTGACGAACCATCCGATCAGGCCCATCACGACGAAGCCGAGGATCGCGGTCATGGCGGTGGCCAGTCCGCGCGGCACCCCGAGCCGGCGCAGCCGCGCCACCGTCGGCTGGAGCACGGCCGTCATCAGCAGTGCCGCCACGAAGGCCAGGACGACGAGCTGGACGGCGCTGATGATCCGGGTGAGCACCCACAGCGCCCCCGCGAGGACCAGCAGCCGCCAGCCGGCCTCGGCGGCGACCCGCATCCCCCACGGCACGGCCTGGGCCGGGTCGGGGCGGGCCTGGACCGCGGGCGGGTGGTCGGGAGGCGGGGGCACGTGGTCGGGGTGCGTCCCCTGCTCGGCGTCGGCCTGAGCGTGTTCCCGCTCCACTTCGGCCCGGCGCTGGTCCAGCCTCCGGCTCATCTGGGTCAGCCCGTCACCGAGCCGACCGAGCCACCCTGGCACTCGCGACATGATCCGTCCTCTTCCCCCGTCTTTCCCCACCACTCCCCCCTGGAGTCGTCGCTGAGAACCGTACAGGGGAACAGCCCCCCACCGTAGGACGGCGAGGGGCTGCGGGAGGTTGAGCGGCGCTTCGGGGGCCGCGGGCCGGCCCGGCGCGGGCCCGCGGGCTCAGTACCAGCGGTTGGCCTGCCAGAACGACCAGGCCTCGCACGGGCTGCCGTAGCGCTCGTTCATGTAGTTCAGGCCCCACTTGATCTGCGTGGCGGGGTTGGTGCGCCAGTCGGCACCGGCGGAGGCGTACTTGCCCGCGGGCAGCGCCTGGAAGAGGCCGTAGGCGCCGGAGGAAGGGTTGACCGCCTTGTAGTTCCAGCTCGACTCGTGGTCCACGATGTTGCTGAAGCACTGCCACTGGCCGCTGGGGACCATCTGGCGCGCCATCGACTGGATCTCGGAGATGGAGTACGAGCTCTGGACGGCGAAGCCGGAGGAGTCGCGGGCGGCGCTGCGGCTGGCGGCCTTCTTGGCCTCCTCGCGCTCCTTGGCCTCCTGGGCTGCCTTCTTGGCGGCCTCGTCGGCTTCCTTCTTCTTCGCGATGGCGGTCTCGGCGGCGGCCTTGCGTGCCGCCTCCTCGGCCTCCTTCTTGGCGCCCGCGTCGGCGGCGATGGCCTGTGCGTCGGCCTGCTGCGTCAGCGACGCGGTCTGCACCTGGGCCTGCTGCCCCACGGGGATGTCCGCGAGCAGCGTCGTGCCACTGGCCGTCGCTTCGGCGTCGTTGTTCTGCGCGGTGCTGCCCGAGGCAACACCGACGACGCTTCCGACAGCGGTGACCGCGGTGGCCGAGGCCACTGCGAATCCCCGGACCGAAATCCGGCTCACACGGTTTCCTTCCAGCATCGCCCGCTTCGGTGACCCTCGCGGACGCAATCGTGCCCCTGGCGCTGGCCTCCCCAACTGCGGGGTCACGGGAGGCGCGGGCCCGGTGGGCAACTCCCCCTCGGGGAGCGCCGCGTGGTGCTCGGGCGGCATACGACGCTGCTATGGAGTTGACAGTGGTGTCTTTGTGGTGCCCTACCGCTGGGGGTACGGCTGTGTCGTATGCGGGGCCTGACAGGAACGAGACTCTGCCGTAACACGACGCCGCGAGGCAATTCTGTGCCGCGTGTGAAAGCTCACATCCCGTTTGCCCCAGGGGATTCACGGAAAGCCGCACACGCGACGGCGCCGCCCGGCTAGGCTCTCTGCCTTTCCCGGACGGCGCCAACTGCCGCGTAACCGGCCCCTCTTGGGGCTCTCCTCTCAGAGGTGCCCGTCTTCGAGCATTTCGGTCACAAGCGCAGCGATCTGGGACCTCTCGGACCTGGTGAGCGTGACGTGCGCGAAGAGCGGATGGCCCTTCAGCTTCTCCACGACGGCGACGACCCCGTCGTAGCGGCCGACGCGGAGATTGTCCCGCTGTGCCACGTCATGGGTGAGGACGACCCGTGAGTCGGCCCCGATCCGGGACAGCACCGTCAGCAGGACGTTGCGCTCCAGGGACTGGGCCTCGTCCACGATGACGAACGCGTCGTGCAGCGACCGGCCGCGGATGTGGGTGAGCGGCAGGACCTCCAGCATGCCGCGGGCGGTGACCTCCTCGATGACCTCACGGCTGGTCACCGCCGACAGCGTGTCGAAGACCGCCTGCGCCCAGGGGCCCATCTTCTCCGCCTCGGTGCCGGGCAGATAGCCGAGCTCCTGCCCGCCCACCGCGTACAGCGGACGGAAGACCATGATCTTCTCGTGCTGGCGCCGCTCCAGCACCGCCTCCAGGCCCGCGCACAGCGCGAGCGCCGACTTGCCGGTGCCGGCCCGGCCGCCCATCGAGACGATCCCGACCTCCGGGTCCAGGAGCAGGTCGAGCGCGATCCGCTGTTCGGCGCTGCGGCCCTTGACGCCGAACGCCTCCCGGTCGCCGCGCACCAGGCGGACGCTGCCGTCGGGCGTGATGCGGCCGAGGGCGTTGCCGCGCTCGGAGTGGATGGTCAGGCCGGTGTGCACGGGCAGGTCCGCCGCCTCGGGGACGTGGACCCGCCCCTCCTCGAAGAGGATGTCCACCTGCTCGCCGGGCAGGGTCAGTTCCGCCATCCCGGTCCAGCCGGAGGCGTCCGTGATGGCGAGCTCGGCGCGGTACTCCTCGGCGAGGAGCCCGACGGAGGAGGCCTTGATCCGCAGCGGGAGGTCCTTCGACACGACGGTGACGTCGAACCCCTCGGCCTGGAGATTGCGGGCGACCGCGAGGATGCGGGAGTCGTTGTCCCCCAGCCGGTAGCCGCTGGGCAGCACGCTGGGGTCCGAGTGGTTGAGCTCGACCCGCACGGTCCCGCCGAGGTCCCCGATCGGGATGGGGGCGTCGAGGCGGCCGTGCCGGACCCGGTAGTCGTCGAGCAGGCGCAGGGCCTGCCGGGCGAAGTAGCCGAGTTCGGGATGGTGCCGCTTGGCCTCCAGTTCCGTCACCACGACGACGGGGAGCACGACCTCGTGCTCGTCGAAGCGGTTCAGGGCGCCTGGGTCGGCCAGCAGGACGCTGGTGTCGAGAACGTAGGTGCGCCGGTCTGGCTTGTGGCGCTGTGCGCTGGTCACCACGGAAGGACGTACCCCCTCGTTAGAGGTCGGGGAGCGACGAGGCGGAGCTGGACCGGTCGACGGCCCCGATGCACGCCCGGCACGGGCCGGTGACCGGCCCTTGGCCGCTGCTTCCGTGCCGTGACCGCACGGTCGGGCTGGTGCAAAGGGCCTCCCGGGCGGACGGCCCCGTGCCGCCCGCTGAGATCCGACGCCCGTGGTTCGGGCATCGACCTGGTGGGGTTATGCCCTCGAACGAGCGCCGCCATGCCACGGCATATGACGGCACGCCGGTGAACTCCTCGTGACGGGGAGCCTGACGCGCGGTCAGGGGGCGATGGACTTCTTCAGCGTGTACAGGCACAGGGAGAGGGCGGCGTGCCGGGTCGCACCCTGGCTGCGGACGTGCTCCCAGGCCGAGTAGAGCAGGGACCACAGCAGGCTCTGCACCCACTCGGGGGTCAGCTCGGCATCGACGGTGCCCTCGGCGTGGCCGCGCTCGACGAGCCGGAGCAGCGCGCGGTCGGCGGGGGTCTCCTCGTCCCAGCCGGACCAGGTCATCAGCTGCGGCGAGTCGAACATCAGGGTGAGACCGGCGCCGAGTTCGAAGTACTCCTGGCACAGCCGCTCCAGCGCCTTGGGCACCGGACCGTCGTCGGGCCGGGCGCGCTCGGTGGCCAGCGCGACGTTTTGAAGGACCTCCCGGCCGATGGCGGCCAGCAGGTCGGAGCGCTCGGGGAAATAGCGGTGGACGGTGGTGCGTCCCACCCCGGCCGCCGCCGCCACGTCGGCGAGGGAGGCGCCGGAGTCCGCGGCCAGCAGGGTGACGGCCGCGTCGAGGATGGCCCGCCGGGTGCGCATGCGCGTCCCGCCGGCGGCCGTCGCCACGCCGTCCTCAACCATGGGCCCACGGTATCGCGTCCTTCAGGAAGGAAACTCGATTGCCCCGGATGGAACAGTCATGTTCCACTCGGGAACATGGATGCTCCTCAGAGTTCGGACGCGGTGACCGCACCGCGCCTGCGGATCCTCTGGTCGTTCGCGCGCCCCCACAAGGCGGCGCTGGCCCTCGGACTGGTGCTGGCCCTGGCCGGATCGGCGATGGGGCTGGCCACGCCGATGGTGACCAAGTGGGTGCTCGACGCGCTGGGCGGGTCGGCGTCGCCGAGCCGGCCGGTGGCGGGGCTGCTCGTCCTGCTCGTGGTCGGCACGGTCGTCTGGTACTGGCAGTGGGTACTGCTCGGCACGCTCGGCGAGCGCGTGGTGCTGGAGGCCCGCGCCGCGATGGTGCGGCGGTTCCTGCGGTCCACCGTGCCGGCCGTCTCCCGGCGCCCGCCCGGCGAACTCGTCACCCGCGTCACCTCCGACACGGTGCTGCTGCGCGAGGCCGCGACCGGCGCGCTCGTCGGCCTGATCAACGGCTCCGTCATGCTGGTGGGGTCCCTGGCCCTGATGGCCGTCCTGGACCTGGTACTGCTGGGCGCCACGCTGGTGGCGGTGGTGGTGGTCGGCGCGCTGTTCGCGGTGCTGATGCCCCGGATAGCCACCGCCCAGAAACGGGCGCAGGAGCACATCGGGCAGCTCGGCGGCGTGCTGGAGGGCACGCTGCGCGCCATCCGGACGGTGAAGGTGAGCCGGGCCGAGGAGCGCACGGCCGAGCGGATCACGGCGCAGGCGCGCGCGTCGGCGGAGCACGGGGTGAGCGCCGTCCGCCACGAGGCGCTGGCCTGGACGATCGCGGGGTCCGGCATCCAGCTGGCGATCATCGCCGTCCTGGCGATCGGCGCCTGGCGCGTCGCCGAGGGGGAGCTGGCGGTGTCCGGCCTGATCGCGTTCCTGCTGTACGCGTTCGGCCTGATGGAACCGATCAGCGAGCTGAGCCAGAACGCCACCGCCCTCCAGTCGGGTCTCGCCGCCGCCGAGCGCATCCGCGAGACGGAGGACATGCACATGGAGGACGCACCGGCGCGGGATGCAGGCGGTGCGCGGGGTGCGCGGGGAGAGGGTGTACGAGCGGAGGGGGTACGGCCGGAGGGTGGGGCCGTCGGGGAGCCCGCCGCGTGCGGGGAGCCCGGGCCGGGCCCGTCCGGGGAGCGGTGCGAGGCCGTGCCCGTGCTGGAGCTGAGGAACGTCACCGCCGCCTACGGCCCCGGCGCGGAGCCGGCGGTGCGGGGTGTCGACCTGGCCGTCCCGCGCCGCGGGCACACCGCGGTCGTCGGCCCCTCCGGAGCCGGCAAGACCACCCTGTTCTCTCTCGTCCTGCGCTTCCTGGAACCGACGCACGGCGAAGTCCTGCTGGACGGCCGCCCGTACCGGGAGCACACCCACGACGAGATCCGGGCGCGCCTGGCGTACGTCGAGCAGGACACCCCGGTCGTGCCCGGCACGATCCGCGACAACCTGCTGCTCTCCCGGCCCGACGCGACCGAGGAGGAACTGCGCCGGGTGCTGCGCGACGTGCGGCTGACCGAGAAGGTCGACGCCCTCGAGGACGGTCTGGACACCCCGCTGTCCGCCACCGTTGTCTCGGGCGGGGAGCGTCAGCGCATCGCCCTGGCCCGCGCCCTGCTGCGCACCCCCGACGTGCTGCTGCTCGACGAGGCGACGGCCCAGCTCGACGGTCTGACCGAGGCCGCCGTCCACGCGTGTGTGCGCGAGCGTGCCGAGCACGGCGCCGTGGTCACGATCGCCCACCGGCTGTCGACGGTGATCGACGCGGACACGATCGTGGTGATGGAGCGGGGCCGCGTCCGCGACCGGGGCGGTCATGCCGAGCTGCTGGCGCGGGATCCGCTCTACCGGGAGCTGGTGGAGGCCCTGCGCATCGCCGCGGGCCCCGCGTCGGAGACCGGCGCATCAGGCGGAACCGCCGGGACGGAAGGGGGTCACGACGGGACGGAAGGGGGGCGCGCCGAGACAGAAAAACGGGCCGGTCCGTGGGGGGGAGACGGACCGGCCCGAGGGGGGGCTTCCACCATAACCCTTCGTGAGTGATGCCGCGCGCATCGGCGGGCCACAACTACTCTCCGAATCCGTCCGGCGACGCCCCGCTGGTCACGGAATCTCCCGTTCAACGGGGCGGCAGGGCCGGAAAACCCCGGAATTCCGGGCGAAACGGGTGGATCGGGGGCCGGGTCCGTGCCACGGCCGCGCGAACCGGGAAATCCGACGACTCGCGCCCTGGTCCGGCGTGGCACCCTCGCATCCCTCCACCGGGTGACCCCGGCGATGAACGCCCACTTGACCCGGCACCGCGCAGCCCCCTCCACTGCGCGGTGCCGCCCGCGCAGCTTTGCTGGCGCGAATTACCTTGGTCCGAACTTACGTGATCGCGGGGCGCGAATGCGAGCCGAACGGGGTAACGATGTGAAAAACATGTGCACGGTGATGCCCGTGTTACTGCTTGCGAGCATCGAAGAGGTGGCGGGTGCTGTGCGCCACGAAGGGCCCCTCGGACTCGATCCGCTCGTGCAGGGCGCGCAGCCGGGGCTCGTGGGCCTCGACGGTGAAGCCGGGCACCATCCAGACCACCTTGCGCAGGAAGTGGACGACGGCGCCGATGTCGTGGAACTCCATGCGCAGCCGTTCCGCGCGCAGGTCCACGATCTCCAGACCGGCGGCCTCGGCGGCGGCCCGCTCGCGGTCGGGGTGGCGGGCGGCGCGCCGCTCCTCGGGCTGCGGTCCGAGGAAGTACTCGACGAGTTCGAAGACGCTGGCGGGCCCCACGTGCTGGGCGAAGTAGGTGCCGCCCGACGCCAGCACGCGCGCGATCTCGTGCCAGCGGGGCTCGACGGGGTGCCGGCTGACGACGAGGTCGAAGGCGCCGCCCGCGAACGGCAGCGGGGCGTCCTCCGGGGAGGCGACGACCGCGACGCCGTGCGGGCCGAGCAGGGCGGTGGCCCGGGCGACGTTCGGTGCCCAGCCCTCGGTGGCGACGACGAGCCGGGGCCGGCGCGCCTCCCGTCCGGCGACGCCGAGGGCGAAGTCCAGCACCTCCCCGCCCCCGGTCTGGACGTCCAGCACGGCGTCGGCACGGCCCAGCCGCCCGGCCATGGACCGGGCGTATCCCCAGGACGGCCGCTCCTCCGTGGCGCGGCCCTCGAACCAGGAGAAGTCCCAGCCCTCGGTGGGGGCCGAGACACCCTCGGCGACGAGGGCGTCGAACGAACGGGAAGGCGGGTGCGGCGCGGGGCGCGGTTGCCGGGTCATGGCGTGATCGTCTCAGGGGGTGGGCGGGGGTGGCGGCCCGCCGGGTCGTAGAGGTGGGGCGAGTCGCGCGGGTGGGGGCGGGTCGTAGAGGTGGAGGTGGAGGTGAGTGAGCAGTGAGTGCGGGCGTCGGGCGGGCCGCCGGGGGTCAGTCCACCAGGGGGCGGACCTGCTCCGCCGTGAAGCGCACGAACCCCTCGGGGTCCGGCTCGTCCGCCGTCGGCTGGAGCACGACCGTGTCGGCCCCGGCCTCGGCCAGCGCCCGTACGGCCTCCGCGACGGCGTCCGCGTCCCCGGCGACGCCGAGGCCGGGGACGTCGTCGGCGCCCTCGGCGATCAGCTCGGCGCGCAGCCGCTCGTCGGCGCCGGGTCCGGTGGCGGTGAGGAGATAGACGACGACCCGGTGCGGGTCGGTCCGTCCGGCGGCGGCCCGCCCGTCCTCGATGAGCCGACGGGCCCGGCGCACGCCGTCCGGCGGGGTGGACGCGGTCAGGACGGTCCCGTCGGCCGCCTCCCCGGAGAGCCGCAGCGACCGCGGCCCGGTGGCCCCGGCGAGCACCTCGGCGGCGGCGTCCGGCGGCCAGTCGAGCGCCACGTCGTCGAGACGGACGTAGCGTCCCCGCGTGGTCAGCCGCTCCCCGCGCAGCAGGGCGCGCAGGGCGAGGAGATGCTCGCGCAGCAGCGTCACGGGGGACTCGGCCCGCGCCCCGACCTGCCCCATCCAGTCCTGCACGCCGTGCCCGACGCCGAGGACGGCACGGCCGGGGAACATCCGGTGGAGCGTGGCCGCCTCCATCGCCGTGACGGCGACGTTCCGCAGCGGCACGGGCAGCAGCCCGACCCCGACCCGGACCCGCTCGGTCCAGGCGAGCGCGGCGGACGCGGAGGAGATGCCGCCCTCCCGGAAGCAGTCCTCCCACAGCCACAACTCCTCGAGGCCCGCGTCGTCGGCGACCCGGCACACGGTGCGCAGTCGCTCGGGGGCCAACTGGGGACGGAAGACGGCGCCGAGTACGGTCATGCGCCCTTCCTACCCATCCGGGCGGGCGCCGGACAACACCTTTACGGGCGCAGGGCCCGGAGCAGTGGCCGCGCCGGCCCATGCCATGCCATGCCACGTGACGTCACGTCACCGGAGGGGCCCGGTACCGTCGGCAGTGGGGCCGGACGTCGGGTGGCGGTACCGAGACGGGGTGGACGGGGATGGGGCGGCGCTGGCGGGACGGGCGGGGGACGTTGGTCGTGTACGCAGGTGCCGGGACCGGGAGCGGGACCGGGGCAGGGAGCGGCAGCGGGACCGGGGGGACGAGGGTGCCGTTGGAGATCGCCGCGTCCTACCGTGCCCGTACCAAGGGCCTGTTGGGACGGGACCGGCTCGACGGGGCGCTGCTGCTGACGCCCGCCGCGAGCGTGCACACCTTCCGGATGCGGATGCCCATCGACGTGGCGTACCTCGACCGGCGGTTCACCGTGATCGCCGTGCGCACGATGCGGCCGGGGCGGCTGGGGCTGCCGCGTCCGCGCTCCCGGCACGTGCTGGAGGCGGAGGCCGGGGCGATGCGGCGGTGGGGGCTGCGGGCCGGGGCCCGGGTGGAGGTCGTGACGCCCGCGTCGTGACTCTCAGGACGACACGATGTGGAGGATCGCCGTGCCGTCCGGGGTGGCGGCCAGCCGGATCACCACGGCGTCGGGCCGCGGGCTCGGCGCGCCGCCGCCGACGCCGCCGCACGAGGTGCCGCTGCCGTTGGCGCGCAGGGTGGTGAGGCAGCCGTTGCCCGGCCCGCTCGCGCCGCCCCTGGCCTCGCCGTTGCCGGACCTCACCGTGTACGCGACCTTGTTCGGGCCGACCTCGGTGACGTCCAGGGTCGCCGGGCCCCCGGGACCTTTGAACCGGACGGTCACGGGTTCCGAGACCGCCACTTCGCAGTCGCCGTCCGCGCAGGCACCGACGTCACGCCCGTCGGCGGCCGAGGGCGGCGGTTCGGGGGTGGTGGTGGCCGGGGCGGAGGGGGAACGCGCCGGAGTGGACGCCGTCGTACGGGTTCCGCTGCCGGCGGGGTCGTCGGCGGGGCCCGCGGAGTCCTCGGAGCCGCCGCAGCCGGTCGCCGCGAGAGCGGTCAGCAGGGCGGTGAGGAGCAGTCCCGCCGTCCGCCGCCGGCGTGTCGCGCCCATGGTCAGTCCTCCGTACGCGGGAACGACACCTCGACCCGCCGGTTCTTCTTGCGGCCGGCTTCGGTGGAGTTGTCGGCGATCGGGTACTGCTCGCCGTATCCGCGCACCTCGTAGGTGATACCGGCGTCGCTCAGCTCCTGGGACAGCACCTGCTGCACGGCGTTGGCGCGCTTCTTGGACAGGACGTCGCCGTGGGCGGAGGAGCCGAGGTCGTCCGTGAAGCCGAAGACGCGGATGCGGGTGGCGCCCTGGTTCCGGATCTCCTCGGCGATGCCGGCGATACGGGACTTGGACTCGCCGCTGAGTTTCGCGCTGTCCTTGCCGAACAGCACCTCGGCCTGGAGGGCGAACTTCACCTTGGTGTTGCTGTCCTCACGCCGCTCGTCACCGCTCTGGTCCTCCACGACCGACTTGATGTCGAGCACCTTGGCCTGAGCGAGCGTGGCCCCGTCGGGAAGCTTCAGATCCGGGTCGTTGGGGTCCACGTCCACGGGGGCGGAGGGGGTGGCTTCGGTGCCGGGGGGGACGTTGGGGTTGTCGTCGGCGGATGCGCCCGCTGCGCCGAGGACCTGGGTGGCGACCATGACGGTGGCGGTGGCGAGGACCAGGGTGAGGCGTTGGGTCGCGGTCATGGTGGGCTCACCCGGAGATCGTGATGGTGGCGGTCGCGAACATGGGCAGTTGAAACGTCAGCTCGGTGGTATCGCTGGGCGGTGCCGGAAACTGCATGAAGACAGGCAGCGACTCACCGGCTTTCATGGCCGGAAAGTTCGTGGTCGTCAGCGGACGGCCGTCCGTGTCCCGCAGCACGTAGTACCGCTTCTTGCCCTTGGGGTCCACCAAGGTGGCCCCGCCCAACGACCGGCCGTTACGAATGATCTCCGTCTCATTGCCACTCAACTGGGCGGGGACATTGACCGTCTCGCCGCCGTCGTTCTTCAGCTCACCGCTGACGGTGACGAAACCTCCTGTATCCCGCTGTGCGGCTGTGATCGTCAGCAGCAGACTGTCCGGCCCCTTCACCTCGGCGAGAGCTTCACCGGGCCGCTCGTCCTGAGCACTCGGCTTCGAGCCCCCGTCCGTGGACGCGGAGCGGGAAGCCTCTGGCTTGTCTCCGTCGCCGTCTCCGCCCCCGCAGCCGACCGCGCCAAGGGACAGGCCTCCCACGACGATCAAGGCGACCAACCCTCTACGAAGCCTCGGGGTGAATCGACTGCTCATGAATCCGCTTCCTTCATCGCTTGTCGCTCGCTTGTCAGTCAGCCAGGTGGACGTCGAAAAGATCCGCAGGGTCGGGGAGGCCGTCGAGATCGTCCAGGTCCAACTCCCACTCCTCGTCCTCGCAGGAGAGCGTGGGAAGCTCGTCCTCTCCGCTGCCGTCGGCAGGGAGTTCGAACGTACATCGGGCTTCGATCACGGCAGTGGCGGACGCCCGTGATTTCTGGTTCTCGGTGCCGGGGACGATCGACTCGCCCACGGACTTGTCGGTCTCCACCTCAACGCTGAAACCCAGCAGGCCTTCCGGGCCGCAGGTCAGCACATGCGCGTCGTTCTGTGCCGCAAGCTGATCAGCGCGCCAGCAGGCGGGCTCCAGGGCTGTCACATCACCGTCGAAGATGGCTTGCCACCGCGACGGATCGCTCACGTTGTCCATCCACTCCTGAGCGAGCGCGTCCCTCGCTTCCTGGGCCACAGCCAGCGCCGCCGCGTCGGCGGCCGTCTGGGCGCCGTTGCGGTTCGCCGCCGCCTGGCCGACCGCGAGGTAGGCGAACGCAAGGAAGAGCAGGCCTCCCACCGCCGCGATGTAAAGGGGAAAGGCCTGCCCAGCGTCACCGGACCGACGAAGGCTGCTCAGCCGCCGGTGACTTCGGTGATCTTGTCGGTGATGGCGTTGTAGATCGACTGGCCGATGTCCGTCCCCGTGATGGCCAGGACGATCGCCACCACCACCGCGATGATGCCCAGGTACTCCACCGCCGTCTGGCCCCGGTCGTCGCGGGGGGTGTGGGGCTTGAGCCAGTTGGTCATGGGGGGTTCCTTCCGGGTGGGCGGTGGCGGGTGCGTCGGCAGGACCGTACGGCGCGCCCCGGCGCCGTGTGGAGGGCCCCAGGGCCCAATCACGGGCCCAATCGGCAGGCCCGCGTCGCTTGTTCGTCCCCCCAGTGGTCACCGCGGATCACTCCAGGCCTCGTCGGGAATCCGGTGCCGTGCCCAGCCACTTGGCGGCGGCCTCGGAGCGGCTGGTGCTGTGCAGCTTGGCGAAGATGCGGTTGATGTGGTTCTTGACCGTCTTCTCGCTGATGAAGCACGCCGCGGCGATCTGCTGATTGGTCATGCCGGACGCGATGAGGTCCATGATCTCCGCCTCCCTCGCGCTGAGCCGGAACCTCTCCCTCGACCTGTCCACTCGTTCCGACGACTGTGCCACAGATAGTTGCAGTTGCGAAAGAGGGGGGACATCATCCGCTTCGTTCAAGGGGAGTTCAGAGTGGATTGCATGTGCAGTCGCACTTCGTGCGGTACTCTCCCGCAGTTGCGCCAGCAGCGCCCCCGCCGCCGTCGGCGTGATGTGCGTCCTGCCCCGCGTGGTCTCCCGTACCGCCGTGACCAGTTGCTCCGTGGTGAACTCGCCGTGCACCAGGTAGCCGGCCGCGCCCAGCCGCAGCGCCTCCTGGACGATCTCGGACTCCCCGCTGTACGTCAGCATCATCACCGGGGCGATCCGGACCAGGTACGGAAGCGCCGAGATGCCGTCCACCCCCGGCATGCGGACGTCCAGCAGGACGAGGTCGGGCCGATGCAGCCGGGCGGCCTCGCAGGCCTGGCGGCCGTCCGCCGCCTCGGCGACGACGGTGAGGTCCTCGTGGTCCGACAACAGCGCGGTGAGACCGGCCCGGACGACGGGGTTGTCGTCGGCCACGATCAGCCGCAGGCGCGGCCGGGGCAGGCCGGCGTTTCCGGTCACGTTCACGTTCACGTTCCCCCTCCCGTCAGCGGCAGGTCCACGCGGACCTCCGTGCCCGTCGGGTGGTCGCCCCGGCCGATGCGGAGGCGGGCGCCTGCCGACGCCGCCCGCTCCGCCATGCCGACCAGGCCGAAGTGGCCCGCGTCGCGCAGTCCTTCGAGGGTCAGGTCCGGCGGCAGACCGGTCCCGTCGTCGTGGACGCTGATCGTCAGGCAACCGGCCTCCACCGCCGCCCGTACCTCGACGCGGGTCGGCGCGCCGTGCCGGTGGGCGTTCTCCATGGCCTCCTCGGCGATGGAGAGGAGGTGCCGGGTCACGGTGGGCGGGACGTCGACGGGCCGGGTGCCGGGTCCGGCAGGGCCCGGCGGTTCCTCGTACGTCGTCCGCAGGCCCGTGCGGCGGCCGAAGTCGCGGGTCCGGGAGCGCAGCTCCGCGAGGATGTCCGGGTCCGGCCCGGGGGCCGTCTCGCGGCGCAGGTCCGCCAGGAGTTCGCGGGACTCCGCCGCCGCCCTGCGGGCCGACCGGGCGATCAGTTCGGCCTGCTGCCGCACCCGCGCCGGGTCCGCCCGGTCGGTGCCCGCCGAGACGGCGAGTCCGTCGGCGGCCAGTGCCACGCCGTGCAGGGTCTTGGCCACCGAGTCGTGCAGTTCACGGGCGAGCCGGGCGCGTTCGGCGCTCACCGCCTCGGTGACCGCCAGCCGGGCCCGGGTCGCCGTCAGCGCCTCGGTGGCGGACCCGAAGCGCAGGAGCAGGTTGCGCAGGCTGGAGCCGACCGCTCCCGCGATGACGCAGAGGCCGGGGAGCAGGGACAGCTCCGTGACGGCCGGGTCGGGGTTCTCCAGCGCCGTCTGGAGCAGGAGCAGGATCAGCGCCTGGAGGGAGGCGAAGACCGCCGCTCCCCGCCAGCTGTAGACCAGGCCCGCCAGCAGCGGCGTGCAGAGGCTGACGTAGGCCAGGGGGGTGTCCGGGCCCGCCGGGATCAGGAGCAGGGATCCGAAGAGCGTGTCCACGGCGAGCAGGGTGGGGTGGCGCAGGAGGAACGGGCCGAAGCGCTCCCAGTCGCGGAACAGGACGTAGGAGCCCATGAACGTCACGACCACCGCGGCGCCGACCAGCCGGGCGCCCAGCCCGGGGTTGGCGTTGAGGAGTGCGGCGGGGGCCGCCACGGCGATCATCGCCAGCCGGAAGCCGAAGACCTGGCGGCACAGCGCCTGGAGGGCGTTGACCTGGAGCGCCATCGCGGGCGCGGGCGGGGCCGCGGGGACCGGCCGCTGGTCCAGCCGGTAACGGGCGCCCGCGGCGGCGAGCCCCTTCGACGGCCCCGCCACGCCCTGCGGCGGCTGACCGGCCGGCGGGTCGCTCGCGGCAAACGGCTCCTGTACGGCCGACGGGGCGCGTACGGCGGACGGGGCGCCTACGGCGGACGGCTCGCGTGCGACCGGCGGGTCACCTGCGGCACACGGCTCCCGTACGGCCGACGGGTCGCTCACCGCAAACGGCTCGTGTACGACCGGCGGGTCACCTGCGGCACACGGCTCCCGTACCGCCGACGGCTCCCGTGCCTCCCCGCGGGCGTCGGCCGCCCGCCCTCCGGCGACCGCGCTCGCGCCCGCCCCCGGGCCCGCGCCCCTGACGCGGCGGCGCAGGACGCCGCGCCGGGCCGCCGGGTGCATGCTCGCCCTCGTCACAGCCATCGCCCTCAGCCCCTACTCACCGGTGATCGTCCCGAAGTCCGTCCCCGAGCCCAGGATGAGACCGGCGCCGAGCAGGATCATCGTGGCCGGCACCATGAACGTGGTGATCATCAGCGTCGCCTTGGGCACCGCCCGCGCCGCCTTGCGCCGGGCGTTCTGGGCGTCCGTGCGGCGCATGTCCTTGGCCAGCGACACCAGCGTCTCCACGATCGGGGCGCCCAGTTCCTCGCCCTGCTGCAACGCCGTGACGAACATGGCCACCTGCTCGGAGTCGTTGCGGCGGCGCAGTTCCGCGAAGGCCTGGCGGCGGCTCATGCCGAGGTCCATCTGGCGGAGCGTGATGCGCAGTTCGTCCGCCCAGGGACCTTCGTAGCGGCTCGCCACGCGGTCGAGGGCCTGGCGGAAGCCCAGGCCGGCGCTGACCACGACCGCGAGGACGTCCAGGAAGTCGGGGAGCGTGCGCTCGATCTCGTCCTTGCGGACGCGGATCGCCGACCAGATGCCGACCTCCGTCCAGAAGGCGCCGAAGGCGAGCAGGAGCAGCGCCACCAGGTACTGGCCGCGCAGGAGGAAGACCAGGAAGCCGACCGCGCCCAGGAAGCCGTAGACGGCCCGGCGGGCGGCGTAGCGGTCGAGGGTGAGGCCGCCCGGGTTGCCCGCGAGGTCGATCTTGCGGCGGTACCGGGCGACCTGCCGCGGCCCCATCAGCCGCAGCACCGCGGGCGCGTACCGCATGCCGAGGCGGTCGACCAGCGAGTCGACGGGGCCGGTGCGGGTGGCGCCGACCTCCAGGGCGAGCGCCAGGTCGCTCGGGAGTTTCGCCTCCGCGCGGTACATGCGGACGCCGGCGAAGACGCCCCAGACGGCGAGGCCCATCAGCAGGGCCAGTACGAGTCCCATGGCTGTCGTCCCTCCCCTACACGTCGATCCGGGACATGCGGCGGATGAGGACGAAGCCGACGGCGTACAGGGCGAAGGCGACGATCACCGCCGCCTGGCCGGCCGGGGAGCCCGTCATGCGCTCCAGGGCGCCGTCGCGCACCCCGTTCATCAGCAGCAGGGAGCCGATGCCGAGGACCGGGACGGCGTACGACGTCATGCTCACCTGGGAGAGCTGGGTGCGGATCTCGCGCCGGGTCTCCTTGCGCTCCTCCAGGGTCTCCGTCAGGTTGCGCAGCGCGCTGACGACCTGGCCGCCCGCGCGGTTGGACAGGACCAGCGTGGTGACCAGGACGACCAGTTCTCGGGAAGGGAGGCGCTCGGAGAGTTCGCCGAGCGCCTCGTCCATCGAGGCGCCGACGGCCAGTTGCGCCGCCACCTTGCCGAGTTCCTCGCCCGCCGGGGCCTCCAGCTCCTCCGCCGCCATGCCGATGGCGGTGCGCAGGGCGAGGCCCGCCTGGGTGGCGTTGGCCAGGATGCGGGCGAGTTCGGGGAGTTGGTTGATGAACTTCTCGATGCGTTTCTGGCGCTGCCAGTCGAGGAACTGAAGGGCCAGCCAGATCCCGAGCAGCCCGGCGATCGGCCCGAAGAACGGGGCGAGGGCGGCGTGGCCGATCAGCCACAGTCCGGCGACTCCGGCGAGCATGTAGACGGAGAACTCGCCGGGGGTGATGTCCAGTCCGGTCGCGGCGAGCCGCAGTTCGAGCCGGCGGCCCGGGCGGGTGCGGCGCAGGCGGCGGTCGAGGTTCGGGAAGTGCCGTCGGCGGCCCGGCGGCGGAGCCTGGCCGGCGGCGGAGAGGCGCTCGACGAGGGCCTGGCGCTGGGCGCGGCCGGCGGCGTAGAAGTGCACGCCCGCCACGGCCAGGGCGCAGGTCAGCAGGGTGACGCCGGTGGTGAGCGTGACGAGGGTGGACAGTTCCATCGCCGCCAGGGGCTGCGGTCGGGTTTCCGGTGCCATCGGTCGGTTCCTACCTGCCTGCTTCTCGGGTGGCGAGCTGCGCCGCGTCGTGGGCGACGCCGAAGGCCGGGGGGACGGGCTGGCTCGCCATGTAGAGGCGGTCGGCGGTGCGGCGCGGGAGGGGGTGGTGCTCGAAGGTGCCGTGGACGCGGCCGTCCGGGGTCATGGGCCGGGCGTGGAAGCGGGCCACCGTGCTCAGACGGTAGGGCTCGCCGCCGTGGCTGGTCAGCAGGGCGATCTCGGTGATGCGGCGGGCGCCGTCGGCGAAGCGGGTGAGCTGCACGAGGACGTCGACGGCGCTGTTGATCTGGTCGTGCAGGGCGACGAAGGGGACCTCGACGTCCGACATCGACGCCAGGGTCTGCAACCGCATCAGGGCGTCCTCGGCGCTGTTGGCGTGGACGGTGGCGAGGGAGCCGTCGTGACCGGTGGACATCGCCTGGAGCATGTCGAGGGACTCGCCGCCGCGGACCTCGCCGACGACGATGCGGTCGGGGCGCATGCGCAGCGAGTTGCGGACCAGGTCGCGGATGGTGACCCGGCCCTGGCCCTCGACGTTCGGCGGGCGGGACTCCAGGCGGATGACGTGGCCCTGCTGGAGCTGGAGTTCCGCGGAGTCCTCGATGGTGATGATGCGTTCGGACTCCGGGATCAGGCCGGACAGGGCGTTGAGCAGGGTGGTCTTCCCGGTGCCGGTGGCGCCCGAGACGATGATGTTGAACCTCGCCCGCACCAGCCCGGCCAGCAGGTACACCATGTGCTCGTCGAGCGAGCCGAGGCCGACGAGTTCCTGGAGCGTGAAGGAGCGCGGGAAGCGGCGGATGGTGAGCGTGGCGCCGGTCAGGGACAGCGGCGGGATGATGACGTTGACCCGCTCGCCGGACGGCAGGCGGGCGTCGACCATCGGGTTGGACTCGTCCACGCGCCGGTTGACCGTGGAGACGATGCGCTCGATGGTCTGCATCAGCTGGTCGTGGGAGGCGAAGCGGAGCGGGAGCTGCTCCACCCGGCCGCCGCGCTCCACGAAGATCGCGTCCGGGCCGTTGACCATGATCTCCGTGATGGAGGCGTCCTCCAGCAGCGGTTCCAGGATGCCGAGTCCGAGGGCCTCGTCCACGACCCGGCGGATCAGCTGGGAGCGCTCGACGGTGGACAGCACCGGGCCTTCCCGGCTGATGATGTGGCCGAGCACCCGCTCGAGCCGGGCGCGGCGCTCGGCGGCGGCCAGCGAGCCCATCTCCGCGAGGTCGATCTCCTCCAGCAGCTTGGCGCGGTAGGAGGCGACCAGGTGGCCGTCCTCGCCCCGGCTGCCGTGCTCCTCGGGCGAGTGGATGCGTGCGCGCAGGCTCATGCGTCCGGCTCCTCGCTGTCGGGGTGGTCGGTCATGTGTCCGGTCCTCGGTCCAGCGGCATGGTCGCCTCCCTGGTGACGTCGCCGAAGTCCCAGCCCGGGACGACGGACGGGATGTCGACGCTGGCGGTGACCGTCACCGCGTCGCCGCCGTAGGCCGCCGGGCAGTCGGTGCCGTCGGCCAGCCAGCCGCTGACGGCAGCCGCGCACGCCGCCTGGGCGCTCTCGTCCAGCGAGGCACTGCGCGCGCCGGCCCGGGCGGCGGTGCCGGCCTGCTGGGCGGCGTAGGCGATCAGGCCGAGCTGTACGGCGGCGAGGGCGACGAGGAGCAGGATCGGGAGGAAGCCGAGGTACTCGATGGCGACCTGGCCGCGGTCGCCGGGGCGGCGGGGGGAGCGGGGGCGCGGGGGGACGCGGGGGCGCAAGGGGGACCGGAGGCGCAAGGAGGAGCGGGAGCGCTGGGCGCGGGGGCGCTGGGAGCGGGGTGCTCCCGGGGCCTTGGCCGTGCCGCTGGTCCTGTCCTCGACCGTGCCGCTGGTCCTGTCCTCGGCCATGTCGCCGGACCTGTCCTCGGCCGTTCTGCTGCGTGTGCTCGGCGGGTACGGCATGTCAGTCCTTCTCCTCCTCGACGGCGCCCGCGTGACCGCGCACGTCGAACGGGAAGCCGGCCGCGCCGGGGAAGAGGACGGGGACGCGCAGGGTCACGTCGGCGGTGACGTAGCCACCCGCGGTGCCGCAGTTCACCGTGGCGTCCCCCTCCCACGCGCCCGGCAGCTTCTCCAGGCCGGCCGCCCGGCAGGCGCCCTGCCGCGCCCCCGGGCTCGCCGCCGTGGCCGCCCGTACCGCCTCGTCGGCAGCATTACCCGCGAGCGTGAACGTGTATCCCACGAGCACGAGCTGCCACAGCACGGCCAGGGTGAACAGGATCACCGGGGTCATGCCGAGGAACTCGACGGTGACCTGCCCCCGGTCGCGCCCCGGCCGGTCCGCCCTCGTCCACCTCCGCGCCCCCGTCCTCATCGCCCGATCTCTTTCCGCCGCCGGAAGGAGACCGACCCGCGGTCGCCGCGGGACCGGCCGCCGCGGTGGGTGCCCTCGGCCGTCCGCACCAGGCCGAGTTCGCCGGCCAGGCCCCACAGGGCCTGCTTCACCTGGCTCTTGTTCTCCAGTTCGTGCAGCCGGCCCGCGTCCACGGCGCCCTGGAGTTCCTTGAAGCCCGCGGGGACGGTGGTGGCGGCGACCGCCGTGCCGGTGATCCGCTGGATGAGCGCGGGCTGGATCTCGGTGGCGCGGGTGTGCCGGTTGACGACGACGGTCGTCTCCTCGGCCTTGCGGATCTGCAGCCGGTCCCACATCCGCACGGCGCGCTTGGCGCCGCGTACGGCGACCACGTCCGGGGTGGTGACCAGCAGCGCGGTGTCGGCCATCTCCACGGCCGCCGCGCCGGCTCCGCCGAGCTGGGCGCCGCAGTCGACGACGACGACCTCGTAGCGGGAGCGCAGGGCGCTGACGATCTGCCGGGCGGCGCGGTCGGTGACCTCCTCGCCGCGTTCGCCCTCGGCGGGCGCGAGTAGCAGGGCGACGCCGGTGTCGTGGCGGAAGACGGCGTCGGCCAGGACGCGCGGGGAGATGTCGGTGATGGTGGCCAGGTCGGCGACCGAACGGCGGAACTGGACGTCCAGGTAGGAGGCGATGTCACCGGTCTGGAGGTCCATGTCCAGCAGGGCGGTGGGGCGGCCGGAGGCCTGTGCGGCGAGGGCCAGCTCGATCGCGGTGACGGTGGTGCCGACGCCGCCCTTGGCGCCGCTGACCGTGACGACGGTGCCGCCGGTGCCGGTGAACACGTCGCCGCCGCTGCCCAGGTGGCGGCGTACGCCGGCCGACCACTGGGCCACCGCCTGGACCCGGCTGGCCAGTTCCTCGTAGCTGAGCGGGAGGGCGACCAGGCCGCGGGCGCCGTAGTCCATGGCGGCCTGGAAGAGCCCGGGGCCGGCGTCGGAGGTGACGAGGATGACGCCGGCGGCGGGGAAGCGCAGGGCGACCTCGCGGATCAGTTCCAGGGCGGGGACGGGGCCGATGCGCTCGTGGACGACGACCACCTCGGGCAGTTCGTCCACCGACTCGGCGGCCAGCCGGGCGAGGGTGTCGACGAGCTGGGTGGAGTCGACGACCGGGGCCAGCGGTTCGGCGTCCGGGAGCTGGCTGAGCAGCGTCGTGAGGGACCGGACCGCGTCCGCGTCGCCGACCGCCGGGAGGATCCTCGTGGGCATGCGGGCCTCTCACTTGTCCTTGGCGAGTTCGTACGTCCGGTCCTCGTCGGGGACCGTGGTGTCGCCGCCGGGTGCCACGAGCGCGAGGCGGACCCGCTCGGCGAAGGACTCGGCGTAGGTGAGGCGCTGGGCGTCGAGGGTGGACAGGGCGAAGGTGATCGGGACGGCGTCGGCGGGCCCGCGGTCGCGGCTGCGGTCCCCCGGTTCCAGGGCGGTGATCTCACCGACGTCGAGGACCTTGGCGTTGGTGACGATGATCTTGGACTGGTCGGGGTCGCCCTCGCGCTCGCCCTCGAAGGTGGCGTACACGTTCACGGCGGAGCCCGGAGTGATCTTGCCGGCCACGCCGGTCGCCGCGTCGACCATGATGGCGACCTCCTGCTGTCCGGGCTGGAGGGCGGGCTGGTCGACGATCATGTCGCTCTGGAGCAGCGAGCCCTCCTTGAGCGTCGTCACGGCGATCTTGCCGCGTATCCGGGACAGATCGGTGACCGCGTTCTCCGACAGCCAGCGCTCGGGCATCTCGGTCTTCTCGAACTGGTCCGGTTTCAGGGCCGTGTAGGGCTTCACATCGGACTTGACCCGGTAGGCGGTGACCTCCGGTCCGACCTTGGACTGCACGTCGTCGATGACGGACAGCACGCCGGCGAACGCGCCCAGGGCGCACAGGACGGAGAGGATCAGGAGGATGACGCCGCGGCGCTGACGGGAGTTCATGAGCCGTGCAACCTCGTCGGGGGGTGTGGGTGGTGCGCGGTCGGATGGAGGGGGCGGTGCGGTCGCTGTGGCCCGCCGCTCACGTGGTGAGCATGCGTCTCTCGTCGTGGGTGAGGGCGCGGGCGTGCCGGGGGCCGGGGCGGTGCCGGTCGTCGTCGGCCGTGGACGGGGTCGCGGAGCAGAACACGCACCGGTCGCCGATGAGATGGATGCCGCACCAGTGGCAGGTGTTCTGCCGTACGGACGCCACGAGTTGGTAGAGGACGGACAGGTCGGGCAGGAAGGAGCAGAACTCGATGAGCCTGCCCGTGCCCCACCAGTCGGCCGACTCGGCGGGCAGCGGGGCCTCCCGCAGCCCTGTCACGTTCCAGGAGGGGGCGAGGGTCCCGGTGACCCAGTCGGACTGGAGCTGTCCGCGGGCGACGAGCATCCAGGTGCCGAACTCCGGGCCGGGCAGGGCGGCGTCCGGCCCCATCCGCACGAGCTGCGGCTCGGGATGGGCCAGCACGCCGAACTGGCTGCCCGGCATCCAGGACCTGGCGTGCGACTTGAGCCCGACGGGGACGCGGTCGAGCCGGGCCACGGAGCCGAGGAGCGCGCCGGCGTGCAGATAGTGGGTGAGCAGCCGACCGGCGGAGGCGAGTACGCCGGGGCCGAGGTCGCAGGAGGCGAGCTGGCGCAGCTGGCGGGCGAGGACGGCGAGGGCGAGCGGGGGCAGCGGCGGCCGGAAGAGGGCGATGCGGTCGCTCTCCAGCAGCGAGCGGACGGTGTGCAGCCGCCGCTCCACGCCGGGCGGGGCGGCCTGCGAGCAGACGACGATCACGTGCCCGTGCTGGTCGACGAGAGCCTGTAGCTCGCCGAGCACCTGCTCCAGCGGACACCGGTCGACGTCCTGGAGCACGACCGCGGGCAGGGTCCGTTCGTCCAGCGGCGGCAGCGCCAGGTCGGCACTGGTCACGGCGATGGCAGTTGGCACGCGCGGCTCCCCGTCTCCCCATGCCCCGCGGATGGGCCGGCGTCACTCCGGCACACCAGGACGACTTCACAGCGTGACTACGTGAGCACTGTATCCACGCGTCTGTGACCGGAGAACAGCGTTTCAGTGGCTGTAGAACAACTTGTGTTGCACAAGTTGCAGCAAACCAGGACAGGTTGCCCGCGCACTGCTACCGGAAGGGGCGGGTCACGAGAACTCGTGCACCACCACCCAGTAGCCGCCCTCCTCCACCGAAGCGGCGCACAGGTGTCGTCCGTCGGCGGAAACGGCAAGGAACTCAGGAGAGCCTGTCTCCCGGACGATGCGCGACGGCAGCCGACTCGCCACCCGGCCTCTCGCCCTCACCCATCCCACCGTGCTGCCGCCCGACCCGGGCGGCAGCACGGCGAACTCGCCCCTCGCGCCGTAGAGCGAAACGGCCACAGCCGACCGGTGCCAGGCACGGTCCAACTCACCCACGTCCGGAGACGAGCCGGCGACGACTTCCACCGGCCGGACATCAAACCCCGCAACCTACAGGCCTCCGCCTGAGAAATTTCACCGGTCCTGAACTATCGCGAGAACATGGACATCCAATGCAAGATACGGGTCTCTTCGGAATCCACGAGGAACATTTCCGTCCCCTCCGGAGCAATGGTGGCACTCACCATTAGAAGGGTTTCCGCGTCATACCCCTCGAGGAAGGACACCAATGACTCTGTAGCCCTTTCAAGCTCCGAGCCGCCACTTACATGCCTCAGGCGGCGTCGATATATGTGCAATAGGCTACTCCTCCAGACCTGGCCAGCCTCTACGGAGGAAATGTCAGCCAGGCGCTCGAGCGCACCCTTGCCGCAGATGCCAACCTCCACGGCGTCGGCCACCAGCGTAATCAATCGGCTCTTATCCATGGCCCTCCGTTTATGCTCACTTCCGCACCTCTCACAGTCCCCCGAATGAGGACCTCACCTTCATCGTATGGAAATGAGATTCCCGGAACTCTTGAATAGCCTACGCCATCACCGTTGGGTATTCGAAGAACAACCCCGGGACCGTTCCCTCTATAGCTTTCCTCTAGCGCCATGTCCTCATAATAGGTGGTCCACGATGTGAAGATACTGTCAGTCCGTCCGCCGACATGCAGTTGTGGATCAGAGTGACCGCCGAGCGGCTCCGCTACGCCGCGTTGTGCATCTTCGTACATCTTGAGCCACTGTGCTGGGCTACGCTCGTCCGCGTAACCCACACCTCGATAAAGGTACGGTTCCTCTTCTGGATCCCAACTTCCGCCGTTCTCACACTCGCCCGGAGCAAGTCCCAGAGAGTCAGCACAGATGTATGGGTTGCAGACGTAAGTCGTGGGGTTGGGTGCGGGCCTGAGTCCGAGGGGGTCAGGTGTTAGGTAGCGGGCAACTTCGGGATCATAGTGACGGAAGTAGTTGTAATGCAGCCCCGTCTCCGGGTCGTAGTACTGGCCCGGGAAACGCAGCGGTGTGTATGTCGTGCTGGTGGCCGCCCACGCTGTCGTGCCCCACAGGGTGCTGCGGGTGTGCCAGGCGATGTCGCCCTGTTCGTCGAGCAGTTCGGTGGGGGTGCCGATCAGGTCGGTGACTATGGCGAAGAAGCGGGAGTCGATTTCGTGCTGGGGGGACTCGGTGGTCAGGATGCGTTCCGTCTGGGCGATCGGGCGCAGGCCCTCGTGGTCCCAGGTGAGGGTGACCGGGTGGGGGAGGTCGGGTGAGGTCGTCGTCTGTTCGGAGAGGGTTGTGCCGTCCCAGGTGAAGACGATCCGCTCCACGACTGTTTCGCCGTCGTCCGCCAGGCGGAGTTTGGCCGTGCGGCGGCCCAGGGGGTCGTACGTGTAGCGCCAGCGGGTGCCGTCCGGGGTGATCACCGAGGTCAGGCGGTCCTCGGCGTCCCATTCGTAGCGCCAGGTGTCCGGTCTGCGGGACAGGCGGGTCTTCTGGCGCAGGGTGATGCGGCCCAGGGCGTCGTGTTCGTAGCGGACGCGGCCCGCGCGGGTGATGCGGGTGCCCGTGTAGGCGCGGTCGCCGGTCGCCTCGGTGCCGGGGTGGGAGGACGGCCAGGCGGCGTGGGTCTGGTTGCCGGCCGCGTCGTAGGCGTACGTCTCCGTCCAGTTCGCCGCGTGGACCGCCGTCACGCGGCCCACCGCGTCCACGTCGAAGCGGCGGGAGCCGGTCAGGGCGTCGTCGATGCCGATGAGGTTGCCGTCGGCGCGGTAGGTGTACGTGCGGTGCTGGACCCGGCGGCCACCCGTCCCCGTGACCGACTGCTCCGTCAAGCGGCCGAGGGCGTCGAAGGTGTGGTCCAGGGTGACCGTCTCGCCGATGCGGCGGGTCAGTTCGCGACCCGCCGCGTCGTAGGTCGTGTCGATCGCGCGGCCCGACGCCACCAGGTCCGTTCTGCGGCCCGCCGCGTCGTAGGCCCATGTCGTCGTCGCCCCGGTGGGGGTGGTACGGCCCGTGCGGCGGCCCAGGGTGTCGTAGGTGTACGTCAGCGTGCGGCCGTCGACCGTCTCTTCGCGGAGCCTGCCGTGGCGGTCGCGGAGGATGGTCAGCGTCGCGCCGTCCGGGCCGGTCGCCTGAGCGAGGTCGTCCGTGAAGTCGTAGGCGTACGTCGTGACGCGCCCGGCGGCGTCCTTGCGGATGACCTGGCCCAGGTCGTTGTGTTCGAAGCGGGTCACCTGGCCCAGCGCGTCCGTGCGGGAGGTCAGGCGGCCCGCCGGGTCGTGGGTGTAGGTGAGGGTGCGGTCGTCGAAGTCCGTCTCCGCGATCAGGTGTCCGGCCGGGTCGTACTCGTACGTCCACGTCAGGCCCTGCGGGTTGGTGACCTTCGTCAGGCGCAGTTCCGTGTCGTGCTCGAACTCGTAGCGGACGCCGTCGGGGCCGGTGCGAGCGGTGAGCAGGTCGAAGTGCGTGTACTCGAAGCGGGTCACGCCGCCCAGCGGGTCGGTGTGGCTGGTGCAGTTGCCCTCGCCGTCGTAGGTCCAGGACTCAGTCGTGCCGTCGGGGGCGGTGCGGCGCAGCAGGTGGCCCTCCACCGACCATTCGAGGCGGGTCGCCGCGCCCGTCGGGTCCGTCACGGTCACCGGGCGGCCGAGTGCGTCGCGTTCGTACGTCGTGACCGCGCCGAGCGGGTCGGTGACGGACACCGGGAGGCCGGCCGCGTCGCAGCGGACCCTGGTCGTGTGGCCGAGCGGGTCGGTGACGGAGGTGGGGCGGCCCGCCTCGTCGTACGTGAAGTGGCTGGTCCTGCCGGTCGGGTCGGTGACCGATGTGCGGTTGCCGCGGTCGTCGTACGTCTGGCGCCGGACGCTGCCGTCGGTGCCGACCACCTTCACCGGCAGGCCGAGGGCGTTGTATTCCGCTCTGGTCTCGCGGCCGTCCGGGCGGGTCACCCGGGTCAGGTTGCCGGCGTCGTCGTAGTCGAAGGACGTCGTGTGGCCCAGGGGGTCGGTCCGGGACAGCAGACGGTTGTACCGGTCGCGGACGTAGCGGGTGACCGCGCCCAGCGGATCGGTCTCGGCCACCACCTGACTGGCGTCGTTGATCAGGAACCGCCGCGTGTGGCCGTCGCCCGTGACGGTCGTGGTGGTGCGGAGGCCGGTATCCGGGTCCCGGTCGCCGTAGGCGAGGCGCAGGGTCATGTGGCCCTCGGGCCCGCCCTCGGCGACGCAGCGGTCGCGGTCGTCGTACTCGTAGCGGTAGCCGCGGCCGTTCGTGTCCGTCCAGGACGTCACACGGCACGCGTCGTCGTACGTGAAGCGGAGCGGCAGACCGGAGGAGTTGACGACCTCGGTGAGGTTGCCGTCGGTGTAGCCGTAGCGCTTGAGTTCCTGGCCGGTCGCGGCCAGGTGGAGCGCCGTGATCCGGCCCTCGTCCGTGGTGACGCGGATTTCGTGGCCGCCGCTGGACGAGACGGTCAGCGGTGTGCCGTCGGCGGCGTACTCGAACGTGATCCAGTTGCCGTTGCGGTCGTCGATCTGCTGGAGGACGGCCAGGTGCTCTCCGCGGTCGGCGAAGTGCCAGGCGCGGCGGGTCTGCGGGTCGGTGACCGTGTAGCCGCCGTCTTCGCGGTCCAGCGGCCAGCGCGAGCCGTGGTCGGGGAGGGTCGGTAGGCCCGGGGCGGGGTGCGGGTAGGACAGCAGCATGCCGTCCTCGGTGACGAGGACGACGCCCTCGGAGTCGATCTCCAGTCGCTGGTCGAAGGTGGAGGCCCAGGAGGGGCCGAACCACCGGCCCAGGTGGTAGCCGGACTCGACGCGCCGTTTGACGAGCAGCGGCAGGGCGCCCGGCAGCTCCACGTCCGTCTGCGGCAGATACATCCTGCCGGTGGCCAGGTCGACGGGGTCCGTGCCCGTGCTGACCTTGGCGCCCTCCTGGCGGGCGTTGGCCGGCGGGTCCGCCTGGGACGCCCCGCGCGCCGTCCGGCCCCCCGTCTCCGCCGCCTGCTCCATCCCCTCCCGCGCCGCCAGCCGCAGGCCGCCGCGGGCCAGGCCGAGTCCCGTGGTGCCCAGCAGTTCGGGGATCAGGCGGCCGACCGCTTCGGAGGGGTCCTTCTTGAAGCCCTCCCACGCCGACTTCAGTGTCCGGTCGGGATGGGTGGCCGCGGAGGCCAGGCCGGAGAGCGTCATGCTGACGTTCTGAAGGTACTCGGCCGGGTGCGTGACGTTGTACGGGTCGAACGGGACGACTCCGCGTACGAAGGAGACCATCCCGGCGGTGCCCTTGACCACGCCGCCGACGACGTGGGTGAGTTCCGTCGCGGCCGCCACCCCGTTGTCGAGGACGTCGGCCGTGAGCCGCTCCAGCGGCGGCGGCTCGGCGGGGGCGTGCTTCACGGCGGCGCGCACCGAGTCCGCGGCCGAGCGTCCGGCGTCGTTGCGCTGGCGCCGCGCCTCGGCCAGGATCTCGCGGGCGCGTTCGACGTCGGCCGCGCCCGGGTCCTTGAACGGCTCCGGACGCGGGCCCGGGTCCTCGCCGGCCTTCACGGCGGCGTTGTAGGCGTCGACGCGCTTGTTGTACGCCTCCACCGCTTCCTTGGACGCCTTCTGGCCCTTCGCGTACAGCTCGACGGCTTCCTTGGCCTGGCCCTGCGCCCACGTGACCGTGTCGGCGTAGGACTCCAGGGCCTTGGCGGCCTTGTCGCAGGCGTCCGCCGCCTGCATCCACTTGGTGGGGTGCATGGCGAACTTCTTGCGGAAGGTGTCCGCGGCCTTGCCCTTCCACGACGAGGAGTCCAGCTTGCGCATCCCGTCGCCGACCTTGTCGAAGGCCTTGTGGAAGTCCTTGAGGTGCTTGGCGCTGGACCGGATCGACGCCGGGTCGCCGTGGACCAGCTCGTCGGCCTGGTCGGTGTCGCCGAGTTGCTGCTCGCCCGGGGTGGCGCCCAGGTCGGAGGCCCATGCGTCGCCGAGGTCCTCGACCTTGTCCGCCCAGCCCTCGGCGCCGAGTTCCTTCAGGCCGTCGCCGATCAGGTCGGTGCTGTGGTCGATGCCCTGGCCGACGAGCTTCTTGCCGGCCTCCCAGCCGTCCTCCAGCTTGCCGAGCCCGTCGTCGACGAGGTCGCCCAGTCCCATCAGCCCGCGCTTCCGTCCTGCCGGGGCTGCTCGGCGGCGGCCTGGGCGCGTTCCTCGGGCGACGGTCCGAAGGCCTCGTCGAGCAGGGCCTCGTACTGCTCGTCGGTGAGACCGTGCCGCTGCGGGTTCATCAGGCTCGATTCGGACGTCATCATGTCCGAGGTCATCAGGTCCCGGCCCGCGTCCATCCAGCCCTGCTTGCTGTTGGCCCAGGCCTGCTCGAAGGACTCCTCGCTGTAGTCCGGGTTGAGGTAGGCGCCGGCGGTCTCGGCGCCGAGCTGGGTCCAGCTCTTGCCAGTGATCTCGTCCTCGGTCGCGTGCGGGTTGCCGACCACGGAGTTGACGGCGACCTTCATCATGCCCTCGACGTACTGGTCGGTCTCGTGCAGTGTGCCCGCCGCGAGGCCCACCGCCTCCGCGAACCGGTTGCCCTCCGTCACCAGTGCGCGCACGCCCCACTCCCAGCGTTCGCAGAAGGTGGTGAACTCGGAGGTCAGTCCTCCGTGTCCGAGTTGCAGGCCGGACAGGGCGATGTCCGAGAACCCGCGTCCGGCCCCCGCCTCCCCGATCATGCCGAGTTCGCGCAGTTCCTCCAGGGTGAGGGTGATGCCCTGAGTGATCAGGCCCAGGCCCTCGGCCTTGAGGTCGTGGCCGCCGTCGGTCGTCATCGCGGTCCCTCCCCGTCGTCGTACGTGTGCACCGCCGCCGTCTCCGGCACGACCCCCGCCACCGGCGGCAGGAGCACGCCGTCCTCGCTGCCGACGTCCACGGCCACGCCGCACGGCACCCCCGCCGCGGGGACGGCCACGTCGAGCAGCCGCGCTCCGAGGATCCGTCGGTAGGTCCACTCCCGGTCCTGTTGACCCCTCGCGATCGCGAATCGGGCGAGGGCCGCCTCGTCCGTGAAGGCGTAGATCCAGCGGACGCCGCCGAGGTCGCCGGTCAGCGGCGCCTCGTCGTCGCCGCCGAGCGGCACCAGGACCGCGGTGCGGCGGAACTCGCCGACGAGGGCGGCGAACTCGCGGCGGGCGGCCGTCGTGTCCACGGGGGCCACGAGGGCCTCAGGGGGCCGCCCCGCGGTCCCGGAAGGAGACGCGGCATCCTCGGTGGACCTCACGACCTCGCCAGGGCGGCGTACGGCCTCCTCCGGCACCCGCGTCGTCTCCGCGTACTCCGCCAGCCGGGACCGCCTTATCTCCGCGTCCGTCCCGTCATTTCCCCCGTGGTCGGCCATGCCGGAGATCATCACATCGCCGTGTTGCGGAAAGCAACGCGGACGGTCGGGACTCGGCCGCAAGGCAGCGGTGCACGGAGGGAGTTGGTCCGACCCGACCCCTTGACACCTCAATTGGTCTGGACCAACTTGGAGATCCGGCGATGGCCACCGCCCTTCCTCCCCTCCCCCTCTCCCCCACCGGAGGCCCCAGTGGACCCCGTACCGGCCCCTGCACCGGCCCCTGCACGCAGACGGTTCACCAGACGGACCCGCATATGGGCGGGAGCCGTCGCCGCCGCGCTCGCCCTCTCGGTCACCGCCGTCGGGCAGGCGTCCGCCGCCGACGTCAACAACGTGAAGAACGCCGGGTTCGAGGCCGGGCTGAGCAACTGGACCTGCTCCGCGAACAGCGGGGCGGCCGTCTCCTCCCCGGTGCACGGCGGCACGGCCGCGCTGAAGGCCACGCCCAGCGGGCAGGACAACGCCCGGTGCAGCCAGACGGTCAAGGTCCAGCCCGGCTCGCAGTACCAGCTCAGCGCATGGGTGCAGGGCGGTTACGCATACCTGGGCGTGACCGGGACGGGCACAACGGACGTGTCGACCTGGACGCCGGACAGCACCAGCTGGAAGCAGCTGAAAACCAGCTTCCGTACCGGCTCGTCCACGACCTCCGTCACCGTCTACACCCACGGCTGGTACGGGCAGGCCGCCTACCACGCCGACGACGTGTCCGTGTTCGGGCCGGACGGAGGCGGCGGGGGCGGCGAGCCCGAGCCGACCGTGCCGGCCACCCCGGCCGGGCTGAGCGTCTCGGGGACGACCTCCTCCTCGGTCTCCCTGTCCTGGAACGCCGTCTCGGGAGCCACCGGCTACACCGTCTACCGCGACGGCACGAAGGCGACGGCGGTCACCGGCACCTCCGCGACCGTGACCGGGCTCTCCCCCGCCACGTCGTACTCCTTCCAGGTCGCGGCGACCAACGCGGCCGGCGAGTCCGCCAAGTCGGCGTCCGTCACGGCACGCACGGCGGAGTCCGGCGGTGGCGGCGGCGGTGACCTGCCCAAGCACGCCGTGACCGGCTACTGGCAGAACTTCGACAACGGGGCCACCGTCCAGAAGATCTCCGACGTGCCCGCGCACTACGACATCATCGCCGTCGCCTTCGCCGACGCCACCCCGACGCCGGGCGCCGTGACCTTCAACCTGGACACGGTGGGGCTGCGCGGCTACACCGTCGAGCAGTTCAAGGCCGACATCCGGGCCAAGCAGGCCGCCGGGAAGAAGGTCATCATCTCCGTCGGCGGCGAGAAGGGCACGGTGACCGTCAACGACGCGGCCTCCGCCACCCGGTTCGCCGACTCCGTGTACGCGCTCATGCGGGAGTACGGCTTCGACGGCGTCGACATCGACCTGGAGAACGGCATCAACGCCACCTACATGACGCAGGCCCTGCGTGCGCTCTCGGCCAAGGCGGGGCCGGACATGATCCTCACCATGGCGCCGCAGACCATCGACATGCAGTCGACGTCCAACGGGTACTTCCGCACCGCGCTGAACGTGAAGGACATCCTCACGGTCGTCAACATGCAGTACTACAACAGCGGCACCATGCTCGGCTGCGACGGCAAGGTGTACGCCCAGGGCACCGTCGACTTCCTCACCGCGCTGGCCTGCATCCAGCTGGAGAACGGCCTCGACCCGTCCCAGGTCGGCCTGGGCCTGCCGGCGTCCACCCGGGCCGCGGGCGGCGGGTACGTGTCGCCGTCGGTCGTCAACGCCGCCCTCGACTGCCTGACCAGGGGCACCAGTTGCGGCTCCTTCAAGCCGTCGAAGACCTACCCGTCCCTGCGGGGCGCGATGACCTGGTCCACCAACTGGGACGCCCACTCGGGCAACGCCTGGTCCAACGTGGTCGGCCCCCACGTGGACGCGCTGCCGTAACCGGCCCTCCGGCCCCGCCGCCCCCGGCCCACCGTCACACGGGCCGGGGGCGGCTCGCGTCAAGGGGCGCCGTACGACACCGCGCCCGCCCTCGGCAGCGTCGCCCACATGCGGGTGCCGCCGCCCGGCTCCCGTGCCTCGCCGAAGCCCCACGATCCGTCGCAGGCTCGGCAGACGGCGGCCAGCACCCGCAGGGCCGCGCGGCGCCGCGTGTCGCATGCCGTGGCCAGGTGGGTGTTGGTGTGGCGCGGGTGGCCGTCGTACGCGATCACCCGCAGGGCCGCGAAGCGGTAGCGCAGGGTGAGATAGAAGTCCTCCGACTCCGTGAACTGGCATGCCACCGCCGTCAGTTCGCCCACCGCTTGCAGCGCCGGGTCGAGGATGTCCGACAGTCCGTGCACCCTCAGCGCCTCCTTCGCCGCCGCCCGCGCGAGCGCCGGGCTGGCGAGCGCGGGGGCAGCGTGAAGCTGTAGGCGAGGGTTTCGGGGACGGGGGCGGTGGGGTCCGCCGGGAAGACGGGGGCGGCGGGGCAGCGGGTTGCGGGCATGGCGGCTCCTTCGTCGGCGCAGTGGAGGGAGATGACGGCCGGTGGCCCGCCGCGCGGGCAGGCTCACGCGGTGCACTTCCGACTCCGTCAGGTAGCTGGTGCGTCACTGAATGTACCGTCACATGTGGCTAGGTTGCCCCACGAATCAGCAACTCAAGCACCCCGTACAGTGTCCCGTGTCACGAGGAGGGGCTGCATGGGCGCCAGAACGTCGCCGACGGAGCGTCAGAAGAGGCTGGGGACAGAAGTCCGGAGGATGCGGACGGCCGCCGGCATGACCGGTGAGTTCGCCGCCGGACTGCTCGGCGTGGACCGAGGAAAGATCTCCAACATCGAGTCGGGCACACGTGCCATCAGCCCCGATCGGCTTCGCACGCTGGCCTGCAACTGCGACTGTGACGACGAGGCCTACATCGATGCCCTGGCCGAGATGGCCCGGCCCGCGGGGCGCGGCTGGTGGGAGAAGTACCGGGGCAGCCTGCCAGCCGGACTGCTGGACATCGCCGAGCTCGAGCACCACGCCGTACGGCTGCGCAGTGTGCACCTGATCCATATGCCGGGGCTTCTGCAATGCACCGAACACGCACGAGCCGTGTTCCAGGCGGCGCTGCCTCCGCTCCCCGAGCACGAGATGGCCCTGCGGTTGGCGCACCGCCTGGAGCGGCAGCACGTGCTGGAAGGCGACAACCCCACGGAGTACGTGGGCATACTCCACGAGGCGGCGCTGCGCATGCAGTTCGGAGGCCGGAAGGTCGCACGCGCGCAGTTGGAGCACCTGCTCACCGTTTCCGAACGGCCGAACGTGTCCCTGCATGTCATTCCCTTCGAGGCGGGCTCCTTCCCGGGTGCCGGGCATACCGTCGTCTACATGGAGGGGCCGGTGCCACGCCTCGACACCGTGCAGATCGACAGCTCCCACGGGCCGGAATTCCTTCACCACGAGGCTCAGTTGTCCAAGTACCGGGCTCAGCTCGACTGGATGGAGCAGCACGCCCTGTCGCCCGCGCAGTCGCGGGCCTTCATCCAGGACATCGCCACACAGCTCTGAAGGAGTCGCCATGCCCGACATCACGTGGGAAGAACCGTTCTGTGCCGAGGGATCGGCCTGCTTCAGACTCGGCACCGACGACCACGGCAACGCCTACATCGCCATAGCCGGCGCCGAGGACTCCTACCTCAGCGACAGCCGGGAGGCGCTGCGCCGCATGATCCTCGACATCAAGGCGGGGAAGGCCGACCACCTCCTGTGAACCTCGTATGAAACATTTCCCCGGGTCCACCGCATCGATGAAGTGAAGACACTTCGCACCGGCCACGACACCACGGGGACGCCACCGCATGAGACAGAGCCGCGCCGACGAGTACGCCGAGTTCGCGTCGGCGCGCGCCGGGCACCTGTACCGGTCCGCGTGTCTGCTCACCGCCGGTGACACCCACCTCGCCGAGGACCTGGTGCAGGAGACCCTCGGGCGGCTGTACGTCCGCTGGGGCCGGGTGTCGCGGGTCGGGAACCCGGCGGCGTACGCGCAGACCGTCCTCACCCGGGCCTTCCTCGCCCACCAGCGGCGGCGCAGCAGCGGGGAACGGGCGACGGACAGCCTCCCGGACCTGCCAGGCGCCGGCGACGGGGACGCGCCGCTGCGGCTGACACTGCTGGACGCGCTGTCCCGGCTGCCGGCCAAGGACCGGGCCGTCGTCGTCCTGCGGTACTGGGAGGACCGGTCGATACAGGAGACCGCCGACGTCATGCACGTCAGTTCGGCGGCGGTACGGACCCGGTGCGTCCGGGCGCTCGGGCGGCTGCGCGAACTGCTCGGCGAGGACATCACCGAGTACGCCAGACCCTGACCAGGACCTCACCAGACCCCGACCTCCCCGGTCTCCACGGCTCTCACACTCACACCTTGCGGAAAGGGTGGCCCGCCATGCCCGAAAGCCAGCTCCAGGACCCCTTCGAGGACCGGCTCGCCGCCGCCCTGCGCGCGACCGGCGACGGTTTCGCCACCGACCGGGAGGCACTCGTCACCGCCGGCCGGACTCGCGGCCGGCGGCTGTGGCTGCTGCGCCGGGCCGCCGTGCTGGGCGGCGCGGCCGGTATCGCGGCGGTGGGTGTCGGCGCGACGCTGCTCGTCGACGCGGGCGACGGCCCCGGCACACGGCAGTCGTCGGTCGCCGCGTCGGCGACGGCGGCACCGACGGCGACCGCCTCACCGGCGCCCGGACCGGCACCCGTCCCGGGGGACGAGATCCTGCGCGCCCTGACGGGCCTGCTCCCTAAGGGCGAGGTCAGCCAGGAGGAGGCCCGCGGCACCGACCACGAGCTGGGCCCGTCGGCCCGGCTCGTGCACGACGACGGGGACGGAGCCGCCGCCATCGGGCTGAGCCTGGGCCGCGTCGAGCCGGGCAGCCGGCAGGCCCGGGAGACGACACAGTGCCCCGACGAGGTGTTCGTCCCGCACGACAGCTGCACCACCAGCCGGCTGGCGGACGGCTCGGTGCTGATGCTGCTCCGGGGCTACGAGTATCCGGACCGCCGCGTGGACACCAAGCGGTGGGCCGCGGAGCTGGTCACGCCGGAGGGGCAGCACGTCTCCCTGAGCGAGTGGAACGCCCCGGCGGAGAAGGGCGCCGCCGTCAGCCGGCCGCAGCCGCCGCTCTCCCCGGAGCAGTTGAAGGAGGTCGTCACCGCACAGGTGTGGCGCGGTGTCGTGGACGCGATCCCGAAGCCGCCCAAGCCGTCGGCGAGCACCAGCACTCCCCCGCGGGCGCCGGGCGCCTCGGTCGGCGAGACGCTCGCCGGTCTGCTCCCGGACCACGTGAAGGTGGTCGGCGAGGGCGGCCAGGAGACCGAGTACGCCTATGTCGTCGTCGACGACGGCAAGGGCAGGAGCCTGGTCCAGGTCAACGTCCAGCACGGCATGGGCGACGTCGCCGACCAGCTCTACGGCTCCGGCGAGACCCTGCCCGACGGCACCCGCGTCGCCACCCGGAAGGGACGCGGTGACGACCGGGTTCCCGGGGTCCTGTTGTGGACGGTCGACACCATGCGCCCCGGCACCGACGGCTTCCGCGTCGTCATCAGCGCCTTCAACAACGCCTCCGCGCACGGCGAGCCGACCCGCGCGGAGCCGGCGCTGTCCCTGGAGGGGCTGCGGAGGATCGCGCTGAGCCCGGAGTGGGACGCGATGCGGTAGGGCGGCCGGCGACCGGGACCTAGAAGAAGCTCCCCCACGGCTGGTCCCAGATCTCCTTCACGCCGAGGACCAGGAACAGCAGGCCCGCGATCGTGAGCATGCCGTTGCTCAGCCAGCCGCTGCGCCATTCGCCGGGCGTCCGGGAGGAGTTGAGCAGCCAGATCAGGGTCAGGGCGAGGAACGGCATGAAGGCCGCGCCCAGGACGCCGTAGATGATGACGAGGCGGAACGGCTCGCCCTGGAAGAGCAGGACGATGGGCGGGAAGGTCAGCCACAGCAGGTACGCGCGGAAGGGCCAGGAGCGCTCGCGGCGGCCGGAGGCGATCTCCTCGCCCTTCGTCCCGGTCCCCGCCCGCAGCCGGGCCACGAAGTCGGCGAACATCAGGCTGACGCCGTGCCAGACGCCGATGAGCGAGGTGAACGACGTGGCGAAGAAGCCGATCAGGAAGAACTTGGACGTGGCCGTCCCGTACTCGGCCGCCAGGATGTCACCGAGCTGCACCAGGCCCTTGCCACCCCCGGCGAGGGCGATGTTCGCCGCGTGCAGCAGCTCCGCGCCGACGATCAGCATGGCGATGACGAAGACACCGGTGGTGAGGTAGGCGACCCGGTTGTCCAGCCGCATGATCTTCATCCAGCCGGCGTTGGTCCAGCCCTTGGCGTTGACCCAGTAGCCGTACGCGGCCAGCGTGATCGTGCCGCCGACGCCGCCGATCAGGCCCAAGGTGTTGAGGACGGAGTCCTCCTCGTCGGGCAGGACCGGCAGCAGACCGGCGAAGGCGTCGCCCAGGTTCGGGGTGACCCGGATCGCCAGGTAGACCGTCACGACGAACATGACGCCGACCAGGACCGTCATGACCTTCTCGAAGACGGCGTACTTGTTGAACCAGACGAAGACCAGGCCGACCACGCCGCAGGCCACGCCCCACCACTGGAGGTCCATCACGTCGGGGAAGAGGGCCTGGAGCGGCAGCGCGCTGGAGGACATCGCCGCCGCGCCGTAGGTGAAGCCCCAGATGACGACGTAGACCGCGAAGAACCACGTGGTCCAGCGGCCGAGGCTGGCCCAGCCGTCGAACAGGGTGCGGCCGGTGGACAGATGCCAGCGGCCGGCGGCCTCGGCGAGGGAGATCTTCACGACGCAGCCGACGACCGCCGCCCAGAGCAGGGTGTAGCCGAAGCTGCTGCCCGCGATGAGGGTGGCCACCAGGTCCCCGGCGCCGACGCCCGTGGCGGCGACGACGATGCCGGGGCCGATGTAGCGCCAACTGGACTTGCGCGGTGCCGACTCGGGGCCGCCGGTGGTGCCGGAGTCTGTGGTGTTGCCCGTGGTGTCCGCCATGGAGGTCAAGAAAGCCGATGCCGGACGGCGGGACAAGAGGGCGTGCGGGATCTTCACACGCCGCTCGCCTACTCCGGCTTCGCGTCGCTCTTCCGGTCCGCCTTCGCGTCGCTCTTCCGGTCCGCCTTCGCGTCGCTCTTCCGGTCCGCCTTCGCGTCGCTTTCCCGGTCCGCCTTCGCGTCGCTCCCGGGCTCCGCCTTCTCGGAGACGCCGGAGGCCGAGTCGCCGGACGCCGAGTCGCCGGACGCGGACGCGTCGGTGCCGTCCTCGGCGGGCTCCCCGGCCGTGTCACCGTCGTCGAAGTACGCGTCCAGGACCTCGTCCAGCCGCGCGTCCCACTCCTTGAACACGCTCCGGGACGGCGCCTCGATCTCCAGGGGGTACCAGCGGCGCTCGGGCGTGTGCACGGTCACCGTGTACCGCTTGCCGAAGCGCGGCGTCTCCGTCTCGACCGCGCCGATCTCGTCCCAGCGGAACTCGCACTCCTGGTCGTCGAGGGCGAGCCGGACGCCCCGGTGGTCGGCGACGATCCGGGCGCGGCGGTCGGACGCCTCGAACACGGGGCCGTCGGAGGCCTGTTCACCGTCCTCGGCCGCGGCGCCGGCCTCGGCGTCCGTCCCGGCCTCGGCTCCGGAGTCGGAATCGGACTCGGCGGAGGCCGTCTCCGCCGGGTCGTCGGCGTGTCCGGCCGCCGCGTCCGTCACCTCCTCCGGCTTCGCGTCCTCGGGATCACCCGACGCCGGTGGGGTGAGCCCGGGGATGAAGGCCGGGTCGAAACCGGCGCCCTTCACCACGGGCTCGCCGTCCAGGGGCTGGCTGCTCGTTCCCATGCGCTGCTCCACAGCGGGCAGTATGGTCGACAAACCTGTGCGGGACACAGTCGGCCCCGGCATCGTTACGCCGGTGATGCCTGCACCCGCCCAACCACCCGCGCGGGTCAGACGAACAGGCTGAGCACGGCGGCCACGACGAACCCGCCCACCGACAGCACGCTCTCCAGCACGGTCCACGTCTTCAGCGTGTCCCGCTCGCTGATGCCGAAGTACTTGGCCACCATCCAGAAGCCGCCGTCGTTGACGTGGGAGGCGAAGATGGAGCCCGCCGAGATGGCCATGATGACCAGCGCGACGAAGGCCTGGGAGTGGTCGCCCTCGGCGAGCAGCGGGGCCACGATGCCCGCCGTCGTCACGATCGCCACCGTCGCCGAGCCCTGCGCGACCCGCAGCACCACGGAGATCAGGTAGGACAGGACGATCACCGGCAGGCCGACGTCGTTGAAGGTGTCGGAGAGGGCCTGGGCGACGCCGCTGGCCTTGAGGACGGCGCCGAAGACCCCGCCCGCGCCGACGACCAGCAGGATGTTGCCGACCGGCTTCAGCGAGGCGGTGGAGACGGTCTCCAGGGACTTGCGGGACCAGCCGCGCCGGACGCCGAGCAGGTAGTAGGCGAGGAACAGGGCGATGGTCAGGGCGACGAACGGGTTGCCGAAGAACTCGATCACCGAGCGCGGGGTGGACTCCTCCAGGGCGATCGAGGAGAAGGTCGCGGCGAGGATCAGGATCAGCGGGGTGCCGATGATGCCGAGGACCGTGCCGAGCGGCACCGGCGCCTGGCGCGGTTCGACGCCCGCCGCCCGCTGCTCGGCGAGCACGGACGCCTTGGCCTCGGCCGCCGCCTCGACCATGTCCTGCGGGACGGCGACGAAGATGCGGCGGCCGATCCAGGCGGAGAACGCCCAGGCGGCCAGCACCGCCGGGATGCCGCAGACGATGCCCATGAGGATGACCCAGCCGAGGTCGACGTTCAGGAGCCCGGCGGCGGCCACGGGGCCGGGGTGCGGGGGCAGGAAGGCGTGGGTCATGGACAGGCCGGCCAGCAGGGGCAGGCAGTAGAGCAGGACCGACTTGCCGGAGCGTTTGGCGGCGGCGTAGACGATCGGCGCGAGGACGAAGATGCCGACGTCGAAGAAGACGGGGACGCCGAAGATCAGGCCGGTCAGGCCCATGGCGAGGGGCGCCCGCCGCTCGCCGAACAGCCCCAGCAACCGGGAGGCCAGCACCTCGGCGCCGCCGCTGACCTCGAGGATCGCGCCGAGCATGGTGCCCAGGCCGATGATGATGGCGACATGGCCGAGGATGCCGCCCATGCCGGATTCGATGGTGGAGACGACGTCGGACTTCTGGACGGTGCCGAAGAGTTCGGTGACCGACAGACCGGCGAGCAGGCCGACGGCTATGGAGACGGCGAGCAGCGCGACGAACGGCTGGAGCCGGACTCGGATGATCAGGAAGAGCAGCAGGGCGATGCCGAGGGCGGCGACGGTCAGCAGCCCGGCCGTGCCGTCGATCAGGAGGAGCAGGCCGCCGGTGTGGGGTGGGGTCTCCGCGGGGGCGGCGAGGAGGAAGGAGGACAGGTGGGACATACGGGGGTCCTCTGCGTAAACACATACGGCTTTCGGGCAGGGGGGATCGCGGCACGGCGTCCGGGGGGTGGGGACGCCGTGCCGTTTCACGAAGGACGGGAGGGGGTGGCTCAGCCGAGGACGGCGAGCGCGTCGATCTCGATGAGGAGTCCGGCGGGCAGACCGACGTAGACGGTGGTGCGCGCGGCGGGCGGCTGGGTGAGGCCCTGCTCCTCGAAGTAGGCGTTGTAGATCTCGTTCATCTCGGCGAAGTGGTCGACGTCGGTGAGGTAGACGCGGATCATCATCACGTCGTCCCAGGTGGCGCCGCCCTCTTCGAGGATCGCCTTGACGTTGGCGAGGGTCTGGAGGGTCTGCTCGCGCAGGGTGGGGCCGGCCGGAGTGGGGGCCTTGCCCTCCTCGTGCGGCAGGAAACCGACCTGGCCGGCGACCTGGAGGATGTTGCCCTTCTTCACGCCGTGGGAGAACTTCGCCGGCGGGATGGTGTGGGTCGCGGGGGTGAGGGCGATCTTGTCGGTCATGTGGTGACTTCCTTGACGGGGGTCCTGCCGGAGTACTCGCCGCTGATGGCGTCCGCCGTACGGCGCACCAGCGGGAGCAGGGTGAGGAGTTCGTCGGCGGTGACGACGACGTTCGGTGCGGAGACCGACATCGCGGCGACGACCCGGCCGTCCGCGCCCCGGATGGGCGCGGCGACGCAGTTGATGGACTCCTCGTGGCCACCGAGGTCGGTGGCCCAGCCCTGTTCGCGCACCTTGGCCAGCTCCTTGAGGAAGGCCTCGGCGCTCGGGGTCGAACGGGCCGTGTACAGGGGGTAGTCGAGCTTCTCGGCGACCGCGCGGCGCTCGGGCTCGGGCAGGTCGGCCAGCAGCAGCTTGGCGACGGCCGCGACGGTGATGGCGACGGGCTTGCCGATCCGGGAGTACATGCGCACCGGGTAGCGGCTCTCCACCTTGTCGATGTAGAGGACCTCGTCGTCCTCGTGGACGGCGAGGTGGACGGTGTGCCCGCACCTCTCGTTGAGGCGTACGAGGTGGGGATGGGCGATCTCGCGGACGTCCAGGTTCTCCATCGCCTCCTGGGCGAGGGCGATGAGCCGGGCGCCGAGGCGGTAGCGCTGGTCGGACTGGCGGTAGACGAAGCCGTGTTCGTGCAGGGTGCGGAGGAGGCGCAGGGCGGTGGACTTGTGCACGCCGAGGCGCTCGGCGACCCGGCCGAGGTCGGCGGGGCCCTCGGCGAGCAGCGGCAGGATGCTCAGCGCGCGGTCGACGGTCTGGCTCATGGTGTGCGTACCTCCTCCTCGGCCCCCTCGGTGGCGTCCGTCCAGCCGGGGCCGAGTCGCAGTCTCCCCCACGCGGCGTCGTCCAGGGCGGCCAGCCGGTCGGCGTGGTGGCGCGCCGGGGGCGCGGCGAGGTCGCCGGGGGCGGTGAGGGCGGCGGCGGCCCAGAGGTGCCCGTGCCGGAGGCGGTCGCGGACGGGCAGGCCGCGCAGGGTGGCGGAGAGGAACCCGGCGGCGAAGGCGTCCCCGGCGCCGATCGCGGCGACGACGTCGACGTGCAGGGCGGGGACGAAGGTGACGGTGCCGCCGGCGTCCTCGCGCGGGGAGCCGTCGCTGCTCTCGCGCAGGGAGCCGCCGGTGCCCTTGCCGAGGGCGACCGCGCCGCCCCTGCCCTGCTTGACGACCACGGTCTCCGGTTCGGGCAGGGCCTCCCGCACCGCCTGCGCCCCGTGCAGCCCCCATGCCTGACGTGCCTCGTCGTCGCCGACGAAGACGAGGTCCGCGCCGCGGGCCAGTTCCAGCAGCACCTCGGGACCGCGGGGGTCGCGCCACAGGCCCGGACGGTGGTTGACGTCGAAGGAGACGAGCGGGCGGCCGGGGCGGGGTGCGGTGAGTTCCCGCATCAGGTCCAGGCACCCCTCGGAGAGGGCCGCCGTGATGCCGGACAGGTGCAGGACGCGTCCGGCGCGCACCGCCCGGAGGTCGACGTCGGCCGGGGTCATCGCGGAGGCCGCGGAGCCCGCCCGGTAGTAGGCGACCTCGTGGGCGTCGGTGGAGCGGTCGCCGGCCGTGCGGAAGTAGATGCCGGTGGGCCGGCCGGGGTCACGGCTCACGTACGACACGTCGACGCCGTATCCGCCGATCGCCTCGAGGAGGTGGTCGCCGAAGCCGTCGTCGCCGACCCTGCTGACCCAGCGCACCGCGTGGCCGGCCGCCGCCAGCACGCAGGCCGTGTTGGACTCGGCGCCGCCGATGCCGCGGTCGAAGGAGGGGACGTCGGCGAGGCGGCCCGGCCGGGAGGGCAGAAACGTGACCATGGACTCGCCGAGCGCGACGACGTCCACGACGCCGGGGGCATTGCGGGGTCCGGTGGCGGTCACGATCGTCGTAGCTCCTCGTGTCGTGCGGGTGTCCGCGGATTCGTTGACCGCGCGTTGGCCGAGATGTTAGACAGCGGTAAGCGATATACGCAATGACTGTTGCAGTACGTGCAACGACCCTGATCAGGGAGGCTCCATGAGCAGCGAAGCCCTCGCCCGCCTCGCCGAGGAACGCGTCGACCACCGCTTCCGTGGCCTCCCGCCGGACGCCGACGGGCTCACCGTCGGCGAGCTGGCCGCCCAGCGCCGCAACCTCTTCACCGACGGCTTCACCACCCCCGTGCTGGCCCTTTCCGCCGAGCGCCTGGAGCACAACCTCAAGCTGATGGAGACCTACGCCGCCCGGCACGGCCTGGCCTTCGCCCCGCACGGCAAGACCTCCATGGCCCCGCAGCTCTTCCGGCGCCAGATCGAGCACGGCGCCTGGGGCATCACGCTCGCCGTCCCCCACCAGGTGCGCGTCGCCCGCGCCTTCGGCACCCGGCGGGTCTTCCTCGCCAACGAGCTGGTGGACGCCGCGGCGCTGCGCTGGGTCTCCGCCGAGCTGGACGCCGACCCGGAGTTCCGCCTCGTCTGCTATGTCGACTCCGTGCGCGGGGTCGCGCTGATGGACGCCGCCCTGCGCGAGGCGGGCGCCTCCCGCCGGCTGGACGTGGTGGTCGAGCTGGCCGCCGGGGACGAGGCACGCACCGGGGTGCGGACCGAGGCGGAGTGCGCGGCCGTCGCCGACGCGGTGGCCGCTTCGGCGACGCTGCGGCTGGTGGGCGTCGCCGGGTACGAGGGCGAGGTGCCGGGCGCCGACCCGCAGAAGGTGCACGCGTGGCTGCGCCGGCTGGCCGGCCTCGCCGCCGGCTTCGACGAGGCCGGGCGCTTCGCGGACACCGACGAGATCGTGGTGAGCGCCGGCGGCAGCGCCTGGTTCGACGCGGTGGCCGACGTGTTCGCGGAGCTCGGCGGGCTGTCCCGGCCGGTGCTGAAGCTGCTGCGCTCGGGCGCCTACGTCTCCCACGACGACGGGCACTACCGCGAGCTGACCCCCTTCAACCGGGTCCCCGAGGAGGGCGCCCTGGAGCCGGCGTTCCGCCTGTGGACGCAGGTGGTCTCCCGGCCCTCCCCGCGGCAGGCGTTCACCAACGCGGGCAAACGGGACGCGGCGTACGACCTCCACCTGCCCTTCGCGCAGGTCGTCCGCCGGGACGGCGCCGAGCGCCCGGCCACCGGGATCGAGGTGACCGCCCTGTCCGACCAGCACGCCTGGCTGCGCACCGCCGACGGGGTCGACCTGGAGGTCGGCGACTGGGTCGGCATGGGGCTGTCGCACCCGTGCACGTCCTTCGACAAGTGGCAGCTGATCCCGGTGGCCGAGGCGGACGGCACGGTCGTCGACTACATCCGTACGTTCTTCTAGAGACTGCGAGGAACCGGGCATGGAAGAGCTGGTCATCCGGGACGCGGACGTCGTGGACGGCTCCGGCGGGCCGTCGTACCGCGCGGATGTGGTGATCGACGGCGGCCGGATCACCGGCATCGTCAAGGAGGCCGCGGCGGCGGGCTGCCAGCGGCCCCGGGCCCGCCGGGAGCTGGACGCCGAGGGGCTGGTCCTCTCCCCCGGCTTCGTCGACATGCACGCCCACAGCGACCTGGCGCTGCTGCGCGATCCCGACCACAGCGCCAAGGCCGCGCAGGGCGTCACCCTGGAGGTCATCGGCCAGGACGGGCTGTCGTACGCGCCGGTGGACGACCGCACGCTCGCCGAGGTCCGCCGCGCGATCGCCGGCTGGAACGGGCCGGGTGACGACGTCGACTTCACCTGGCGGTCGGTCGGCGAGTACCTGGACCGGCTCGACGAGGGCATCGCGGTCAACGCCGCCTACCTGATCCCGCAGGGGACGGTCCGGGCGCTGGCCGTCGGCTGGGAGGACCGCGAGGCGACCGATGCCGAGCTGGAGCGGATGCGGCGGCTGGTCGCGGAGGGCCTGGAGCAGGGCGCCGTCGGCATGTCCTCCGGGCTGACCTACACGCCCGGCATGTACGCCAAGGACGCCGAGCTGACCGAGCTGTGCCGGGTGGTGGCCGCCTACGGCGGCTACTACTGCCCGCACCACCGCTCCTACGGCGCGGGGGCGCTCGCGGCGTACGAGGAGATGGTCGCGCTGACCCGCCGGGCGGGCTGCCCGCTGCACCTGGCCCACGCCACCATGAACTTCGGCGAGAACAAGGGCCGGGCCCCGCAGCTGCTGGCCCTGCTGGACGACGCGCTGGCCGGCGGCGCCGACATCACCCTCGACACCTACCCCTACACCCCGGGCTGCACCACCCTCGCGGCGCTGCTGCCGAGCTGGGCGAGCGAGGGCGGGCCGCAGGAGATCCTGCGGCGGCTGGCGGACGACGCCACCGCCGAACGCATCCGGCACGACCTGGAGGAGACCGGCTCCGACGGCTGCCACGGGGTGCCCGTGGAGTGGGAGACCATCGAGATCTCCGGCGTGAACGACCCGGCGCTCCGCGAGTACGTGGGCCGTACGGTCCTGCGGTCGGCGCGGCTGCGCGGGGAGACGCCGTGGACCCTCGCGCGCCGGCTGCTCCTGGCGGACCGGCTGGCGCCGACGATCCTCCAGCACGTCGGGCACGAGGAGAACGTCCGCGCGATCATGCGGCACCGGGTCCACACCGGCGGGTCGGACGGCATCCTCCAGGGCAGCAAGCCGCACCCGCGCGCCTACGGCACGTTCCCGCACTACCTCGGGCACTACGTGCGGGAGCTGGGCGTGCTGTCGCTGGAGGAGTGCGTGGCCCACCTCACCTCCCGGCCGGCGGCCCGGCTGCGACTGCCGGACCGGGGGCTGGTGCGCGAGGGGTACCGGGCGGACCTGGTCCTCTTCGACCCGGCGACGGTGGCGGCGGGCTCGACCTTCGAGGAACCGCGCCGGCTGCCGACGGGCATCCCGTACGTCCTGGTCGACGGCCGCTTCACCATCGAGGACGGCCGCCGCACGGACGTCCTGGCGGGCCGCTCGGTACGACGTACACCGGCGTGAACCGGGGTGCTCCTCGAGCTCCGGCCACTCCTGGGGCGCCCTCCGGGCGTCCGGTCCGGTTCTACTTCGGGCCCTTGCCGCCCGGACGGCCCCGGCCCGGGGCGTCGCCGGAGTTGCCGGGGGCGGCCGGGGCGCCGGTGGCCGTCGGTGAGGGTGCGGGAGCCGGCGTGGTGGCGGGGGCCGATGGCGCGGCCGGGCCGCTGGTCGCCGGGCCGGGGCGGTCCGGGCCGGGGCCTGCGCCGGCCGTGGGTTCGGCGGAGCCGGACGCGTCCGGGCCCGGGGACGTGCCGCCCTCGTCCTGTGCCGGCGACCTGAGGGGCGCCGCGCCGGGCGTGCCCGTGGCCGTGCCGTCGCCCGCCGTGTCCCCGGGCGCGGGTGCCGCCGTGCCGCCCGGGTCCTGGGCCGTGGGGGCGGTCCGGTCGCCCGTGCCCGCGGTGCCGTCCGGGCCCGAGGAGGAGAAACCGGCGATCAGCGCCACCGCCGACGCCGCGCCCACCGCGCCCGCGGCCACGGCGGCCCGGCGGGCGCGCCAGGGGCTCGGACGCCTGCGGTGGGACCGGCGCGGCGCACCGTCGGCGGGGCGGGGCGGGCCCGCCTCGCCGAGCGCGGGGAGCTCGGCCGTCTCGTCGTAGGCGTTCTGCCAGCCGTGCGCGGCGGCCGGGTCGGCGTACGCGTCGTACGCGGGCTGCGCGTCGGGCTGCGGCAGGTACACGCGCGGAGCATCCGCACCGTACGGTCCGTCGCCGGGCTGGGATGGCCTGGACATGGCGGCGAATTGTAGAGACGGAAGGGGTTGCCGGGACAGCCCTCACCGATACCAGGACATACCGCCGCGTCTCACGTGGCGGAAAACACGACCCAAGGCGGGCAACCGGGTCGTAAGCTCACCGTCATGCAGGTGATCCAGTCGACCAAGCTCGCCAACGTCTGTTACGAGATCCGGGGCCCGGTGCTCGAGGAGGCGATGCGGCTGGAAGCGGCCGGTCACCGCATCCTGAAGCTGAACACGGGCAACCCGGCGGCGTTCGGCTTCGAGTGCCCGCCCGAGATCCTGGAGGACGTCCTCCGCAACGTCTCGACCGCCCACGGCTACGGCGACGCCAAGGGCCTGCTGGCCGCGCGCCGGGCCGTCGTCATGCACAACCAGACCCTCGGCATCGAGACGGACGTCGAGCACGTGTTCATCGGCAACGGCGTCTCCGAGCTGATCGTGATGGCGATGCAGGGCCTGCTCGACGACGGCGACGAGGTGCTCGTACCGGCGCCGGACTACCCGCTGTGGACGGCGGCCGTGTCCCTGTCCGGCGGTACGGCGGTGCACTACCGCTGCGACGAGCAGGCCGACTGGATGCCGGACCTCGCGGACATCGAGCGGAAGATCACCGACCGCACCAAGGCGCTGGTCGTCATCAACCCCAACAACCCGACGGGCGCGGTCTACGACGAGGCGATGCTGCGCGGGCTGACGGACCTCGCGCGCCGCCACAACCTGCTGGTCTGCTCCGACGAGATCTACGACAAGATCCTCTACGACGACGCGGTGCACACGCCGACCGCGGCGATCGCCCCGGACCTGCTCACCCTCACCTTCAACGGCATGTCGAAGGCGTACCGGGTGGCCGGCTACCGGGTCGGCTGGATGTCGGTCTCCGGACCCCGGGCGCACGCCGAGTCCTACATCGAGGGCCTGACGATCCTGGCGAACATGCGGCTGTGCGCGAACATGCCGGGCCAGCACGGGGTGGTCGCCGCGCTCAGCGGCCGGCAGACCATCAACGACCTGGTGCTGCCGGGCGGCCGGCTGCGCGAACAGCGGGACGTGGCGTACGAGCTGCTGACCCAGATCCCCGGCGTGACCTGCGTCAAACCGAAGGGCGCGCTGTATCTCTTCCCGCGCCTGGACCCCAAGGTCTTCAAGATCAAGGACGACCGGCAGATGGTCCTGGACCTGCTGCGCCAGGAGAAGATCATGGTCGTGCAGGGCACCGGCTTCAACTGGCCGGAGCCGGACCACTTCCGGGTGGTGACCCTGCCGACGACCGCGGACCTCAGGGACGCGGTGGGCCGGATCGGGAACTTCCTGGACGGGTACGGCCAGCCCTGACCCCAGGACCGAGTCAACTTTAGACGTAATCCAATGTAGGATGGCTTCTGTCAGAAGGAGGCCATCCCCATGTACGAGCCGATCCGCACCAAGTCGGTCCACTCGATGGCCGACGGCCCCACCGGCATCCCTCACCGGTCACGGGAGGAAGAGCTGGACATCCAGCTCGCCGGTCATCTCTCGGCCCTGCTCGCCGTCACCGACGAGCTGCGCGCGCTGGCTCCGTCGGCCGACCTGGACGCCGCGGCCGAGCGCCTGGCCGGCCAGGTGACGCGGCTGCGGGGTGGTCGCACGCCGGTCCGCGCGCCGCTGGCCGGGGCCGAGGGCGAGCCGCACGCCGCCGCCCTGCACCGGCGGGCGCACGCGCTCGCGGGCCGCGCGCTGGTCGTGGCGGCCTCCCGGGCCGACACCTCGGCCGCGATCCTGGCGGCCGAGCGCATGGACGCGCACACCGCGGCCCTGGAGCCGCGCGAACTCGCGTCCCACTGAGCCCCTCACCGGGCTCCCCCCGACGGCCCCGGTCCGCGTGCAACCGCAGCGACGCGCGGACCGGGCGCCCTGACACCGCGTCCGCTCCGGGGTTCACCCCGGGACCACTGCCGGGTTCCCTGTGGGGCGTTGCGCCACCGGGACCGGTCTGTCACCCCCCGTTCACGGCCGTACGCCAGGAACGTTGGGTTCCGGGAGCACGCTCCCGGTGTGAGACGCATCGCAGGCATCGTCCTCGCCGTTCTGCTGATCGGTGGCGTGGTGGCCGCCGTCGTAGCCGGGCGGGACAGCGCGGACACAGGCACGGCAACGAAGACCGTGCGCGCAGTGATCGGATCGGAGAAGGCCGAGTTCTTCGCCGATCCCGACGTGGTGAAGGCCCTCGCCGCCAAGGGCTACACCGTGACGACGGAGACCTCCGGGTCCTGGGCCATGGAGGAACTCGACCTCCAGGGCTACGACCTGGCCTTCCCGTCCAGCCAGGCACCCGCCGACGCGCTCGCCGAGCGCCACGGGGTCCGCAAACCGCTGCCGCGCCCCTTCTACTCGCCGCTCGTCGTGGTGGCCCACCGCGGCGCGGCCGAGGTGCTCGCCGCCAACGGGCTGGCGACACTGGAGCGCAACCACGGCGGCACGCTGAAGATGGCCGCCTATCTGGAGGCGGCCCGCCGCGACCGCACCTGGCAGCAGCTCAAGGGCGCCGAGAAGCACGGCGAGCTGACCGGCACCCTCTACATCACCTCGACGGACCCGGTCAGCTCCAACTCCGGCGCCCTGTACCTGGCCGCCGCCTCCTACGTGGCCGGCGGCAACCGGGTCGCCGCCTCCCCCGCGGACCTCGACCGCACCGCGCCCCTGATGCGCAGGCTGGTCCAGGTGCAGGGCGCCCAGCAGTCCAGCTCGGACGCGGCGTTCCGGGACTTCACCAGCGGCGTCGGCAACCCGCTGGTGCTGGTGTACGAGTCACAGGTCACCGCGCTGCTCGGGCGGGGCATCGAGGGCGCCGCCGCCGGCGATCTGACGGTGCTGTACCCGGACACCACCGCCACCAGCGACCACACGGTCGTCCCGCTCACCGAAGAGGGCCGCGCCCTCGGCGAACTCCTCGCCGAGGACCCGCAACTGCGCCGGCTCGCCGTGCGGCACGGCTTCCGCCCGCAGGGCACCCGCGCGGAGTTCACCCGGGCCACCGACGCCCACACCGCCTACCTCAACCAGCAGCTCACCGGCGTCCGGCAGGCGCCCGTGCCCACCTTCGAGGTGCTGCACGAGATGGCCCGCCGGGCGCGCGGGTGACCGCGCACGACGGGGGATCCGACACATGACCGCCACCGACGACGACTTCGTCCTCAGCCCGCCCCGGCCCGCCGGACCCGTGCCCCGGGACAAGGCCGGCGGGCTCGTCCCGCTCGACGACGGCGTCCGCGCCGACCTGGCCCGCAAGGCGGCGGCCCACGTCGAGGAGCTGGCCGCCCTCGACGCCCGCTCACCCCGGTTCGCCGACAAGGTCGGCGAGATCACCGCGCTGGGCGCCGCGGAGACGCGCGGCGCCGCCGCCCAGTCCAACCGCATGCTGGAACGGACCGTGCGCAGCCTGCCCGACCGGGGCGGCGACGCCCAGTCCCGGGTCGCGGGCTCGCTGGTGGAGCTGCGCCGGGTGGTGACGGACCTGGACCCGCGCGAACTGCCCGCGGCCCGGGGGCGCAGGCTGCTGTCCCGGCTGCCGGTCGGCAACCGGCTGCGCGACCACCTCGCCAAGTACGCCTCCGCGCAGACCACCCTCAACCGGATCGTCGCCGCGCTGCGCGGCGGGCAGGACGAACTGCGCCGCGACAACGCCGCGTTGCAGACCGAGCGGGTCCGGCTGTGGGAGACCATGGGCAAGCTCCAGGAGTACGTGGTGCTGACCGAGGCACTGGACACGGCGGTGACCGAGCACATCGCCGCGGTGGAGCCGGCCGACCCGCAGGCCGCCGACGCGCTCCGCGCCGACGTGCTCTTCCCCATCCGGCAGAAGCACCAGGACCTGCTCACCCAGCTCGCGGTGTGCGCGCAGGGCTACCTCGCCATGGACGTCGTACGACGCAACAACGACGAGCTGATCAAAGGCGCGGACCGGGCCGCCACGACCACCGTCTCGGCCCTGCGGATCTCGGTGATGCTGGCCTCCGCGCTCGACCACCAGAAGAAGGTCGTCGAGCAGGTCGACGCGCTGCGGGGCACGACCGAGGACCTGATCCGGGCCAACGCCGAGATGCTCGCCGAACAGAGCGGCGAGATCCAGCGGATCACCGCCGACCCGGCCGTGGGCGCGGAGACGCTCCGGACGGCCTTCCAGCAGATCTACCGCACCCTCGACGCCATCGACACCTACAAGGCGCAGGCGACCGAGGCGATGGCGTCGACCGTGGAGTCCCTGACGGCCGAACTGCACCAGGCGAGCGCGTACCTGGAGCGCAGCCGCTCCCGGGGCGCGCTGGAAGGGGGCCGGGCATGAGACGCGCCCTCGCCGCGTGCCTGGCCGCCCTCGGTCTGCTCACCGCCTGTACGGCGGGCCAGGACCGGACGGACGGGCACCCGACGCCCGGCGTGGCCGGGTCCGCCGAGCCGGGCACCGTGCGGGTGCTCGCCTCCAGTGAGCTGAGCGACATGAAGCCGGTGCTGGACAAGGTCCGCGCCGACACCGGGATCACGGTCCGGCTCACCCCGATGGGCACCCTGGACGCGGTGGACCTGCTCGCCCGGGGCGGCACGGAGGGGACGTACGACGCCGTGTGGCTGTCCTCCAACGACTATCTGCGGCTGCGCCCGGAGGCGGCGCGGCGGGTGGTCTCCGAGACGCCGGTCATGACCAGCCCGGTCGCCGTCGGGGTGAAGGACGCCACGGTGCGCCGCCTGGGCTGGCGACCCGGGCAGGTCACCTGGTCCCAGGTGGAGCGGGCGGTACGGGACGGGAAGCTGACCTACGGCATGACCGACCCGGCGCGCTCCAACTCCGGTTTCGCCACCCTCGTCTCCGTCGCGTCGGCGCTCTCCGGTGCCCAGTCGGCGCTCACCGACGCCGACGTGCGCGAGGCCCGGCCCCGGCTGAAGGAGTTCTTCGGCGGCCAGAGGCTCACCTCGGGCTCCTCGGGCTGGCTGGCCGAGGCCTACGAGCGGCGCGGCACCGTGGACGCGCTGCTCAACTACGAGTCGGTCCTGAAGGGCATCCCCGGCCTGACGGTCATCCGCCCCCGCGACGGCGTCGTCACCGCCGACTACCCGCTCTCCACCCTCTCCTCGACCGGCGCCGCCGCCCGCGAGGACGTGCGGCGGCTGGCCGCCGCGCTGCGTGGCGAGGACGTGCAGCGGGAGATCACCGAGCGGACGCTGCGCCGGCCGGTGATCGCCTCGGTGCCGCCCGCGGCCGGGCTCGGCACCGACCGGCGGCGCGAACTGCCCTTCCCGGGCAGCCGCTCCGTCGCCGACGGACTGATCGACTCCTACGAGAACGAACTGCGCCGGCCGTCGCGCACGGTGTACGTCCTGGACACCTCCGGCTCCATGGCGGGCGACCGGCTCAGGCGCCTGAAGGCGGCGCTCACCGGGCTGACCGGGGACTTCCGGGAGCGGGAGGAGGTGACGCTGATGCCGTTCGGGTCGGTGGTGAAGAGCGTGCGCACCCATGTGGTGGAACCGGACCGGCCGCGGCGCGGGCTCGACGGCATCCGCGCCGACACCGAGGCGCTGACCGCCGACGGCGACACCGCGATCTACACCTCGCTCCAGAGGGCGTACGACCATCTCGGCACCGGACGGGGGGACACGTTCACCTCGATCGTGCTGATGACGGACGGCGAGAACACCACCGGCGCCGACGCGGCCTCGTTCGAGGGCTTCTACCGGGGGCTGAGCCGTGACCGGCAGGAGGTCCCGGTCTTCCCGATCGTCTTCGGCGACTCCGACCGCGCCGAGCTGGAGCGCGTCGCCGAGCTGACCGGCGGCCGTCTCTTCGACGCCCGCGAGGGCTCCCTGGACGGCGCCTTCGAGGAGATCCGTGGCTACCAATAGGCTCGTCGGCTGTCTGGAGTCCCGCAAGAACCTGACCGGCGGGGCCTGCGGACTGGCCGGTCTGGTGCTGACGTTCACGGGCGCGGCCGGCCCGTACTGGCCGGTGGTCGTCGCCGGTCTGTACGGCGCGGGGGCGCTGCTCGCACCGCCGGAGCGGCCCGTGCCGCCGGACTTCGCCGATCCCTCGGCCCGGCTGGAGGAGGTGCGCGGCGACCTGGACCGGTTGCGCGGCTACCTCGCCGAGGCCGAGCTGCCGCCCGCCGCGGCGGGGCGCCTGGCCGAGCTGACCGGGCTGCTCGGCGCGCTGCTGGAGCCGGGGCCGGCGACCGAGCTGCTCGCGCTGGACCCGGACGGCGTCCACGCGCTGTCCCGTGCCGTGCGGCAGGACGTGCCGGAGGCGGTGGACGCGTATCTGCGGACCCGGTGGTGGCACCGGATGACACCGGGCGGCGAACCGCCCGAGCGGCACCTGGAGCGGCAGCTCGGCCTGCTGCACGAGGAGGCCGCCCGGCTCGCGGCACAGCTGCGGGAGACCGGGGCACGGCGCCAGGAGTCGCACACCCGGTACCTGGCGGACCGCTCCGGCCGGGACCTGCCGGACGGGCCCTGGGCCTGACAAGGCTGCGGGCCGGGTCCGTCGCACGCCGTTGTGCGGGGACCCGGCCCAGGTGGGGTGCCTCCCCGGCTCCGGGACATCGAGCTACGTGGAGCGGGGAGGCACCCCCTCGCGGCCGGCCTTCGTGACGACATCGCGGGTCAGGGCTAGTCGGACCGGCCGCGGAGTACTGCGGGGGGCGTCAGCCCAGGCGCTCCACCAGGGCGCGGTACTGGTCCCACAGCTCCTTCGGGGTGTGGTCGCCGAAGGTGTTGAGGTGCTCGGGGACGAGCGCCGCCTCCTCGCGCCACACGTCCTTGTCGACGGTGAGCAGGAAGTCCAGGTCGGCGTCGGACAGCTCCAGGCCGTCGGTGTCCAGGGCGGCCTTGGTCGGCAGGATGCCGATGGGGGTCTCGACGCCCTCGGCCCTGCCCTCCAGGCGCTCCACGATCCACTTCAGGACGCGGCCGTTCTCACCGAAGCCGGGCCAGACGAACTTGCCCTCGTCGTCCTTGCGGAACCAGTTGACGTAGTAGATCTTCGGCAGCTTGGACTGGTCCTTGTCCTTGGCCACGTCGATCCAGTGACCGATGTAGTCGCCCATGTTGTAGCCGCAGAACGGCAGCATGGCGAAGGGGTCGCGGCGCAGCTCGCCGACCTTGCCCTCGGCGGCGGCGGTCTTCTCGGAGGCCACGTTGGCGCCGAGGAAGACGCCGTGGTTCCAGTCGAAGGACTCCGTCACCAGCGGCACCGCGGTGGCGCGGCGCCCGCCGAAGAGGATCGCCGAGATCGGCACGCCCTTGGGGTCCTCCCACTCCGGCGCGATGATCGGGCACTGCGCGGCCGGGACGGTGAAGCGGGCGTTGGGGTGGGCCGCCGGGGTCTGGGACTCGGGCGTCCAGTCGTTGCCCTTCCAGTCGGTGAGGTGGGCGGGCGGCTCCTCGGTCATGCCCTCCCACCACACGTCGCCGTCGTCGGTGAGGGCGACGTTGGTGAAGACCGCGTTGCCCCACAGCGTCTTCATGGCGTTGGCGTTGGTGTGCTCACCGGTGCCGGGCGCGACGCCGAAGAAGCCGGCCTCGGGGTTGATGGCGTACAGCCGGCCGTCCTCGCCGAAGCGCATCCAGGCGATGTCGTCGCCGATCGTCTCGACCGTCCAGCCGGAGATCGTGGGCTCCAGCATGGCGAGGTTGGTCTTGCCGCAGGCCGACGGGAAGGCGGCGGCGACGTACTTGGGCTCGCCGGTGGGCGGGGTCAGCTTCAGCACGAGCATGTGCTCGGCGAGCCAGCCCTCGTCGCGGGCCATGACGGAGGCGATGCGCAGGGCGTAGCACTTCTTGCCGAGCAGGGCGTTGCCGCCGTAGCCGGAGCCGTAGGACCAGATCTCGCGGTCCTCGGGGAAGTGGGAGATGTACTTGGTGCTGTTGCAGGGCCAGGGCACGTCCTCCTGGCCGGGCTCCAGCGGGGCGCCGAGGGTGTGGACGGCCTTGACGAAGAAGCCCTCGTCGCCCAGCTCGTCCAGGACGGCCTGGCCCATCCGGGTCATGGTGCGCATGGAGACGGCGACGTACGCCGAGTCGGTGATCTCGACGCCGATCGCGGACAGCGGCGAGCCGAGCGGGCCCATGCAGAAGGGCACCACGTACATGGTCCGGCCGCGCATGGAGCCGCGGAACAGGCCCTTGTCGCCGGTGAAGATCTCCCGCATCTCGGCGGGGGCCTTCCAGTGGTTGGTGGGACCGGCGTCCTCCTCCTTCTCGGAGCAGATGAAGGTCCGGTCCTCGACGCGGGCGACGTCGGTGGGGTCGGAGGCCGCGTAGTAGGAGTGGGGGCGCTTGATCGGGTCGAGTTTCCGGAAGGTGCCCTTCTGGACGAGCTCCTCGCACAGTCGCTCGTACTCGGCCTCGGACCCGTCACACCAGACCACGTCGTCCGGCTGCGTCAGTTCGGCGATCTCGTTCACCCACGAGATCAGCTCCTGGTGCTGGGTGGGGACGGTGGGAGCCGCGATGTCGCGCGCCACGATTGCTCCTAAGTGAGGGATTTGTTGTTGGAGGCCCCGTGGGGGCTGCGACCCGGATGCTTCACGGTGGATCCCTTGGCGCTCATCCGGTGCCGACCGCACTCATTTGATCATCCGATGCGAGTGCCCATCTGTCCAGAGGGCCGCACACCTGAGCGGCGTGAGGATCGCCACGTACCTCTGGTTATCCCTGAGTTTCTTTGCGTATACGTTGGCTTCGCCTGAAACTTCTTTTACCCCGCCGGGCGCCGCCTCGCCACGTGAGACGATGGCCACTCCGGGTACCCCATGTGGTGGTACTGATATGTGACTTACGGTTCCGTAGGTACCCTTCCGCCATGACTGCGTCCGCCTTCGACGCGCCCAGGGACACGCAGGCCGACGGCCGCGGTCCCGTCGCGCTCTCCCTGCCGCATCCGGTCAAGCCCAAGCTCCGCGGCTGGCTGCACCTCGGCATGTTCCCGGCCGCCCTGGTCGCCGGGCTGGTGCTGACCGCCTTCGCCGACTCGGCCCGAGGACGCGTGGCCTGCGGGGTCTACGCGCTGACGGCCTGCCTGCTGTTCGGCGTCAGCGCGCTGTACCACCGGGGCGACTGGAGCCCCCGCATGGACGGAATCCTGCGCCGCCTGGACCACGCCAACATCTTCCTGATCATCGCGGGCACCTACACCCCGCTGACGCTGCTGCTCCTGCCCGCGGCCAAGGGCCGGTGGCTGCTGTGGGGCATCTGGGCCGCGGCGCTGGCCGGCATCGCCTTCCGCGTCTTCTGGGTCGGCGCCCCGCGCTGGCTCTACACGCCCTGCTACATCGCCATGGGCTGGGCGGCCGTCTTCTACCTGCCCGACTTCATGCGCGCGGGCGGCATCGCGGTGCTGGTCCTGGTGATCGTGGGCGGCGTGCTCTACAGCATCGGGGGCGTGGTCTACGGCATCAAGCGCCCCAACCCCTCACCGCGCTGGTTCGGCTTCCACGAGGTGTTCCACTCCTTCACCCTGGCGGCCTTCATCGCGCACTACGTGGGGATCTCCCTCGTGGCCTACCAGCACGCCTGACACCCCGCGACGGGGCCGGGCCGGGCACCGGAGGGCGCCGCCGCGGACATGGCCCGGCCCGAGGCCGATGACCGACAATGAGCCCATGACCACGGCGCGAACCCCTGCTCCCGAGACCGCCCGGCCGCTGGGCCTGCGGGAACGGAAGAAGATCAAGACCCGGAACGCGATCAGGACGGCCGCGTACGCCCTGATCCGGGAGCAGGGGTACGACGCCACGACCGTGGAGCAGATCGCCGACCGCGCCGAGGTCTCGCCGAGCACCGTCTTCCGGTACTTCCCCACCAAGGAGGACATCGTCCTCACCGACGAGTACGACCCGCTCGTCGAGGACCTGCTGCGCGAGCGCCCGGCCGACGAACCGGTGCCGGAGTCGATCCGGTGGGCGATCCGCAAGGCGATGGCCCTGGCCCTCGCCGACGACCCGGACGTCGGACAGGACGACATGATGCTCCGGGTACGGCTCATGGTCGACGTGCCCGCGGTGCGCTCCCGGGTGATGGAGAGCATGTCCGTCACCGGCCGGCTGCTGTGCCGGGCCCTGGCCGAGCGCACCGGACGCGACGAGAACGACCTCGACGTACGGGTCTACGCGATGGGGCTGATGGGCGCACTGCTGGAGACGCTGATCTACTGGGTGGAGCGGGACTGCCGGGACGACATGATGGAGCTGCTCGACCGCACCCTCGCCACCTTCGGCCGCCTGCCCAACCGGCGGACATGACATCCTTGACCGGGTGAACGGTCCCGAGATCCACGTCGAGTTCGCCCCCGAACTCCACCTGTTCGTCCCGCAGGCCCGCCGCACCGGCGCCGCCCGGGCCGCCACCGACGGCGTCTCGACACTCGGCCATGTCGTGGAGTCCCTCGGCGTCCCGCTGACCGAGGTCGGCGCGCTGGAGGTGGACGGCCGCGAGGTGCCGCCCGGACACGTCCCGGCGGGCGGCGAGTCGGTCACCGTCCGGGCCGTGCGCCGCCCCCAGCGGGTGCCGGGTGCCGAGCTGCGCTTCCTGCTGGACGTGCACCTCGGCACGCTCGCCCGCCGGCTGCGGCTGCTCGGCGTGGACACGGCGTACGAGTCGACGGACATCGGCGACCCGGCGCTCGCCGCCCGGTCGGCCGCGGAGCGGCGCGTGATGCTCAGCCGCGACCGGGGCCTGCTGCGCCGCCGCGAGCTGTGGGCGGGCGCCTTCGTCTACAGCACCCGCCCCGACGACCAGCTCCGCGACGTACTGGACCGGTTCGCGCCCGAACTGCGGCCCTGGACCCGGTGCACCGCCTGCAACGGCCTGCTGAAGGAGGCCACCAAGGACGAGGTGGCCGACCGGCTCGAGGGCGGCACCCAGCGGTCGTACGACGTGTTCGCGCAGTGCACCGGCTGCGGGCGCGCGTACTGGAAGGGCGCGCACCACGAACAGCTGGAGGCCATCGTGGAGCGCGCCCTCGCCGAGTTCCCCGGGGACCGCTAGCGCCGCTTCTCGACGTCGCCCTTCCCGCAGGCGATGCCGTCCCGGTTCCGGTCCAGCTTCAGCGGGTCGTCCTTGCCGTTGACCTTCAGCCGGCCGTAGTCGTGCTCCTCGAGCCAGGTGCAGCGGGCGGCCGTCGTCGGCTTCACCTCGGCCGGGAACGCCGTCGGCACGCACACGTTGGCCGAGCCGTAGTGCCGGTCGCAGCCGGAGACGGTCGGGGCGACGGGCTGCGAGGCGCGCTTCTCGCCGGGCCCCTTCACCTTGCCCTGCGGGTCGTCGGCGAAGGAGTGGACGTGCGCGGAGGCGTCCTTGGTGCTCAGCGCCCGCGGGCCGTCCAGGTGCACCCACTCGGCCACCGACGGCACGCCGTTCGCGTCGACCGCGAAGAGCATGTACCAGCCGGGCGGGGCCAGGTCGGGGTTGCTGGTGACGTTCAGGTCGACGTTGTTCCCGTCCACCGACAGCGGCAGGTCCACGAACCGCTGGTTCGGGTCCGAGGAGTGGGTCACCGCGGCCGGGCGGATCAGCTCGGCCTTGGCGATCGGCCGGTCGACGGTGATGCGCTGGGTGTCGCCGTAGCTCCACTCCTTGTCGATCACCGAGGTGATCGCCGGCCGCTCGCCCTTGAGCAGGTACGGCGGCGTGTAGATCGACACGCTGTGGTTCCAGGAGCCGTTGCCCGGGTTGTCGCCGGTGGTCATCACCCGGCCGTCGGGCAGCAGGAACGCCGACGAGTGGTAGCCGCGCGCCTCGGGGTCGACGGCCACCGGGTCGAAGGTCTCCGTCGCCGGGTCGAAGATCGACGTCTCGAACACCGGGTCGGCCCGGTTGTGCAGGGCGCCGCCGGTCTCCAGCACCTTGCCGTCGGGCAGCAGCACCGCGGAGACGTACATCTTGCCCTGGTCGCCGGTCTGCGGGACGGGGCCGGCGCCGAAGTCGACCGTGCCCTGCGGCAGCGGCGGCCCGGCGACGTACTGCGGGTTCGGCTGCTTGAGGTCGATGATGTCGGTCAGCCGGTTGGCATCCGGGTTGGAGTCGATGTTGCCGCCGCCGATGGTCAGCACCTTCTGGTCCTGCGCCGGGGGCAGCAGCACGCTCATCGACTGGTCCCGCTCGTCCTTGCGCTGGAGGCCGGGCACCTCGGTGATGGTGTTGGCCTGGTAGTCGTAGATCGCCGAGCCGGTGCCGGGGATGTTGTTGCCGAAGACGTGGCTGCCCGAGTAGAAGAGGCGGCCGTCCTGCATCAGGATCATCGACGGGTACAGGCCCCAGTACGACCAGGTCTGGTTGACCTGCCAGGTCGGCAGCCACTTCTGCTGCTCGTCCGACCACAGTTCGGCCGTCACCGAGCCGGTGGAGTCCTCGCGCAGGCCGCCGAAGGAGATGACGTCGCCGTTGCCGAGGATGGTCGCCGACGGGTACCAGTGGCCGTCGTTCATGTCGTTGGTCCGGATGTAGGTCTCCGTCTCCGGGTCGAAGACGTAGGAGTCCTTGTAGCCCTGGTAGCCGATGATGCCGTCCGCGGACGGGTAGCCCTTGTTGCCGCTCATGATCAGCACGCGGCCGTCCTTGAGCTGGACGTGGCCCGCGCAGAACATGTCGTCGGGTGTCGGGATCGTCCGGTAGGTGCCGTCGGCCGGGTCGTAGACCGCCGAGGTGAAGGTGCCCGCCTCGAACATCTCCGGGTCGTTGCCGGAGCCCGCGATCAGCAGGACCTTGCCGTTGTGCATGACGACGCTGTGCATGGAGCGCACCGGGTTCTCGGTGGGCAGCACCTCCCAGCGGCCGTCGGCGCACTCGGCGGCGGTGCCCGTGCAGCCGGGCTCGGGCACCGGGTCGGCGACCTGCTCCATCGTGTAGTCGTCGGTGGTGGCCGAGCCGGTGCCGTAGACGGAGACGCCCCAGCTGATCCGGTCGGTGCCGGCCGGCACCTCGGGGGTGCGGACGCTCGCCTGCGTCCAGTCGGCCGCGATCTCCAGGGTCTTGAGGTCGGTCCAGTACTGCCAGCCGGCCGTCGTGTCGTGGCGGAAGAGGGTGATCGACGTGTCGGGCGTCGTCGACTTGTACCAGAGCGACAGGTCGTACTGCTTGCCGGCCGTCACCACCGGCGCGCAGTCGTTCGACTCGGTGATCAGGGCCTTGCGGTCGCCGTCGACACGGCGGGTCAGCTCGACCTTCATGGCCCTGCCGCCGCTGTGCGCGTCGGCGACCGTCTCGAAGGAGAAGTCGTTGTCGCCCCAGCCGGACTTGCTCCAGCAGTACGGCATGTCGCCGGTGCCGGCGGTCTCGAACCCGGGGTTGGTGATCAGGTTGGCGGCGGAGGCGGGCTGGGGTGCGGTGAGGAGGAGACCGGCGGTGAGCGCGCCCACCCCCAGCAGGGCGCCGGCTCTCCGTCCCGGTCCGATGCGGCTTCTCATGCGGTGCTCCTTGCTGTGCGGCTCCTACGACTGCTGCGCGGGCTGCGGGGGCTTCTGCGGGGCAGGTACACCAGCGCTTCCGTGCCGACGAAGCGCAGGACGAAGGTGATGACGAGGGCGAGCGCGGTGGCGGGCAGCACGGCGAGGCCGAACTCGCCGACCAGCAGGGCGATCAGCGGTATGCGCAGCACCAGGTCGGCGTTGGCGAGCAGGCCGAAGCGGACGGTGCGGTCGGCCCAGTGCCGGTGGCGGCGCCGGTCGCGGAAGAGCAGCCGCTCGATCAGCAGGAAGTTCCAGGCGACGCCGAACTGGTTGGCGACGATCTCGGCGGGCAGGTAGTGCAGCCCGGACTCGGTCAGCGCCCACAGGGCGGCCAGGTTGGGCACGAAGCCGGTCAGCCCGATGAGCCCGAAGACGACCATGCGGGCCAGCGGTGAGGCGGTGCGCAGCCCGGCGAGGTGGCGCAGGAAGCGGGCGCCCTCCTTCGCCGTGGACTTGGACTCGCCCGCGTACCGCTCCTCGAAGACGAACGGCACCTCGGCGACCGTCTCGGGGCGGCTGCGGACGGCGAGTTCGAGGAGGATCTTGTAGCCGAGGGGCTTGAGGACCTCGGCGGTGACGGCGCTGCGGCGGATGGCGAAGAAGCCGCTCATCGGATCGCTGATGCCGCGCAGCCGGCGCGGGAAGAGCGCTTTGGTCAGCCAGGTCGCCGCGCGCGAGACGGCGACGCGGTAGCTGCCGGCCAGTCCGGCGCGGCTGCCGCCCTCGATGTAGCGGGAGGCGACGACGAGCCCGGTGCCGGTCCGTTCGCCGGTGGCGACGAGTTCGGGGACCAGGGACGGGGGGTGCTGGCAGTCGCCGTCCATGACGACGATCCAGTCGGAGCCGGCCGCCTTCAGCCCTTCGACGACCGCGCCGCCGAGCCCTCCGGCGGGTTCCTCGCGGTGCAGGACGGTGACCGGGAACGGGCAGTCGAGGGCCGCCTCGCGGATCACCTCGGGGGTGTCGTCGGTGGAGTCGTCGACGAAGACGACCTCGCAGGGCAGCCGGGCCGGCACCGACTCGGTGATCCGGTGCAGCAGTTGCCGCACGTTGGCGGACTCGTTGAAGGTCGGGACGACGATGGTGACCGCACCCGGCTCCGGGACCTCCTCGGCCCGGACGGCCGGATCGCCCAGCTCTCCGGGGACGGTGGACTCCTGGCTCATCGGGCGCCTCCGGTGGGCTGGATGCGGCGGATCTCGATGCGGTCCTCGCCGGTGCCGAAGACGGCCACCGGCGCCGAGTGCTCGATGGCGGCCTTGACGTTGGGCAGGTCGGCCGCGTCGCGCCGCACGGTGGGCGAGGCGACCACGTAGTCCAGGTCCCGCCAGCCGCGCGGCATCGTCTTCGTCACCGCGGGGTCGAGGTCGGCCTTGTAGAACCAGATGACGCCGAGTCCGGGGTCGTACCCGGCGTGCACCAGGTCCAGCCAGAGGGCGTCGTCGACGAGGACGCGGGTGTCCGCGGGGTCCTCCACCTCCTCGGCCATCCACTTCGAGGCGGCCTCGTAGGGCGCGTTGGCGTCGGCGGTGACGGCGGTGCGGTCACCGTCGTACCAGCGGGGGACGACATGGGCGCCGGCGGCGAGCGCCAGGACGGTGGCGAGTGCGTACCGGCCCAGGGTGACGGCGCGCTTCTCGGCCTCCGCCCGCCATCTGCGCAGCACGGCGTGGGCGACGCTGGCGGTACCGCCGGCCAGGACCAGGGCGAGGAACGGCAGCGCCTGGATGACGTACATCGCGGGCAGGTAGCCGTTGGGGCGCAGGGCGAGGGCGGCGAGGACGGCGACGCACAACGCCGGTCCGGCCAGGGCGCGGGCGGTGACCGACCAGCGCCAGGCGGCCAGCAGGAGCAGCGCCCCGGCGAGGCCGCCGAGCGGCAGGACGCGGTCGTAGTACAGCCAGGACTGGAGCACGCCGTGGGAGCCGGAGCCGGGGTCGAGGATGAAACCGGAACCGGGGCGGGTGAGCTGGTAGGCGACGCCGTCCCACAGGGAGACGTGGCCGTCGCCCGGCAGCAGCTCGCCCTTGAGCAGGGCGAACAGGGGGTAGGAGAAGCCGATCAGCGCGCAGGCCGTGACGGCGCCGGTCAGTGCGAACTTGCGGGTGTCGCGGTGGCTGTGCCGCCAGGCGGTGACGAACAGGGCGGGCAGGACGACGAGCATCGTCTCCTTGGTGAGCACGGCGGTGGCGGCGGCGATGCCGGCGCCGAAGTGGTGCCAGAGGTGACGGCTCGGGGAGGCGGCCAGCGCGAACGCCAGCAGCGTCCACATCACCGCGAGGTTGTCGAGGAAGATCTCCCGCTGGAGGACGACCGACAGCGGGGAGAGGCCGAACAGGGCCATGGCGAGTCCGGCCGCCCAACGGGGCAGGGACAGGCGGCGGCCGATGACGTAGACGAGGACCGCGGAGACCGCGGAGATCAGCAGCATCACCGCGCGCATGGTGCCCACGGTCATCGACTCGGGGCTGATCAGCGCGGGTATCCAGGTGAGCAGGGCGAGCTGGATCCAGCCGAGCGGCGGGTGGTCGTACCAGTAGGTGTAGTGGGCCAGGCCCTCGCCCTGCTGGACCGCCCAGGCCTGGGCGAGGTAGGTGCCCTCGTCGTCGCTGAGGGTGGGGTAGGCGGAGATGTTCCACCCCTGCACGACCATGATCGCGATGAGGAGCGCGCCGCACAGGATCAGGTCGGGGCGCACGGAGCGCAGCCGGCCGGGCGCGGGTGTGGTCGCCGGGCGGGCCGGGGCGGTGTCGTGGGCAGGCTGCCGCTGCGCGGGGACCGTCGTGCCGGTCGCCGCGGGAAGGGTGGAGGTCACGCAGGAACGTCCTCTCGGTTCACGTGCGCGAGATGGGCACCGACATGACTGGTCAGCTCCCAGTCGTTGCGGCCGCGCTGCTCGCGCCAGACGGCGCGCACGGCGGCGCCGGCGAGCAGGAGCTGGTAGAAGGGGCCGCCCACGATCAGCTTCAGGTAGTGCGTGAAGCGCACCCGCAGTCCGTACTGCCGGCCGAAGTCGTGCAGGCCGACGATCTCGAAGACGAAGGTCACCAGGGCGGTGACGGCGGGCAGGAAGGTGATGAAGGCGACGCCGACGGGCACGTCGAGGAACAGTGCGATCGCCACGTTCAGCGGGATGATCACTCCGGTGAAGGCCTGCATGAACGGTGTCATCAGGGTGTAGCGGGCCAGCAGCCGCTGTCCGAGGGTGGGCAGCTGCTGCCAGTCCTTCTTCCGGTAGACCTGGAGGAAGCCCTGGTTCCAGCGGGTGCGCTGCTTCAGCAGCGACATCAGCGTGCCGGGGGTCTCCTCCCGGGTCACCATGTCGGAGTCGTAGGCGACGACGACCTTCTTGCCGGTGCTGGACAGGCGCACGCCCAGGTCGCAGTCCTCGGCCAGGCAGTTCGGGTCCCAGCCGTCGGCCGCCCGCAGCACCTCGGTGCGGACGAAGACGGTGTTGCCGCCGAGCGGGATGAACCCCTTCTGGGCGTGCAGGTGCAGCCGGGAGCGGAACCAGAAGAAGTACTCCAGGCAGTTGCGCAGGCTGTACCAGTTGGAGTGGAAGTTGATCAGCTGGACGCCGCCCTGGACGACGTCGGCGCCGGTGGTGCGGAAGGCGTGGTCGACGTGGGCGAGCAGCTCCGGGTGGACCTGGTCCTCGGCGTCGAAGACCCCGACGACGTCGCCGCGGCAGTACGGCAGCGCCGTGTTCATGGCCTTCGGCTTGTTCTTCTTCTCGTGGGTGTCCACCACGACCCTGACGCGCGGGTCGCCGGCGGCGGCGCGCTCGGCGACCGCGGTGGTCTCCGGGTCGTCGTGGCCGACGATGACGATGATCTCGAAGTCGGTGTGCGTGGACGTGAGCAGCCGCTGGATGGTGTGGTCGAGCACGGCCTGTTCGTGCCGCGCGGGCAGCAGCAGCGAGAACGACAGGTGTTCGCCGCCGTCCGGGCTGCTGAACCGGGTGGAGGCGAGCACTTCCGGCGTGCGCCAGGCGTGCATCTGCCACCAGAGCGTGAACGCCGCCATCCAGAAGAGGGCCAGTGAAACGACGGCGATGAAGACGGACGTAGCCAAGTAAAGATCCCCCCAGATCCCCAAGTCCCCCTGTGATTCCCCCCGTTGTGACGGCGGTCCCCACCGCGGGTCACGGGGGAGAGACTATGGGTGATCTGTGAAGCGCGCGCACCTTTTCAGTGAAGAGCGTGTTTCTTCACAAACGGGACGACGTCTGAACACTTCGCCCCTCGCTCACGTTCGCGTGGCTGCCGCGTCTGTCGCTTTCCGTCCCTTTTCCTGGGTTCATCAGCGGCTGAGGGCGGCGCGCAGCCGTTCCGGATCGGTGGTCGGCGCGTCGCAGGTGAAGTTCCGGCAGACGTACGCGGCCGGGGCGCCGCCCACCAGCGGCCGGTCGGCGAGCAGCGGGAACTCGTCGCTGCCCGCGGTGCCGGCGGCCACCACCGCGCCGGGCGCGGTGCCGAGCAGTGCCGTGCGGTGCAGGGCCGTCGTGCCGGCGTCGGTGAGCGCGGGGCCGACGACCGCCACCTCCCGCGGGCCGTCGAGCAGGGCCTCGGCGGCGGCCAGGCCCCAGCCGATGAAGCGGGGGACGCGCGGGCCGAGCGCCTTGACGACGCCGAGCGCGTGCTCGGCGGCGGTGCGGTGCGGCTCGGAGCCGGTGTGGGCGGCGTAGGACAGCAGGGCGCCCGCGGCGGCGGTCCAGCCGGACGGGGTGGCGTTGTCGGTCGGGTCCTGCGGGCGGCGGATCAGCCGCTCGGCATCGGCCGCGGTGTCGTACAGGGAGCCCTTGTCGTCGCTGAAGCGGGTCAGGACGTGGTCGAGGAGCAGCCCGGCGAAGTCCAGCCAGACGCCTTCGCCGGTGACGGACGCGAGCGCGAGGAAGCCCTCGGCGACGTCGGCGTAGTCCTCCAGCACCCCGGCGTTGCTCCCGGCCCGGCCGTCCCTGCTGGTGCGGGTGAGCCGGCCCTGGTCGTCGAGGTGGAGGCGGACCAGCAGGTCGGCGGCGGCGACGGCGGCCTCGACCAGGTCCGGGCGGTCGAAGTAGGCGCCGGTCTCGGCGAGCGCGGCGATCGCCAGGCCGTTCCACGCGGCGACGACCTTGTCGTCCCGTCCGGGGGCGGGACGCTCCCGGCGCGCGGCCAGCAGGCGCTCCCGTACGGACCGGATGCGCTCGGCGTCGAACACGCCCTCGTGCTGGGGCAGTTGCAGCACGGAGGAGCCGTGCTCGAAGGTGCCCTCCTCGGTCACCCCGAAGTACTGCGCGGCGAGGTCGGCGTCGGCCTCGCCGAGGGCCTCGGTTAGCTGCTCGGGCGTCCACACGTAGTAGGCGCCCTCGACGTGCCGGCCCGTCCCGTCGTCGCTGTCGGCGTCGAGGGCGGAGGCGAACCCGCCCTCGGGCGTGCGCAGTTCGCCGACCAGGAAGCCGGCGGTCTCCAGGGCGACCCGGCGGGCCAGGTCGGAGCCGGTGGAGCGCCACAGGTGGGCGTAGACCCGGCACAGCAGCGCGTTGTCGTACAGCATCTTCTCGAAGTGCGGCACGACCCAGTCCCGGTCCACCGAGTAGCGGGCGAAGCCGCCGCCGAGCTGGTCGTAGATCCCGCCGCGGGCCATGCGCTCGCAGGTGTCCTGCGCCATCTGCAACGCGCCCTCCGCGCCGGTGCGGGCGTGGTGGCGCAGCAGGAACTCGATCACCATGGACGGCGGGAACTTCGGGGCCCCGCCGAACCCGCCGCGCTGCGGGTCGTACTCGCGGGTGAGCCCGAGCAGCGCCTGCGCCAGCTCCGCCTCGCCGGGCGCCTGCGCGTCGCCGTAGGAGATCTCCCGCCCGGCCAGGTCCCGGACGATCTTCCCGGCGACGTCGGTGACCTCCTCGCGCCGCTCGGCCCACGCCTGGTGGACGCCCTGGAGGACCTGCCGGAAGGACGGCATGCCGTGCCGCGGGGCGGGCGGGAAGTAGGTCCCGAAGTAGAACGGCTCGGCCTCCGGCGTCAGGAACACCGTCATCGGCCAGCCGCCGTGTCCGGTCGCCGCCTGCACGGCCTCCATGTAGACGGCGTCGACGTCGGGGCGCTCCTCGCGGTCGACCTTGACGCTGACGAAGTGCGCGTTGAGGTAGTCGGCCGTCGCCTCGTCCTCGAAGGACTCGTGGGCCATGACATGGCACCAGTGGCAGCTGGAGTACCCGACGCTGAGCAGCACGGGCACGTCCCGCCGCCGCGCCTCGGCGAAGGCCTCGTCCGACCAGGGCCACCAGTCGACCGGGTTGTCGGCGTGCTGGAGGAGGTAGGGCGACGTCTCGTGGGCCAGTCGGTTCGGCATGGGGTCCATCCTGCCCCAGTACCCGTGCCGAGCCTTACAGCACACTCCCCAGGGCGTTCACACGGCGGGACACTTGACCGGCGCACAACCGGGGAATGACCCGGGACGGGTGGGGACGACGGAGCCGCAGGAGGGGGCAGCGACATGCGGGACAGTCATCGGGCCGATGCCGAGCGACTGCTGGTGCGGGCCGTGGAGGAGGAGGTGCGCCGCACGGGCGGGCGCACGGACGGCACCGTGCTGCTGTCCCGGGCCCGCGGGGCGCTGGACGCGATGGCCCGGTCGGCCGCCGAGGAGTACGAGGCCTACACCCGCGCCCTGGACGAGGCGGCGGCCGGGCAGCTCACCTTCCGGCAGCGCTGGGCCCGCGAGGGTGCCGGGACGCCGCTGCTGGTGGCGGGGGTGGCGGGGGCCGCGGCGGTGGTGGCCGACCTGGCGCTGGGCACCGGCGCGGGCACGGCCGTCGGCGCGGGCGTCACCGTCGGCGTCGCGGGCGCGGCGGCGACCGTGGTGAAGGTGGCCGGCTCGCATCTGCCCGCCGCCCACCACCGCGCCGGTGCCGTCAGCCAGCCCGGCGGCCCCGAGCAGCTGCGGTTGCAGTGGCTGACGGCACTGGAGGTGCGGGGCATCCGGCCCTTCCTGGACCAGCAGCGGGTGCTGGCGGCCTCCACCGGGCCGACGAAGCCGGGGCCGAAGCTGCGCGGCGCGGACAAGTCCGCGGCGGCCCGCGGGCGCACGGTGCTGGAGCAGTCGTTCGCGCAGCTCCCCGAGGCGGACGGGGTGTTCGCGGGGCGGCGGCGGGAGATGGCGCGGCTGCGCCAGTGGGTGCAGGCCGCCCGGGCCGGCACGGCGACCGAGCCGACGGTGGTCGTGCTGCACGGCGCGCCGGGCAGCGGCCGTACGACGCTGGCGGTGCGCGCCGCCCACGAACTGCGGGACCACTTCCGCGGCGCCTGCGTGGTCGACCTGCGCGGCGACAGCCCCGGCGAGTCGCCGCTGCCGACCCGGGACGCCCTGCTGCACCTGCTGAACCGGCTGGGCGCGCCCCGCGAGCAGTTGCTGTTCCGGGAGCGGTCCTCACCGGACCAGCAGGTCAAGCGGCTGAGCGAGCTGTACCACCAGCATCTGACGGGGGTACCGGTCACCGTCGTGCTGGACGACGCCTCGGACGTCGAGCAGGTGCGCACGCTGGTCCCGCAGCGGTCGGACAGCCTGGTGCTGGTCACCGCGCGCACCCCGCTCCGGCTGCCCGCCGACCTGCCGGCGCGGGTGCACCAGCTGCCGGTCGAGCCGCTGGACGCCGCCGGCGCGGAGGAGCTGCTCGGCGCCGCCGCCCAGGACGCGTCGGGGCCGTACGACGCCGAGTCCGCCGAGCGGATCAGACAGCTGTGCGGCGGACTGCCGCTGGCGCTGCGGGTGGCGGGCTCCTCGCTGGGGCCGCGTTCGCCGCGGGCCCTCGCCACGGACCTGGGGGCGTACGGCCCGGTGGAGCCGGTGGAGCGGGCGCTGTGGCTGCGCTACACCGACCTGGCGGACCCGGCCCGCCGGCTGCTGCGCCGGCTGGCGCTGGCCGGGCGCACCTCGCTCGGTGCCCCGGCCGCCGCCGCGCTGCTGGCCACGGACGACACGGAGGCGGCCGGCCGCCTTGCGGAGCTGTCCCGGGCGGGCCTGGTCGACCGGGTGCGCGGCAGCCGCTACCGGCTGCACGACGTGGTGCGCGCCTTCGCGCGGGCCCGGCTGGCCGACGAGGAGGACCCGGCCGAGCGGGCGGCGGCCCAGGAGCGGCTGATCGGCACCTACGCCGAGCTGGCCGACTCGGTGCTGCGGCTGGTCGACGGCAACGTCTCGACCCGCTCGGACCGGTTCGGCGCCTACGGCTTCACCTCCCTGGACGAGGCGCTGCGCTGGCTGGACGACGAGTCGAGCTTCATCACCGCGACGCTGCGGCACGCGGAGGGCGTCGACCGGGGCGCGGTGCAGAATCTGCTGGGCGCGCTGTGCGACTACTGCCTGCTGCGCGGCGACCTGTACCGGCTGGGCGAGATCAGCGAGCTGGCGCAGGCGGTCGACGAGGGGCTGCTGGTCCGCTCGGTGCAGTGGCGCACGGGCATCGCGGCCCGTCAGCTGGGCGAGCTGGACAAGGCCCGGGCCACGCTCAGCTCCGTGGTCGACCTGTACCGGGACGCCCACCACGACGCGGGCGCGGCCAGGGCGCTGACCTCGCTGGGCATCACCCTGCACCACCAGGGCAATCTGACCGAGGCGGCGGAGAAGCTGCGCGAGGCGCTGGACCTGGCGGCGGCGCCGGAGCTGGCCGCGGACCGGGCGTGGACGCTGCACGCGCTGGCGGCGGTGCAGCGGGACCGCGCCCGGCTTGCGGAGGCGCTGGCGCTGCTCACCGAGTCGCTGGAGCTGCACCGGGCGAGCGAGTCGGTGCACGGGCAGGCGTGGGCCCATTTCCAGCTCGGCCAGCTGGGTCTGCGCAGGGGCGACGTGGCGGGCGCGGAGGCCGATCTGCGCGCCGCCCTGGAGCTGTACGGCCGCACGCAGGACGCGCGCGGCGAGGCCTGGGCGCTGACCCAGCTGGCCCGGGCCCGGCTGGTGGACGGGGACGCGACCGTCGCGGTGGACGAGCTGCGCCGGGCCGCCGCCCGCCACCGCGACAACGAGGACGCGCGCGGCGAGGCGTGGACGGTCTACTACCTGGGCCAGGCGCTGGAGGAGACCGGCGACCTGGACCGGGCCGTGCGCGAGCTGGAACGCTCCCGCACGATGTTCTCCCGGATGCGGGACGTGTACGGCCTGGCCTGCGCCCGGCACCACTCGGCGCGGGTCACCCGGGACCAGCGGGCGGCCCGCACGGGCTCGCTGCGCAACTCCGGGTTCGCCCGCCAGCTCCTGGTCGACGCCCGCGCCGACTTCCAGCGCATCGGCGTGGCCCACGGGGAGGCGTGGACCTGCCTGGAGCTGGCGGTGGTGGACGCGGGCAACGCCCGTACGCCCCAGGCGCTGGCCCTGTGCGACGAGGCGGCGGCGCTGTTCGCCTCGTACGGCGACCGGCGGGGCGAGGACTGGGCCCGCTTCCTGCGCTGCACCCTGCTGCCGTACGCCGCCCCCGGCGGTGTCGAGGTCGGTACGGCGGTGGCGCAGGAGGAGCTGGCCCAGCTGGCCCGTGCGGGACACCCGGCACGGGACGGGAAGCTGGACGACTACGTGGAGGCGTACGGGCTGCTGCTGGAGCGCGGCGTCCACCTGGAGTCCGGCTGGCAGGCCTGGCGCCTGGGCATGGTGCCCGGCCGGGACGCCCGTGAGGTGATGGGAGTGCAGGTCACCGCGGCCCCCGGATGAGCCCCTCGGCTCCTCCGCTGGGCCCCTCCACCCGGCACCTCCGCCCGGCACCTGTGCGGCAGGCCGTCGAGAGCGCCCGGGGAAGGTCCCACCGGCTCGGTCGACGGGGAACACCCGGGCCGACCGTCGGGCGGGGCCTCCGGGGGAAGCGACCCGGGACGACCGCCAGGCCGGGGCCGTCCCGGGCCGGCCTGGCGGTCGAGGGGCAGGCGGCTAGCTCTGGTGCGGCGCGGCGCCGCCGGAGGCCTTGGCCTGGGGCGCCCGGCCCGTCCCGCCCTTGCCCTTCCCCGTGCCCTTGTCCTTGTCCTTGTCCTTGCCGGGGGTCGGCGCGTCGGGGGCGGGGGCCCCCTCGAAGTCGACCTTGCCCATGTGCCGGTTCATGGACTTCATCAGGCCCCACACCGCCAGGGCCATCACCGCGAAGACGATGAAGCCGAGGACGCCGGGGGTGACCTTGTCCTCGTCCAGCTCCTTGGCGAGGGGGACGAGGTGCGTCATTGCCAGGCTTGCGCTTGCGCTCATGTCAGGCATTGTCCCGGATGCCCGCGAAGAGGTCGTCCTCGGGGAGGGAGGTGTCCACGAGGGACTTCGCCAGCTCGTACTCCTCGGTGGGCCAGACCTCCTTCTGGAGCTCCATCGGCACCCGGAACCAGCCGCCGTCGGGGTCGATCTGCGTGGCGTGCGCGATCAGCGCCTTGTCGCGGATCTCGAAGAAGTCGGCGCACGGGATGTGCGTGGTCAGCGTGCGCTCCGGGCGGTCGGACTCGGCCCAGCGCTTGAGCCACTCGCCGTAGGGGGAGTCCAGGCCGCGGTCCAGCATCGCCTGGTGCAGCGCCTCGGTGCGCTGCCGGTTGAAGCCCTGGTTGTAGTACACCTTCAGCGGCTGGTACGCCGGTCCGTACTCGGCCTCCGGGTACTTCGCGGTGTCGGCCGCGCCCTCGAAGGCCACCATCGTGATCTTGTGGGTCATGATGTGGTCGGGGTGCGGGTAACCGCCGTTCTCGTCGTAGGTGGTGATCACCTGCGGACGGAAGGAGCGGATCTTCCGCACCAGCTCGCCGGCGGCCGTGTCGACGTCCTGGAGAGCGAAGCAGCCCTCCGGCAGCGGCGGCAGCGGGTCGCCCTCGGGCAGACCGGAGTCGACGAAGCCGAGCCACTCCTGCTTCACGCCGAGGATCTCGCGGGCCTCGTCCATCTCCTTGCGGCGCACCTCGTGGATGTTCGCCTCGATGTAGGCGTCGCCCTGGAGCTTGGGATTGAGGATGGAGCCGCGCTCCCCGCCCGTGCAGGTCACGACCAGCACGTCCACCCCCTCGGACACGTACTTCGCCATGGTGGCCGCGCCCTTGCTCGACTCGTCGTCGGGGTGGGCGTGGACGGCCATCAGTCGCAGTTGGTCAGTCAAGACTCAATCCTCGGTCAATGTCGGCGCCCCGTGTGCGTCGGCGCAGTCTGGTCGGTCTCGTCCCGGGCCGGGCTCGCCCCCGGGCGTCGTGAGGGGTGGAGGTCGGGCGTCGGGCGGCGGCTTCTATAGTGACCGAATCGGAGGGCGAATAATTCCGGGGTCCGGCCCCGGGGCCCGTTTCGGGACATCAGTCCCGCTCCGGCCGAGAGGACGATCATGAGCACGGCGAGCACGCGACTGCCCGAGGACCGCTACGGCCGTTCCTCGGATGAGCGCACCGACCGCACGCTCAAGGTCGTGGGCGGCGTGCTCGGCGTGCTGCTGCTCGCGGTGATCGGCTGGTTCGGCTACCACTACGTCGGCCAGAACGAGATCAGCGCCGAGGTGATCGGCTTCGAGACCTCCACGGACGCCGTCAGGGTGCACCTGGAGGTCCGCAAGGACGCCGGCGCGAGCGGCTACTGCACCGTGCGCTCCCAGGCGGAGGACGGCGACCTGGTCGGCCAGGCCGACTTCCGCTTCGAGGGCGACGCCACCCGCATCGACAAGATCGTCACGCTGCGCACCAAGGCGCCGGGCACCACCGCCGAGCTGGTCGGCTGCCGGGCCGGCTGAACCTCCCGGCGCGGGCGCGGTCGATCCGTGGGTGCTGACCTGCGGTGACACGAATCTGGAGGCTTATGTCCTCCCCCTTTCGCCCCTGAATTGTTAGGCTCGTGGTTTCGCCCATCCGTGAAGGAACATTCTTCTGGGTAGGGCGATGCTTTGTATTCCCAGTACCGACGAGGAGCACCCTGTGACCCAGACCAGCGAGAACGTCACCTGGCTGACCCAGGAGGCGTACAACAAGCTCAAGGAGGAGCTTGAGTACCTTACTGGTCCTGCGCGCAGCGAGATCTCTGCCAAGATCGCCGCGGCGCGTGAGGAGGGGGACCTGCGCGAGAACGGCGGGTACCACGCGGCCAAGGAGGAGCAGGGCAAGCAGGAGCTCCGTGTGCGCCAGCTGACTCAGCTCCTCGAGACCGCCAAGGTCGGTGAGCCGCCGGCGGCCGACGGCGCCGTGGCACCGGGCATGGTCGTCACGATCGCCTTCGACGGCGACGAGGACGACACGCTGACCTTCCTGCTCGCCTCCCGGGAGTACGCCAGCGCGGAGATCGAGACGTACTCCCCGCAGTCCCCGCTGGGCTCCGGCGTCATCGGCCACAAGGTCGGCGAGGACGCGGAGTACGAGCTGCCGAACGGCAAGAAGGCCTCGGTGAAGATCCTCAAGGCGGAGCCGTACAACGGCTGACCGCCCGGGCCGGCCAGGCCCTCCTGTCCATGACCGGCCCCCGGCGTCCCCGTGACGCCGGGGGCTTCGTCATGCGGCCGGGCGTCGCCGCGCGGCCGGGCGTCGCCGCGAGGTCGAGGCGGTCGAGGTCTTCTCAGGCTGCCGCCGAGCGGTACTTGCGCACGGCGAGCGTACGGAAGACCAGCAGGATCACGACCGACCAGATCAGCGAGGCCCATATGGGGTGCTGCATGGGCCAGGCGTCGGGGGTCTCGAAGCCCGGTGGCAGGTTGCCGAACAGTTCGCGGCACGCCTGCACCGTGGCACTGAACGGGTTCCACTCCGCTATGTGCCGCAGGAAGGTCGGCATCTGGTTGGCGTCGACGAACGCGTTGGAGATGAACGTCAGCGGGAACAGCCAGATCAGACCGCCGGATGTCGCCGCCTCGGGCGTGCGCACGGACAGGCCGATGAGCGCGCCGATCCAGGAGAACGCGTAGCCGAGCAGCAGGAGCAGCCCGAATCCGGCGAGCACCTTGCCGACGTTCTCGTGTGTCCGCCAGCCGACGATCAGGGCGACGACCGCGAGGACGAGCAGGGTCAGCGCCGTCTGGACCAGGTCGGCGAGGGTCCGCCCGGTCAGCACCGCGCCGCGCGCCATGGGCAGGGAGCGGAACCGGTCGATGAGGCCCTTGTGCATGTCGTCCGCGATACCGGCGCCGGCGCCCGCCGTGGCGAACGTGACCGTCTGGGCGAAGATGCCGGCCATCAGGAACTCGCGGTAGGCCTGGGTGGAGCTGGACGAGCCGACCTGGATCGAGCCGCCGAACACGTAGGTGAACAGCACCACGAACATGATGGGCTGGATCAGCCCGAAGATCAGCATTTCGGGGATCCGGGCCATGCGGATCAGGTTCCGTCTGGCCACGACCAGGGAGTCCCGGACGGACTGGCCCATCGGGTTGGGGGCGGTCTTGTCCCGCACGGCGTCGGTGACGGCGCTCACTGGACGGCCTCCTTGTCCTGGGCCGGGGTGTCGGACTCGGCCATGTGTCCCGTGAGGGAGAGGAAGACGTCGTCCAGGGTGGGGCGGCGCAGACCGATGTCGTCTATCTCGATGCCGCGGGCGTCCAGCTCGCGGATGATCTCGGACAGCAGCTTCGCGCCGCCGGTGACCGGCACGGTGATCTTGCGCATGTGCTCCTCGACCGTGGTCTCGCCCTTGCCGAAGCCGCCGAGCACGTCGGAGGCGGTCCGGATGTGCTCGGGGTCGTGGACCACGACCTCGACACGTTCGCCGCCTGTGCGGGCCTTGAGCTGGTCGGAGGTGCCCTGGGCGATCACCCGGCCGTGGTCGACCACCGCGATGTCGTGCGCGAGGTGGTCGGCCTCCTCCAGGTACTGCGTGGTCAGCAGGAGTGTCGTACCGCCGGAGACGAGGTGTTTGATGACCTCCCACAACTGCTGGCGGTTGCGGGGGTCCAGGCCGGTCGTCGGCTCGTCCATGAACATCACGGGCGGGGAGACGACGAGGGCCGCCGCGAGGTCGAGCCGGCGGCGCATGCCTCCGGAGTAGGTCTTGGTGGGGCGGTCGGCGGCGTCCGCGAGGTGGAACTGCTCGAGCAGCTCGTCGGCACGCTTCTTCGCCGCCTTCGCCCTCATCTGGTAGAGCTGGCCGACCATCTGGAGGTTCTCCCGGCCGGTCAGGTACTCGTCGACCGCCGCGAACTGGCCGGACAGACCGATCGAGCGGCGTACGGCGTCGGGCCGGCGCAGCACGTCGATGCCCGCGACGACCGCCCTGCCGCGGTCGGGTTTCAGCAGCGTCGTCAGACAGCGGACGGTGGTCGTCTTGCCCGCGCCGTTCGGCCCGAGCAGGCCCAGGACGGTGCCCTCGGGGACATCGAGGTCGACGCCGTCCAGAGCCCTTACGTCACCGAAGGTCTTCACCAGGCCTTCGGCGTAGATGGCGCCTGGCATATGAGTCTCCACGTCGTCGGGGATTCTTCGGAAAAGACTAGGTATGCGAGGTGCGCACCGCCCGTTCGGCCGACACGGCGGCCGGGGACGGGAGTGCGGCACACACACATCATAACGCGATGTATCGCGTTGCTCAACGGACTTACCCGAACGAGTGAGTGACGACGGGGACGACGTCCCCCACGGCCCCTAGCGCATGACCGTGTAGCCCGCGTCCCGCAGGGCCTGGCCGACCTCCACGCAGTGCGCCGGGCCCTTCGTCTCCAGGTGCAGTTCCACCTCCGCCTCCGTGAGCCCGAGCCGTGGATCGGTCCGTACGTGGCTCACGTCGAGGACGTTGGCGTCGACCGCCGACAACACCCCGAGCAGCGTGGCGAGCGCGCCCGGCCGGTCCGTCAGCCGCAGCCGGACGGCCAGGTAGCGGCCCTGCGCCGCCATGCCGTGCCGCAGCACGCCCTGCATCAGCAGCGGATCGACGTTGCCGCCGGACAGCACCGCCACCACCGGCCCCTCGAACGCCCCCGGCTCGCTCAGCAGCGCCGCCACCGGGCTGGCCCCGGCCGGCTCGACGACCAGCTTGGCCCGCTCCAGGCACAGCAGCAGCGCGGTGGACAGCTCGTCCTCGCTGACCGTGCGGACCTCGTCCACCAGGTCGCCGACGATCCCGAACGGCACGTCGCCGGGCCGCCCGACCTTGATGCCGTCGGCCATCGTCACCGGCTGCTCGACCGACACCGGCCGTCCGGCCGCCAGCGACGGCGGATACGCCGCCGCGCCCTCCGCCTGGACGCCCACGATCCGCACGTCCGGCCGCAGCGCCTTCACCGCGACCGCGATGCCGGCCACCAGGCCGCCGCCGCCGATGCCGACGACGATCGTGCGCACCTCCGGGCACTGCTCCAGGATCTCCAGGCCGACCGTGCCCTGCCCCGCGATGACGTCCGGGTGGTCGAAGGGGTGGATGAACACCGCCCCCGTGTCCTCCGCGTACTCCTGCGCGGCGGCCAGCGTCTCGTCGACCACCTGTCCGTGCAGGCGGACCTCGGCGCCGTAGTCCCGGGTGGCGCTGATCTTCGGCAGCGGGGCGCCCTTCGGCATGAACACCGTCGACCGCACCCCCAGCAGCGACGACGCCAGGGCGACGCCCTGCGCGTGGTTGCCCGCGCTCGCCGCGACCACACCGGCGGCCCGCTGCTCGGGCAGCAGCCCGGCGATCCTCACGTACGCGCCGCGCAGCTTGAACGAACCCGTCCGCTGGAGGTTCTCGCACTTCAGGTGCACCGGGGCGCCGACCAGCTGGGACAGGTGCCTGCTGCCCTCCATCGCCGTCACCCGGGCCACGCCCGAGAGCATCTTCTGGGCTCCGCGGACGTCGTCGAGGGTGACGGGCCGGGAGAGGCGAGCCGCGCTGAGGTTCATGGCTCCAGCATCGCAGTTCGCGCCCTCGCGTGAGGGCTGTGACCAACCCGCGGGACCGGCTTTGCGCAGCGCCGGGTACGCCCCGCCGCCCGGCCGCGTACCCTGTCCCCCAACCAGCAGCCCTTCACGAAGTGAGCCCCCGGCCATGCCCACAACACCTGAAATGTCGATGGACATGACGACCGCCGGTGACCCCGGTCTTCTCGACACGCTGCAACACGAGGTGGCGTTGTTCGCCCGACGTGCCGAACAGACCCGGCTAGGCGGGGTCGGACAGGTGCGCAACTCCATGGACCGCGCCGCCTACCTGCTGCTCAACCGCCTCGACAAAGAAGGCCCGATGGGCGTCAAGGCGCTCGCCGCGAGCATGGGGATCGACTCCTCGACGGTCACCCGGCAGGTCGCCCCGCTCGTCGACACCGGACTCGTCAAGCGCACCTCGCACCCCGAGGACGGACGCGCGGTGGTCCTCCAGCTCTCCCCGCGCGGGGTGTCGCGCCTGGAGGAGGTGCGCTCCTCCAGGCGGCAGCTGATGGCCGAGCTGACCCACGACTGGACGCCCGAGGAACGCGAGTCGTTCTGCGCGCTCCTCGCCCGCTTCAACGGCGCCCTGTCCGCCCGTATGGCCGCGCACGACGTGTCCGGCACGGAGAGCCAGTCGCCCTCCTGAGGCCGGCCACCGGCACCCTGGGACGTGCCCGCGCGGGGCGGTTCGCCGACTTCGTCCACGCGCGCGTACGGACGGTGCTTCCCGGCTCTTGACGGTGGCACGCCCCTGGCCTGATATGAGACGGGGCGGGTCGCCGTCGGACGGGAGGCGCCGTGCGCGAACGGCATGCGTCGCGGGATGCCCGCCGGGCCCGGGAGTTCGAGGCGTTCGTCGCGGGTGCGGCAGGCCGGCTGCTGCATGCCGCCACGCTGCTCACGGCCGAGGCGCCCGACGACAACCCGCGGGCGCGGCGCCTGCTGGCCCTCTCCCTCGCCCGGACCTACGCCGGCTGGGACCGGCTGCGCGGCGAGGACCCCTACGTCCGCACCCGCACGTTTCTGGCCACCCGCTTCGCCCGCGAGTCCTGGCACCGCCACGGCGCCTTCGGCCGGGCCCGGTCGCGTGGCACCGGAGCGCTCGCGGGGCTCGCCCCGCAGGAACGCCTGATCCTGGTGCTCCGGATCTACGAGGGGGTCGGTGAAGAGCAGGCGGCGGCCCTGCTGGGCCTGCCCGTGGACCGGGTCCGGACGATCTGCGACCGGGCCACGGCGACCCTGCTGCACCCGCCGCGCGAACCGGCCCCGCCCGCGGCTCCCGCGAAGGCCACGACGTCATGAGGGGCACACGCGCGCGGGGCCGCGCGGGGGGCCGTGCATGGAGCCGCGCGTGGGACCGCGCGTGGAGGACCGGCAACGGACGGCTGAGCGGGGGGAGGCCGTGGGCGGCCGGGAGGCGGCGGTCGGCAGGGAGGCTGCCGGCGACCGGGAGTCCCTGGGCGGCAGGGAAGCCGCGGACAGCCGGGGAGCCGCGGGCGGCAGGGAGGCGGCTGTGAGCCGCCGCGAGCGGGAGGCGGCCGTGCGGCGGATCATGGCCCGGTCCGCGCCACGGGTGCCGCCGGACCTGTGCGCCGACGCCGTCCGCCGCGGTGACCGCATGCTGCGGCACCGGGCCGCCGCCCGCCGTGTGATGTGGCTGCTGCTGTGCGCCGCGGCCGTCGCGCTGGCGGCGTGGACACTGACCGCGCAGCCCTGGGCGGAGCCGCCCTCGGAGACGACTCCGCCCCTGACGGGCTGGTGAGAGACCGGACGGGCCGGCGGACCGGGGGCCCGGACCGGTGACCGGTCAGCCGAAGGACTGCTGGGTCCCCGGTCAGCCGAGGGCCTGCTGAGGCCTCGGTCAGCCGAGGGCCTGCTGGAGGTCCTCCAGGAGGTCGTCGGCGTTCTCGATGCCCACGGACAGGCGCACCAGGTCGCCCGGCACCTCCAGGGCGGAGCCGGCGGCGGAGGCGTGCGTCATGCGCCCGGGGTGCTCGATCAGCGACTCCACGCCGCCCAGGGACTCACCGAGCGTGAACACCTTCGCGCGGTTGCAGACCTCGACGGCCGCCTGCTCGCCGCCCGCGACGCGGAAGGAGACCATGCCGCCGAACGCCCTCATCTGCTTGGCGGCGACCTCGTGACCGGGGTGCTCCGGCAGCCCCGGGTACAGCACGCTCGTCACGCGCGCGTGCCGGGTGAGCATGTCGGCGATCTTCGTGGCGTTCTCGCTGTGCCGGTCCATGCGCACCGCGAGCGTCTTGGTGCCGCGCAGCACCAGCCAGGAGTCGAAGGGGCCGGCGACGGCACCCATCGCGTTCTGGTGGAACGCCAGCTCGTCGCCCAGCTCCGGGTCGCTGACGATCAGGGCGCCGCCGACCACGTCCGAGTGGCCGCCCATGTACTTCGTCAGGGAGTGCACGACGACGTCCGCGCCCAGGGCCAGCGGCTGCTGGAGGTACGGCGTGGCGAAGGTGTTGTCGACGACGAGGCGGGCACCGGCGTCCCGGGTGACCTGGGCGACGGCGGCGATGTCGGTGATGCCGAGCAGCGGGTTGGACGGCGTCTCCACCCACACGGCCTTGGTCTTCGGGGTCAGCGCGGCCCGGATGGCGGCGGCGTCGCTGGTGTTCGCCACCGACCACTCCACGCCCCAGCGGGTGGCGACCTTGGCGAAGAGGCGGAAGGTGCCGCCGTAGGCGTCGTCGGGGATGACCACGTGGTCGCCGGGCCGGAGCAGCGTGCGCAGCAGGCAGTCCTCGGCCGCCAGTCCGGACGCGAACGCGAGCCCTCGGCTGCCGCCCTCCAGGGCGGCGAGGTTCTCCTCCAGCGCGGTGCGGGTCGGGTTGGCGCTGCGGCTGTACTCGTAGCCGCCGCGCAGACCGCCGACGCCGTCCTGCTTGTAGGTGGACACCTGGTAGATGGGCGGGACGACCGCGCCCGTCAGGGGGTCGGCGGTGTTGCCCGCGTGGATCGCGAGCGTCTCGAAGTGCTGACTGATGTGCCTGTCGCTCATGGGCACCGAGGGTAATGCGCCGGGCCCGCTCGTGAGGCCGCTCGCGGAGCAGCGCGGGGCGGAGCGGTTTTCCACAGGCCCGGGGGCAGGTTGGCCAATTGCCGGCGCGGTCTGGTTCGCTTGAGGCATGGAGATTCTCTGGGTCCTGATGGCACTGGTCATGCTGGGCTTCGTGCTGCTGTCCGTGCTGCGGCGCAGGCGCGGCATGATCGAGCAGGTGCCGGCCGGGCATCCGGACGCCGCGGACCCCGCGAACTACGGCTTCGTCCGCCAGGAGGAGCTGGACATCCGCATGCCCGGCCCCGACCAGGACCTGCTCGACGTGCTGGACCTGGTGCAGCGCACGCGCGACCACCGCGCCGCGCAGCAGCTCCTGGCCGGCACGGAGGCGGAGGGCGAGCTGCGCTGGCAGCGCGTCCAGGCGTTCGCGGGCGCCGCGTCGCTGGAGCTCCAGCAGCGGCCGGGTGGTGTGGACGAGACGCCGGGCGGCCAGTGGCTGCGGGTGTGGCGGGCCGAGATGCCCAAGGACGCGGGCGGGGCGCAGGTGCACGCCGAGTTCCTGGTGCAGCAGGCGTGGCGGACGGCGGCGCCGGGCACGGACGAGTTCCGGATCATCATGGAGGAGGCCAAGGCCGCCTGCGGCGAGGCCGCGCTGCTGGCGCCCGGCGATCCGGTGCCGTACATCATCGAGCTGTCGGTGGCCCGGGGCCTGGCGTATCCGCGTGAGGAGTTCGAGCAGCTCTGGCTGAAGATCCTGGACCGCGCGCCGAACCACATGGGGGCGCATCTCGCGGCGCTCCACTACTGGTGCGAGAAGTGGCACGGTTCGCGGGAGCAGGCCTACCAGTTCGCGGAGGCCGCGGCGGCCCGCGCGCCGCGGGGCTCGCTGCTGGCGGCGATGCCGCTGTTCGCGGTCTTCGAGCACCTCCCGGAGATCACTCTGGTCAGCGGTTTCTACCAGAGCGAGGTCGTGACCAAGGCGATCCACGGCGCGCTGCACGCGGTCCACTCCGCCCGCCCCGACGACCCGATGCTGGCGCACGTCCGCCACCTGCTGGTCTTCTTCCTGGTCCGCGGCGAGCGCTGGGCGGAGGCCATGCAGCAGCTGGTACACGTCGACGGCCACGTGGGCGCCCTCCCGTGGACCCTGTCCGCCGACCCGGCGTCGGAGTTCGCGGTCTACCGGGCGCTGGCGGTGGCGGGCTACGAGGCGAACGGCGGCAGCCCGGCGTCCCTGCCGCGCTGACGCCGCCGCGACGGCGGGCCGGACGCCGGAATTCCGGCCGCCCCGCGGACGTTGTCCGGACGTAGCCCCGATTGGAGACCGCATGTTCCTGCACAGCCGTACGCCCCAGCTGCCGACCCCCGAGCAGGCTCTGCGCGGCCGCCCGGAGCCGGCGTTCTCGGTCCCCGACCGCCACACCGTCCTCGGCAACGCCCTCCTCGGCCCCTACCCCGAGGGCATGGAGGTCGCCGACTTCGGACTGGGCTGCTTCTGGGGCGCGGAGCGCAAGTTCTGGCAGCTCCCGAGGGGTGTCTGGACCACCCTCGTCGGCTACCAGGGCGGCTACACGGAGAACCCCACGTACGAGGAGGTCTGCTCGGGCCTGACCGGCCACACGGAGGCGGTCCGGGTGGTCCACGACCCGGAGCTGATCTCGTACGAGACCCTCCTGAAGACCTTCTGGGAGTCCCACGACCCCACGCAGGGCTTCCGCCAGGGCAACGACGTGGGCACGCAGTACCGCTCGGCGATCTACACCCACTCCCCCGCCCAGGCCACCGCCGCCGAGGCCTCCCGCGAGGCCTACCAGAAGGTCCTGACCGCCTCGGGCCACGGCACGATCACCACGGAGATCCTCCCCGCGGAGGGCCGGACCTTCTACCCGGCCGAGGGATACCACCAGCAGTACCTGGACAAGAACCCGGCGGGCTACTGCGGCATCGGCGGCACGGGCGTCTCCTGCCCCATCGGGGTGGCGCCCGCGTCCGAGTGACGTGGGTTTGCCGGTGATGTGAGTTCGTGAGCCACTGTCAGCCCCGGTCCGTCGCGAGCCGGGGCGGAGGCTCGGGTTCCGGGATACGCTCGCTCGCATGCTGCTGCGACAGGCGTGCCGAAGGGTGTCACGGGTCGTCCTGGTCCTCCTCGCCGCTCTCGCGGTGGCCGTCGGGGGCGGGGCGGTGGCGCAGGCGGCGGAGCCGTCGGGGTCGGGCGGCCGGCAGTTGCTGTACTACAACCACGCCTACGGCGTGCTGGACCGGGAGACGGCCGACGCCATCGAGACCTCCGCCTACCTGCGTGCCTTCGCGGACTTCCACGTGCGCACCACGACGGGTGCCGGCGGACAGACGTGGACCGGCCGTTACCTGATGGGCCGTGAGACCTATCTCGAGCTGTTCGGCGTGGGCGACCTGCCCGGTCAGGACGGGCTCCTCGGCGCCGCCGGGGCGGGGGTCTCCGTCGAGCGGGCCGGTGATCTCGAGAAGGTCGTCGAGCGGCTGTCGGACCACGGGGTGAGCGATCCCGTCCGGTTCCAGCAGACGCGGGACTTCGGTGACGGGGTCCCGGTGCCGTGGTTCGACGCCGTGTTCACCACCGGCCAGTACGACGCGTTCGGTGCCTGGGCCATGGAGTACCGGCCGGAGTACTTCGCCGACCCGCGCAGCAACACCGAGCCCGCTTCCCGCCCCGGCGACGTCGGGCGGGAGCGCTATCTGCCCGACGCCTACCGGGACCGTCTGATGCGGGACGTGACGTCCGTGCGCATCGGCGTGACCGAGCGGGACCTCGCCAGCACCGTGCCGCTGCTGCGGGCCGGCGGATTCGCCGTCCGTTCCACGGCGGACGGGGGCGTCCTCGCCCAGGGCGGCGGCACCACGATCCGGCTGGACGCCGTGCCCCGCGACCGGGCGGGACTGCGGGAGGTCGGGATGTCCCTCAACCGCCCCGTGCCGCACCGGCACGAGGAGCGGATCGGGAACTCCTCCCTCGTCGTCGGACCGGGCCCGTACGCCGTGTGGACCTTCGACGGCGGCGACGGGGCCTGACGCCCCCGCCGCTCGGCCGCTCAGATCGTCGCCGTGTCGATCACGAACCGGTACCGCACGTCGCTGGCGAGCACCCGCTCGTAGGCGTCGTTGATCTCCGCCGCGCCGATCAGCTCGATCTCCGCGCCGATGCCGTGCTCGGCGCAGAAGTCCAGCATCTCCTGCGTCTCGCGGATGCCGCCGATCATCGACCCGGCCAGCGTCTTGCGCCCGCCGATGACCGAGAACAGGTTGAGGGAGACCGGCTCCTCCGGAGCGCCGACGTTCACCAGGGCGCCGCCCGTCCGGAGCAGACCGAGGTAGGCGCCGAAGTCGAGCGGGGCCGACACCGTGGAGACGATCAGGTCGAAAGTGCCCGCCAGCTGCTCGAACGTGGCCGGGTCGCTGGTGGCGTAGTAGTGGTCGGCGCCCAGCCGCAGGCCGTCGTCCTTCTTGCGCAGCGACTGCGACAGGACGGTCACCTCGGCGCCGAGGGCGTGTGCGAGCTTGACGGCCATGTGGCCGAGGCCGCCCATGCCGAGCACGGCGACCTTCTTGCCGGGACCGGCGTTCCAGTGCTTCAGCGGCGAGTAGGTGGTGATGCCGGCGCACAGCAGGGGCGCGGCCACGTCCAGCGCGAGCCCGTCGGGGATGCGCAGGACGTAGTTCTCGTCGACGACGATCTTCTGCGCGTAGCCGCCGTAGGTGGGCTCGCCGTCCTTGCCGACGGCGTTGTACGTGCCGACCATGCCCGAGCCGGTGCAGTACTGCTCCTCGCCGGCCCGGCAGTTCTCGCACTCGCGGCAGGAGTCGACCATGCAGCCGACGCCCACCCGGTCGCCGACGGCGAACCCGGTGACGCCGGGGCCGACCTCGGAGACGACACCGGCGATCTCGTGGCCGGGGACCATCGGGAAGATGGCCTCGCCCCAGCCCTCGCGGGCCTGGTGGATGTCGGAGTGGCAGATGCCGGCGAACTTGATGTCGATCAGGACGTCGTGCTCGCCGACGGCCCGCCGCTCGATGGTGGTGCGCTCCAGCGGCGCCTTGGCGGCGGGGGCGGCGTACGCGGCGACAGTGGTCATGCCGGTGTGCTCCAGGGTTCTCTTGACGCTTGGGATGCCTCCAGCCTGCCGCCGTCTCGAGCCGCCACCCAGACCACGGTTCTGCCTACGTCCAGCGTTCCTACCACTGGCGGGGTCAGGCTCCTGTGCGTACGACCGTGAATACTGGACGGCATGGACGAGCGACCCGAGCCCGCACCGCGGGCCGCGCCGGAGGACGGCGAGGCCGGCACCGGGCTGGACCGGCGCGCCGAGCTGAGCGAGTTCCTGCGCACCCGTCGGGCCCGGCTGAAGCCGGAGGACGTGGGGCTGCCGTCGTTCGGCCGGCACCGGCGCGTGCCGGGGCTGCGCCGGGAGGAGCTGGCGCAGCTGGCCGGGGTGTCGGTGGCGTACTACACCCGCCTCGAACAGGGCAACGGGCGGAACGTGTCGGCGGAGGTGCTGGACGCGATCGCCCGCGCGCTGCGGCTGACCGCCGCCGAGCACGCCCATCTGCTGCATCTGGCCAAGCCCAAGCAGCACAGGAAGAAGCCGGCCGCACCGACCCAGCACGTCCGGCCCGCGCTGCGGCAGCTGCTGGACTCGATCGAGACGGTGCCGGCGTACGTCGCGGGGCGGCGGTCGGACATCCTCGCCTGGAACCGGATGGCCGCGGCGCTGTTCGGGGACTGGGGGCGGCTGCCGGCGCAGGAGCGGAACTGGGCGCGGCAGGTGTTCCTGAACGCGGAGTACCGCGAGCTGTTCGTGGAGTGGGACCAGAAGGCGTCCGACATGGTCAGCCATCTGCGCATGGACGCCGGCTGCCATCCGGACGATCCGCGGCTCGCCTCCCTGGTCGGGGAGCTCTCCGTCAAGAGCGAGGAGTTCCGGCGGCTGTGGGCCACGCACGACGTGAAGGAGAAGAGCCACGGCGTCAAGCGGCTGCGCCACCCGCTGGTCGGGGAGCTGACCCTGTCCTTCGAGACCTTCCGGATGGTGGACGACGCGGACCAGTGCCTGGTCACTTACCACGCGGAGCCGGACTCGCCGTCGGCGGAGGCCCTGCGGCTGCTGGCGAGCTGGGGTGCGGACGCGGCTCAGAAGCGGCTGACGTCATGAGGAACGGCCCGCCGGAAGGGGAACTTCCGGCGGGCCGCTCACCGAGGGCTCACCTGCCGGCGTAAGCGCCGTAGAGCGAGATCGTCGACGTGTTGCCCTTCTTGTCGGCGATGACGGCCCGGAAGGAGATCGTCTTCCCCTTGGCCGGGTTCTTCACGGTGATCTTCCCCTTGGTGACCTTGGTCTTCTTCCAGGTCTTGCCGGAGTCGTAGGACACGGACACCGTCAGCGACTTCAGGTTCTTGCCGGCGGCGGCGCCCTCGACGGTGACCGGGATCCTCACCGTCCGGCCGGCCGGCACCGTGCTGTCCAGGCCCGTGACGGCGTGGAAGCGGGCCGTGGAGGCCGGCAGCTCGGTGCGGTCGGCGGTCTTCTTGGAACGGAAGGTCCAGCTCGCGTCGATGCGGCTGGAGGCCTTCGCCACCTTGGCGCTGCGCTTGACCGACGTGGTCAGGCGGTAGGCGGCGTCACCGGACGGGACGGTGAACTCGCCCTCGCCGAAGAGCGGGTCCTTGTGGGAGCCGACCTTCTTGCCGTTGCGGTAGAGGGTGGTGCTCACCGAGGAGAAGGCCGAGGAGCCCGGGTGGCCGTTGCCGTCGGCGAACAGCGGGACGAGGCCGGTGATGGTGTTGCCGTCCCGGAAGAGGCCGAAGTCCGCGGTCAGACGGGGACCGAAGACGGCCGTGTTGAAGGTCGTCGAGTAGGTCCGGCCCGCCTTGTACTTCTGCGCGTCGCCGAGGGTGTAGAAGGCCTCGCTGACCGGCCAGCCGTCGGCGTCCTTGCCGCCGTACTGCTCGAAGTCGACGTTCCAGCGCACCCCGTCCCGGGCGGACAGGTGCAGGGTGCGGGTGCCGGGCAGCTTCTGGGAGATGCCGATCGAGGAGCCGCCGAGGCCGCCGGGCAGTTCACCGAACGCGGAGACGGCGCCCTGCTTGCCGCGGGCCGAGGCGCCCAGGCCGGTCTTCAGCGTGGCCAGGTCGCCCTTCTTGTAGTGGCGGGTGTAGCCGGTGGCGAGCCGCTCGACCGGGCCGCCGGCGACGGTGTCGTACTGCTCGGTGCCGCCCTTGGTCCAGTGGCCGTCCCACTGCTGGTACAGCGAGCCGTCGGTGATCTTCGGGCCGAGGTGGCGGGTGCGGAAGCCCGCGTAGGAGTCGAGCCACCAGCCGAAGCCGTAGGTGGAGTCGCGGGTCTCGACGGCGAAGTCGGCGGAGGCGAACGAGGACCGGGCGCGCTTGTCGGGCACGGTGATGTTCACCGGCTTGGCGGTGCGGGCGTCCAGGGTGATCGTCGTCTTCTTGGTGACGTTCAGCCTGGGCTGGGCGAGCCAGTCGGCACCGCGGTAGGTGTCCGGGTCGTCGCTCGCGTAGATCGCGGAGTTGAGCACGTAACCGCCCTTGGGGACGCGGACGGTGACGGTGCCGTCGGCGTCGTAGGGCGAGAACCACTGCTCGGCGGCCAGGCCGGAGACGCCGGCCAGGTCGGTGGAGTAGTTCTTGGCGGGCTTGCCGTCGCGGCCCACGGTCTTGAGGGTGACGTCGTACGACTCGACCTCACGCTCCACGGCCGCCGCCGTGCGGACGCTCTGGCCGCCGCCCGCCGCCGTGACGTACGCCGCGTAGGCGCCGTCGGCGGTGCCGCCGAGCCTGGTGTCGACGGTGACGTCGACGGAGGCCTTGCCGCCCGCGGGGACGGTGACCTGGCCGGCGCCGAGCGTGAAGAAGCCGGCCGGGGCGGGCTTGCCCTGGGGGCCGGTGGCGGTCGACGTGAGCTTCAGGGTGACGTCGGTGGTGCCCAGGTTGCGGTACGTCAGCTGCCGGGTGACCGGCTTGTCGTCGGTGTGCGGCCACTGCTGGGTGCCGAAGCTCAGCGACACCGGGTCGGCGATCACGGTCTGCTTGCCGGCCTTGTCGACCTGGATGCGGCCCGAGCCCTGCTGGAAGGGGGTGTACGTGCCGCCCTTCGCGGAGGCGGTGAGCGCGCCCTTCAGTTCGGCGTACGTCCAGTCCGGGTGCTGCTGCTTGAGGAGGGCGGCGGCGCCCGCGACGTGCGGGGTCGCCATCGACGTACCGGAGATGGTGACGTACCCGGCGGGCTTCTCGCCCTCCTCGCGGGCGATGAGGCTGCCCTTGGCGGAGGCGGCGGTGATGTCGACGCCGGGGGCGGTCACGTCGGGCTTGACGGCGCCGTCGAGGCCGGGGCCGCGGCTGGAGAAGCCGGCCAGCCGGTCCTTGTCGTCGACCGCGCCGACGGTGAGCGCCGCGGCGGCGCTGCCCGGGGAGCCGACGGTCTTCTCGCCGTCGCCCTCGTTGCCGGCGGCGACGGCGAAGAGGATGCCCTTCTCCTTGGAGAGCTTGTCGACCTGCGCCTCCAGCGGGTCGATCTCCGGAGTGTCGCCGCCGCCGAGGCTGAGGTTGACGATGTCGGCGCCCTGCGCGGCGGCCCACTCCATCCCGGCGAGGATGCCGGAGTCGTCGCCGAACCCGTCGTCGTCGAGGACCTTGCCGTTGAGCACCTTGGCACCGGGTGCGACGCCCTTGAACGTCCCTCCGCCCTTGGCGCCGGTGCCCGCCGCGATGGAGGCGACGTGCGTGCCGTGGCCGTACTTGTCGCCGGCGTCGGACGCGGCGGTGAAGTTCTTGGCGGCCACGACCTGGTTCTTCAGGTCGGGGTGGGTGGCGTCGACGCCGGTGTCCAGGACGGCGATCTTCACGCCCTTGCCGTCGTAGCCGGAGGCCCAGGCCTTGGGGGCGCCGATCTGCGGCACGGACCTGTCGAGGCTGGCCCTGCGGACGCCGTCCAGCCAGACGTGGGCGATGCCGGAGGCGGTCTTCTCGCCGTCGGTGACCGCGGCCCACAGGCCGGGCGTGTCCTGGTGCGGGGTCTGGACGGCGTCGGCGTTGAGGGACTTCAGGGTGCGGCGCAGGGTGCCGGCGTCGCGGACCTCCGACTTGGCGGCGGACGCCGCTCCCCGGTAGCCGACGATGACCTTGAGGCCGTTCCTGTGGGCCTTGCGGGTCGAGGCCCTGGCGAGTTCGGTGACGTCGAAGAGGCGTTGGTCGAGCTTGCCGGCGGCGAGCAGCCGGGCGGCGTCGGCCGGGACGACGAGGGTGTGCCCGCCGGCCCTGCGTATCTGGACGGGTATGTGCTCGCGGCCCTCGGCACGCTCCAGTCCGGTGACCCGGCCCCGGGCGTCGACGACCACCCGGTCGCCGGTGATGAGGGTGACGCGGTGCTTGGGCTTCGCCGGGGCCGGCGCGGCCTGCGCCGACCGGCCGGCGTCGGTCGTCGTCGGCTCCGTGTCCGCCGCGGCCGGGCCGGTCATGCCCGCCGCGAGGGCCACGGCGGCCGCCGTGGCGACGGTGGCCGTGCCCGCCCTGTTCAGGTGTCTGCGCAAGAATCCCCCTTGCGGAAGTACCGGACGAACCCCGTTCATCCGGCCGGGGGTGGTCTCGTGCGCGTGTGCGCAACCCCCCGGAGTCCGCAGTATCCCGAGGGGTGATCAGCGACTCAACGGCGCCCGGGCCGACGGTGGCGGACCGAGCGGAAACCGCCTGCCGGTTGTTACCCGGCCGCGCGAACTCCGTTACATGGCCGCCCCGTTCGCCCGCCAGTGGCCCTGCCCGGCTGCGGACACGCGGCCCTGCCCGGCAGCCGGACGCAGAACGCCGCCGCCCGCCCGGGAAGGGCGGACGGCGGCGGTGTCAGCGTCGGGAGCGGGGCGTCAGATCGCCGAACCCGCCTTCCACTGGGCCCAGTCCATGTTCCAGCCGTTGAGGCCGTTGTCCGGGGCGATGGTCTTGTCGCCGGTGTTCTGGACGACGACGACGTCACCGACGAGGGAGTTGTCGTAGAACCAGGCGCCCGGGGTGTTCGGGTCGTCGGCGCCCTTGACGTCGGCGAGGCCGACACAGCCGTGGCTGGTGTTGGCGTTGCCGAAGATGGACTTGGCGCCCCAGTAGTTGCCGTGGATGAAGGTGCCGGAGGTGCTCAGGCGCATGGCGTGGGGGACGTCCTTGATGTCGTACTCGCCCTCGCCGTCGTCGTCGGTGAAGCCGACCGTGGCGCCGTTCATCCGGGTCTCCTTGAACTTCTCGGAGATCACCATCTGACCTTCGTAGGTCTTGTTCTCGGGGGAGCCGGCGGAGATCGGGATGGTCTTGACGGTCTTGCCGTCCTGCGTGACCTTCATCTGCTTGGTCTTCGCGTCGACGTAGGAGACCTGGTTGCGCCCGATCTTGAAGGTGACCGTCTTCTGCTGGACGCCGTAGACGCCGTCGGCGCCCTCGACGCCGTCCAGCGCGAGCTTGAGGGTGACGGTCGAGCCCTCCTGCCAGTAGTTCTCGGGGCGGCAGTCCATGCGCTGGGTGTTGAACCAGTGGCAGGCGACCTCCTGGCCGCTGCTGGAGCTGACCGTGATGCCCCTCTGGACGGCGGCCTTGTCGGTGATCTGCTTGTCGAAGTTGATCGACACGGGCATGCCGACGCCGACCGTGGTGCCGTCGTCCGGCGTGAAGGTGCCGATGAAGCTGTTGGCCGGCGAGACGGTGGTGAACGAGGCGTTCTCGTGGGCGGCGCGGCCCTCGGAGTCCGTGGCGGTCGCCGTCACCTTGTAGGTGGTGGCGCGCTCCAGCTGGCCGCTGGGCTTCCAGCTCGTCTTGTCGGCGGATATCTCGCCGCTGACCTCCGTGCCGTCGGAGGTGGTCATCTTCACCTCCGTGAGCGTGCCCTTGCTCACGGTCACCGCGGCGGAGTTGTTGATGGAGGCGTTGGCGGAGCCGTCCTTGGGGGTGATCTTGATCTGGGCCTCGGAGCTCTTCTCGGCCGCGGCCTTGTCCACCGTGGACTGCGATGCGTCGTTGCCCCCGCCGGAGGCGTCGTCGTCACCGCCGCCGGAACAGGCCGAGAGCACCAGCACACCGCCGAGCAGTGCGGACGCGGCCATCAGACCCCTGCGCCGCTTACCGTCCGTCATCACACGCTTCTCCATCGTTACCGATTCCCGAAACCCCAAGATCCCCCGTCAAGACTTTCAACGCTACGACCGGTTCGTCCCGTTCCCCAGGCCCCCGAGGTGTGGGACACACCACGTCCGCCGCGGGTGCGGCCGGGGGCGCGCTGTCCGGTCGGCGCGCCGGGTGAGACGACGAAACCCCGGGCGGCGGTTGCCGCCCGGGGTCACGAGTTCCCCGAGAACGCGTCAGCGGGCCGCCCGTACCCCGCCGCCGCCGTCGCCGGGGCCCTCCTCGTCGCCGGCGTCGCCGTCACCGTCGTCGCCGTAGCCGTCGTCGTCCTCGTCGAGGTCCCAGTCCGGCGCGTCCGGGTCGTAGTCGATCTGCTCGCTGCTCCAGGAGGCCTGCTGGAGTTCGACCCCGGGCACCTCGCCGACCAGGTCGAACGGGTCGACGAGATGGGCGAGGGCCTCGGCGGTGTCCTCCGTCACAGCGCTCTCGGCGTGCGCCCGCTCCGCCTCGGGCATCTCCCCCGCGCCGGACTGGTCGGCGATCCGCTGCAACGCGGCACCGGTGACCGTCTCGTCGTCGACGACCTCGAGGACCAGCTCGACGCGAAGGCGGACATAACGTGATGTCTCAGGAGTGCTCATGCCCGGAGAGTACGGCGGCGGGCTCCCGTGACTTTCCTGTGACCCGCGCCTTTCACTAACATCGCCCCACACGGCCAATTCGCCAGCGCCACAAGGGGATCGATATTCCGTGTCATCCGCTCGCCGCCCGTTGCTGACCGCCGCCGCCGCGGGGTCCCTGCTGTGCGCCCTGTGGTTCGTCCCGTCCGCGAACGCCTCCTCGGACCGCCCCGCGGGCGACGCCCCGTCGACCAGCCCGTCCGGCACCGCGTCCCCGCAGGTCACCGAGCAGGCCAGGGCCGCGTCCACCGGCACCGCGGACACCGGCGCACCGGCCGCCGGGGCCGAGGTCACCCTGGCCGACACCGGCAGCTTCGACAGCACGCCGTACGTCGTCGGCGGCACGGCGTTCCTCACGCTCGGTGCCGGCTTCGTGGTGTATTCGGTGCGCCGCGAACGCCTCGATCTCTGATCTTCGTGATGTTCCCGACCGGGACGTGACGCGCTTTCGGGGCCGGCGCACCCGACGGGTGGCCGGCTCCGCACTCCGCCCGGGTCCCGCCTAGCGCAGCGGCCCGGTGACCGACTCCGCCGCCGCGACCAGCCGGCCGTCCCGGACGAACGCCTCCGCCGCGGCCAGGTCCGGCGCCAGATACCGGTCGGGGCCCGGCCCCTGAACGCCCGCCTCGCGTACGGCGTCGATGACCGCCCGGGTCGCGGGGGCCGGGGTGAGACCCTCGCGGAGCTGGACGGCGCGGGCGGCCGCGTACAGCTCGACGGCGATGATCCGGGTGAGGTTGTCCACGGCGGTGCGCAGCTTGCGCGCGGCCGACCAGCCCATGGACACGTGGTCCTCCTGCATCGCGGAGGACGGGATGGAGTCCGCCGACGCCGGGACGGCCAGCCGCTTCAACTCGCTGACCAGGGCGGCCTGCGTGTACTGAGCGATCATCAGGCCGGAGTCCACGCCGGCGTCGTCGGCGAGGAACGGCGGCAGCCCGTGGCTGCGGTTCTTGTCCAGGAGCCGGTCGGTGCGCCGCTCGGCGATGGAGCCGAGGTCGGCGACCGCGACGGCGAGGAAGTCGAGGACGTAGGCGACGGGGGCGCCGTGGAAGTTGCCGTTGGACTCCACCCGTCCGTCGGGGAGGACCACCGGGTTGTCCACCGCCGACGCCAGTTCCCGCTCGGCGACCAGCCGGGCGTGGGCCATGGTGTCCCGGCCGGCGCCGGCCACCTGCGGGGCGCAGCGCACCGAGTAGGCGTCCTGGACGCGGGGGGCGTCGTCCTGGTGATGGCCCGTCAGCCCCGAGCCCTTCAGCACGGCGAGCATGTTGGCGGCGCTGGCGGCCTGCCCGGGGTGCGGGCGGATGGCGTGCAGCTCGGGGGCGAGGACCTTGTCGGTGCCGAGCAGCGCCTCCAGGGTGAGGGCGGCGGTGACGTCGGCGGACTTGTAGAGGGTGTCCAGGTCGGCCAGGGCCATGACCAGCATGCCGAGCATGCCGTCGGTGCCGTTGAGGAGGGCCAGGCCTTCCTTCTCGCGCAGTTCGACGGGCGCGATGCCGTGCTCGGCGAGGAGGTCGGCGGCCGGGCGCACGGTGCCGTCCGGGCCCTCTGCCTCGCCCTCGCCCATCAGCGCCAGGGCGCAGTGGGACAGCGGGGCGAGGTCGCCGGAGCAGCCGAGCGAGCCGTACTCGTGGACGACCGGGGTGATCCCGGCGTTGAGGAGGTCCGCCATGGACTGGGCGACCTCGGGGCGGACGCCGGTGCGGCCGGAGCAGACGGTCTTCAGACGCAGGAACATCAGGGCGCGGACGACCTCCCGCTCGACGCGCGGCCCCATGCCTGCGGCGTGCGAGCGGACGATGTTGCGCTGCAACCGGGCGCGGAGTTCGGGGCTGATGTGCCGGGTCGCCAGGGCGCCGAAGCCGGTGCTGACGCCGTACACGGGGTCGGGCTTGGCGGCCAGCGCGTCCACGATCTCGCGGGCCGCGGCCAGCGCCGCCACCGCGTCCTCGGACAGTTCGACCCGGGCGCCGCCGCGCGCCACGGCGAGGACGTCGGACACGGTGACCCCGGCTGTCCCCACCACCACAGTGTGCATATCCATATTCAGGAGCGTACGCAGTGAATTCGATGATGTCACTACTGATGTCACTGCTGGGGAGCCGGGGCGCCCCTTACCGCCGCCGGCGTCCGCGTGGCCGGCGCCGGCGCTACGGCGCGTGCCGCCCCCGGAACCGGCGCCGCTCGCCGTTCTCCTCGCGGGACGGCTGGTCGGCGAGGCGTACGACGGGATCGTCGGGGCCCTCGCGGCCGGCGACGACCGGACGGGCCGACCGCTCGGCCTTGGCCCGGTACTGGGCGGCGTCGGCGAGCCGGAACAGCCGGCGCGCGGAGCGGACCGGGCCGACCGGGTCCTCCGTGGACGCCACCCCGCAGGCCACCCCGTCGCCGAGCTCCAGCTCACCGGCCCGGCGGCACAGCTCGTCGGCCGCCTTCACCACGGCGTCGGCGGGCGGGCCCACCGCGAGCAGGCAGAACTCGTCGCCGCCGAGGCGGGCCACGAGCGCCCCCGGCACCATCGCCCCGCACACCGACAGCACCGAGCCGAAACGCTCCAGCAGCCGGTCGCCGACGGCGTGCCCGTGGGTGTCGTTGACCCGCTTGAGCCCGTTGAGGTCGCAGACGACGAGGCTGACGGCGACGCCCTCCCGGCGGTGCCGCTCCACGGCCTCGTCCAGGTGGGCGTCCACGGCACGGCGGTTGGCGAGACCGGTGAGCGCGTCGGTGTACGCCAGCCGCCGGGCCTCCTCCAGCCGCTCGGTCTGCGCGATACCGGCGGCCACGACGGAGGCCAGGACGGTGGCGAAGTCGGCGTCGGCCCGCTCGAAGACGGGCTCGCCCACCCGGCGGGCCACGTACAGCTCGCCCCAGGCGCGCCCGTGCAGCACGATCGGCGCGACGACGCAGCAGCCGCGTCCGCGCCGGCGCAGGGCGGCGACGCGCTGGTGCACGTAGCCGGGACGGCCGGCCGCCGGGCCCTCGGCGGTCTCCACCCAGGCGCCGGGCTCACCGCCGCCGGCCCAGCGCTCGTGCAGGAACTCGGTGATCTCCGCGAACTGGTGCACCGGGTAGGACTCGTCCTCCGGGAACTCCTCCTCGTCCGGCGCCCGCTCCCCCACGTTCACCAGGACGCGGAGGCGGCCCAGCTCCCGCTCCCACACCGACAGGGCGGCGAAGCTGCCGTCCAGCGCCCGGCATCCGCCCAGGGCCGCGGCGCGCCAGGCGTCGCGCAAGCTGTGCGCCGCGGCCATGCCCTGCGCCAGCGCCACGACGGCCGCGAGGTGTCTGTCCTCACCCATCTCACCAGGCTAGGGATGTTTCGGGCTAATGGGGACATTGGTCGGGGCGAACGGGGTGGGAAACGGGGGTGGGAGCGGATCGGGTCTGCCGGCCTCCTCGACCACGGTGCGGTGGGCTGCGCCCGCAGCCCCGGCCCCCTCGGGCGCGCGTGCGCGGGGTGCGCGTCCCTGGGGCTGCGCCCCCAGACCCCGCTTCGGCATGAACGGCCTCGTCCTCACACGCCGGACGGGCTGATGGGGCTCCGGTCGGCATGCACGGTCCCCCTCCGGAGCCGGCCCGGCCGGACGGGCCCGTAGGGACCGACGGGGCCGGTCACTCCCCCGGCCACTGAGGCTTCCGCTTCTCGTTGAACGCCGCCACGCCCTCCGCCCGGTCCCCCGAGAACGCCACGGCCCGCCAGGCCGCGTCCTCGACCTCCAGACCGGCCCGGAGGTCGAGCCCCTGCCCCAGCCGCAGCGCCCGCTTGGCCGCGCGCAGCCCCACCGGGGAGTGGGCGGCGATCCGGGAGGCCAGCGCCAGCGCCTCCTCGCGGTCCCGGCCCTCGTCCACCAACTGGTCGACGATGCCCAGCTCACGGGCCTCGGAGGCCTCGACCCGCCGCGCGGTGAAGACCAGCTCGGCGGCGCGGGCCGCGCCCACCCGCCGGGGCAGCAGCTGCGTGCCGCCGCCCCCGGGGATCACCCCCACGGACACCTCGGGCAGCCCCACCACCGCCGTACGGTCGGCCACGATCACATCGCAGGACAGCGCCAGCTCGAACCCGCCGCCCAGCGCGAACCCGTGCACGGCCGCGACCGTCGGCATCGGCAGCTCCAGCACCGCGGTGTAGGCCGCGCGCGTCACCGGCCGCTGCCGCAGCAGGTCGGCGTCGCTGAAGGAGTTCCGCTCCTTGAGGTCGGCCCCGACGCAGAACGCGCGCCCGTGGGTCGAGGTCAGCACCACCGCCCGTACGCTCCGGTCCGCGGCCAGCGCCGCACAGGCCGCCGTGACGGACTCGGCCATGGCGGTCGAGACGGCGTTCATGGCCTTCGGCCGGTCGAGGGCGAGCTCCGCGACATGCCCGTCCCCGTGCCGCCGCACCAGGACGAACTCTCCGAACCGCTCCTCGCTCATGACACCCTCCGGGTTAACGCGGGTTAACAACTGGACGGCCCGATCATCGCAGGCGACCCGACGCGGGAAAAGCCCCGCTGCGCGGGGCACGCGCGGCACCGGCGGGCGACGGCCCGGAGATGCGGCGCCCGCCCGCCGGCGCGGACCGCCGGATCACCCCCCGGCCACCCGTTCGAGTGACATCCCGCCGACCGGCCCGCGCCGGCCCGGCCCAGCGCATAGCGTGCGGCCCACCACGGCGCACGGGGGACATGTGCGCACCGGGGAGGGACCATGACCACGAACGACCCGCCGGGCGGGCCCCAGCGGCTCTGGGGGCCGAGGGGACGGCACCGCCGGCCCCGTCCGAGCAAGGTGCTGCTCGCCGCCGGCGGTCTCACCCTGGCGGCCGGCGCCCTGAGCCTCGTACGGCTGACGCCCGAACCGGGCGCGGGCGGCTTCGACGCGGCCGAGGCCCGGCCCCGGGCGACCGGCTCCGCCACGGAGCGGACGGCCACCGCCGGCAGCCCGGCCCCCGGTCCCGCGCCGAGCCCGTCGGCCACCACGATCCTGGGCGCCCGCAGCGCGCCGACGGCCGATGGATCGGCCGAGCCCGCGCAGAGCCTTGCCGTGCCGCCGGCCTGGTCCGACCCCGCCGCCCGCACCCCGGGGACGTCCGTCCCGCAGGCCCCGAACACCCCTGCCGCCCCGGACACACCGGGCCCGCCCGGAACCCGCCCGGCACCCGACGGCACCCCGCCCCCGCCGGCCACGTCCCGGCCCGCTCCGCCGCGGACCGAGCGTCCGGCGCCGCCGCCCGGCCGCGACAAACCCCCACCGGCCCGTGACCCGGCCCCCGAGCCCGAGCCCGAGCCGGACGACCCGGGCCTGTGCCTGCCGGTCATCGGGTTGTGCGTGGACCTGCCGGACTGACCGGGCCGCCGGCCGGCCACGGAGGGACGCGGCCTACGGCTTCTCGCCCCGCCGGGTCAGCAGCCACGGCTCGACCACGCCCAGGCCACGCACCGGGCGCTGCCACATCGGCTGGAGCGCGAAGCGGTACGCCGGAGGCTCCTCGCCCTCCTTCTCCGCCGCCGCGGCCTCCTCCGCCGCCTGCGCCTCGGAGGCGGGGGCGTCGCCGGTGCGGACCAGCTCCTCGGCGAACGCCGAGTCGACGAGCACGGCGTCGCGCGGCGCTATCGAGGTCAGCCGCGAGGCCAGGTTGACGGTGCTGCCGAAGACGTCGCCCATCCGGGTGGTCACGGTCCCGAACGCCATGCCGACCCGCAGCTCCGGCATCGTCTCGTCGCCCGCCAGGGTCTCGATGAGCCGCAGGGCGATCTCCGCGGCCGTCCCCGCGTCGTCGGCGGCGTAGAGCACCTCGTCGCCGAGGGTCTTGATCAGCCGGCCGCCGCGCGCGGCCACCAGGTCGGCGGCGGTGGTCTCGAAGGCCTCGACCAGCTCGCCGAGTTCCTCCTCCTCCATCCGGCGGGTCAGCCGGGTGAACCCGACCAGGTCGGCGAAGCCGACCGCGAGCCGCCGGTCGACCATCTCCTCGTCGTCGGCGGCCTGGACGACCCGGCCGGTGGCGGCGGCGAGCTGACGCCGCCAGACGTAGACGAGGAACTCCTCCAGCTCCGGCAGCAACAGCTCGACCAGCGGATACGTCACCTCGGTGCGGGTCATGCCCGGCTCCGGGGGCTCGGTCAGGCCCTCCAGGAAGGAGTCGATCTGCCACTCGGCCAGCCGGGCCGTGGTCTGGCCGGTGGAGCGGGCCACCTGGACCGCCATGGCCTCGCTCAGCAGCCCGGCCTCGACCAGACCGGACAGCCGCCGCAGCGCCAGGACGTCCGCCTCGGTGAGCGCCTTGGCCTGGCCGATGTCCGCGAAGCCCATCGCCCGCCAGAAACGGGTGGCCAGCTCCACCGAGACACCGGCGCTGCGCGCGGCCTGGAAGGGGGTGTAGCGGCGCTCGGCGCCGAGGATGAGCTGTTCGAGGCGGATGGCGAGGGGGTTGTCCTCCCCCGAGTCGTCGGCGTGGGAGTCCCCTCGGTCCGGCAAGTTCCCCTGGCCCGCCGAGTCCCCCTGATCCGGCAAGTCCCCCTGGTCCGGGGAGTCCCCTTGTTCGGGCGGTGGGGACAGCGGGGGTGGGTCCACCCGGCCGTCTCCGTCCGCGCCGGAGCCCGTGTCGTCGACGGTCACGCCTGTTGCCCTTCCGATCTGCCGCGGTCAGGTATCGACCGGCCCCAACTTTACGTCAGCTGTGGGCCAGCTCACTCCTCGTAGCCCGCGGGCGGCCGCGCCTCCCCGCGTACCGGAACACCGGACGGGCGCACCGCGGCCGTCCCGGCCGGCGCGCGACCGCACCGCTCAGGCCGGCCGCAGATGCACGATGTCCCCGGCCCCCACCGGCTCCTGCACCCCCGTCTCGGTCGCCAGCACCAGTCGCCCGTCCCCGTCCACGGCCACCGCCTCGCCGACCACCGACCTCTCGCCCGGCAGCTCCGCGCGGACCACCCGCCCGAGGGTCGCGCACCCGGCGGCGTACGTCTCCTGAAGCCCGCAGGCGCCCGGGTCGCCCCCGGCCGACCGCCACCGCCCGTACCAGTCCTCCAGGGCCCGCAGCACCCCGCGCAGCAGCGGGTCGCGGTCGGTGCTCACCGCCCCGGCCAGCGCCAGCGACCCGGCCTGCGGCACCGGCAGCTCGTCGGACCGCAGGCTGACGTTGACGCCGACGCCGATGACCACGCCGTCCTCGCCCGCCCGCTCCAGGAGGATGCCGCCGGCCTTGCGCTCCTCGCCGCCGACGGTGACGAGCAGGTCGTTGGGCCACTTCAGGGCGGTGTCGACGCCGGCGGTGCGGGACAGGCCGGTGGCCACCGCGACGCCGGTGAGCAGCGGCAGCCAGCCCCAGCGGGGCACCGGCACCTCGCGCGGCTTCAGGAGCACGGAGAAGAACAGGCCGGAGCGGGCCGGGGCAGTCCACTGCCGGTCCAGGCGTCCGCGGGCGGCGCTCTGCTCCTCGGCGACCAGGACGGACCCCTCGTCCGCCGTGCCCGCGGCGGCGCGGGCCACCAGGTCGGAGTTGGTCGAGCCGGTGCGCTGCACCACGTCCACCTGTCGCCACAGCCCTCCCTCACGCGCCAGGCCCCGGTGCAGGGCGGTGGCGTTGAGGGGCGGGCGGTCGAGGTCGGACCACCGGCTGCTGCTGTCGTCTGAGGCATCTCGCGGCGTCATGCAAGCCACCCTAGGTGTGGGAAAGACCGCACTGCCGATCGGAAGGCCCCCTACTACTCTACGAATGAGTAACCGTCCCCCCCTTTTGAGCAGGCAGGGAGCCGCATCCCGATGTCCGAGCCGGAAGAGCAGCAGCCTGACATTCACACGACCGCGGGGAAGCTCGCGGATCTCGAGCGCCGTATCCAGGAGGCTACGCACGCCGGTTCGGCACGCGCGGTGGAGAAGCAGCACGCCAAGGGCAAGCTGACGGCCCGTGAGCGCATCGAGCTGCTCCTGGACGAGGGCTCCTTCGTGGAGCTGGACGAGTTCGCCCGGCACCGCTCCACCAACTTCAGCCTGGACGCCAACCGGCCCTACGGGGACGGCGTGGTCACCGGCTACGGCACCGTCGACGGCCGCCCGGTCGCCGTCTTCTCCCAGGACTTCACCGTCTTCGGCGGGGCCCTGGGCGAGGTCTACGGCCAGAAGATCGTCAAGGTGATGGACTTCGCGCTGAAGACCGGCTGCCCGGTCATCGGCATCAACGACTCCGGCGGCGCCCGCATCCAGGAGGGTGTGGCGTCCCTCGGCGCCTACGGCGAGATCTTCCGCCGCAACACCCACGCCTCCGGTGTCATCCCGCAGATCTCCCTGGTGGTCGGCCCGTGCGCGGGCGGCGCGGTCTACTCCCCCGCCATCACCGACTTCACGATCATGGTCGACCAGACCAGCCACATGTTCATCACCGGCCCCGACGTCATCAAGACCGTCACCGGCGAGGACGTCGGCTTCGAGGAGCTGGGCGGCGCCCGCACCCACAACACCGCCTCCGGCGTCGCCCACCACATGGCCGGCGACGAGAAGGACGCCATCGAGTACGTCAAGCAGCTCCTGAGCTACCTGCCCTCGAACAACCTCTCGGAGCCGCCCGCCTTCCCCGAGGAGGCGGACCTGACGGTCACCGACGAGGACCGCGAGCTGGACGTCCTGGTCCCGGACTCGGCGAACCAGCCCTACGACATGCACACCGTCATCGAGCACGTCCTCGACGACGCCGAGTTCTTCGAGACCCAGCCGATGTTCGCGCCGAACATCCTCACCGGCTTCGGCCGCGTCGAAGGCGCGCCCGTCGGCATCGTCGCCAACCAGCCCATGCAGTTCGCCGGCTGCCTGGACATCACCGCCTCCGAGAAGGCCGCCCGCTTCGTGCGCACCTGCGACGCCTTCAACGTCCCGGTGATCACCTTCGTGGACGTCCCCGGCTTCCTGCCCGGCGTCGACCAGGAGCACGACGGCATCATCCGCCGCGGCGCCAAGCTGATCTACGCCTACGCCGAGGCCACCGTCCCGCTGATCACCGTCATCACCCGCAAGGCCTTCGGCGGCGCCTACGACGTCATGGGCTCCAAGCACCTGGGCGCCGACCTCAACCTGGCCTGGCCCACCGCCCAGATCGCCGTCATGGGCGCCCAGGGCGCCGTCAACATCCTGCACCGCCGCACCCTCGCCGAGGCCGAGGCGAACGGCGAGGACGTCGAGGCCGTCCGCGCCCGGCTGATCCAGGAGTACGAGGACACCCTCCTCAACCCCTACGTCGCCGCCGAACGCGGCTACGTCGACGCCGTGATCATGCCGTCCGACACCCGCCGCCACATCGTCCGCGGCCTGCGCCAGCTGCGCACCAAGCGGGAGTCCCTGCCCCCGAAGAAGCACGGCAACATCCCCCTGTAAGGAGCCGCTGTGACGATCAAGGTCGTACGGGGCAACCCCACCCCCGAGGAGCTGGCCGCCGCCCTGGCGGTGGTCAGGGCGCGCGCCGCGGCGGCGGCCGAACCGCCCGGCGCGCCCCGCCCGCGCGCCGCATGGTCCGACCCGTCCCGCATCGCCCGGGCCCACGTCCCCCACCCGGGCCCGGCCTCGTGGGCGCGCACCTATTGGCCGGCCTAGCAACAGCTGACTCAGGGGCGCGGGGAACCGCGCACAGCAGGACGGCACGGGGCGCCCATTTGAGTACGCCTACTCAGGCGCCCCACCCGGCCAGGCCCCACGCTGGTGGCATGCTGTGGTCCGACCCCGAGAACGAACCGCCCGAAGAACTGCGCGACACGCAGCACATGCTGCGGCGGCTGAGCGTTCTCCTGGCGCTGGCCATGGTGCTCGCGATGCTCGTGATCGGGGTGAGGTGAACCGGGCCCGCCCCGGTGGCTAACCTGACGGCATGACCGCACAGCGCCGCAGGCGACTCGTCCTCGCCTCCCAGTCCCCCGCCCGGCTCGGACTGCTGCGCCAGGCCGGCCTCGCCCCCGAGGTGATCGTGAGCGGCGTCGACGAGGACGCCGTCACCGCCCCCACCCCGGCGGAGCTGGCCCTGGCCCTGGCCGAGGCCAAGGCGTCCGTGGTGGCCGCCAGGCCGGAGGTCCAGGGCGCCCTGGTGATCGGCTGCGACTCGGTGCTCGACCTGGACGGCCGGGCCCTGGGCAAGCCCGCCGACGCCGAGGAGGCGACCGCCCGCTGGAAGGCGATGCGCGGCCGGGCCGGCACGCTCCAGACCGGCCACTGCGTCTACGACACCGCCTCCGGCCGCTACGCCTCGGCCACCGCCTCCACCGTCGTCCGCTTCGGCGAGCCGACCGACGAGGAGATCGCCGCCTACGTCGCCTCCGGCGAGCCCCTCCACGTCGCCGGGGCCTTCACCCTGGACGGCCGTTCGGCGCCGTTCATCGACGGCATCGACGGCGACCACGGCAATGTGATCGGCATCAGCCTGCCCCTGGTGCGGCGGCTGCTGGCCCAACTGGGCGTGGAGATCACCCAGTTGTGGGAGCCGGCGGGGGACTGACCGGGGAGGCGTCGTCCGCCGACCGGTCCCGGGGCTCCTCGGGGGTGTCGTGCGTCATCAGCAGCAGCACGACGAGCCCCAGGACCAGGACCATGAACAGGAAGGCGGGCCAGCCCACCAGCCCCCAGGTGAAGGCGCCGAGCAGCGCGTGCACCACGGCGGCGCTGATCAGCAGTACCCGGCCGAGCCCGGCGGGCCGCCGGCCGCGCAGCGCCACGAGCAGCGCGACGAGCCCGCACAGGGCGAAGTAGAGACCGAAGGCGACGCCGCCGATCTTCGAGGACACGGACATCACGTCCGGGTCGAGACCGGCCAGGGACATGCTCTGCCGGTCGACGACCACCCCGAGGAACCAGTTCAGCCCGGCGATGCCGAGCGCCTCGGCGAACAGGACGACCGCCACGATCCACGCCACCGGTCTGCGCACCACCGGACCCCACCCGCTTTCGAGCACACTTCTGGTTACCCCGAGTACGTTCGTTACGCCGCGAACGCTACTAACGGGTAAACCTCGGGACAAGGGTTCCGCCAGGGGCAAAGAATCATTGGGCCATTCGTAGGGACTCCACAAAGAAACCGAGTGGGCCGCAGCACGCTCTCACAGAGACCTTGACCACATCGCCGGGCTAGGGTTTCCGGGAGGAGTCCTGCGTACCACGGTGCGACAAGGGATTTCGCGGGTCGAGCGAGCCTCGAATCACGCTCCGTGTGGGCAAGCTCACCATTGGGGACGGGTCGAAGTGCCGTGTCGGCAGTCCCTAAACTCGGCTTGTTTCAAGGAGGGAGCCTCAATCGTGCGCAAGGTGCTCATCGCCAACCGTGGCGAAATCGCTGTCCGCGTGGCCCGGGCCTGCCGGGATGCCGGGATCGCGAGCGTGGCCGTCTACGCGGACCCGGACCGGGACGCTCTGCATGTCCGCGCCGCGGATGAGGCGTTCGCCCTGGGCGGTGACACTCCGGCCACCAGCTATCTGGTCATCGACAAGATCCTGGCCGCCGCACGGGAGTCCGGCGCGGACGCGGTTCACCCGGGCTACGGCTTCCTCTCCGAGAACGCCGAGTTCGCCCAGGCGGTCCTGGACGCCGGGCTGATCTGGATCGGCCCGCCCCCGCAGGCCATCCGCGACCTGGGTGACAAGGTCGCCGCCCGGCACATCGCCCAGCGCGCCGGGGCTCCCCTGGTCGCCGGCACCCCCGACCCGGTCTCCGGTTCGGAGGAGGTCGTCGCCTTCGCCGAGGAGCACGGCCTGCCCATCGCCATCAAGGCCGCCTTCGGCGGCGGCGGACGCGGTCTGAAGGTCGCCCGGACCCTCGAAGAGGTCCCCGAGCTGTACGACTCCGCCGTCCGCGAGGCCGTGGCCGCCTTCGGCCGCGGCGAGTGCTTCGTCGAGCGCTACCTCGACAAGCCCCGCCACGTGGAGACCCAGTGCCTGGCCGACAAGCACGGCAACGTGGTCGTCGTCTCCACCCGTGACTGCTCCCTCCAGCGCCGCCACCAGAAGCTGGTCGAGGAGGCCCCGGCGCCGTTCCTGTCCGAGGAGCAGGTCGCCGAGCTGTACCGCGCCTCCAAGGCCATCCTGAAGGAGGCCGGCTACGTCGGCGCGGGCACCGTGGAGTTCCTCGTCGGCAACGACGGCACCATCTCCTTCCTCGAGGTCAACACCCGCCTCCAGGTCGAGCACCCGGTCACCGAGGAGGTCGCCGGCATCGACCTGGTCCGCGAGATGTTCCGCATCGCCGACGGCGAGGAGCTCGGCTACGACGACCCGGTCCTGCGCGGCCACTCCTTCGAGTTCCGCATCAACGGCGAGGACCCCGGCCGCAACTTCCTGCCCGCGCCCGGCACGGTCACCCGGTTCGACCCGCCGGCCGGCCCCGGTGTCCGCCTGGACGCCGGCGTGGAGTCCGGCAGCGTCATCGGCCCCGCCTGGGACTCCCTGCTCGCCAAGCTGATCGTCACCGGCCGCACCCGCAAGGAGGCCCTCCAGCGCGCCGCCCGCGCCCTGGAGGAGTTCCAGGTGGAGGGCATGGCCACCGCCATCCCGTTCCACCGCGCGGTCGTGCGCGACCCGGCCTTCGCGCCCGAGCTGACCGGCTCCACCGACCCGTTCACGGTCCACACCCGCTGGATCGAGACCGAGTTCGTCAACGAGATCAAGCCCTTCGCCGCCCCGGCCGACGCCGAGGCCGACGAGGACGCCGGCCGTGAGACCGTCGTCGTCGAGGTCGGCGGCAAGCGCCTGGAGGTCTCCCTGCCGGCCTCGCTCGGCATGTCGCTGGCCCGCACCGGTCTCGCCGCCGGCGCCAAGCCCAAGCGCCGGGCCGCGAAGAAGTCCGGCCCCGCCTCCTCCGGCGACACCCTCGCCTCCCCGATGCAGGGCACCATCGTCAAGGTCGCCGTGGAGGAAGGCCAGGAGGTCAAGGAGGGCGACCTGGTCGTCGTCCTGGAGGCGATGAAGATGGAGCAGCCCCTCAACGCGCACAAGTCCGGCACCATCAAGGGCCTGTCCGCCGATATCGGCGCCTCCATCACGTCCGGCGCCGCGATCTGCGAGATCAAGGACTGAGTCTCGTACGACGTTCCCCGTGCCCACCTGAAGGGGCGCGGGGAACTGCGCGACCAGCCACCCACCACCCGCACCCGCCCACGCACCCTCACCCCCACGGCGAGCCGGCGCCCAGCAGCCCTCAGCGCAGCCCCTCAGCGCCGCCGGAGATCGGCGACCCTGGCAGCCCGCTGTTCCGCCCCGCCGCCCTGCTCGCCCAGGGCCGCGGCCGTCCTGAGCCCCGTGCCCGCGCCGGGCACCTGACGGCGCGGTCCGGGCAGTGGCACGTCCCGGCGCTGTTGTCGCGCCGGGCCCGCCTCACCCCCCTGGCCGCCGGAGCCGGCCGCCCCGCCCTGCGTACCGGCCACGGCGATCTGCACGCCCTGGTCGGCGAGGGCCTGCAACTCGGTGGCGGCACGGTCGTCGTGGGCCGGCGGCTCGTCCGTCACGAGCCGGGTGATGACATCGGTCGGCACGGTCTGGAACATCGTGTCGGTGCCCAGCTTGGTGTGGTCGGCCAGGACGACCACCTCGGCGGCTGCCTGCACCAGCGCACGGTCGACGGACGCCGACAGCATGTTCGAGGTGGACAGCCCCCGTTCGGCGGTCAGCCCGCTCCCGGACAGGAAGGCCCGCGAGACCCGCAGCCCCTGGAGGGACTGCTCGGCACCGCTGCCGACCAGGGCGTAGTTGGAACCGCGGAGGGTACCGCCGGTCATCACGACCTCCACGCGGTTGGCGTGGGCGAGGGCCTGGGCCACCAGCAGCGAGTTGGTGACGACGGTCAGCCCGGGCACCCGGGCGAGCCGGCGGGCCAGCTCCTGGGTGGTCGTCCCCGCCCCCACCACGATGGCCTCGCCCTCTTCGACGAAGCCCGCGGCGAGGTCGGCGATCGCGGTCTTCTCGGCGGTCGCGAGATGCGACTTCTGCGGGAAGCCGGACTCGCGCGTGAACCCGCCCGGCAGTACCGCACCGCCGTGCCGGCGGTCGAGGAGTCCTTCTGCCTCCAGTGCACGCACGTCCCGCCGTACGGTCACTTCGGAGGTCTGGACGACGCGGGCGAGTTCCCGGAGCGACACCGCTCCGTTCGCTCGCACCATTTCGAGGATCAATTGGCGACGTTCTGCAGCGAACACGAAACTGACAGTAATGCCAACGACCGTCTGCTTTCAGCAGTTTGCGCCGAATAACAGAAGTTGTTCGCACGGCAGGGTACGAAGTGGTATAGGGGTTGCTCCAGTGGCGTATGCCGTACGCATGTCCGGCAACTCCCCGTGACCGCCGGGGAGTCGAAACCGGCCGTCGGGCTCCTCAGCCCTCCGCGCCCGACTTACGGGTGTGCAGTTGCCGCGCCACCTCGGCGATCGAGCCCGACAGCGACGGGTAGACGGTGAACGCGTTGGCGATCTGTTCGACCGTCAGGTTGTTGTCGACGGCGAGCGAGATCGGGTGGATCAGCTCCGAGGCGCGGGGCGCGACGACGACACCGCCCACCACGATCCCGGTGCCCGGCCGGCAGAAGATCTTGACGAAGCCGTCCCGGATGCCCTGCATCTTCGCGCGGGGGTTGCGCAGCAGCGGCAGCTTCACGACGCGGGCGTCGATCTTGCCGGCGTCGACGTCGGCCTGGGTGTAGCCCACCGTGGCGATCTCGGGGTCGGTGAAGACGTTGGACGACACGGTCTTGAGGTTCAGCGGGGCCACCGCGTCGCCGAGGAAGTGGTACATGGCGATCCGCCCCTGCATGGCGGCGACCGAGGCGAGCGCGAAGACACCGGTGACGTCACCGGCGGCGTACACCCCCGGAGCGGTCGTGCGCGACACCTTGTCGGTCCAGACGTGCCCGGAGTCCTTCAGCCGGACCCCGGCCTCCTCCAGTCCCATGCCCTCGGTGTTGGGGATGGCGCCGACGGCCATCAGGCAGTGCGAGCCGGTGATGACCCGGCCGTCCGACAGGGTGACCTCCACCCGGTCGCCCACCCGCTTGGCGGAGGCGGCCCGCGACCGCGCCATGACGTTCATGCCCCGCCGCCGGAAGACGTCCTCCAGCACGGCCGCGGCGTCCGGGTCCTCGCCCGGCAGCACCCGGTCCCGCGACGACACCAGCGTCACCCGCGACCCCAGCGCCTGGTAGGCGCCGGCGAACTCGGCACCGGTGACACCCGACCCCACGACGATCAGCTCCTCGGGAAGCTCGTCGAGGTCGTAGACCTGGGTCCAGTTCAGGATCCGCTCGCCGTCCGGCCGGGCGTCGGGCAGCTCGCGCGGGTGCCCGCCGGTGGCGATGAGCACGGCGTCCGCGGTCAGCGTCTCCTCGCTGCCGTCGGCGGCCGTCACCACGACCTTCCGTGACCCGTCGAGCGCCTGCATGCCCTCCAGCCGCCCGCGCCCGCGCATGACCCGCGCCCCGGCGCGCGTGACGGAGGCGGTGATGTCGTGCGACTGCGCCAGCGCGAGCCGCTTCACACGCCGGTTGACCTTCCCGAGGTCGACGCCGACCACCCGGGCGGCCTGCTCCATGGGCGGGGTGTCGTCGGCGACGATGATCCCCAGCTCCTCGTACGAGGAGTCGAAGGTGGTCATCACCTCGGCCGTGGCGATGAGGGTCTTGGACGGCACGCAGTCGGTCAGCACCGACGCCCCGCCCAGACCGTCGCAGTCGACGACGGTCACCTCCGCGCCGAGCTGGGCGCCCACCAGCGCCGCTTCGTATCCGCCGGGTCCGCCACCGATGATCACGATCCGAGTCACGTACTCCATTGTCCCGCACCCTTCAACCAAAGACCGCGCAGGGGGCTCACCCGATGCGCCCCTGTTACCGGAGTGACCCGTCAGCCGCCTGCCGTACCCTCTCCCCATGTCGCTCTACGCCGCGTACGCCGGCAACCTCGACGCGCGGCTGATGTCCCGCCGCGCCCCCCACTCGCCGCTGCGCGCCACCGGCTGGGTGAACGGCTGGCGGCTGACGTTCGGCGGCGAGCACATGGGCTGGGAGGGCGCGCTGGCGACCCTGGTGGAGGACCCCCTCTCCCAGGTCTTCGTCGCCCTGTACGACATCGCCCCGATGGACGAGGAGTCGCTCGACCGCTGGGAGGGCGTGGGCCTGGACGTCTACCGCCGCACCCGGATCCGGGTCCACACCCTGGACGGCGAGGCCCAGGCCTGGACCTACGTCCTCAACGCCTACGAGGGCGGCCTGCCCTCCGCCCGCTACCTGGGCGAACTGGCCGACGCCGCGGAATCCGCCGGCGCACCCCACGACTACGTCATGGAACTGCGCAAACGCCCCTGCTGAGCGGGGCTTCGTGGAAAACGACAAAACAACGTTCCGGATCCCGTGAGCTCTGTCATCTACGCGCGTAGGCGTAAAGCGGCTACCCTCGTCCCCGTGAACGCATCTCTTCTTCCGGACGACATCCAGGGCGACCCCCACGCCGCCGCCGACGCCGCCGCGGCCCGCCTGCGCGAACTCACGGGCGCCGACACCCACGACGTCGCCCTCGTGATGGGCTCCGGCTGGGCACCGGCCGTGGACGCCCTGGGCGACCCCGAGGCCGAGTTCCAGGTCACCGAGCTGCCCGGCTTCCCGCAGCCGGCGGTGGTGGGCCACGGCGGAAAGATCCGCTCGTACGCCATCGGTGACAAGCGCGCGCTGGTCTTCCTGGGCCGCACCCACTACTACGAGGGCCACGGCGTGGCCGCGGTCTCGCACGGCGTGCGCACCGCCGTCGCCGCCGGCGCCAAGACGGTGATCCTCACCAACGGCTGCGGCGGCCTGCGCGAGGGCATGCGCCCCGGCCAGCCGGTCCTGATCAGCGACCACATCAACCTCACGGCGACCTCCCCGATCGTCGGCGCCAACTTCGTCGACCTCACGGACCTCTACTCGCCCCGCCTGCGCGCCCTGTGCAAGGAGGTGGACCCGACCCTGGAGGAGGGCGTCTACGCCCAGTTCCCCGGCCCGCACTACGAGACGCCGGCGGAGATCCGCATGGCCCGCGTCATCGGCGCGGACCTGGTCGGCATGTCGACGGTCCTTGAGGCCATCGCGGCCCGCGAGGCCGGTGCGGAGGTGCTCGGCATCTCCCTGGTGACCAACCTCGCCGCCGGCATGACGGGCGAGCCCCTCAACCACGAGGAGGTCCTCCAGGCGGGCCGCGACTCGGCGACCCGGATGGGCGAGCTGCTGACGAAGGTCCTGGGCCGCCTGTGACCGGGTGACCGGGGCCCGACGTCGCCCGCACCGGCGGTTGCCCTCGCCCCCGGCGCCCTTGGCCGGCGCCGGGGCGTTCGCGCAGCCCGGCGGAACGGGGTGCCGAAAGCCTCCGGCGGTTGTCCTCGTACCCGGCGTCGTGGCTGGCGTAGGGGCGTTGCGCAGCCCGGCGTGACGGGGTGCCTCCCCCAGAGGGGGCACCCCCAGCGCCCACCCCTGCCGCCCCAGCGGCACGACTGCCCGCGGCTGGGCGGCGCGGCCGCGCGCGGATTGCGGCAGTCGCCCGCGGCGCGCAACCAGGCACGGGCGTGGGCGCTACCCGCAGTCACGTACGGCGCGCAACCAGGGACGGGCCTGGGCCACCGCCCGCAGACGCATGCGGCGCGCAACCAGGGGCGGGCCTGGGCGTTGGCCGCAGTCGCGCGCGGCGGGGAGGGGTCGTGTCGGGGGGTCTCCGCCCGCAGCGGTTGTCGCGTCAACACGAGTACCGTCCAGTCGGCCGATTCCTCGACGTTCCGAGGACGGAGACCCCCCGGCACGGCCCCGCACCACCCACCACCCCTAGGCGCTACGCGCACCCCCGACCACCCGCACCGGCGCCGCAGGCATCCACCCACCACCCCGCACCCGACACACCACCACACGAACCACGGACGAGAGGCTGACCCGACGTGCACGACGATCTCATCGCCCGGGCCCAGGCATGGCTGGCCGAGGACCCCGACGCGGATACCCGCGACGAACTCGCCGAGCTCATCGACGCCGAGGACCACGCAGAGCTCGCCGCGCGCTTCAGCGGCACCCTCCAGTTCGGCACCGCCGGCCTCCGCGGCGAACTCGGCGCCGGCCCCATGCGCATGAACCGCTCCGTCGTCATCCGCGCCGCCGCCGGCCTCGCCGCGTACCTCAAGAAGCAGGGCACCCCCCACGGCGACGACAGTGCCGGCCTCGTCGTCATCGGCTACGACGCCCGTCACAAGTCCGCCGACTTCGCCCGCGACACCGCCGCCGTCATGACCGGCGCCGGTCTCAGGGCGGCGCTCCTCCCCCGCCCCCTGCCCACCCCCGTCCTCGCCTTCGCCATCCGCCACCTCGGCGCCGTCGCCGGCGTGGAGGTCACCGCCAGCCACAACCCGCCCCGCGACAACGGCTACAAGGTGTACCTCGGCGACGGCTCCCAGATCGTCCCCCCGGCGGACACCGGCATCGCCGCCGAGATCGACGCCGTACGGTCCCTGCACGACGTCCCGCGCCCCACCACCGGCTGGGAAACCCTCGACGACACCGTCCTCGACGCCTACCTCGCCCGCACGGACGCCGTCCTCGCCCCCGGCTCCCCCCGCACCGCCCGCACGGTCTACACGGCGATGCACGGCGTCGGCAAGGACGTCCTCCTCGCCGCCTTCGAACGCGCCGGCTTCCCTGACCCCGTCCTCGTCGCCGAGCAGGCCGACCCCGACCCGGACTTCCCCACCGTCGCCTTCCCCAACCCGGAAGAGCCCGGCGCGATGAACCTCGCCTTCGCCACGGCCCGCTCCCTCACCCCCGCCCCCGACCTGGTCATCGCCAACGACCCGGACGCCGACCGCCTCGCCGTCGCCGTCAGGGACGACGCCGCGACCGACGGCTCGGCGACCGGCGGGTCGGCGACCGACGGCGAGGACGGCGCCGGCGCCGGCTGGCGCATGCTCCGCGGCGACGAGGTCGGCGCCCTCCTCGCCGCCCACCTGGTCACCCGCGGAGCGACCGGCACGTTCGCCGAGTCGATCGTCTCCTCCTCCCTCCTCGGCCGTATCGCCCAGAAGGCGGACCTCCCCCACGTCGAGACCCTCACCGGCTTCAAGTGGATCGCCCGCGCCGAGGGCCTCCGCTACGGCTACGAGGAGGCCCTCGGCTACTGCGTCGACCCCGACGGCGTACGCGACAAGGACGGCATCACCGCGGCCCTCCTGATCACGGAACTGGCCTCCTCCCTCAAGGAGGCCGGCCGCACCCTCCTCGACCTCCTCGACGACCTCGCCGTCGAGCACGGCCTGCACGCCACCGACCAGCTCTCGGTCCGGGTGCAGGACCTCTCCGTCATCGCCGCCGCGATGCGCCGCCTGCGCGAACAGCCCCCCACCCGGCTCGCCGGCCTGCCGATCACGAAGGCCGAGGATCTCACCCAGGGGTCGGCCGGCCTCCCGCCCACCGACGGACTGCGCTACACCCTCGACGGTGCCCGGGTCATCGTCCGGCCCAGCGGCACGGAGCCGAAGCTGAAGTGCTACCTGGAGGTGGTCGTCCCGGTCGCCGTCCACGCCGACCTCCCGGCGGCCCGCGCCAAGGCCGAGGACCTGCTGACGGCCTTGAAGCACGACTTCGCCGCAGCGGCGGGCATCTGACCGGCCACGGCCCGAACGACCGCCCCGGCACAACCGGCCCCCAGCCCCCCAGCGCCCCAGCCCCACAACCGAACACCCGAACCACCCCGATGGGGTGCCCCCCGGTGGAGACCCCCACCCGGAGGCACCCCATCGGGTGATTTCCGCACGCCCATTGACCGGCACTCCCCGCCCCCGCGCCCTCGCGGGCAACGGTGGTCCCGAAGCCCCGTCACCGATACCACGGACCACCGACACCGACCCCACCGGCCAACCGATCCCGAGGGAGCCGCCCCCGTGTCCTCGACCGCCCGCGAAACGACCCCGAGCGGACGCATCCCCGGCACCCGGCGCCCCCACTCCCACCCGACGGCCCCCGACCGCCCCCCGGCCGCCGCCAGGACCGCCCGGACCGCGCGGCGTCTGGCCCACGCCCTGCGCCGGGCGGCCCCGGCCCTGACCGCGTACCTCGCGGTCCGCCTCACGGGCCTGCTGGTGCTCGCCGAATGGGCCCGGCGCGAGGGCCAGGACCTCCACACGATCCTGGCCACGCAGTGGGACGCGGACTGGTACATGGCGATCGCCGACCACGGCTACACGGACGAGCTGGGCACGGCCCACAACGCCAACAACCTGGCCTTCTTCCCGCTCTTCCCGGTCCTGGTCAAGGCCGTCGCGGCCGTCACACCGGGCATCCGGGCGACCACGGCCCTGGGCCTGGCCGTCGTCGCCTCGTTCATCGCGGCGTGGGGCATCTTCGCGGTGGGCGACCGGCTGTACGGCCGCCGCACCGGGGTCCTGCTCACGACGCTGTGGGCGGCGTTCCCGGTCGGCCTGGTGCAGTGGATGGGCTACACCGAGTCGCTGTTCACCGCGCTCACGGCCTGGTCCCTGTACGCGGTGCTCAGCGGCCGCTGGCTGTGGGCGGCCGGCTTCGCGGCGCTGGCGGGCCTGACGCGTCCGACCGGCATCGCGGTGGCGGCGGCGGTCAGCGTGGCGGCACTGCTCGCCCTGCGGCACCGCCCGGCCCGCCCGCGCGCGGCAGCGGCGGCGGTCCTCGCGCCGCTGGGCTGGTGCGCGTACGTCGCGTGGGTGGGCGTGCGCCTGGGCCGCTGGGACGGCTATTTCGCCGTACAGCGGCTCTGGTACAACGACGTGGACTTCGGTCTGAAGACGCTGCGCCAGTTCCGGCGGCTGCTGGTGTACGACCCCACGCCGCACCTGTTCCTGGTCGTCGTGACGCTGACGCTGATCGCGGCGGTCGTGCTCTTCGGACTGTCGGTCCGTGACCGCCAGCCTCTGGTGCTGCTGGTCTTCACCGGTGCCATGCTGGCGATCGTGCTGGGCAGCGGCGGCGTCTACTTCCCGCGGGCCCGCTTCCTGCTCCCGGCCTTCCCGCTGCTGCTCCCGCTGGCCCTGCACCTGTCCCGGGCCTCACGCCACTACCGGGTCCTGGTCCTCACCGCGGCGGTCCTGGGCTCGGCCTACTGCGGCGCCCACATGCTCCTCGTCTGGACCAGCGCACCGTAGAACGCCCCCCCCCCCCCGCGCCGGACGCACACCGAGCGCACCAGCCAGGAGCCGTCAGCAGTCAGCCACCAGCCACCCCACGGCACCTCACGGCACTCCCCGAACCGCGTCACCCCACCCCCAAGACCACCGCCAGCAACACCGCCCCCGCCACCGCGGGCCCCATGACCTCGTAAGCCCACCGCACCGACACCTCGCCCTGCGCCGTCTGCGCCTTCCCCCGCGCCTCCACCATCTCCCGCAGCTCGTGGACGATCTTGTCGCTCTCGGCCCGCACCGGCGCGTCCGCCGCCGCCCCCGCGGCGGCGCCGCCCCCGGACAGCCCCCCGAGCCCGCCGGCCACGGTGCCCGCACGGGCACCGCGCCCGCGCCGCCCGCCCCCGGAGGCCTCCGACGTGCGCCGCGCCTCCAGCCGGGCCGCGCGCTTGCGGGCGCGCAGCGAGACCGGGATCGCCCAGAGCTGGTACTTCGTGCCGGACTCGGCGACGACCTCGTTCGAGTAACCGGAGCGCACCGCGGCGACCTGCCCCCAGGGCAGCACGATGACGCGCAGCGGGTTGCGGATGCGCAGCCGGTCCTCGCCGGCGAAGACGGCGGGCCGCAGGGTGAAGGCGACGACCAGCGGCACCGCGAGCAGCATGACGGCCAGCGCCAGCCACGGCGTGCGCCCCTCGCCCCGGACGAGCGCGTCGATGCCGAGCCACAGGACGATGGTGAGCAGCAGCACGCCCCCGACGAGGGCGGCGGGCGAGCGGTAGACCCGGTCCCGGATCTCGGGCGCCGGGGGCCGGGGGGAGGGTGACTGGTGGTCCGGGGTCGTCATGCTGCCGATTGTGCCCGACGGCCGGGGGGCGCTCATACGCGGTGCCGGTCCACAGGATGAGCGCGGGGGGCTGTACAGCCGCTACGCGCGTAGATATGCTCGCCTGGTGACCATGCCCACCACTGCATCAGCCGCACCCGGTACCCCCGCCGCGTCCGCTGCACCCACCCCCCGAGCACACGGGGCGCACGGGCTCCAGGACGTCGCCGCGTCCGACAGCACGCTGCGCCGCTTCCTGCACGGGCTGCCCGGCGTCGACGCGGTCGGCCTGGAGGCGCGCGCCGCCTCCCTCGGTACCCGTTCCATCAAGACCACCGCGAAGGCGTACGCCCTCGACCTGGCCATCTCGATGGTCGACCTGACCACGCTGGAAGGCGCGGACACGCCGGGCAAGGTCCGGGCGCTCGGCGCCAAGGCGGTCCGCCCCGACCCGACCGACCGCACCGCCCCCACCACGGCCGCGGTCTGCGTCTACCCCGACATGGTGCCCGTGGCCAAGGAGGCCGTCGCCGGCTCCGGCGTGAAGGTCGCCTCCGTCGCCACCGCCTTCCCGGCGGGCCGGGCCTCCCTCGCGGTCAAGCTGGCCGACGTGCGCGAGGCCGTCGCGGCGGGCGCGGACGAGGTCGACATGGTCATCGACCGCGGCGCGTTCCTCGCGGGCAAGTACCTCAAGGTGTACGACGAGATCGTCGCCGTGCGGGAGGCCTGCGGCACGGACGCCCGCCTGAAGGTCATCTTCGAGACCGGCGAACTGTCGACGTACGACAACATCCGCCGCGCCAGCTGGCTCGGCATGCTGGCGGGCGCCGACTTCATCAAGACCTCGACCGGCAAGGTCGCGGTCAACGCAACACCGGCCAACACCCTGCTGATGCTGGAGGCGGTCCGCGACTTCCGGGCCCAGACCGGCGTCCAGATCGGCGTGAAGCCGGCCGGCGGCATCCGCACGGCGAAGGACGCGATCAAGTTCCTGGTGCTGGTCAACGAGACGGCGGGCGAGGACTGGCTGGACAACCACTGGTTCCGCTTCGGCGCCTCCTCGCTCCTGAACGACCTGCTGATGCAGCGCCAGAAGCTGGCCACCGGCCGCTACTCCGGCCCCGACTACGTGACGGTGGACTGATCACCATGACCACGGAAAAGACCACGGCACAGCGGTCGTCCGCATTCGAGTACGCACCGGCGCCCGAGTCCCGCGCGGTCGTCGACATCGCCCCCTCCTACGGCCTGTTCATCGACGGCGAGTTCACCGAGGCGGCCGGCGGCAAGGTCTTCAAGTCCGTCTCGCCGTCCACCGAGGAGGTGCTCTCCGAGGTCGCCGAGGGCACCGAGGAGGACGTCGACCGCGCGGTGAAGGCCGCCCGCAAGGCGTTCGCGAAGTGGTCGGCGCTGCCCGGCGCCGAGCGCGCGAAGTACCTCTTCCGCATCGCCCGCATCATCCAGGAGCGCTCCCGCGAGCTGGCCGTCCTGGAGACCCTCGACAACGGCAAGCCGATCAGGGAGACCAGGGACGCCGACCTCCCGCTGGTCGCCGCGCACTTCTTCTACTACGCGGGCTGGGCCGACAAGCTGGACCACGCCGGCTTCGGCGCGAACCCGCGTCCCCTCGGCGTCGCGGGCCAGGTCATCCCCTGGAACTTCCCCCTGCTGATGCTGGCGTGGAAGATCGCCCCGGCGCTGGCCACCGGCAACACGGTGGTCCTGAAGCCCGCCGAGACCACCCCCCTGTCCGCCCTGTTCTTCGCGGACATCTGCCGTCAGGCGGGCCTGCCCAAGGGCGTCGTCAACATCGTCACCGGCGACGGCCGCACCGGCGCGGCGCTGGTCGCGCACCCGGACGTGGACAAGGTCGCCTTCACCGGCTCCACGGCCGTCGGCAAGGAGATCGCCCGCACGGTCGCGGGCACCCGCAAGAAGCTGACGCTCGAACTGGGCGGCAAGGGCGCCAACATCGTCTTCGACGACGCGCCCGTCGACCAGGCCGTCGAGGGCATCGTCAGCGGCATCTTCTTCAACCAGGGCCAGGTCTGCTGCGCGGGCAGCCGCCTGCTCGTCCAGGAGTCGATCCACGACGAGCTGCTCGACTCCCTCAAGCGCCGCCTGTCCACGCTCCGCCTCGGCGACCCCCTGGACAAGAACACCGACATCGGCGCGATCAACTCCGCCGAGCAGCTGGCCCGCATCACCGCGCTCGCCGACCAGGGCGAGGCCGAGGGCGCCGAGCGCTGGTCCCCGGCGTGCGAACTCCCCTCCGCCGGGTACTGGTTCGCCCCGACGCTCTTCACGAACGTCACCCAGGCGCACACCGTCGCCCGGGACGAGATCTTCGGCCCGGTCCTGTCCGTCCTCACCTTCCGCACGCCGGACGAGGCGGTCGCCAAGGCCAACAACACGCCGTACGGCCTGTCGGCGGGCATCTGGACGGAGAAGGGCTCGCGCATCCTGGCGGTCGCGAACAAGCTGCGCGCGGGCGTCGTCTGGTCCAACACGTTCAACAAGTTCGATCCGACGTCGCCGTTCGGCGGCTACAAGGAGTCGGGCTTCGGCCGCGAGGGCGGCCGCCACGGCCTGGAGGCGTACCTCGATGTCTGACAGCAACCGTCTGAGCGTCTTCAAGACCTACAAGCTGTACGTCGGGGGCAAGTTCCCCCGCAGCGAGAGCGGCCGGGTGTACGAGGTGCAGGACAACAAGGGCAAGTGGCTGGCGAACGCCCCGCTCTCCTCCCGCAAGGACGCCCGGGACGCGGTGGTCGCCGCGCGCAAGGCGTTCGGCGCGTGGTCGGGCGCGACGGCGTACAACCGCGGTCAGATCCTCTACCGCGTCGCCGAGATGCTGGAGGGCCGCCGCGAGCAGTACGTGCGCGAGGTCGCCGACGCCGAGGGCCTGTCGGCGTCGAAGGCCGCCGACCAGGTGGACGCGGCGATCGACCGCTGGGTGTGGTACGCGGGCTGGACCGACAAGATCGCCCAGGTGACCGGCGGCGGCAACCCGGTCGCCGGGCCGTTCTTCAACCTCTCCTCCCCCGAACCGACGGGCGTGGTCGCGGTGCTGGCCCCGCAGGAGTCCTCCTTCCTGGGCCTGGTCTCCGTCGTCGCCCCGGTGATCGCCACCGGCAACACGGCGGTCGTGGTCGCCTCGGAGAAGGCCCCGCTGCCCGCGCTCTCCCTCGGCGAGGTGCTGGCCACCTCCGACCTCCCCGGCGGCGTGGTCAACGTCCTGTCCGGCCGTACGGCGGAGATCGCGGCCCCGCTCGCCGCCCACCAGGACGTCAACGCGATCGACCTCGCGGGCGCCGACGAAGCGCTGGCGAAGGAGTTGGAGATCGCCGCGGCGGACAACCTCAAGCGCGTCCTGCGTCCACAGCCTGTGGACGACGCCGGCTGGTCGGCGACGCCGGGCATCGACCGCATGACGGCGTTCCTGGAGACCAAGACGGTCTGGCACCCGACGGGTTCGCTGGGCGCGTCCGGCTCGTCGTACTGAGCCGCGGCACGGTCCCGCCACGAGCAGAGAGCCGCGCCTCCCCTCCGTCCGGGGGAGGCGCGGCTCTCGCCGTCGCGTCGTCGCCGGCGTCCCGTCAGCCGCCGAGCAGCCCCGTCGCCTGCCCCAGCACCGGGATGCTCCCCACCGACGGGGCCTGGGCGACCGGCCCGGTGAGGGCCTGCGAGGTCATCGGCTGGAAGTCGGACACCTGGGTGCCGACGCCGTTGTCGAGGGGGTCGACGCCGGTGCCGGCCAGCGGGTTGGGCTTGAGGCCGGTCACCGGGCCCGCGACATAGCCGAGGGTGCCGGTCGTCGCCTTCAGGCCGGCGTCCGGGTCGATCGTGCCCAGCGAGCTGGGGCGCATGCGGGCCACCCCGGCGACCGACTCGCCGCTGTCGGCGCAGGCCGCGCCCGCGCCTGCCCCCAGGGCCACCCCGGCGGTCGCGAGGGCGATCAGGGCGCGCTGGGCGGTCGGGGTGTGGGGGGACGCGTGTCGGGCCATCGCTGCTGCCACCTCTGCTACGGAGTGCCACCGGGGTACCGGGAGAGTACGCCGACGGCACTGCGGAGTGTAATCAGGTCGACGCGAAGCGTAGTTGAGATGTGACGCGCGCTTCAAAGCCGACCCGCGGGCTCGTACGGCGGCCGAAGGATGCCTCACACTGGTGTCCCGTGACCTCCCATCCGCCCATACCGGCCCGAGTCGTGCTGCTCTGCGGCCCCTCCGGCTCCGGCAAGTCCCTTCTCGCCGCCCGCTCCGGTCTTCCCGTGCTGCGGCTCGACGACTTCTACAAGGAGGGCACCGACCCGACGCTGCCGCTGGTCGCCGGGGGTTCCGACATCGACTGGGACCACCCGGACTCCTGGGACGCGGACGCCGCCGTCGCCGCGATCGCGGAGCTGTGCCGCACCGGCCGTACGGAGGTGCCGGTCTACGACCTGGCGCTCAGCGCCCGGACCGGCGCGGAGACCGTCGACATCGGCCGTACGCCGTTGTTCGTGGCGGAGGGCGTCTTCGCCGCCGAGCTCGTCACGCGCTGCCGGGAGGCGGGCGTCCTCGCCGACGCACTGTGCCTGAGCCGGGGTCCGGTGACCACCTTCCGCCGCCGTTTCCTGCGCGACCTGCGGGAGGGCCGCAAGTCGGTGCCGTTCCTGCTGCGCCGCGGCTGGCGGCTGATGCGGCAGGAAAGGACGATCATCGCCCGGCAGACGGCCCTGGGCGCGCACGCCTGCGACCGGGACGAGGCGATGGGCCGCCTGGCGGCCGCGGCGGCCGGCCACTGCGCGACGGTCCGCACGGCGGCCTGAGGCGGGCACGGAAAACGGGACTGGACGGACCCCCCGGCCCTCCAGTCCCGTTCCCTTGGTGCTCCCCCCGTGTCCCCCGTGTTCCCCTTTGGTGCTCCCCCTTCGGGTCCCCCCGTTCCTGCTTCCCCCGTGATCCCCCGTGTTCCCCCCGGGTGGGGCTTCCCGTGAGTAAGAGTCCGGGTCCGCCCCCGTGATACACCCGGGCCCGTACTTTTTTTCGGGAACCCCCCCGAGCCCTCAGGCGACCAGTTCGCCGAAGGCGTCCTCCCGGTCACGGCCGAAGCTGAGGACCTCGTCCTCGCGCAGCCGGCGGAGCGACCGCCAGATGCTGGACTTCACCGTGCCGACGCTGATGTCGAGGATGTCCGCGATCTCCGGGTCCGTGCGGCCCTCGTAGTAGCGCAGGACCAGCATGGTGCGCTGGAGTTCGGGCAGCCGGGCCAGCGCCTGCCACAGGACCGCGCGCAGTTCGGTGCCGCGCATCGCGTCCGTGTCGCCGGGCGTCTCCGGCAGTTCCTCGGTCGGGTACTCGTTCAGCTTGCGGCGGCGCCACGCGCTGATGTGCAGATTGGTCATGGTGCGGCGGAGGTATCCGCCGACGGCGGCCTTGTCGCTGATCCGGTCCCACGCCCGGTAGGTCGAGAACAGCGCGCTCTGGAGCAGGTCCTCGGCCTCGAAGCGGTCGCCGGTCAGGTGGTAGGCGGTGGCGTACAGGGAGGCGCGGCGCTCCTGGACGTAGGCGGTGAACTCCGCCTCCGTCAGCGAGCGACGCTCCCCCTGGTCCTCCCCGTACGCTGCTCCCCCGTCCGTCTCCCCCCGGTCCCCCGTGTGCGCGTCAACCACCGTCATGTAGGCGGTGTGCTGACGCCCGGTGCCGCGAGCGCACCCCCGCCCGCTCACGGCACCGGACTTCTCGGAACCCCGGTGTGCGTGCACGTCGTGCAGACGCGTGATCACTGCGCTGGTGCTGGTGCTGTGCAGCGTGTTCATCTCGCGCCCCCGTCGTGGACTTCCGGTGTTCGACTGCTGTGGTGCGACGTGCTGTGTTGCCTGTGCCGAAAATCCTGCCCGGGTGACTTCATGGCCGTGTCCGCCGACTGTCACAGAGCTGTCACAGGGGTCCGTCACAGTGGCACCACACGTCCTTCACGGACCCCGGCGGCCGGGGCGGCCCGCATCCGCACCCACAGGTCGAACACCACCCCCTCCATGGGCCAGAATGAGCCCGTGCCTTCCCTGTTGCTGATCGAGGACGACGACGCCATCCGCACGGCCCTGGAGCTCTCCCTGACGCGCCAGGGACACCGGGTGGCCACCGCTGCCAGCGGTGAGGACGGTCTGAAGCTGCTGCGCGAGCAGCGCCCGGACCTGATCGTGCTGGACGTGATGCTGCCCGGCATCGACGGTTTCGAGGTGTGCCGGCGCATCCGGCGCACCGACCAGCTGCCGATCATCCTGCTCACCGCGCGGAGCGACGACATCGACGTCGTCGTCGGACTGGAGTCCGGCGCCGACGACTACGTCGTCAAACCGGTGCAGGGCCGGGTGCTGGACGCCCGGATCCGGGCGGTGCTGCGGCGCGGGGAGCGGGAGTCCAGCGACTCGGCGACCTTCGGCGGCCTGGTGATCGACCGGGCCGCGATGACCGTCACCAAGAACGGCGAGGACCTCCAGCTCACGCCGACCGAGCTGCGACTCCTCCTCGAACTGAGCCGGCGGCCCGGGCAGGCGCTCTCCCGTCAGCAGCTGCTGCGGCTGGTGTGGGAGCACGACTACCTCGGCGACTCACGGCTGGTGGACGCGTGCGTGCAACGGCTGCGCGCCAAGGTCGAGGACGTGCCGTCGTCCCCGACGCTGATCCGTACGGTGCGGGGTGTGGGCTACCGGCTGGACCCGCCTCAGTGACACAGGACAACCCGGGGGGTCTGCGCGGCTGGGCCGCGGCACGCAAGGGAGTCTGGTCGCGGCTGCGCTTCACCAGCCTGCGGCTGAGGCTGGTCGTCGTCTTCGGACTGGTGGCGCTGACCGCCGCCGTGTCCGCGTCCGGCATCGCGTACTGGCTCAACCGCGAGGCCGTTCTCGGCCGCACCCAGGACGCCGTGCTGCGCGACTTCGAGCAGGAGATGCAGAACCGGGCCGGTTCGCTGCCCGAGCACCCCACGCAGGACGAGCTGCAGCACACCGCCGGGCAGATGGCCAGCGGCGGGCAGCGGTTCAGCGTGCTGCTGGTCGGCGAGAACGCCGCCGGGCGGACCGTGTACGGCAGTTCCGGCGGGCTCGGCGGCTTCACGCTGGCGGACGTGCCCGAGTCGCTGCGCACCGCCGTGAACAAGGAGCAGAAGGTCACCGGGACCAACGAGTCCCCGTACCACCTGTACTGGCAGCGGATCGTCGAGGACGACACCCCGTACCTGGTGGCCGGCACGCGGGTGATCGGCGGCGGGCCGACCGGCTACATGCTCAAGTCGCTGGAGCCGGAGGCCAAGGACCTCAACTCCCTGGCCTGGTCGCTGGGGATCGCCACCGCTCTGGCGCTGATCGGCTCGGCGCTGCTCGCGCAGGCCGCGGCGTCGACGGTGCTCAAGCCCGTGCAGCGGCTCGGCACGGCCGCCCGGCGGCTCGGCGAGGGCAAGCTCGACACCCGGCTCAGGGTGTCCGGCACCGACGAACTGGCCGATCTGTCCCGGACCTTCAACCGGGCCGCCGAGAACCTGGAGAAACGGGTCGCGGACATGGCGGCCCGGGAGCAGGCCTCCCGGCGCTTCGTGGCGGACATGAGCCATGAGCTGCGCACACCGCTGACCGCCATCACCGCCGTGACGGAGGTGCTGGAGGAGGAACTGGACTCCGAGGGCGGCGGCATCGACCCGATGATCGAGCCGGCCGTCCGGCTGGTGGTGAGCGAGACCCGGCGGCTGAACGACCTGGTCGAGAACCTGATGGAGGTCACCCGCTTCGACGCGGGCACCGCCAAGCTGGTCCTGGACGACGTCGACGTCGCCGACCAGATCACCGCCTGCATCGACGCCCGTGCCTGGCTGGACGCCGTCGAACTGGACGCAGAGCGGGGCATCCACGCCCGTCTCGACCCGCGGCGCCTGGACGTGATCCTGGCCAACCTCATCGGCAACGCGCTCAAGCACGGCGGGTCACCGGTCAGGGTGTCGGTGCGGGAGGCGGACGACGCCGTCGTGATCGCCGTCCGCGACCACGGGCCGGGCATCCCCGAGGACGTCCTGCCGCACGTCTTCGACCGCTTCTACAAGGCCAGCGCCTCCCGGCCGCGGTCCGAGGGCAGCGGGCTGGGGCTGTCCATCGCCCTGGAGAACGCCCACATCCACGGCGGTGAGATCACGGCGGCCAACTCCCCCGAGTCGGGGGCGGTGTTCACGCTGCGGCTGCCGCGGGACGCCTCCACGCTGCCGGGGGCGGGCGCCGACGACGCGGCGGAGGCGGCGGTGGGTGACGAGAGCAAGGGCGAGGACGCGAAGGGACAGGCCTGATGACCGTACGCCGCCTGCCGGTGCTGGGGGTGCTCGCGGTGCTGCTCGCCGGGTGCGGCATCCGGGCCACGGAGGTGCCGACGGACTTCGGGCCGGCGCCCTCACGGGTGCGGTGCTCGCTCTCCGAGCAGGGCACGACGACACGGACCTCGCCCGGCATGGCGGTGCGGGTGTTCCTGCTGTGCGGCTCGTCGCTGGTGACCGTGGACCGGACGGTGCGGGTGCCGGACGGCGCGGCGGACTCCCAGCGGCGCGTGCTGGTGGCCCAGGGGCTGCTGGACGAGCTGGCCGAGCCGCCGTCGGCCGCGGAGAAGGAGGCCGGGTACACCACGGACGTGCGCGGGACGAAGGTGTCGGGGCCGCGGCCCGGCGACCCCGAGGACGCGCTGCGGCTCGGCACCGCGCCGGACGCCCTCACCTCGTACGCCCTCGCGCAGATCGTCTGCACGTTCTCCGACTCGGCCGCCGCCGAGGGCGACGGCTCGGTGATCCTCGGCGGCCCCGGCGACGAGGCGCCACGCCGCTACTCCTGCACGGAGGAGGTCCGTGCCCGCCCGGGCAGCAACGAGCCCCCGTCGACCGAGGTCACCGGGGGCTGAACGGCGCCCGAGGGCACGGGTGTGGTGTACGCCTCACGGGGGTGGCGGGTGACTCGCCGGAACCGACCGTGGCGGCGGCCGCGTCTAGGGGTTCGTGCAGCGTCAAGGGTCCATCGGCGGCGGGAACGCCGCGGTCCGTGTCCGAGTGGCGGGGAGTGTCCTCCTGGTCGCCCATCTCGCGTCCGTCGCCTGGCTGACGCTGCGGCCCCTGGACGTGCCCTGGGTGGTGCCCGCCAATCTGCGCCCACTGGAGGGCATCCGCGCCGATCTGGCGCTGGGCTGGCCGGGGGCGGCCCGACGGCTCGGCGAGGGGCTCGCGCTGCTGGCGCCGCTGGGGGCGCTGCTGCCGATGGCGCACGGCCGGCTGACCGCTTCCCCGGTCGCCTCCCTGCTGCGTACCGTGGCCGCCGGAGCGCTGCTGTCGCTGGCCATCGAACTGCTCCAGACCGGGGTCCCGGGCCAGGTGGTGGACGTCGACTCCCTGCTGCTCAACACGGCCGGCGTGGCCCTCGTCCACCTGGCCGTGGTGCCCGCGGCGCGGGCCCGGCTCCGTCGCAGGTCGCCGTCGGCGGGCCCGCGTGACGTCCTGTGGGAGGAGCCCTCTCAGGGTCGGACCCCGACGATTCCCAGGGTCGGGATCGCACCGTAGAGCGACGCTTGCCCCCTTTTATCTCCGTAGCGTGGGTACCAGACGAAGCGAACGAAGAACGCCTCGACGGAACGCTCACGAAGGAGCCGCCATGTCCCGCCTTGCCCGCCCGACCCACGGCCGCGTGATCGGCGGAGTGTGTGCCGCGCTGGCGCGGCGCTTCGGCACCTCCGCGACGACCATGCGCGTGATCTTCCTGGTCTCGTGCCTGCTGCCCGGGCCGCAGTTCCTGCTGTACCTGGCCCTGTGGATCCTCCTCCCGTCGGAGGGGAAGGCGGCCCGCACGGCCTGGTAGTCCCGCAGTCCCCCACTCCCCCTCTGGTACGCCGACGGGGCGCACCCGGTACGACACCGGATGCGCCCCGTCGCGCGTGTGCGGGTTCAGCCCAGCGGGATGCCGTTCACCGGCAGGCCCTGCGTCGGCAGGCCCTGCACCGGCAGTCCGCCGAGCAGGTTGGCGACCGGCGCGGTCGGGCCGTTGGCGAGCTGGTCGGAGACGAGCTGCTCGGCGATCGGCTGCGCGGCGGTCAGGCCCTTGCCGGCGGCGCCCTGCCCCTCCTCCAGCGCGTGACCGGCGCCCGGCACCGCCTGGGAGACGTTCTCGGCGGGCAGCGTCCTGGTGACGCCGTCCAGCGTCGGGGCGAGGTCCGGGACGTCCGGGGCCGCGTTGGCCGCGCCAGCGCCGGAGGCGGCGAAGGCGGCACCGAGGGCGGCGACACCGAGGGTCTTGGCAGCAGACTGCTTCATGAAATGCGTCCTCGAAATGGGATGTCGGGGATGTGAGCGGTCCTCGACCGTAAACATGCTCCGTCGTCCGCCGCAAACATCGAAATGCGGACGGATGGTGAATGCCCGTCCCCATCTCCCCGCGCCGATCGGCCCGACTCAGCCCTTTTCTTCCGAAGAACCGCTGGTGGAGACGGTCTGCTGGAACAGCCATTCGGATTTCAGCTCGGCATATCCGGGCTTGATCACGTCATTGATCATGGCCAGTCGTTCATCGAAAGGAATGAACGCTGATTTCATCGCATTGACGGAGAACCACTGCATGTCGTCGAGCGTGTAACCGAATGCGTCGACCAGGTGCTCGAATTCCCGGCTCATGCTGGTGTGGGACATGAGGCGGTTGTCCGTGTTCACCGTGGCCCGGAAGTGCAGCCGGCGCAGCAGCCCGATGGGGTGCTCGGCGTACGAGGCCGCGGCCCCGGTCTGGAGGTTGGAGCTGGGGCACAGCTCCAGCGGGATGCGCTTGTCCCGGACGTAGGAGGCGAGCCGGCCGAGCTTGACCGTGCCGTCCTCGTGGACCTGGATGTCGTCGATGATCCGCACCCCGTGGCCGAGCCGGTCGGCGCCGCACCACTGGAGGGCCTGCCAGATGGACGGCAGCCCGAAGGCCTCGCCCGCGTGGATGGTGAAGTGGTTGTTCTCCCGCTTGAGGTACTCGAAGGCGTCCAGGTGGCGGGTGGGCGGGTAGCCGGCCTCGGCGCCGGCGATGTCGAAGCCGACGACGCCCAGGTCCCGGTAGCGGTTGGCGAGTTCGGCGATCTCCAGGGCACGGGCGGCGTGCCGCATGGCGGTGAGCAGGGCGCCGACGCGGATGCGGTGGCCGTTGGCCCTCGCGCGCCGCTCGCCCTCCCGGAAGCCCTCGTTGACGGCCTCGACGACCTGCTCGAGGGTCAGGCCCTTCTCCAGGTGCTGCTCGGGGGCGTAGCGCACCTCGGCGTAGACGACGCCGTCCTCGGCGAGGTCCTCGGCGCACTCGGCGGCGACCCGGACGAGTGCCTCGCGGGTCTGCATGACCCCGACGGTGTGCGAGAAGGTCTCCAGGTACCGCTCCAGCGAGCCGGAGTCGGCGGCCTCGCGGAACCAGGTGCCGAGCCGGTCGGGGTCGGTCTCGGGGAGCTGGGAGTACCCGCTGTCGCGGGCGAGGTCGACGACGGTGCCGGGGCGCAGCCCGCCGTCGAGGTGGTCGTGCAGCAGAACCTTGGGCGCCCGGCGGATCTGGTCCGGTGCCGGGCTCTTCGCGGTGGTCTGGCTCGTCATTTCCGCACTGTAACTCCTACGCGCGTAGAGCACACGGGGTGTACGGAACCGTCGATATGTAACGGTGATGGTGCGGACGGGTGGCGTACACCCGCTCTTCTGACACTGTTCTGTCATGGCACAGGAAGCGAGGCCGGCGCCCGGGGCCCGGCTGGGGCGAGCGCTGGGTCCGGAGCCGACGGCGGTGAGCGGTGTGGTGCTGCTGCTTCCCGCCGGCGACGAGGTCTCCAGCCGCAGACCCTCGCCCCTGCTCGCGACCGCGTCCGTGCGCGCGCTCGGGCGCCGGCTGGTGCGGGCGGGGCGGGACGAGGGGCTGGCCGCGCACGTCGTGCACTACCGCTACCGGGGCTGGAACGGCAGCGAGGCGCATCTCGCCCGGGACGCCGCCTGGGCCGCCGACGAGGCCGTACGGCGCTACGGCGACGTCCCCGTCTGTCTCGTCGGGCACGGCATGGGCGGCCGGGCCGCCCTGCGCGCGGGCGGGCACGAGGCCGTCAACTCGGCGGTGGCCATCGCCCCTTGGCTGCCGGAGGAGGACGTGGCCGCGCCACCCGAACCGGTGAAGCAGCTCGTCGGGCGGCGGGTGCTGATCGTGCACGGCACGAACGACGAACGCAGCGACCCCGAGCTGTCGTTCCGGCTGGCGGCGCGGGCGAAGAAGGCCAACCGGGACGTGTGCCGGTTCGAGGTGCACTCCGACGGGCACGGGCTGCACCACTACCGGGACGAGGTCGCGGCGCTGACGGAGGACTTCGTGCTGGGCGCGCTGTTCGGCAGGGCCCTGTCCCGGCCGGTGCAGGACGCCCTGGCGGCTCCCCCGCCGCTCGGCCTGCGGATGCCGCTGGCGGCGGGGTTCGGGCGGACGCTGCGGCACCGGTAGCGCTCGGCCCGGTCGATGGACCGGGCCGGCCGCGCGAGGGTGCGGAAGGCGCGCGCGACGGAGTTCGAGGCGTGCGCGACGGAGTTCGAGGGCGGGCCGGAGCACGGGGCGGCCCCCGCCCCGGGGACGGGGGCCGGTACCGGGCGGGTGGTTACTCCGTGGCGTGGTCGTGGCCGTCGTGGAGGCCGCCGCCACTGCCGTCCGTGCCGCCCGTCGGCTGCGAGACCACCGGCTCCGACAGCGGCGCCAGGTCGAACGCGTAGTGCCCGACCGCGTCGGCGATCACGTCGACGTTGATGTCCAGCGCCTTGTGGTCGATGTTGGTGATGTCGTCACCCGGACCGTGGTAGTTGACGTCGTACGCGACGCCCGCCTGCCCGCCGAACTTGGCGGCCTGGGCCTCCGTCTTGATGCCCTCCGCACCGGTGAACGTGCCGCCGGACGGGATGCCCACCTCGATGAACGGACCGTAGTCCGAGCGGCCGCTGAAGTCCGTGCCCTCGTGCGGGATGTTCTTCGAGTCGAGGAAGTCGGTGATGCCCTTCTCGAGCTGCGCGGAGCCCTCCGGGCCGGGGCCCGCGCCGACGCCGTCCGAGTCGTCACCGTCGTACACGAAGTACGCGGCGTTCGGCGAGGCGATCATGTCGAAGTTGAGGTAGAGCTTGATCTGCTTCTTCTGCTCCTCCGTCAGGGAGGCGACGTACGCCTCCGATCCGAGGAGACCGAACTCCTCCGCCGACCACCAGGCGAACTTGACCTTGTTCTTGATCTTGTCCTGGCTGGCCGCGAGACGCTGCGCGACCTGCATGATGCCCGCGGAGCCCGAGCCGTTGTCGTTGATGCCGGGCCCGTCCGTGACCGAGTCCAGGTGGGCGCCGAGGAACACCGTGTCGTCCGCGTCGCCGCCGCGGGTCTCGGCGACCACGTTCCACGTCGTGCGGTTCTCGCGCAGTTCGCGGATGTCCAGGGTGACCGAGACCTCCCCGGCCGCCGCCTCGGCGGCCAGCCTCTCGCCGTCCTCCTGGGTGATGCCGCCGGTGGGGATCTTGCCGAGGGCCGGGTCGCCGATGGTGCCGTTGAGCTCGCCCGGCGTGTTGTTGTAGATGACGGCGCCGACCGCGCCGGCCGCGGCAGCGTTCGCCTGCTTGGCCGCGAAGGTGCAGCCGCCCCGCTGGACCAGGGCTATCCTGCCGGTGAAGGCGCCGGACGCGAAGTCGCCCGGCTCGCAGCCGTTGCTGCCGTCGGCGTCGACCGGGGCGACGGCCACGGGGGCGGTGACGCCGCCCTCCGGCCCGCTCGCCGTGTACGTCATCAGCTTCACCGGGACGTCGCGCCCGGCCGGGCCGTTCACGGTCAGCTTCTCGGCGATCGTCTCGACGTACACGAAGTCGAACTCCTGCCGGGACACCCGGTAGCCGGCGGCTCTCATGACCGCCTCCACGTACTTGGCCGACTGCTCGTGCCCCTTGGAGCCCGCCACCCGGGTGTCGCCGTTGTGGTCGGCGATCGCCTGGAAGACCCTGAGGTGGTCGAACGCCCCCTTGCCGGTCGAGTCCTTGACCAGCTTCCTGGCGAGCGCGTCACCGCGCGCGGCGTCGCTGCGCGGGCTGGTGGCCCCCGCGGGGCCGGCGAACAACAGCGGTGAGACGAGAGCCGCGGCGGCCAGGGTGGCGGTGGCAACGGCTGAACGACGTGAGGGCATGGAGGTCCTTCCACGACAGGCAGGGGCTCTGCGGTGGACGCACGCTAGACAGCAAACAGCCACTCTGACCAGAGTTCGCGCTGGTTCCGCTGTACGAGTTTCAGATGATCGGTACGCCATATCGGTACGTCAGCATGCGAACGGGCGTTTGCGGACCGGCCCGGACCCAGGAGCACCCGTCAGAAGCCGCTAGTCCGGGAGCAGGTGGCCCCTGCGGGACAGCAGGAACTTCTTGAACGCCGCCACCGGGGGCGTGTCCGGGTGGCCCGCGAGCCAGGCGACGCCGATCTCGCGGACCGCGCGCGGCGCGGTGACCGTCAGTTCGGTCACCCCCGGGCGGGGCACGGTCGGCGGCGGCAGCAGGGCGACGCCCAGGCCCGCCGCGACCAGACCGCGCAGCGTCTCGGCCTCCTCGCCCTCGAAGGCCACCTTGGGGCGGAAGCCGGCCTCCTTGCACAGGTCGTCGGTGATGCGGCGCAGGCCGTAACCGGGCTCCAGGGTCACGAAGGTCTCGTCGGCGGCCTCGGCGAGGCGGATGCGCCGGCGGCCGGCCAGACGGTGGTCGGCGGGGACGACCAGGCGCAGCTTCTGCTCGTCGAGGCGGCGGGCGACGAGGTCGGGGGCGTCGGGGACCGGGGAGGTCAGGCACAGGTCGAGTTCGCCGGAGCGCAGCCGCTCCAGCATGGCCTCGCCGTAGTTCTGGACCAGGCTGAAGCGGACCCGGGGGTGGTCGGCGCGGAAGGCGTGCAGCAGGCCGGGCACGGTCTCGGCGCCCATGGTGTGCAGGAAGCCGAAGGCGACCTTCCCGGTGGCCGCGTGGGCGTCGGCGCGGACCTCGTCGGCGGCCCGCTCGATCTCGCCCAGCGCGCGTTCGACGGAAGCGAGGAAGGTGCGTCCGGCCGGGGTGAGGGAGACGGTGCGGCCGTGGCGGGCGAACAGGTCGACGCCGAGGTCCTCCTCCAGACGGGCCAGGGAGCGGGAGAGGGTCGACTGGGGGACGTTCATCTCCTGGGCGGCGCGGGTGACGTGCTCGGTGCGGGCGACGCCGGCGAAGTGGACGAGGCGTGGCGCGAGCAGCGCGACGATGTCTTCTGTGTCACCGGTCCGTGACAGCCGGGGCTGCGACCTCTGCTGATGCACCATGGGAACGATTATGGCGAATCCATGCATTGGACGGATCAGTGCGGGTCTCCGTACCGTCGCAGCATGACTCCCGCCGATACCGGGGCGTCCACCGTCGTGGGCGCCGCCTCCGCATCCGCCGCCTCCGCCGCCTCCGCATCCGGTGCTCCCGCCGCCTCCTCGTCCGGTGGTCCTGCATCCGGTGCTCCCTGCGCCCCCGACTCCCGGGTGGCCCCCGGCGGTCGCGGCTACCGCCGGATGAGTTTCGCCCTCTTCCTCGCGGGCGTCGCCACGTTCGCCCTGCTGTACTCCACCCAGGCCCTGCTGCCGCTGATCTCCGGCGACCTGGGCGGCACCGCGGGCGACGCGAGCTGGACGGTGGCCGCCGCGACCGGCGGACTCGCGCTGTTCGTGCTGCCGATGAGCGCCCTGTCGGAGCGCTTCGGACGGCGTACGGTCATGACGGCGTCGCTCGCGGTCGCCGTGACGGTGGGGCTGCTGGTCCCCTTCGCGCCCTCCCTGCCGGTGCTGGTGGCGCTGCGGGCGGTCCAGGGGGCGGCGCTGGCCGGGCTGCCGGCGTCGGCGACGGCGTACCTCGCGGAGGAGGTCACGCCGCGGGCCCTGGTGACCGCGATCGGACTGTTCGTGGCGGGCAACAGCGTCGGCGGCATGAGCGGCCGGGTCATCACCGGCTGGGTCGCGCAGGAGTGGGGCTGGCGGGTCGCCGTCGGCGTGCTCGGCGTGCTCGCGGTGGCCTGCGCGGTCGCCTTCCGGCTGCTGCTGCCGAGGCCGCGGCACTTCACGCCGGGCTCCCTGCGGCCCCGGGTGCTGGCCCGCACGGTCCGCGACCACCTGTCCGACCCGCTGCTGCGCCGGCTGTACGCGATCGGTGCCCTGTTCATGACGGTGTTCGGCGGCGTCTACACGGTGATCGGCTACCGCCTGGCCGGGGAGCCCTTCTCGCTGCCGCAGGGCATCGTGGGCTCGGTCTTCCTCGTCTACCTGGTCGGCACGGTCTCGGCGTCGACGGCCGGCCGGCTGGTGGGCCGGCTGGGCCGGCGCGGGGCGCTGTACCTGGGCGGCGGCACGACGGCCGCGGGCCTGGTGCTGTCCCTGGCGGACGCGCTGGTGCCGGTGCTGCTGGGCCTGGTGCTGATCACCGCGGGGTTCTTCGCGGGGCACGCGGTGGCCTCGTCGGCGGTCAGCAAGACGGCCACGCACGGCCGGGCGCAGGCCTCCGCCCTGTACCAGTCGGCGTACTACGTCGGCTCCAGCGCGGGCAGCACCCTGGGCGCGGTCGCCTTCCACGCGGGCGGCTGGGCCGGGACCGTCGGGGTCGGGCTGCTGGCGGTGCTCGGGGTCGTGGCGATCACGGTGTCCGGTTCGCTGGCGGCGCGCCGCCGGGTCGCCGCGATGGCCTGAACCGGCGCCGCACGCCCCCTCGGCGACCTGCGGTTTTCCCGGCTGCACAGGCCATTGTCAGTGCCCTGCGGTAGCTTCCGGAGTGCGAGGCGCGAAGAGGCGCACGACTGGACGGCCACAGGGGTGGGTGGACGATGACCGACGGCACGGCGACGGCGGAGCTGGACTCCGCACTGGAAAAGCACCGGACCGAACTGACCGGGTACTGCTACCGGATGCTCGGCTCCTCCTTCGAGGCCGAGGACGCGGTGCAGGACACCCTGGTCCGCGCCTGGCGGAGCTACGACAGGTTCGAGGGCCGCTCCAGTCTCCGCTCCTGGCTCTACCGCATCGCGACCAACGTCTGCCTGGACATGCTGACCGCGGGCAACAAGCGCGCCCGGCCGATGGATCTGAGCGAGGCGACGCCCCTCGCCCAGGCGGCCCTCGCCCCCCGCCCCGACAACACCTGGCTGGAGCCGATGCCCGACGCCCGCGTGCTGCCGACGACGGACGACCCGGCGGAGGCCGCGGTGGCCAAGGAGTCGGTGCGGCTCGCGTTCATGGCCGCGCTCCAGCAGCTGCCGCCCAAGCAGCGGGCGGTGCTGATCCTGCGCGAGGTGCTGGCCTGGAAGGCGAGCGAGGTCGCCGAGCTGCTCGGCACCTCGGTCGCGTCGGTCAACAGCGCCCTTCAGCGGGCCCGGGCGACGCTGGCGGAGCGGAACGGCGGCAGCGGCGCCGGGGCGGTCTCCGACCCCCTGGACGAGGAGCAGCAGAAGCTCCTCGACCGCTATGTGGCGGCCTTCGAGGGGTACGACATGACCGCCCTGACGGCCCTGCTGCACGAGGACGCGGTCATGACGATGCCGCCGTTCGACCTGTGGCTGGCCGGCCCCGCGGACATCACCGGCTTCATGACGACCCTCGGCGCGTCCTGTGCCGGCTCCCGGCTGCTGCCGGTGCAGGCGAACGGGCTGCCGGGGTTCGCGCACTACAAGCCCGACCCGGAGGCCGGCGGCCACACCCCGTGGGCGATCCAGGTGCTGGAGACGTCACAGGGCCGCATCACCGGATTCCACTGCTTCCTCGACACCAAGCGGTGGTTCCCGCTGTTCGGGCTGCCCCTCCATCTCGAAGCGGAGTCCGACCAGCTCCAGGAGGGCGTGTAGCGCGGGGTCGGGGTCGCGCAGCCGGATCCGGCCGCCGGCCCGCCGGGCGTTGAGCTGAAGGCGAGCCAGCGTCTCGACGGTGCCGAGGCCCGGCGGCCCCAGCCCTCCCACGTCGCAGACGACGACGTTCGCCCCGGTGCTCCTCAGCAGCGCGCGCACCTCGTCGCAGAGCCGGGGCAGCTCCTCCGGGGAGACAGGCCCCGGCAGCACGAGTACGGCGGGTGTCACGGCATCCACGTCCGGTAGACCGGGCCCCGGTGCGGAACTCATCGGTGCCCGGTCCGGTCCGGGATCACATTGACCCCGGCGCAGCCCTGCCCCGAGGGTTTGCTGTATGCCTCAACCATCCCCTGCCGCCGTGTCGTCCGAGGTCCCGTCGTCCGCCGGGGAGGCCTCGTGCAGGGGGTGCTGACCGGCTTCGCGGTCATCGCGGCCGTGATCGGCGTGGGGTACGTCCTCGGCCGGGGCGGGCATCTCGGCGACCAGGGCCGCGAGGTGCTGACGAAGCTCGCCTTCCACGTGGCGTCGCCGGCCCTGCTGTTCACGACGCTCGCCGAGGCCGACCTCTCCGTCGTCTTCTCCGGGCGGCTCCTGGTGACGGCGCTGAGCACCCTCGCGGTGGCCGGGGTGTTCGTCGCGGTCGGCGTGGTGCGCGGCTGGGGCGTGGGCCCGACGACGATCGGCGCGCTGTGCTCCGGCTACGTCAACGCCGGCAACCTGGGCATCCCGATCGCGGTGTACGTGCTCGGCGACGCCTCGCTGGTGGCTCCGGTGCTGCTGTTCCAGCTGGTCGGGGTCACGCCGATCGCGTTGACGATCCTCGACCTGTCCGGCGGGGCCGGCCGGGGCGGCCCGCTGTGGCGAAGACTTCTGACGCCGCTGCGCAACCCCATCGCCGCCGGCTCGCTGACCGGCGTCGCGGTCGCGGCGAGCGGCCTGCGCGTCCCGGCCCCGGTCCTGGACCCGCTGACACTGATCGGCAACATGTCCGTCCCCGCGGTGCTGCTGGCCTTCGGCATCTCGCTGTGCGGCAGCAGCATGCCGCTGCGGGGCCCGGACCGAGGGGCGGTCCTGCTCGCGGTGGCGCTGAAGTCGGTGGCCCAGCCGGCGGTGGCCTGGTGCCTGGCGGCCGGGGCGTTCGGGCTGCGGGGCGCGGCCCTGCTGGACGTGGTGGTGACCTCGGCCCTGCCGGCCGCCCAGAACCTGTTCACGTACGCCACGGCGTACCGCGTGGGCGAACGACTGGCACGGGACGCGGTACTGGTGTCGACGGTGGTGGCGGTGCCGGTGCTGGTGGGGGTGGCGGCGGTGCTGGGGTGACGGCGGTCGTCGTCGGCCGGTCGTCGTCGGTCAGCGGTGCCGGCATGCCGAACGGGACCGGCGCACCAACGCCGGTCCCGTTCACCCCGGATGGGAAAAGCCCTGGTCAGGCGATGCGTTCCAGCACCACCGGCGGGGCCGGGAAGTCGGTGCCGGGGGCCGCGATGTCGTAGGATCCCTCGATCGCGCGCAGGGCGTACTCGAAGCGTTCCGGGGTGTCGGTGTGCAGGGTCAGCAGGGGCCGGCCCTCGTGGACCTCGTCGCCCGGCTTGGCGTGGAGTTCCACGCCGGCCGCCGCCTGGACCGGGTCTTCCTTGCGGGCGCGGCCCGCGCCCAGGCGCCAGGCGGCGACGCCGATGTCGTAGGCGTCCAGGCGGGTCAGGACGCCGGTGGCGGGGGCCGTGACGACGTGCTGCTCGCGCGAGGTGGGCAGGGGTGCGTCCGGGTCGCCGCCCTGGGCCGCGATCATGCGGCGCCAGACGTCCATCGCCGAGCCGTCGGCCAGGGCCTTGGCGGGGTCGGCGTCCTTGACGCCGGCCGCGTCGAGCATCTCGCGGGCCAGGGCGAGGGTCAGTTCCACGACGTCTGCCGGGCCGCCGCCCGCCAGGACCTCCACCGACTCGCGGACCTCCAGGGCGTTGCCCGCGGTCAGGCCCAGCGGGGTGGACATGTCGGTGAGCAGCGCGACCGTCTTCACGCCGTGGTCGGTGCCGAGGCCCACCATCGTGGACGCCAGTTCGCGGGCGTCCGCCAGGGTCTTCATGAACGCGCCCGAGCCGACCTTCACGTCCAGGACCAGGGAGCCCGTGCCCTCGGCGATCTTCTTGGACATGATCGAGGAGGCGATCAGCGGGACGGCCTCGACCGTGCCCGTGACGTCGCGCAGGGCGTAGAGCTTCTTGTCGGCCGGGGCCAGGCCGTCGCCGGCCGCGCAGATCACCGCGCCGACCTCGTCCAGGACGCTCAGCATCTCCTCGTTGGAGAGCAGGGCGCGCCAGCCCGGGATCGACTCCAGCTTGTCCAGCGTGCCGCCGGTGTGGCCGAGGCCGCGGCCGGAGAGCTGCGGGACGGCCGCGCCGCAGGCCGCCACCAGGGGCGCCAGCGGCAGGGTGATCTTGTCGCCGACGCCGCCGGTGGAGTGCTTGTCGGCGGTCGGGCGGGACAGCGACGAGAAGTCCATCCGCTCGCCTGAGGCGATCATCGCGGCCGTCCAGCGGGCGATCTCGGCGCGGTTCATGCCGTTGAGCAGGATGGCCATCGCGAGCGACGACATCTGCTCGTCGGCGACCTCGCCGCGGGTGTACGCGTCGATGACCCAGTCGATCTGCTCGTCGCTGAGCTCGCCGCGGTCCCGCTTGGTGCGGATGACGGAGATGGCGTCCATGGCCATGGCCGGGCGTTCCTTCCGGGAGTTACTTGGTGAGGTGGTCGGGGCCGAAGGCCTGCGGGAGCATCTCGGCCAGGGGCAGCACGCCCGCCGGGGTCTCGAGCAGCAGCTCCGGGCCGCCGAACTCGTACAGCAGCTGACGGCACCGGCCGCAGGGCACCAGGATCTCGCCCGTGCCGTCGACGCAGACGAAGTGCGTCAGCCGGCCGCCGCCGGTCAGCTGCAACTGGGAGACCAGGCCGCACTCGGCGCACAGGCCGATGCCGTAGCTGGCGTTCTCCACGTTGCAACCGGTGACGGTGCGGCCGTCGTCGACACGGGCGGCGGCGCCGACCGGGTAGCCCGAGTAGGGGGCGTACGCCCGGGACATGGCGTCCCGGGCCGCCCGGCGCAGTGCTTCCCAGTCGGCGTCGCTCACTTGCCCTGGCCCTTCTTGTAGGCCATGCCGTTGGCCCTGGGCATCCGCAGCCGCTGCGCGGACAGCGCGAGGACGACGAGGGTGACGACGTACGGCGTGGCGGAGACGACCTGGTTGGGCACCTGGTCGGTGGTGGCGTACCAGGCGAAGACCAGGGCGCCGACGGCGAGGGTGATCGCGGCCTTGACGTAGGCCTTGCGGACGATCAGCCAGATGGCGCCGGCGAGCAGCAGCAGCGCGCCGAGCAGCAGCAGGGCGTGCACGTTGGCGGAGCCGCCGCGCAGGTTGAGGCTGTCGGTGTAGCCGAACAGCCCGGCGCCGAGGGCGAGGCCGCCCGGCATCCAGTTGCCGAAGATCATCGCCGCGAGGCCGATGAAGCCGCGGCCGGAGACCTGGCCCTCCAGGTAGAAGGGGTTGGCCACGATGGACAGGAAGGCGCCGCCGAGGCCGGCCAGGCCGCCGGAGATGATCACGGCGAGGTACTTGTACTTGTAGACGTTGACGCCGAGCGATTCGGCGGCGACCGGGTTCTCGCCGCAGGAGCGCAGCCGCAGGCCGAACGGCGTCCGCCACAGCACGTACCAGGTGGCCGGGATCAGGGCGATGGCGATGAGGGTGAGCCAGGAGACGTCGGTGACGAGGCCGCCGAGCAGGCCGGCGATGTCCGAGACGAAGAACCAGCCCTTGTCGTTGAGGGTGATCAGGGCGTCGGACAGGCCGGGCACGGTGAAGTGGCCGAGGGACTCCACCGGCGGGGACTGCTTGGCGGAGCCGCCCTGGTGGCCCTCGAAGGCCAGCGGGGCGAGGTAGCGGGTGGCGCCGAGGGCGAGGATGTTGATGGCCACACCGGAGACGATGTGGTTGACGCGGAAGGTGACGGTGACGACCGCGTGCAGCAGACCGCCGAGCGCGCCGCCGATGATGCCGACGACGATGCCGGTCCACGGGCCCCACTGGAAGCCCGCCCAGGCACCGAACCAGGTGCCGAGGATCATCATGCCCTCGAGGCCGATGTTGATCACGCCGGAGCGTTCGGCCCACAGGCCGCCGAGGCCGGCGAGGCCGATGGGCACCGCCAGCTGGAGCGCGGTGGACATCTGGCTGACGTTGGTGATGCCGTTGGCGCCGGTGATGATGCGGACCAGCGAGGTCAGCGCCAGGGCGCCGGCGATGATCAGCATCAGGACCGGCAGGGAGAGGCGGCGGCCGGCCGGCGCTCCGTGCTCCAGCGTGGGCTGGTTGACGTCGGTTGCGGTGGTCATCAGCCAGCCACCTCCTTCTTGGTGTCGTGGGCGCCGAGGACGTGACCGGCGGCCAGTTCGGCGCCGACGCGGCGCTGCTGGCGGCGCAGGCCCCACTCGCGGACGGCCTCGTAGGAGACGACGACCGAGAGCACGATCAGGCCCTGCATGATGACCGCGATCTCCTTGTCGTAGCCGTGGAAGTCCAGTTCGGGCGAGGCCTTGTCGAGCCAGGCCCACAGCAGGGCGGCGAAGGCGATGCCGACCGGGCTGTTGCGGCCGAGCAGGGCGATGCCGATGCCGAGGAAGCCGATGCCGGTGGGGAAGTTGAGGTTGTAGGTGTGGCTGTCGCCGAGCAGGATCGGCAGGCCGGCGAGACCGGCGACGGCGCCGGAGAGCAGCATGGCGGTGAGCACCATCCGCTTGGGGTCCACACCGCTGGCCGCGGCGGCGGTCTCCGAGGCGCCGGAGGCGCGCAGGTCGAAGCCGAAGCGGGTGCGGTTCAGGGCGACCCAATAGCCGATGCCGAGCAGGACGGCGAGGACGACCAGGCCGTAGACCTCGCCGGCGGCGCCCATGTCGATGCCCGGGATCCAGCCGGACTCGTGCATCTCGCCGGTGGTGTTGTTGTTGCCGACCTTGACGCCGAAGACGTCCGGGCGCCACATGTAGACGATCAGGGAGGTCGCGATGGCGTTGAGCATGATCGTCGCGACGACCTCGCTGACGCCGCGGGTCACCTTCAGCACACCGGCGATGCCGGACCAGAAGGCGCCGGTGAACACCGCGGTCAGCAGCAGCAGCGGGATCTGGAGCACCGCGGGCAGGTTCGCGTGGGCGCCGACGACGGCCGCCATCATGGCGCCGAGCTGGTACTGGCCGTCGACGCCGATGTTGAACAGGTTCATCCGGAAGCCGATGGCCACCGCCAGGGCGGCGATGTAGTACATCGACGCCTGGTTGACGATCAGGACCTGGATGTCGGAGAAACCGGCCTGCTCGAACATGAGGGCGAACGGTTCGACCGGGTTCTTGCCCGAGGCGATCAGCACGACCGCGCTCAGCACGAAGGCCACGGCGAGCGCGATGACCGGGCCGGCCACGGCGAGGAGCAGGCGCTCCTTGTCGAACTTCTTCATCAGCGGGCCTCGTCTTCCGGAGACTCGCCGGCCTTCGTCGGGTCGGCCGGGGTCTCGGGGGTCTCTTCGTGTTCCAGGTGGCCGGTCGCGGCGCCGGTCATGGCCGACCCCAGCTCCTCCGGGGTGATCGTGGCCGGGTCGGCGTCGGCGACCAGCTTGCCGTCGTAGATCACCCGCAGGGTGTCGGACAGGCCGATCAGCTCGTCCAGGTCGGCGGAGATCAGCAGCACGGCCAGGCCCTCGCGGCGGGCCTCGCGGATGTGGTCCCAGATCGCGGCCTGCGCGCCGACGTCCACACCGCGGGTGGGGTGGGCGGCGATCAGGAAGCGCGGTTTGTGGCTCATCTCCCGGCCGACGATCAGCTTCTGCTGGTTGCCGCCGGACAGGGAGGCGGCGGTGACGTCGATGCCGGGGGTGCGGACGTCGTACTGCTCGACGATCCGGCGGGTGTCCTCCTGGGCGGCCTTCGGATTCAGCCAGACGCCCTTGGCGTTGGGCTCCTCGGTGACGTGGCCGAGGATGCGGTTCTCCCACAGGGGCGCCTCCAGCAGCAGGCCGTGACGGTGGCGGTCCTCCGGGATGTAGCCGACGCCCTCTTCGCGGCGCCTGCGGGTGGGCCAGCCGGTGATCTCCTCGTCGGCCAGCCGGATGGTGCCGGAGTCGGCGTGGCGCAGGCCGATGAGCGCGTCGACCAGTTCGGTCTGGCCGTTGCCCTCGACGCCGGCGATGCCGAGCACCTCGCCGGCGTGGATGGTGAAGGTGATGTCGTCGAGCAGGGCCTTGCCGCCGGGCGCGGCGAGCCGCAGCTTCTCGACGGCGATCACCGGGCGGTCGGTGACGGTGGACTCGGCGGTCTCCGGGGTGGGCAGCTCGCTGCCGACCATCAGCTCGGCGAGCTGGCGCGGGGTCGTCTCGGCGGGCACCGCGGTGCCGACGGTCGTACCGCGGCGGATGACGGTGATCTCGTCGGCGACGGAGAGGACCTCGCCCAGCTTGTGGGAGATGAAGATGACGGACAGGCCCTCGGACTTCAGCTCGCGCAGGTTGTCGAAGAGGGCGTCCACCTCCTGCGGGACCAGGACGGCGGTGGGCTCGTCCAGGATCAGCGTGCGGGCGCCGCGGTAGAGGACCTTGAGGATCTCCACGCGCTGCCGGGCGGCGACACCGAGGTCCTCGACCATCCGGTCGGGCTCCACGTCGAGGCCGTACCGCTCGGAGATCTCCTTGATCTTCCGGCGGGCCTTGCCGCCGATGCCGTACAGCTTCTCGCTGCCGAGGACCACGTTCTCCAGGACCGTGAGGTTGTCGGCGAGCATGAAGTGCTGGTGGACCATGCCGATGCCGCGGGCGATCGCGTCGGCCGGGGAGGAGAAGGCCACCGTCTCGCCGTCGACCGCGATCGTGCCCTCGTCCGGCTTCTGCATGCCGTAGAGGATCTTCATCAGGGTCGACTTGCCGGCGCCGTTCTCGCCGACGAGGGCATGGACGGTGCCCTTGTGGACGGTGAGATGGATGTCGTGGTTGGCCACGACACCGGGGAATCGCTTGGTGATCCCGGCGAGCTCGACGGCGGTCTGCGGACCACCCGCCGCCGCTCCGGCCGGAGGGCTGCTGGACGCGTTGATGGCGCACTCTCCTGGGGACGGGGGTCGTCTACGCGCGTAGCGCCCCTACGGCATGGAAGGCGGTGGCGCACCTGCTCCGGCGGGGTACGGGGAGGCGCCCTCCCCGTACCCCGCCGAGCGGCAACGCGACCGCGGTTGCTCGCTGCTCAGAGTCCTGCTGGGTGTCAGCTGCTCTTGACCTTGATCTCGCCGCTGATGATCTTCTCCTTGGCCGCGTCGATGGCTTCCTGGAGCTCGGCATTGTCCGCGAACTTCGGGTTGGAGTTCGACAGGCTCACCTCGCCGGTCTTCAGATCGCCCCGAACGATACCGGTCTCGGGCTTGCCGTCCTCGACCGACTTCGCCAGGTTGTAGACCGCCTTGGCGACGTCCTTCATCGCGGAGGTGAGGATCCAGTCCTTGTACTTCGCGAGCGCTTCCTGCTGGTACTGGTCGGAGTCGACGCCGATCGCCCACACCTCGTTGGCGGCGGCGGCCTCGATCACGCCCTGGCCGGACAGACCGGCGGCCGCGTAGACGACGTCGGCCTTGCGCTCGATCTGGCCCTCGGCGGCCGTCTTGCCCATGTGCGGGCTGGAGAAGCCGCCCTCCTCCGCGGTCTGGGTCAGGAACTGCGAGAGGACCTTGACCTTGGGGTCGGTGTCCTTGACGCCCTGCTCGAAGCCGGCGCGGAACTTGTGGATCAGCGGGATGTTCACGCCGCCCACGAAGCCGACCACGTCGGTCTTGGTGGTCTTGGCGGCGGCGACACCGGCCAGGTAGGAGGCCTGCTCCTCGTTGAACACCAGGTCAGCGACGTTCTTCGCCTCGATCGTGGCGTCGTCCACGATGCCGAAGGTGGTGTCCGGGTACTTCTCGGCGGCGCCCTTCACGGCGGAGGCGTAGGCGTAGCCCACACCGACGACCGGGTTGTAGCCCTGCCGGGCCAGCGACTCCAGGCGCTGCTGCTTGTCGGCGTCCGTCTCACCCTCGGTGGGCTCGATGTCGGCCGTCTCGTACTTGAACTCCTTCTTGGCCTGCTCCAGGCCCGCGTACGCGGCGTCGTTGAAGGACTGGTCGCCCTTGCCGCCGACGTCGTAGGCGATGGCGAGGCCCTTGTCGCCCTTGGACTCGGCCGAGCCGGAGGACGTCGAGGTGCCGCCGCAGGCGGAGAGGGCGAGAGCCAGGGAGGCGGTCGCTGCGCCTGCGACCGTGATCCGGGAAATCCGGCGCATGTGTGGTGCTCCTGTCGTACAAGCGCCGGACGGTTCAGCTTCGGCGCTGGCTTCGCCGCAGATTAACGCGCGTAGACCTGCCTGAAAACCCCTTCTGTCCACCTTGTTATCCGCCCGTGCCCAACCGGGCCGGGGGCCGCGCGGGACCCTTGCCGGGAGCAAACGGAAGGTGGCGCTGGGTGATGTGGACGCCGGATTCGGGCGGGGCGGGGTGGGGGGTGGTGGTGGGGTGGCCGGGGGGTGTGGCCAGGGGCGTCGCCGGTGGGAACAGGCGGGCATGCGGAGCGGGCGGGGCCCGAAGGGCGCCCGCCCGCTCCGCAATCGTGCGTACCCGTCGTACGGGTCGGCCTACGGCTCGGTCTTCACCTTGATCGAACCGTTGACGATGCCCTCCTTGGCCTTGGCCACGGCCTCCTTCAGACCGGGGACCTCGGCGTACTTGGGGTTGCTCTCGGAGAGGCCGACGCCGTCGGACTTCAGGTCGAAGGTCTGCACGCCGGTGCGCGGCTCGCCGTCCTCGACCGACTTGGCCAGCGTGTAGACCGCGTCGGAGATGTCCTTCAGGGCGGAGGTGAGGATGTACTCCTTGTACGGCGCCAGCGCCTCCTGCTGGTACTGGTCGGAGTCGACGCCGATCGCCCACACCTTGTTGGCGGCGGCGGCCTCGATCACGCCCTGGCCGGACAGGCCGGCCGCCTGGTAGACGACGTCGGCCTTCTTCTCGATCTGGCCCTCGGCGGCGGCCTTGCCCTTGTCCGGGCTGGAGAAGCCGCCCTCCTCGGCCGTCTGGGTCAGGTACTGCGCGATGACCTTCACCTCGGGCTTGGTGTCCTTGACGCCCTGGGTGTACCCGGCCTCGAACTTGTGGATGAGCGGTACGTCCACACCGCCGACGAACCCGACGACATCGGTCTTGGTGGCCTTCGCCGCGGCGACGCCCGCGAGGTAGGAGGCCTCGTTCTCGGCGAAGACGAGGGAGGCGACGTTGTCGCCCTCGACCACGGAGTCCACGATGCCGAAGGTCGTGTCGGGGTACTTGGAGGCCACGGCCTTCATCGCCGGGCCGTAGGCGAAGCCGACGCCGATCACCGGGTTGTAGCCCTGCCGGGCCAGCGAGGCCAGCCGCTGTTCCTTGTCGGCGTCGGTCTCCCCCTCGTTGGGCTCGATGTCCGCCGTCTGGTAGCCGAACTCCTTCTTGGCCTTCTCCAGGCCCGAGAAGGCGGCGTCATTGAAGGACTGGTCGCCCCTGCCGCCGATGTCGTAGGCGATGGCCAGGCCCTTGTCGTCCTTGGTGCCGCCGTCGCTGCCGCCGCCCTCACTGCTGGTTCCGCCGCAGGCCGTGGCGGCGAGCGCGAGCGACGCGGCCCCCACCGCGACGCGGGTCAGTTTCGATATCCGACGCATCTGAAGTTCCCCATTCTCCAAAACCCCGCAGCGGGCGCTCGGTTCGGCGCACATTAACGCGCGTAGACACTCCTGGGAACGGGGTTCCTCGGGGCCGTTATCCATTCGTGCCGATGGCCGGTCGCGCCCCTGTGAGCGTGGTCCACAGGCTGCCCCTGTCCCGCCCCGGCCGCAACCGGAGCGGGACCCGGCGGTCCAGGGGGGACGCCGGGGGCCGGGGCCGGCGTCAGACGGCGCCGTCGATGAGGGCGCAGGCGGTGAACATCTCCACGCCGACGGTGATGGCGTACTCGTCCACGTCGAAGTCGCCCTGGTGCAGGTCGCGCACCGTGCGCTCGCCGGGCGGGCGGACGCCGAGCCGGGCCATGGCGCCGGGCACGCGCTCCAGGTACCAGGAGAAGTCCTCGCCGCCCAGGCTCTGCTCGGTGCTCTCCACCGAGTCCGTGCCGCGCCGGGCGACCATGGCGGTCTGGAGGAGTTCGACGCTGGTCAGCTCGTTGACCACCGGCGGGACCCCGCGGACGTAGGTGATCTCGGACTTGGCGCCGTGCAGGTTGGCGACCTCGTCGATGGCCGCGACCACCAGGTCGGGGGCCTGGCGCCAGGTGTCGAGGTTGAGGCAGCGCACGGTCCCGGCGAGTTCGGCGTGCTGCGGGATGACGTTCGGGGCGTGTCCCGACTCGATCCGTCCCCAGGTCAGGGAGAGGCCGCTACGGCTGTCGACGCGCCGGGAGAGCAGTGCGGGGGCGTCGGTGGCGACGCGGGCGGCGGCGGTGACCAGGTCGGTGGTCAGGTGAGGGCGGGCGGTGTGGCCGCCGGGGCCGTCCAGGGCGATCTCCAGCCGGTCGCAGGCGGAGGTGATGGGGCCCTCGCGCAGCCCGATCCGTCCGGCGTCCACCCGGGGGTCGCAGTGCACGGCGAGGATGCGGTCCACCCCTTCCAGGGCCCCGCCCTCGATGGCGTCCTTGGCGCCGCCGGGCAGCACCTCCTCGGCGGGCTGGAAGACCAGCCGCACGGGGCGCGGCAGCAGGCCCTGCCGGTGCAGGTCGGCGAGGACCAGGCCCGTACCGAGGACGACGGTGGTGTGCACGTCGTGGCCGCAGGCGTGGGCCCGGTCCGGCACGGTCGAGCGGTACGGGCACTCCGTCTTGGTGTCCGGGATGGGCAGCGCGTCGATGTCGGCCCGCAGCGCGAGCACGCCCTGGGCGCCGGGCCGCTCCCCCGTGTCCATGCCGATGTCGCAGATGAGCCCGGTCCCGACGGGGAGCACGCGCGGCTTCAGGCCGGCCCGCTCGAGCCGTTCCTTGATCGCGGCGGTGGTGCGGAACTCCTGGTTGCCCAGCTCCGGGTGCATGTGCAAGTCGCGTCGGAAGGCGACGAGTTCGGCACGCAGCTCCTCGGGCAGGGTGCCGGGAAGCAGGGCTCCTCCGGGAAGCTCGGCCTCGGACTTAGGGGAGATCAATTGCTTCACCCTCTGAAGGGTAGGACGCCGAAGCGGCCAATTGACCCACGATCAACAAAAGTTCAGCCCGTTAGGGGAAGAAAATCTGGCCGCCGTGCGCATACGTATCGACTGTGTTGGGTAAACTCGCCCGTTCTCGGTGGGTACCGGTCCGGGGCGAGCCGATCACGGGATCGCGGGGGGCGCGACCATGAGATCACCGGGAAGCGACGGCGCCGCCCCCGGGCGCCGCTCCCCGGTACCGTCCTCTCCACACGGATACCACGCCCCGCGCACCCCACGCGCACGCGTTCATCTGACGGACGCCGGCCCGCGGCTCGTCCCGTACGTCCGCCGGCTCGGCCCGCACGTCCGCCGGCTCATCCCGTACGTCCGTCAGCGCGGAGCGTGCTGCGCTACGTACGCGTCGAACGGCTCGATCCCGACCTCGGCGCGCAGCGCGTCCGTCCGCTCCGGCTCGCGGCACGGCCACGGGACCGGCACGCCGTCGCGGACGCCGGCGATCTGGGTGCCGTAGATCTGCTCGCGGCCCTCGTTGACGAGGGTGCGATCACGGAGGAAGGCGAGATCACGCGGGCCGGCCTTGCCCTCGGCCACGGCCTCCTCCAGCAGCCGCAGGGCACGGCGCTGGACGTCGAGCTGCCGGTCGGCGTGCTGCGCGACGAGCCAGGCCGCCCGCGCCGCCTCCTCGCCGACGAGCCCGGCCGTGGGCCAGCCGTACGCATCCATGATCTCGTTCAGCCGGTCGGCGTGCCGCACGGTCAGCCGCCGCCAGGCGAGCTGGGCCGCGGGGTCGTCGCTGAGCGCCTGTGAGGAGGTCTGCCGGTCGGCCTTCCCCATCGCCACGAGCTCGGCCGAGAGCGCGGCCAGGTCCTCGGTCACCGTCACTGTCTCCTTCCTCTTCGCCGTCTGCCTCGTCTGCCTCGGTGGTCGGTGGCACGGACAGATGGCAACGGTAGGCGCTCGCGCGCGGCGGAAGATCATCCTGGAGAAGGGTGACGTGCGGCCCCCACGGCCGGGACAATGGTTCATCGAGGGCAGCGACGAGGCACGGAGAACTCCGCCCACGCTGGCGCACCGGGTTCCGCAAGGGCGAACTCCTCAGCCTGCGCTGGGAAGACCTCGATCTCGACAGCGGTACGGCCAGCATCTACCGCACTCTCCAGCGCACCCGCACCGGCGGCCTGGCCACCCTGCACACCAAGACCCGCGCCTCCGAACGCCGCATCACCCTCCCCACACGGTGTCTCCAGTCCCTGAGGCTCCACCGCGAGCAGCAGCAGCGCGAGAGTGAGTCCGCGGGCACGCCGTGGCAGCACAGCGGGCACGTGTTCACCACAGCGCAGGGCACACCGCTCGACCCGACCAACCTCACCCGCGCCTTCACCACGCTTCTCCGCAATGCGGGCCTCCGCCGCATCCGCTTTCACGACCTCCGCCACTCCACCGCCACCCTGCTCCTGGAACAGGGCGTCGAACTCGTCGTCATCAAGGCACTCCTCGGCCACGCCCACATCGGCGTCACCGCCACCGTCTAGCTCCGTCTCCAGCGGAACGCCATCGATGCCCTTGGCACCGCGCTCACCGGCCCGGAAGCCACTGGGACGGTCGACGGCGACGAACCGCCACCCTGCGACGCCCTCGTGCGCTGACGTTGCCGTCAATTACTGCCGTCACCCCACGCAAAAGCCCCGCCAGGACACACCTGACGGGGCATCAAATCTGCAACCGCACCTTCCGCTGGAGAGAAAGCCGCCAGAGGCCTGTCATTGCCGGGCAATGACCTCCACATGAAACTCGCGCATGACTGAATGGATCGACTCCATAAAGCCATCCCCTAGATGATCACGCGATGCCTGATAGTTACGCCACACAATACTGGACAGAGGAGCCGTTCCCTCAGGAGATAGGCAATCTGCGACAGCGTCGAGGTTCGACCCAAAATAGCCCCTGGGGCCATTTACCGCCTCACCCAAGGCGCAGTAGAAACTCGACGCCGTGAAGATATTCGCCCCATCGAGATAAACAACTTCATCCAGTCCGTAGCTTGCGGCTTTCTTGCCAGAAGCGAACCATGAATTCTGGACAACATGAAGCCAAGTTTCATGGTAGCGCGACGGCCACTGAAGCCACTCATCCATCGCGCCCTCCACCTTTGATGCCCAATGCCGCCACACTTCTCCCGCCGCAGAGTATTCACATACGCCACCAAGGAACTGATAAGTCGCATTCGAAGGAGAATTCTCCACCAAGCCACGGCGGCCGGTTCGGACAACCCGACCGATGCAGTAGTCGCCAATCTTCACCCCCTGAGAGTTCACGATCTCGAGATTCGCATCCTCGACCTTCCGCCTGGCATTCGCGATCTGGTGAACGCGAATGAAGGTAACTTCCGGAGGGTGCACCTCTTGCTCACCAAAGAACCCGCGGACATCTTCCGCCAAAACAATCAGGTCCTGAGATTCATCATCGATGAGCCGATACAGCGGGAAACTCTCAAACTTCATGAAGGGTCGACCAATCGCCTCTACATTACGACAGTTTGTGATACGCCGTAGCGGCATCAGCAAGATGCCGCTACGGCGTATCACTCGAACCAGGGCTATTTACCAGCCGGAATCAGGGAAGTGTGGCGCGCTGAACTTCTGAATTTTCCTGTAGTGAGTCGATGTCCATCCGTAGACCTCGACGCCATTTTTCTCCACGACCAGGATCCGGTCAGTCTCCGGGCGCCCCGGAACTCGATACTCCTTGGCGCCTGCCCACCATGAATGCTCCCGACCACTGTACGTATTATGCGATCTGATTTCCCCCAACCTGACCGCATCGTACGCCTCAGCAATCTTCTTGTTCATCCCTTGAGGCAAACCGTCAGACAGTTTCCCCTTGGGGCAGTTGCTGTTGTGAACGAGTACCGGCGCCTCGCCCGCCAGCACATAGTACGTGTGGAGGTCATCGACGGTGAGGTTGTAGGTGCTGGCCCGTGTGGTGAACGGTTGGTTGGCGGTGACGATGGCCGTGGTGCCGTCAGGGGTGAGCAGGGTCATCCCTGGCGTCAGGTCAGCAGCATCGAGCCAGCGCTGCTCGGAGGGCGACCAGAAAGGGTGCTCATGCGTTGCCGTGAGGGTTTCAATGCCGTCGCTGGTCGCAATGGACAGCTTGTTGAACTGCTTATCATCATCCGTTCGGATGAGTCGAGTAACTTCTCTTGGCCCCTGTTCACCGGTCTCCGGATCTGCGGCCAGGACCTTGTCACCGAGGGCGATGTCTTCGATGTCCTTGGTGGTGCCGTCGGCCAGGAGAACATCGGTGCCAGCAAGGAAGCAACTGCAGCCGTTCGGCCGGACTTTCCCTCCGCGGACTCCCGTAAACTCCTGAGCAGCTATCGCGAAGGCTGCTGCCATTTCCTTCCCGATGCTGTAGCCATCAGGACATCCCTTGTCATAGACCTCACGGCATGCGAAGTTCTTGGCCTTGTACAGATAGTTACTGACAACCGGCTGACTGAGGTCGCTGTAACAATGGAGATCGCCCCCGAGGCAGCCTGCGATGAGGTGTTGGTTGAACTCCTCCGCCAGCGCGGGCAGCTTCTTCCATGTCGCGGGCACGGACAGGCCTGGGTGGAGTGCTACCTTCCCGTCGCTGTTCCAGTCGTACCCATAAGACTCGCTCGGCGCTTGGTCCGGATTACTATAGTAGTAGTTCTCGAAAGCCTTTTTTAGGCTCTTCTCCTCCTTCGGGGTTCCCCAGTCCATGTCTGCACAGACGATTGGGTCACAGCTGCCACCACGCGGCATGGCATTCATGAGGCCTGTGGGATCGCTAATGGTGACAGGGTTGTTGTTCCCGTAGCTGTAGCCATTGAGGGAAAGAGCGTCGGCCGTGTTGAGGATGGGGTCGACACTGATGAACTGGCCGATAACGGGGTCGTACTCGCGGGCACCGATGTGAGTAAGGCCGGTTGTCGCGTCACGGGGTTTGCCGAGGAAGCCCTTGTCGTCGGGCCAGGGGCCGTACGTGGGCTTGCCGCGGTCTTCGCCGAAGGGGGTGGTGTAGCGCTTCGTGAAGGACTGAGTGTCGTCCCTCTCGACGGCGAGGCTGCCCGTGCCGTGGTGGTCGCTGACGAGGAACTTGACCTTGGGGGTGCCGGACTCGTTGGTGCGCATGGCGGCGGTGATGCCGCCAGCGGCGTAGTAGCGCTGGGCCCATGTGGTGCCGTCGGCGCGGAGGTGGAGCTCGGTGGCGCCGGCGTAGAGGATGCGTTCGCCGTTTTCCGTGGCTCGGATGAGGAGCGTGCCGTCGGCGCCGTAGAGGTAGTCGGTCGCCTGGCCGTCCTCCGTGAGGCGGGTGAGTTTGCCTTCCTCGGACCAGGAGAGGTCCTGAGTGGTGCCGGTGGCCTGGCCGGGGCGCTTGGTGGTGTTTCCGGTGGCGTCGTAGGTGTAGGTGCGTTCCGGGCTGGTGCAGTCGGCCTTGGTGGTGGTGCCGGTCAGGGTGTGGGGCTGGTCGGGGTCCTTGTAGCAGTAGGTGGTCTTGGTGGTGGCGTCGGCGGTGTGCTGGGTCTCGCTGGTGCGCTGGCCTGCGGAGTTGTAGGTGTAGCTGGTCCAGTAGGGGGCCGGACCCGAGAGTGCGTCGGCGCTAGGGGCGTCACTGCACTTCTGGGAGGCGGGGGTCCACGCCTCGGTCAGGCGGCGGTGCCCGTCATAGGTGAAGCACTGGGTTTCGGCACTGCTGGTTCCGCCGAGCGTGGTGGGGTCGGCGATGGAGGTGACGTTGCCGGCCTGGTCGTAGGTGTAGTTCAGGCTTTGCAGTTGGTAGGGGTGGGTTTCGTCCTGGACGTAGCTACGGGTCAGGCGGCCGGTGCCGGCTTCGAAGTCGTTGCCGACGTAGACATGCTTGCCGAAGTTGGTGCCGAAGGTGAGCTGGCGCGGTTGTGTCAGGGCCGAGTAGTCGATGTCGGTCAGGTAGACCCCGATGGCGGTCAGGTTGCCCAGGCCGTCGTAGTCGTAGCCGGTGATTTCGCGTTCCAGGCCGCCGAGGGCCGGGTCCTCGGTCTGCTTGACCGTGCCGTTGATGCCGTAATGCGTCTCGAACTGCAGGGTCGCGGGCGTGCCCGCCTTGACGAAGGGGTCGGTGTCCGGCAGCCGCAGCTCGGTGTTGATGGCGCGGCTCATGCTGTCGTAAGCGGTGACGGCCTGGGTGTAGGCGGCGCCGGTCTTGCCTCCGACGTAGCGGGTGGAGGTGGCGGGCTGCCCCTTGAAGACCGTGTCGTAGGTGTAGCCGGTGAGCTGGTTGGCGTCGGTCTTGGAACCTGCCCAGGTACCGGTGAGGCGGCCGATCTCGTCGTAGGCGCTCAGGATCGACTTACCGCGCGCGTCCGTGGCCTTGACGACCTGGTCGAGAGCGTTGTACTGGGTGGTCGCCTTCCCCTTGTCCGGGTCGTCGGCGCTGGTCTGGCGGCCGAACAGGTCGTAGCCGTAGGACCAGGTGGCGCCGTCCGGGCCGGTGATCGTCTTCTGCCTGCCGTCCAGGCCGTAGGTGAACTTCGTGGAGGCGTACTTCGCTCCCGGGGCGGTGCCGAAGTCGGCGTCCGCGGGGCTCGCGCCCTCGTAGGCTCGGGTCTCGATGGTGCGGCCGCGGATGTCGGTGATGGTGCGCTGCGCGGAGCCGCCCTGGAGAGCGGTGGTGGCGGTGGAGTCACCGGTGTAGCTCGTGGTGGTGGTCCACTTCTTGACGCCGTTGACGTAGAGGGTGCTGGTGGTCGGGCGTCCTGCTCCGTCGAAAGCGGTCTCCGTCTGCTTGGGGGCGCGGCCGTACTCGGCGCGGGTGTAGGTGCCGGTGGGAGTGCTTGCGCTGTCGAAGATGTCCGCGTACGTCTCGTAGGCCAGCCCCCGCTCGTCGTAGCGGGTGTCGGTCAGAAGCCGCCCGCCGTCCGGTGTGGGGGTCTGGGTCTGCAGCGGGCGGAGCAGGGAGTCGTACAGCGCGTAGCTGGTGTTGTAGGTACTCGAGTTCGTCAGTGTGGAGGTCGACACCCAGGACGGCTTTGTGGCGTCCAAGTGGTAGGCGAACTTGAGGTTCGGCACCTGACTGCCGCTGGAGCGGTTGGGCAGCCACACGTCGGTGAGCCGGCCGAGCGCGTCGTACTTCTGCTCGGTCTTCTTGGCGTTCGTGTCGTAGGTGCGCAGTGGCTGGCCACGGCGGGGTTCGAGGTAGTTGACGGTGTAGTGGCCCTTGGGGTTGGTGGTCAGAGTTCTGGTGAGAGGGCCGGCGTCGGCGGGGCGGTACTCGGTGGTGGTGGTCTCTCCGGCCGTGTCCGTGACGGATACGGGGCGGCCCAGGGCGTCGTAGGTGGTGGTGGCGGTGGTCTGCCAGCCGGAGGGCAGGCGCTGGCCATCGGTGCCTGCGGTGGCGGTGTAGCCGGTGGCCCGCCCGGTCCAGGTGACCTCGCCCTTGGTGGGCTTCTGGGTGGCCAGCCAGGTGGTGGCGTCCACGGTGTCGTAGACGACGGCGGTGTCGGACAGGACGTCGCCGGGGGTGCTGCTGGTGGCGGGCAGGTTCAGGCTGGTGTCGGTGACCGAGCACGGCTTGGCGACGGTGCGGGTGCGGGAGACCAGGCTGGTGATGCCGGCGTCCGGGTTGCGGGCGTACCAGGTGCGGGTGCAGGTCTCGTCGCCGCCTACGCCGCCCTGTCCCCAGTCGTCGACGGCCTCGACCATGCCGAGGGCGTCGTACCGCCTGGTCATGGCGTGGGTGCGCCAGTTGCTGGAGCCGGTGAGGTAGGTGCTGGTGTAGGTGGTGGAGGGGCGGACCCACAGGGCGAGGTGGTCGGCGGCGTCCGGGACGGTCTGGGTGCCGGTGTTCTTGTAGGTGTGGGTGTGGAAGACGCTGCTGATGGGCTGGCTGCCGTTGTAGGTGACCTGCTGGCGGAGCGCGCCCTTGTAGCGGTCGCTGTCGTAGGCGTCGCCGAAGTCGACGTCGGTGTCGAGAAGGGGCGGGACTTTGACGGTCTTGGTGGTGCCGTCCTTGTTCTTGTCGCCGTGCATGCCCTGCAGGAACAGGGAGACGGTCTTGGAGCGGGTGCCGCCGGCCGGGCCGGTGTAGGCGGTGACCTTGCGGTAGCCGCGCCAGTCGGACCAGGTCCGCTCGTCCTTCGGCGTGAACGGGTCGTCGTTGTGGTGCCAGGCGGCGCCGCTGTAGTCGTAGGCGTGCTCCACGGCCGGGTTGTTCGCGGCCGCGTCGTGCACGCCGACGGCCAGCACCCGGTACTTGTGGAACCAGTCGATCGAGGCGTTCTCGGATCCGTTGATGTGCCAGTACTGCGGGAAGCAGGAGCGGGTGTTGCTGTCGGGCGCCGCATCCTGGAGCTGGGCGCGCGTGCATTCCGGGGAGGAGAGGGTGACCTCGGTGATCGCGCCGGTCTCCGAGGTGATCGTGGAGATGCGCGGGCGGGTCAGCGGCAGGATGTCGTCGGTGGCGTCGACCCGGTTGGGCCGCAACTGGTAGGTGAAGGTGATCGGGCCGACCGTGATGGGCGTGTCGCCGGCCTTGCCGGTGCGCTTGAGCGACTTCAGGGTCAGGACCTGGTCGGAGCTGTCTCCGATGTCACCGCCGTCCAGGTAGGCCTGGGTCATGCTCCAGGAGTCCACCGGGTCGTACGCCGTGCTGGTGGCGTTGTAGGAGTACGTGTTGACGCCGGTGAGCCGCTTGCGGGTGAAGAAGGACGGGCCGGCCGCGTTGCACTCGGTGTCGTCCTTGGAGCAGATCGCGTCGAACGGCACGTCCGGCCAGTTCTCCGCGGTGTCCTCGGTCAGGCTGGAGCAGTCGGAGGCGGTGCAGCGCTCGGCATAGGAGAAGGTGACCTTGGCGTCGGCCTGGTCGGTGAACAGGGCGCCCTTGCGCAGACCGTACTCGATGCGGTTCAGGTAGCCGCCGCGGGTGTAGGAGGCGCCGGCCTTGGTGGCCTTGTTCTTCTTGTAGTAGTTCGATTCCTTGGTGTACCAGTACGTGACCGCGTTGCCGTGGGTGTCCTCGACGTAGTCCAGGTTCCAACGCCAGGCCTGCGTCAGGGAACGGTCGGCGAACGTGGTACCGCTGGAGTAACCGGGTTCGCCGGAGTCGTCGCCGAAGACGGGTACGGTCCAGGTGGAGTTGGTGCGCTGGGTGTCGGCGCCGTCCAGCTTGTTCAGGCCGAACACGTACTTGGTGCCCTCGCCGGTGACGACCGTCCAGTACTCACCGTTGTCGTCGCCGTTGTCCGCGCCGGTGGAGCGGGTCACCTTCGAGGCGTCGTCGTCGGCGAGGCGCCACTGGCCGCTGGTGTCGTCCTTCACCAGGCGGGTCGACTTGCCGTTGAGGACCAGGGTGGCGTTGTCGTACTTCCAGCACTGGTCGAAGACGTCGTCGTGCCCGTCCTTGTCGCAGCTGCCGTATGCGCGGGCGATGTAGGACTCGGTGAGGGTGAAGCCCTCGCCCACGGACGTGGTCTGGTTGTTCGTGGTGGCGGTGCGGCCGTCGACGCTGCCCGAGTCGTACGACAGGGACAGCGGCGGCACCGGGCCCGCCGCGGCGGGGGGCAGCGTGAAGTCGTGCGACCAGGTGAACGAGCCCGAGCTGCCGCCCGCCTGCCAGGAGGAGGACTCCGACAGCTTCGTCGCCGAGTAGTCGCCCGCACCGTTGGGGGACTGGCCGGAGCCGGCCGATGCGGCGGTCACCGCCAGCACCGTCGCGCCGCCGGAGGCAGCACTGCCCGCCTCGCCCATGAGCTGCGTGGACGCACCCTCCTCGGACCGGCCGAGGTGAGCCTTTGCCGAGAGCGTCTGGTTCTTGAGGTCATTGGCCGTGGGCAGCGGGGTCTGCTTGCGGCACTCTGCCTTGTCCGGCGTCGTCAGCACGCAGGCGGGCAGGCGGACCAGCCGGAGGCGCTGGGACCAGCCACCACCGACCACTGAGGCGAAACCGGAGTAGTCGACGCGCACTTCTGCCGCACCGGGCGTATCGGCCGCGATGGTCAGCAGTACACCGGTGACACCCGCATGACGGGCTGTCTTCTGGTCCAGGACTGCGACCTTCGCTTCCCCAGCAGCTGCAGCGGACGACGCTGAGGAACGCGACTTGGGCGATGCCGGTTGCAACGTGACCGGCACGCCGCCCGGTGTGACAGCACGGCCCGTACCAGACCTCAGCTCGACTGCCTCGGCGCCCTTCTCGGGCCAGGAGGCCTTACGCTCTCCCGTCGCCTTCTTGGCCAGCTCGGTATCGGCCTTGCGCTCCTTGGCCACCTTGGCCCGCGCCTTCTTGGCCCCCGGGCCTTCGAATGCTTTGACCTTGGTCACCGGGGATCTGGGCACGTCCGGGCGGCCCAGGGCCTGTGGCTCTGCAGCTTGGGCGACTTGGGCCAGTCCGGTCGGCACGACGAGGGCCAGTGCGAGCGACTGTGCCAGAAGGCGGCCCGTACGGTGCCGTCTCTCCCTGCCCCGTCTGCTTGAGGTGCCTATGCCAAAGACCATCGTTCCCGTCCCACCCAGTGTCTGATAAAGAAGAAGTCCGTACGTCGTTCGCAGGCAGCCGGGTCCTGCGGTCGTTCACGTGCTGAGGGCGGCCTTCAGCAGTTGCCCTCACCACCCGCGTGGTCAACCGCCCACGATCTCGCCCACCTGGTTGGCCGTCGCCATGGCACCGGCCCACACCCGCACTTCGGCCACTCGAGCCGGCAGGTGATGTCGCCATGTGCTGTTGGTGAAGCCCCTGCCGACCGCGAGACCACCGGAGCCGACCTTCGCCGTGTAGGCCTTCGCGTCACCGTTCTGGGTGTCGCTCAGGTAGAGACTGATCGTGCCGTCCGAGGCGTTGAAGGATCCGGTGAGGCGGACCATGCCGTCCATCGCGGCACTCTGCTCGGAGGCCACTGCGGAGAAGGTGCCGTCCGCGTTGAGCCTGCCGAAGCGCCAGTAGCCCTCGGGGACGGTCTTGTCCTCCAGCGTTTCCTCGTCGAAAACGGTCGTACTGCCGGTGCGTTCGTACCAGATGCCCCACGCCGAGCCATCCGCCGTGCGCTGGCCCACCACCTGGCCGATATAGCCGACGGGCTTGGAGAGGAGCTTGCCAGAGTCCAGTTCCGCCAGGGTGGTGACCGTGAAGGACCCTGTGTCGTCGATCACCGGCGCCGATGCGGTCGCGGCGTCGTCCGTGCCGTCGAGGACGATCGCCTCACCGTCCAGTGCCGCACCGCCGGTCAGGGTCAGCGGCTTGCCGTAGCCGGAGGTCGTGTCCGCAATGGTGGCGCCGCTGCCCCGGTCGGCCGACCAGTCCGCGACCAACTCCACGGCCGCGCGGCTCGGTGAGTTCATCAGCTGTGCCTCGTCCGCGATGAGGTCGCTGGTCAGTGCCTGCTGCCAGACGGTGACCTCGTCGATGGAGCCGGCGAAGTAGTCCGTGTAATTGCCGCGCCACAGCACCCGGCCGATCTGCAGCGGGCCCTGGGCCGCCCAGGACGGGGCGACTGTGGCGCTGCCCTGCAGACGGCCGTTGATGTACAGGCGGGTCTGCTTCGCTTCGGCGTCGTACACCGCCGCGAGGTGGGTCCACACCCCGCGTACAGCGGGTTGCTGGGCGACCACCATCTGGTCGGTGAGGTTGCCGTCCTCTGCGTCCTTGGGGGATGTGCTCAGCGTCCAGGTCTTCTTCTCGTCCCGGTAGGTGAGGTAGAAGCCGCTGTAGAAGGTGCCGTTCTGGCCCAGGACGGTCTGGTTGTCCCCGCCTCCCGGGCTGAGCAGGGCCCACGCGGAAACGGTGTACGAGGCGCGGGTGTCCACCACCGCGCTGCCGGTGGCTGCGTGGCCGGTGGTGCCGTTCAGGGACATGCCCTTGTCCGTCACCGGCGCGGCCAGCGCATTGTCCTGACTGTCGTGGGTGATGACGCCGCGGCGGCCGCGGTCGTCCCGTACTGCTCCCGTGGCGAGGGTGGCGTCGTCGCGGCCGTCGACAGTGGCGGAGTCGGTGGCGCTGCCGGACGCTTCGTCGAAGTGCCAGCGGCCGACCGGGGCGTCACCGGAGTCGACGAGGAACTCGGTCACCGACTGCCCGCCCCAGCCGAGGGCGTCCTTGGCGCGCACGTACACCCGGTACAGGCCGCCGCGCGTTGGTGTGATCTTCGCCGTGGCCGTGGTGCCGGGCAGCTCGGCCGACCAGGCGGCCGAGGAGGACAGCTTGTACTGGTAGGCGCTGTTCACATCGCCCGTGTAGGGCTTGAAGCTGAGGGTCGCCGTCACGCCCGGTCCTCCGCCGGCCGGGCAGGCGTTGGAGGTGCACTCGGTGTACGGGGTGGCCACGGAAACCTGCGGTGGCTTCGGCGGTCGGGCATCGACGCGGAAGTAGCAGAACCCGTCCGAGGCCGCGCTGCTGAGGTGGCTGGAGCCGTAGTACGACCAGGTCCAGGCGTGGTACCGGTACAGCTTGCCGTCGGCCAGGTTCGACCAGCTCATGGACAGGGCTCGGTTGTCACCTGCGTACCCGGTGGTGGGCCGCAGGGATCCGTTGGAGGGCGGGGTGACGTCGGTCCAGGTCTTGTCGGCGTTCTGCACATCCACGTCGAAGTAGACCCGCAGCTGCGCTTCGCTCTCCCCGCCCGCCTTCGTCTGAGCGGTGGCCAGCAGGGTCGGCGTGGAATCCGACACGATCGCCGGGTCGCTCGCATCCCGTTCGCACACCGGGGCCGTACTGGTACCGCCGCCTTGCAGGCCGACGCCGGTGGGCTTGTCCGGCAGGCCGACGAAGCTCACCGCGAGGACGGCGTCGTTGCGGAACCTCTTCCACGCGGAGGTGTCCGACTCGTCGTGCGCGCGGATCTCCAGCGTCAGCCGGGAGAATTTGCCGGCCGCGAAGTCCCGCACCGTGGGGGTGAGGTTCTCGTTCGGCTCGTCGGGGTTGTCGTTGAACTCGATCGGCGCGTCCGGGGAGTCGGGGTCGCACAGCGAGCCCCGGCCCGCTGAGACGTGCCGGTCGCCCATCCAGTCCAGCTCCTTCGGCCGCGACGACCACGTCGTGGAGGAGGAGATGTTGTTGGTGCGGACCAGATCGACCCAGCGCGGGTCGCACTGGAACGCCCACGGCTCCGTCACCCGGAACGTGGCGTCCAGGACCTTCTTGCCCTTCAGGCTGGCCGGGGAGAACTCGAAGTACAGGCGCTGCACATAGCCGGGGCCGCAGTAGTAGCCGGCCCACGAACCGCACTTGCCCGCGCCCTTGCCCATGTTGTCGCTGCCGTTGCCCCAGCCGTAGGACTCGTAGCCGTCACTGCGCAACAGGGTGCGCTCCGACTCGCCCCAGGTCACGGTCGGGTCGATGAACAGCGGGAACGCCGACTCCTCGGTCGAGGTGAGCATGTCCGCGTCCGGGATCACCGACAGCGAGTCCTCGCCGACCTCGACGTCCATCCGGGCGACGGTGTCCCCCTGGCCCGGCTCCAGGCCCGAACCCGACGGCGCCGTCTCGGCCGGATCCGACGGCTCCGTCGCCGCGACGCCGTCCTCCGTGGTGCCGGCGGTCGCGGTGAGCAACTGCGTCTGCGCGCCGGTGTCACTCTCCTCACCGGCCGAGTCCCACATCCGCGCAGGCGGCGCCCGGAACACGGTGGCCCCGTTGCCGTCGGCCGCGACCAGGTTCCCGGCCGGGCCCTCTTCGACCGTGAGGTTGTCGGCGTCGAGACCGAAGGTGAGCCTCTTCAGCTCCTCGCTCGCCGCGGCCTGGGGCGTCCTGACCACCAGGACGTGCTGGAAGCTCTCGGGAGTCGCCGTCACCTGAAGGTCGACGTCCGGCAGGACCTCCGGGTACACGGCGGTCGAACCGTCCAGACGGGGGGTGGGCAGCGTGCCCGGCCAGTCCAGGGCGAGCGAGCGGCCCTGCTTCCCGATCCGGGCCAGCGGCTCCTCGCTGCCGCCGCCGGAGAAGGTCATCTCCACGGCGGCGCCCTTGGGGGCGAGAGTGCCGTCGGCCCGCTTGACCAGCGTCGCGTCCGGCTCCTGCCAGCCACCACCGGCGGCCTTCACCCGTACCGGAGTTGCCGACTCCTCCAGCGTGAACGTCTGGCCGTCGGGGTTGGCGAACACCGTGGTCCGCTCCGTACGCTCCCCCGTCACTTCCACCCGCTCGCCGGATGTCTGCGCCGCCTGCAGGGCCTGCTGCCCCTCCGACGACGGCGCCGTACCCGCCGCTGTGTCAGTGGCGCCGACCACCGGACCGGGCACGAGTGCGGCGACCACCGCAGCGCAGAGCACCGCCGTCACACGGCCCGTGCGACGCCTCCCCCGCGCTGCGTCCGCTCCGACCGCCGCACGACCGGGAACACGTGCACCCCCGACTCGCAACCGAGTCCACACCCCCACCACGCCCCACCCACAACGTTCACAAGAAAATGGCCGTGAGTAACTAACGCGACACCCGAAGGCAAGGTCAACGGGCAGGAAACGGACATCAACGCGCCAAGCTCGGAAAGCCCGCGTGAGGAAGGCAACGTTTAGGCGGGGTTGTACTTCACGGGATCACGGTTTCGCATCTGCTGGGTCGCAGCGCGGTCGACCCGGCGGTCGCCGGAGGAGTGGGTGACGCTTCGTCGGCGGACCTGTGACGGGGCAAGCGGTGGTGCCCCCGGGCCCGGCCTGTCAGTGGACCACCGCCGACAGACGGTGGACGTCTCTCGCCGAGCCCGTCACCCCGGACAGGAAGCCGCGGGCGCGGGGGGAGGCGTGGTGGGTCAGCCAGGTGGGGTCGATGTCGCAGACGGCGATCTTGACGTCGGTGCCGGAGAGGGCCAGCGGCAGGGTGTGGACGACCGTGGAGGGGAAGCTGAGGATGGTGCGGCCGACCGGGCCGCGGCGGGCGATCAGTTCCAGGGGGAGGTCGGGGCGGACGACCTCCAGGCCCGTCTCCCCCGCCAGCCGGTGGAGTTTGTCGGCGCTCTCGCGGCGGTGGGCGAAGTAGCGGGTGGCGCCGTGGGTGCGGGCGAGGCCGCGGACGGCCTCCAGGTAGCGGTCGCCGTCGACGACGCCGGTCTCCACCAGTGAGGTGCCGACCATGTCGGCACCCTTGGTGATACGGGGCGGGCCGAAGCGGGCGCGGGTCCAGGCGAAGGCGTTGGCGGTGACCGTGACGCCTTCGGGGGTCTCCTCGATCGGCATGGAGGAGAAGATGGAGACCCGGCGCTCCCCGTTCGGGGTGAGTCTGCGGCGGGCCGACGACGCCACCGGGGCGAACAGCAGGTCGCGGGGGCCGGGGCGGCTGCCCTTGCGGTGCCAGCGCACCAGGCGTTCGCCGCGGGCGAGCTGGGTGACGAACTCCATGGTCGCCGTCCCGTCGTCGACGACGACCAGCTCGGCGGCGCGCGTGAGGGGCAGCAGGAGCTGGACGTAGCGGGAGAACGGGTCGCCTATGACGACCCGTTGCGCGCGGCGCAGGGTGCCGGTCAGGCCCCGGACCGTGCGGAAGGGGGCCGTGGCCCCTCCCCGGGCCTCTTCCCAGCGGACCTCGTGGCCCTCCTGGCGGGCCAGCTCCGCCATGCGGCGCAGCTGGCCCCGGGTCATGGGGTCCACGGGTGACAGGACGACGAGGGAGAGCTGCGTCCAGGGGGCGCGGGCGTGCGCCCACTCCAGCACGTTCAGCAGCTGTACCGGACTCTCGACGAACGCGAGAGTGTGAGGGCCGGTGTTCCCGGCGCGGGGGCTCATCGGCGTACGACCGTCCCGTCGTGAGAGAGGGGGAGGGAGGGGCTCGGGCTCAGACGGTGACCGGCTCGCCCGCCGCCGCGGCGATCTCGGCCTCGGCGACCACACCGGTGACGCGGCGCAGCTTCTTCATCGGGCCCAGCTCGGACTCGTAGACCTTCTTGACGCCGTCGCCGAGGGAGGCCTCGATGGTGCGGATGTCCCGGACGAGGCGCGTCAGGCCCTGGGGCTCGACGGAGGCGGCCTGGTCGGAACCCCACATGGCGCGGTCGAGGGTGATGTGGCGCTCGACGAAGACGGCGCCGAGGGCGACGGCGGCCAGGGTGGTCTGGAGGCCGGTCTCGTGGCCGGAGTAGCCGATCGGGACGTTCGGGTACTCCTGCTGGAGGGTGTTGATGACGCGCAGGTTCAGCTCCTCCGCCTTCGCCGGGTAGGTGGAGGTGGCGTGGCAGAGCAGGATGTTGTCGCTGCCGAGGACCTCGACGGCGTGGCGGATCTGCTTCGGGGTCGACATGCCCGTGGAGAGGATGATCGTGCGGCCCGTGGCGCGCAGGGCGCGCAGCAGCTCGTCGTCCGTGAGGGACGCGGAGGCCACCTTGTGGGCGGGGACGTCGAACTTCTCCAGGAAGACGACGGCCTCGGTGTCCCACGGGGAGGCGAACCAGGCGATCCCCTTCTCCTTGCAGTACTCGTCGATCTGGCGGTACTCGTCCTCGCCGAACTCCACGCGGTGGCGGTAGTCGATGTAGGTCATCCGGCCCCAGGGGGTGTCGCGCTCGATGTCCCACTGGTCGCGGGGGGTGCAGATCTCCGGGGTCCGCTTCTGGAACTTGACGGCGTCGCAGCCGGCGTCGGCGGCCGCGTCGATGAGCTTGAAGGCGTTCTCCAGCTCGCCGTTGTGGTTGATGCCGATCTCGCCGGTGACGTAGACGGGGCGGCCGGGGCCGGCCTCGCGCGAACCGAGGGTGCGGATGCGGGAGTTGCTCATGACAGGGGGTTTCCTTACGTGGGGAGGGAATCGAGAGAGGGACCGAGGATCCAGCCGGCGATCTCCCGGATCGCGCCGTCACCGCCGGGGACGGTGGTGACCGCGCGTGCGGCGCCGCGGACGACGTCGTGTGCGCCGGCGACCGCCACGGGCCAGCCCACGAGGGCGAAGCACGGGAGGTCGTTGACGTCGTTGCCGACGTAGAGCACGCGCTCCGGCGCGATGCCCTGGTCCTCGCACCACTGCTTGAGCGCGAGGTCCTTGCGGTCGACGCCGTGCAGCACGGGCAGCTTCAGCTTGCGTGCGCGGGCGGCGACGACCGGGTTCTGTTCCGTGGACAGGATCAGCATCCTCAGGCCGCTGCGGCGCAGGGCGGCGATGCCGAGGCCGTCGCCGCGGTGCACGGCGACGAACTCCCGTCCGTCGGAGTCGATCAGCACCCTGTCGTCGGTCTGGGTGCCGTCGAAGTCGAGGACGACCGCGTCGATGTCCTCCGCGGTCGGAAGGGCGCCGGGGCGCGTGGAGTCGAGGAGGGGCGCGAGGGCGCGGGCGCGGGCGAGGTCGTGCGGGTCGTCGATCTCCAGGACCCGCGCCGGGTCGGTGCGGACGAGGTCGGTGCGGCCGAAGAAGCGGTGCCGGTGCTCGCGGAAGCCGGCCGCGTCCATCGCGTAGGCGGCGCCGGTCTCCAGCAGGTCCTGGGGGCGGTCCTGGCGGCGCGGGCGGAAGGACTTGTCGTGGTTGACGCCGTGGCCGCCGGTGCTTTGGGCTTCGGCGCTCCCTTCGTCGCCCTCGGTGCTCCGGCCGTCGGCGCCCTCGGCGTTCCCGCCGTCGCCCTCGCCGTTCCCGTCCCGCCAGAGGAAGCCGTGGAACGGGGCGACGGTCACCGCGGTGTCGGCGCCCTGCTCGGCGACCGCGCCGGCCACCCCGTCGATGTCCTCGCGGACCAGGAACGGACTGGTGCACTGCACGAGCAGCACCACGTCGACGGCGGCGCCGTGCAGGGCCTCGTGGGCGTCCATGGCGTGCAGCACCGCGGCCTCGGAGGTGGCCGTGTCGCCGGCGATGGCGGCCGGGCGCAGCACCACCTCGGCGCCGGCCTCGCGGGCGGCCGTGGCGATGGCCTGGTCGTCGGTGGAGACGACGACGTCGGTGACGAGCCGGGCGGCCAGGCACTCGCGCACGGCGCGCGCCACCAGGGGGACGCCGCCGACGGGGGCGAGGTTCTTGGCGGGGACGCCCTTGGAGCCGCCGCGCGCGGGGATGACCGCGAGCACCCGGCGCACGGAGGCGCCCTGGCCCGCTTCGGGTTGGGACATGGGTACCCCTCCTCGGGTACGGGTCACGGGGGCCGCGACCGGGGTCGTGGCCGGGGTCCCGGCCGGGGTCTCTGCCTGGGGCGTGGCCGGGAACGCGGGGTCCGCGGCCGAAGCAACGGCCGGCGAGGCGGGGTCCGCGACCGAGGTAGCGGCCCGGAACACCGGCTCCGCGGCCGAGGTCAGAGCCGGGGGTGCGGGGGCCGCGACCGGGGTCGTGGCCGGGGTCCCGGCCGGGATCGTGGCCGGGAACGCGGGCTCCGCGGCCGGGGACGCGGCCGAAGCAACGGCCGGGGTCGCGGCCGAAGTCGCAGCCGGGAACGCCGCCGGGGTCGTGTCGGAAGTCGTAGGCCGGTTCACAGTTCCCCCATGCGGCGGATCACCGGCGCGACGCGCTGGACGCCGTGCCGGTAGGCGCCGCGGGCCGCGCGGCGGACGATCTGGCGGACGGGGCCGGGGTCGCGGTCGGCCGCGGGCGCGCCGGGCAGGGGCGTGCCGTCCGGGCCGAGGTGGTGCCGGGCGAGGATGCCGGGCAGGTATCCGGGCGCGGTGACGGGCGTGTAGTACGGGGTCAGGGGCGGCAGGCCGCCGGGGCGGCCGAGCAGCTTGGTGATCCGCTCGCGTGCCGCGTCGAAGGCGGTGGCGTAGGCGCCGTCGGCCGCCACCCCCTGCCGGGCCACCCACTCCGCGTCGGGGGCGGGCCGGTGGCCGGCGTCGAGCTGGTCCCAGGAGGCGAGGCAGCCGGAGCCGGCGAAGTGGTGGTTGCCGAGCGCCTCGCGCACGCCGAGGTCGGTGAGCACGACCGTCGGGATGCGGCGGTGCAGCGACTCCAGGGCGGCCGTGGAGCTGACGGTGACCAGCAGGTCGGTGCGGTCCAGGACCTCGCCCATGTGCCCGTAGACCAGGCGGAAGTTGGGCGGCGGGTCGGCCTTCTGCACCAGCTTCTGGTACGGCAGTTCCTCGATGTGGGTGGTGTGTTCGCCCGGCTTGGAGCGCAGCTTGAGCAGCACCTCGCGCTCCGGGTGCCGGCGGGCGTGCCCGATCAGCCGGTCCAGCAGGTACGTGCGGTCCCGGCGGGACTCCGGCACGGAGGGCTGAGCGGCGAAGACGACCGTGTAGGGGTCGTGCTCGCCGGTGTAGGGCGCGCCGCCGAGGAAGGGCAGGGCGACCTCGGTGACGGCGGAGGCGTCGGCGCCGACCCCCTCGTACACGGCCCGGAAACGCTCCGCGTCCTGGCGGGAGTTGGCGAGCACGAGGTCGGCGCCGTGCCGCAGCAGCAGGCCGTCGGCGAGCTTCTCGTAGACGACGCCGACGTAGCCGGTGACGACCACGGGCCGGTCGGCGCGGGCGCCCCAGGCCCGCTTGAGGCCGTGCAGCATCGCCTGCACGCCGCCGCCCACCAGGGCGAGGACGAGTACGTCGTAGCGTTCCTCGCCCATCGTCCGCAGGAACTCCAGGCCGGTGACCTCGCGCAGGGAGTCCGCGCGGACACCGACCTCCTTCAGCTGACGCGGGGTCGGGGTCGCCCGGCCGCGCAGCAGGTAGCCGTCCAGGCGGAGTTCGCGGTCCTCCGGGACGACGCGGCTGGCGGTGAGGGAGCCCCATTTCCACCGGGTGTCGGAGTCCGCGAGGACGGCCACCCGCAGGGCGTTCGTTGCACTTGCTGGCACGTCGCAGACGCTAGGAAGGCATTTCTAGGAACTGCCCAACCGGAATCCAACAAATGGTTAACAGCACACCGCCGAATGGGGAATCGGGCCGTTCGGCGTGCTGGAAAGTGCGCGATTCACGGCTTCGCCACGCGTCGTTCACCTCGCATCAAGGCTGGGGTAAAGGCGAATGACGGGCCGCCGCCTAACGTCTGCCACGTGCTCAAGCTCTCCGTCATCGTGCCGTTCTACAACGTGCGGCAATACGTCCCCGATGCCCTGCGGAGTCTGCGCGCGAACGCGCGGGACGACTTCGAATTCATTCTCGTCGACGACTGCTCCACCGACGGGACCGCGGACCTCCTCGCGCGCGCCGAGCGCGAGCTGCCGGGGGCGGTGCTGGTCAGACACGCGCAGAACGGCGGCCTGGCGACCGCCCGCAACACCGGCCTGGACCGGGCGCGCGGCGAGTACGTGACGTTCCTGGACGGCGACGACTGGCTGGCGCCCGGCCACTACGGCAGGCTGGTCGCCGCGATAGAGGAGCTGGGCTGCGACTTCGTGCGCACCGACCATGTGCAGTGCACGGCACGGGCCCGTTCCGTGCACCGGGTCCCGCACGGCCGCCGGAACGTCGTCCTGCGCCCGCGCGACGCGATCCTGCCCACCCACCGCACCACGTCCGTCGACTACGCCTTCGCCTGGGCCGGCATCTACCACCGCAGGCTGGCCGACCGCGGGCTGCTGCACTTCACCGACGGGCTGCGCACGGCCGAGGACCGGCCGTGGATCTGGCGGCTGCACCGGGAGGCGGAGTCCTTCGCGGTGACCGGGCTGCTCGGCGTCTACTACCGGCGCGGGGTCGCCTCGTCGCTGACGCAGATCGGTGACGCCCGCCAGCTCGACTTCATCCGCGCCTTCGACCAGGTGGTCGAGGAGACCGCGCGGGACGCGGACGCGGCACTGCTGCTGCCGAAGGCGGTGCGCACCTACTGCGCCATCATTTCCCATCACCTGGGTTCCATCGAAAGGTTCGAGCCGCCCGTGGCCCGGAAGCTGAAGGCGATGAGCGCCGCCGCGCTGCGGCGGATGCCGCAGGACGTCCTCGACGAGGCGCTGGACTCGATGGACGCCGAGCGCGCCACGCGGCTGCGCCGGCTGCGCCGCCGTCCGGTGCCGGCGGGGGAGGTGGCGGCGTGACCACGCAGATCTTCCTGGCCTCGACGCTGTACGGAACGGCCACGCTGGCCGCCGCCCTGGACGCCGGCTGCTTCGCGCCCGCCGACCGGCGGGTGCTGCTGGTGTCCAACAACGCCGCGACGCCGGAGACGGCGCCGGCCGTGGACGAGATGCCGGGGTTCGAGACGCTGCGGCCCCGCTTCGACGACGTGGTGTCGTGGAACGAGGTCATCTCCCCCTTCCATCCGTCGGGCTGGGCGCCGCGGCCGGACGACGTACCGCTGTGGGAGCGGCATCTGCGGCTGGCCTGGGGCATCGGGGACGACGACGTGGCGCTGGCCGTGGAGTCGATCCAGGTGAACCCGGCGCTCGGCGTGGCGCAGATCTTCACCGACGCGCCGGTGACGGTGTACGCGGACGGGCTGATGAGCTACGGACCGACCCGCAGCAAGATCGATCCGCTGGTCGGCACGCGCGTGGAGCGCCTGCTCCACCTCGATCTGGTGCCGGGCCTGGAGCCGCTGCTGCTGACCGAGTTCGGCGTCCCCCCCGAGGTGGTGCCGACGCCGGCGTTCACCAAGGTGCTGGCCGAACTGGCCGACACCGGTGACGACGCGCTGCCGGAGGCGGCGGAGCCGGCGCTGCTGCTGGGCCAGTACCTGTCCGCGCTGAACATCCTCTCCGCCGACGAGGAGGAGGACCTGCACGTACGGATGCTGAAGGGCGCCGTCGCCCTGGGCCACACCCGGGTGGTGTTCAAGCCGCACCCGACGGCCCCGGCCCGCTTCACCCGCACCCTGGAGCAGGAGGCGACGCGGCTCGGCGCCGAGCTGACCGTGGTGCAGACGCCGGTGCTGGCCGAGGTGCTGTACCAGCGGACGCGCCCGGCGCTGGTCGTCGGCTGCTTCTCCACCGCCCTGCTCACCGCGTCCGCGCTGTACGGGCTGCCGGTGGCCCGGGTCGGCACCGAGACGCTGCTGGAGCGGCTGACGCCGTACGAGAACAGCAACCGCGTCCCCGTCACCATCGTCGACGCGCTGCTGCCCGAGGTCACCGACGGCCCGGCCGTGGCCGAGCGGCGCCGCGGCCTGGACCCGCAGGGCCTGACCGAGCTGGTCCGGGCGGTCGGGTTCGCGATGCAGCCGAAGATCCTGCCGGAGCTGCGGCCGGACGCCGAGCGCTATCTGGCGGCGCGGCTGGACGCCCGCACCCGGCGGTACTTCAAGAAGCGGCGGCTGACGTCGCTGGGGCTGCCGGGCGGCATCCCGCAGCGGCTGGCGTTCCTGCCCCGCAGCGCCGCCGCGCGCCGGGTGGTGCGCCGGGCCCGGTCGATCCGGCGCTCGATCAAGCGGTGAGGGGCGCACGGAGCATGAGCCGCGCGCCCGCCGGCACCGGGCCGGCACCGCCGGACCGGCGCCCCGCCGTGCCCGTCGTCGTCGCCGCCCCGCCCCCTGCCCGCCGCCGGGCCGCCCCCGGGCGGCTGCGCGCCCTGGACGGGCTGCGGCTGGTGGCGGCGCTGATGGTGGCGGCCTACCACTTCGGCGGGCGCGGCGGCGAGGTCACCGAGGCCTGGGGCACCTCGCCCCGGGAGCAGTTCCCGACCCTGCACACGCTGTTCTCCTACGGCTGCCTGGGCGTGCAGGTCTTCTTCGTGATCAGCGGCTTCGTGATCTGCCTGAGCGGCTGGGGCCGCCCGCTGAAGTCGTTCTTCGCCTCCCGCGCGTCCCGGCTGCTGCCCGCCTACTGGGTGGCGGTCGTGCTGGTGACGGCGGTGTTCGCGCTGCCGCCCGTGGTGTACGACGCGGTGTCGCCGAGCGACGCGCTGGTGAACCTGACCATGCTCCAGCAGCCGCTGGGCGCGGACCGGGTGCTGGGGGTGTGCTGGACGCTGTGGGTGGAGGTCCGCTTCTACGCGCTGTTCGCGGTGTGCGTGGTGCTGCCCGGTGCGACCCGGCGGCGGGTGATCATGTTCTGCGCCTGCTGGACGCTGGCGGCGGCCCTCGCCCACGCGGCCGACGAGCCGCTGCTCGACCTGGTGCTGATGCCCGAGTACGCGCCGTTCTTCATCGGCGGCATCGGCCTCTACCTCGTCCACCGCGACCGGCGGGACGCCTACGCCTGGGGCATCGTGGCGGTGAGCTGGCTGACCGGCCAGCACCACGTGGTGCGGGAGCTGTGGCACGCCCCCGACGTGGAGGCGTTCTCCCACCGCTCCTCGCTGGGCATCGTCGCCGTCGTGACGTTCGGGTTCGTGGCGGTCGCAGCGATCGCGCTGGGGCTGCTGCGCCGGGCGGACTGGCGCTGGCTGACGGTCGCGGGCGCGCTGACCTACCCGTTCTACCTGGTCCACGAGCATCTGGGCTGGGTGGTGATCCGGTTCCTGCACCGCACGCTGCACGTGCCGTCGTACGCGACGTTCCTGCTCACCGTCGGTGTGATGCTGGTGCTGGCCTGGCTGCTCCACCGGTTCGCCGAGAAACCGCTGACTCCACGGATCCGGGCCGTATTGTCCGGGACGGGGAAGGCCGGCGGCGTGCCGTCCCGATGATTTGTTTGTGCGACATTCGACAATGGGCTGGATTGCGATGCCCTCAGGAGGCAATCTCCCTGCATGGCCACTGCACAGCACACCGAAAGCCGCCCCGGCGAGCTGAAGGACGTCCCGGGCTGGTTCTGGCCGCTGGACCAGGTGCTCTTCACCTGGTTCCTCGAGCGGCAGACCGAGCGGGGGATCTCCGGCGACCTGCTGGAACTGGGCGCCTACATGGGAAAGAGCGCGATTCTGCTGGGGCACCACCTCCAGGACGGCGAGAATTTCACGGTCTGCGACCTCTTCGGGAGCGACGCCCCCGACCAGGCCAATCGCGCCGAGTCGGCCGGCTCCTACTCGACCCTCACCCGGCAGGCGTTCGAGCAGAACTACCTCTCCTTCCACGACTCCCTGCCGACGGTCGTCCAGGCCCCCACGTCCGTGATCACCAAGGAGGTGAAGCCGGCCACCTGCCGGTTCGTGCACATCGACGCCTCGCACCTGTACGAGCATGTGCACGGCGACATCGAAGCGGCCCGTGAGCTGCTGATCCCGGACGGCGTCGTGGTGCTGGACGACTTCCGCTCCGAGCACACCCCAGGCGTCTCCGTCGCCGCCTGGGAGGCGGTGCTCAACGGCGGGCTGCGCCCGATCTGCCTGAGCACGCAGAAGCTGTACGCCACCTGGGGGGACCCCGAGCCCGTCCAGGAGGAGCTGCTCGCCGTGCTGCGGGGGCGCGACGACGTCTCGGTGAGCGTGCAGCACGCCGCGGGGCACCGGCTGGTCCGGGCCCGTGCGAAGAAGATGCAGCCGCCGCCGTTCCCCCGCTCGCGGCACTACCGGGCCGCGGTGCCGGCGCCCGCGCGGGAGCCCGTCCCCGCGTCCCGGCCCGCTCCGGCCCGCCCGGCCGGCGCCGTCCGGGCCCGCCGGCTCGCCGTGGACCTGCTGCCGCCGATCGTCACCCGGGCGGTGCGCCGCTACCGCGCGGCCGGCCGCGCCCGCGCCTCGGCGTCCCGCTGACCGGGTCCCGCCCCACGGGCGGCGCCCGCCTCACCCGCCCGCTCCCGCCCGCCTCCGCCGGCCGTTCCCCTGTCGGCCGGGGCGGGCGGGCGAGTGTTGGGGGGGCGCGTGCCGCGGCGTGGCGTTGGCGTGTCAGGCGGTCGACGTGGCGTGTCAGGCGCTCGACAGGGACAGCTTGACCGCGAAGCCCAGGAAGAGCGCGCCCGCCGCCGAGGTCGCCCCCGCCGACAGGCGCCTGCGGCGGCGGAAGGCGGCGGCCAGCCGGGTGCCGCTGAATATCAGCGCGCTGAGGTACAGGAAGCTGGCCAGCTGCGCGAAGGCGCCCAGGACGACGAAGGACAGCGCCGGATAGGCGTATCCCGGGTCCACGAACTGCACGAAGAAGGCGACGAAGAACAGGATCGCCTTCGGGTTGACGAGGCTGATGACCAGGGCCCGGCGGTAGGGCCGCTCGTCGGCGCCGGCGGCGGCCGGGGCCGCCGTCCGCCCGGCGGTCTGCCGCCGGGTCCGCCACATGCCCCAGGCCGCCCGCAGCATGCCGACGGCCAGCCAGGTCAGGTAGCCGGCACCCGCGTACTTCACGATGCCGAACAGCACGGCGTTGGCCTGGAGCAGCGAGGCGACGCCGGCGGCCGACAGCGTCATCAGCACCGTGTCGCCGCAGAAGACGCCGGCGGCGGCGCGGTAGCCCGCGCGGACGCCGTGGCGGGCGGCTACGGAGAGGACGTACAGCGAGTTGGGGCCGGGCAGCAGGACGATGAGGAGTACGCCCACCAGGTAGGTGGGCAGGTCGGTGACGCCGAACATGGAAGGGAGTGTCGCACGAGCCTGTGACACCCCGCCCCGGGGCCTCCGGGCCCGCGAACGTCCGTCCTCCCGGGCCGCCTCCGGGCCGCGAACGCCCGTCCTGCCGACCGCCTCCGGGCCCCGGACGTCCGTCCTCCCAGCCGCCTCCGGGCCCGCGGGGTGTCTCGTCGTCGGCGGCTCAGAAGCGCTCCGACGGCTCGTAGGCGCCCCACACCGCGCGCAGAGCGTCGCAGACCTCGCCCACGGTGGCGCGGGCCCGGAGCGCCTCCTTCATCGGGTACAGCACGTTGTCCGAGCCCTCGGCGGCCCGGCGCAGCTCCGCCAGGGCCGAGGCGACCGCGTCCCGGTCCCGTTCGGCGCGCAGTTTCGCCAGCCGCTCGGCCTGCTGCGCCTCGATCGCCGGGTCGACGCGCAGCGGCTCGTACGGCTCCTCCTCGTCCAGCCGGAACCGGTTGACGCCGACCACGACCCGCTCGCCCGCGTCGGTCTCCTGCGCGATGCGGTAGGCGTTGCGTTCGATCTCGTTCTTCTGGAAACCGGCCTCGATCGCCCCGACCGCCCCGCCGAGGTCCTCGACCCGGTCCATCAGCTCCCGCGCCGCCGCCTCGACGTCGTCGGTGAGCTTCTCCACGGCGTAGGACCCGGCGAAGGGGTCGACGGTCGCCGTCACGTCCGTCTCGTGGGCCAGCACCTGCTGGGTGCGCAGCGCGAGACGGGCGGACTTGTCGGTGGGCAGCGCGATGGCCTCGTCGAAGGAGTTGGTGTGCAGCGACTGGGTGCCGCCGAGGACCGCGGCCAGGCCCTGCACGGCGACCCGGACCAGGTTCACCTCCGGCTGCTGGGCCGTCAGCTGCACCCCGGCCGTCTGCGTGTGGAACCGCAGCATCAGCGACTTCGGGTTCCGGGCCTCGAACTCCTCCCTCATCACCCGCGCCCAGATCCGGCGGGCCGCCCGGAACTTGGCGACCTCCTCCAGGATCGTCGTACGGGCGACGAAGAAGAACGACAGGCGCGGCGCGAAGTCGTCGACGTCCATGCCGGCCGCGACCGCCGTGCGCACGTACGCGATGGCGTCGGCGAGGGTGAAGGCGATCTCCTGCGCGGGCGACGCACCGGCCTCCGCCATGTGGTAGCCGGAGATCGAGATCGTGTTCCACTTCGGCATCTCGGCCCGGCAGTACGCGAAGATGTCCGCGACCAGCCGCAGCGAGGGCTTCGGCGGGAAGATGTACGTCCCGCGCGCGATGTACTCCTTCAGCACGTCGTTCTGGATCGTGCCGGTCAGCCGGTCCGCGCCCACCCCCTGTTCCTCCGCCACCAGCTGGTACATCAGCAGCAGCAGCGCGGCGGGCGCGTTGATCGTCATCGACGTGGACACCTGGTCCAGCGGGATCCCGCCGAACAGCACCCGCATGTCCTCGACCGAGTCGATCGCCACCCCGACCTTGCCGACCTCGCCGTGGGCGAGCGGGGCGTCGGAGTCGTGGCCCATCTGGGTGGGCAGGTCGAAGGCGACCGACAGGCCGGTGGTGCCGTGCTCGATCAGCTGCCGGTAGCGGGCGTTGGACTCCGTCGCCGTGCCGAAACCGGCGTACTGGCGCATCGTCCACGGACGGTGCGTGTACATCGTCGGGTACACGCCCCGGGTGAACGGGTACGCCCCGGGCTCCCCCAGCCGCTCCGCCGGGTCCCAGCCGTCGAGGTCGGCGGGTCCGTAGACCGGTCGGATGGGCAGTCCGGACTCCGACTCACGCGCCATGGTCTGCCGCCTTTCGCTCCGTCGCCGTGCGCACCGCTGCGTCGCCGTGTGCTCCACGATGCCGCGCCGTTCGCCACCCGTCATCCGCGGGGAACATCTCAGGTGACGTCCGTGCGGGCCACGGGACGGCGGGGGCCGTGCCGCTCGGTGCGGGCGGGGGAGGGACAAGGGGAGGGCCATGGGCACGAGCAGGGGGCGGCGGGACGGGATCGTGGGACGGGCGGGCTCTACGGCGCTGGTGACGGCGGTGGCGGTCGTGGCGGCGGGCGGCTGCACGGTGCGGACCGACGGCGGCGCCGGCGGGCTGGGCGCGCCCGTGCGCGTCGAGACCACCACGACCGCGCCGCCGGCCGCCGGTGACGGGCCGGGCGGCCCCTCGGACGACCGGCAGGAGGACCGGCGGGACGACCGGCGGGACGACCGCCCGGGGGCGCGGGGCGGGCCGGAGCCGGAGCCGACGGAGCCGCCGGTGGTGCTGTGGTCGCGCGGCGACACCGGGCGGGACGTGCGCGAACTCCAGGCCCGGCTGCGCCAGGTCGAGTGGCTGTTCGACGGGCCGACCGGGACCTACGACGACCTGACGGAACGCGCGGTCCGGGGCTTCCAGGGCAAGCGCGGACTGCCGCGGACCGGCGAGACCGACACGGTCACCTGGCGGCGGCTGCTGCGGATGACCCGGGAGCCGGGGAAGTGGGAGCTGTACCTGATGGGCGGGCAGCCGGCCGCCGCGCCCGACCCGCGCTGCCGGACCGGCCGGGTGCTGTGCGTCAGCAAGGAGAGCCGGACCCTGCGCTGGATGATCGACGGCCGGACCGTGTCGACGGTGGCGGTGCGGTTCGGGTCGGAGTACACGCCGACCCGGGAGGGGGTGTTCAAGGTCTACTGGAAGTCCCGGAACCACTGGTCGACGCTGTACGACACCCCCATGCCGTACGCGATGTTCTTCAGCGGCGGCCAGGCCGTGCACTACTCGTCCGACTTCGCGGCCCGCGGTTACGCCGGCGCCTCGCACGGCTGCGTCAACGTACGCGACGAGGCGGCGATCGCCGCGCTGTACGCGCAGGTGAGGAAGGGCGACAAGGTGGTGGTGTACCGGTGAGAGCGGGGCGCGGGCGGGACCGGGGGAACGTGTCCCGCCCGCGCCAGGTGCACGAGCCGTAGGTACGGGGGGGACCCCGGCTCGGTGCGACAGCCGATGACCAGTCGGCTCACTCAGTACTGCGCCGCGGCGTCGAAAAGTGTCACACCCTCGCGGAAAACTTCTCTTCGGGCCCGGAAAGACGCAGGTCCCGGCCGTTCTTGCCGCTTCCGCCCCGGCCGCTGTGGCCGCTGTGGATGCTGTGGGCGCTGTGGACGCTGCGGGCGTTCTTGCCGCCCCTGCCGTTCTTCTCCCGGGCGCCCTTGTCGTGCCGGCCGGTGCCCTGGCCGGGCTTCTTGCCCTGGCCCGTGCCCTGGCCGTTGCCCTCGCCGTCGTCCGCGCCCCGGCCCTTGGTCCTGTTCTCGCCCTTGTCCGCGTCCCGGCCCCGGTCTCTGTCCCCGTCCTTGTCCTTGCCCTTGCCCTTGTTGTCGCGGCCCTCGTCGCCCGGACGGTCCCGGCCGTCCCGGCCGCCGTTCCCGGCGCCGTCGCCCTTGCGGGGCTCGGCCTCGGTGGCGGACAGCAGGCTCTTGCAGTACGCCCACATCCGGGCGGCACCGCCGCCGCCGGCCGCGTCGGTCAGGTCGCGCCTGCGCAGGCGGTCGAGGTCCTTGCCCGCGCTGAGGTCGCGGCAGGCCGCGACGACGCCCCGCCGTCCGCCCGTCGAGCGGTCCTCGTCGCCGGTTCCCTTGCCGGGCCGCGTGGCCGTGCCGTCGCCGGCCTCGCCGCGCCCGGCACCGCCGCCGGAACGGCCGGTGGCGTCGGCCGGTCCGGTCGGACCGGTACCGGACGTGGACCCGCCGTCGGCGTCCCTCAGGGGCGGCTCCCCCAGCGGCCGGCCGGAGCGGTCGGGGCTCACGGCGGTCGAGACGGAGGCGCCGGGGGCGGGGTCCCCACCGCCGAAGGGCGTCGGCAGCACTCCGGTTCCGGCCGCGGCCGCCGCCCCGCCGATCAGGCCGACGGTCAGGGAGGCGGCCAGCGCGAGGCGCAGCGGTCGCCACCTGCGCGGGGGCGCGGAGACGTCGCCGGAGCCCGCGATACGCACCAGACCGGCGCCGGCGGACCCGGCCGGGGAGCCGTCGGCGAGGGCGGCCGGGACGGTCTCGCGCTGCTCGCTCCGCTCGGCGTGCGCCTTGCGGAAGGCGGCCAGGGCGGAGGCCTCGCCGGGGAGTTCCTCGCTGGTGGGAGCGGGTTCCGGGGTGAGTGCCGCGAGGGTGGCGGCGAGCCGTTCGGCACGTCGCCGGGCCGCTGGGTCGACGGCCTCCGGTGGCTCTCCGCGCAGCATCGACTCCGCCGTTCTGCGGTCCAGCCACCTGTCCTGCTCGTCGGCCATCACATGTCCTTCTGCGTCCGCGCAACGCTTTGCGTCACAGTCGCGGACGTCACCGCGCGCCCACGCGGTTCTCGCGGCGCCGGCAGGGCGTCGAGCGCCCCGGGCGATTCCGGATCGTCACCGATCAGTTCGGCCAGCCGCTTCAGCCCGCGATGCGCGGCCGTGCGCACCGCGCCGGGCCGCTTGCCCAGCGTCTCGGCGGCGGTCTTGGCGTCGAGGCCCACCACGACCCGCAGCACGACGGCCTCGGCCTGGTCCTGCGGCAGCCGGGCTATCAGGGACAGGGCGTTTCCGGTGGCCAGGGCCTCGATGGCCTCCCCGGCGGTGTCGGACTCGGCGGGCTTGCCGGTCAGCTCGGTCTCGTCGCCGCCGATCGCGGGCCGGCGACCGCGCATCCGGATGTGGTCCAGGGCGCGGTTCCGGGCGATCCGGGCGGCCCAGCCGCGGAAGCGGTCGGCATCGCCGCTGAAGCGGTCCAGGTCACGGGCGATCTGGAGCCAGGCCTCGGACGCCACGTCCTCGGCGTCCGGCTCACCGACCAGTGTCCGTACATATCCGAGCAACCGCGGGTGCACAGCGCGGTACACAGTCCGGAACGCCGTTTCGTCTCCGTCCTGCGCCGCGCGCACCGCGGCGGTCAGCTCCGCGTCGTCCCCCAGCACCCCGCGCGCCTCTCTTTGCGCCTGAATCTCCATGGCTCCCCGCGGTGGTCTACCGCAGGCTGGCGCGGGGGCGCCGCCCTCCGCACTCCGGCGCGAAAGGCACGTTACGTCTTGAAACCGCTCCCCGTCCATGTCCCCACGAATGGCCGTACAAGATGCAACTAACCCGTGACGCGGACGGGTGTGACACAAAACGCAGCCGCGGCGCTGTAGGTAGTACGGGTCGCCGCGCGGCCCGTTCCGCGCGACGGCCGGGGCCTCTCCTGTGGGGGGTGGCGGCCCCGGCCGTTGCCTCGGCCTCGCGCCTCCCCGCGGACGGCGCACAGAGCCGGGCCGGGCCGGCCGAGTCCCGCCTCATGTGTTCCCGCCGCCGTCGGCGGCGGCCCCGTCACCCTGGCCGGCGGCGCTGTCGCCGCCGCGGGCGGTCGCGCCACTGCGGGCGGTGCCGTCCTGCGACTGCCGGTCCGCGTCCGCCGGAGCGCCGCCCGACCGCCCGTCGGCACCCGACTGCCCGCCCGCGTCGACCTGACCGCCGCCACCCGGCTGCCCGCCCCCGTCGGCCCGGCCGCCGCCCCCCGGCGGTCCGCCGTCCGCCGGCTGCCCGCCGGTGCCGGGCTGCCCGCCGTCCTCCGGATTCGGCCCCTCGTCCGGCCTCCCGCCGGCGTCGGGTTTGCCGCCGTCGTCCGGCCCTCCGCCGGCGCCCGGCTGTTGGGGGACGCCCGGCTGCTGCCCCGTCCCCGGCTGCCGGTCGGCTCCGGCGCCGTCCCCGCGCCCGGCGCCGTCCCCGCCTCCGGCGTCGTCCGCCGGGTCCGTGCGGCCGGCGTCCGTGCCGTCGCCGCGCGGCGCGGTCAGCTCCGCGCAGTACGCGTCGACCCGGTCGGCGCCGCCCGCGGCCTCGACCAGGGCGCGCCACGCCGGGGACTCCAGGGCTTCGCCGCGGTCGGTGACCTTCGCGTGGGCGCGGCAGCGGGCCTCGGCGTCCCGCGCCGCCTCCGGGCTGCCGGGGTCCGCCGAGCCGTCCGCCGAGGGGGACGGTCCGGTGCCGGTGGACGGCCGGGTCGGGGCGGACCCGTCCGCGCCGGGGGCCTCGGCCGGCGCGGACGCCCGCGGCCGGCGGGGCTCGTCGTCCCCGCCGCCGGAGGAGCCCACCGAGCCGATCGCCGCCACGGCGACGCCGCCCAGGGTCAGGCTCGCGAGGAAGACGGTCAGGGTGGCCCGCAGCGAACGCCGCGTCCGCCGGCCCCCAGGGGCCCGCCAGTCGTCCCGCCGCCTGGTCCGCGCACCGTGGGCGCCCGCGGCCCGGGCGGCCCGGAAGGCGGCCACCGCCGCTTCCTCGGCCGCCGGGTCCGAAGCGCCGGCCCGCAGGGCGGCGCCGAGCAGCACTTCCAGCGCCGCCCCATCCGGTGCGGGCGCGCCGTCGCCGGGCGCCGTCGCCACGGGGTGGTGCGCGGTGCGGCGGCCGGGAGCACCGTGGTGCCTGTGCGCTTCGCCCATGTCCGTATCCCGTCCGGCGTCCGTGTCCGGCGGTCCGCCGTCCCGTGTGTTCATTCCGCTTCACCCAGCGTCCCGGGGCCCTCGTACGTCACACCCGCGCCGCCCAGAGCGCGGGCCAGCCGCCGCAGCCCCCGGTAGGCGGCGGTGCGCACGGCGCCCGGCCGCTTGCCCAGCACGCGCGCGGCGGCGGGACCGTCCAGGCCGACGACGACCCGGAGCAGTACGGCCTCGGCCTGGTCCCTCGGCAGTCCGCGCACCAGCTCCAGGGCCCACTCCGTGGACAGGGACTCCAGGGCCTGGTCGTGGGTGCTCTGCGACGCCGGGAGTTGCAGCATGTCCTGCTCCAGCGCGGCAGGGCGGGGCCGGGCCCGCTGCCGCCGCAGATGGTCCAGTGCCCGGTGCCGGGCGATGGTCGCGGTCCAGCCCCGGAAGCCCGCTCCGTCGCCCTTGAACCGGCCCAGGTCGCGGGCGATCTCCAGCCAGGCGTCGGCCGCCACGTCCTCGGCGTCGTCGCCGACGATCCCGCGCAGGTAGCCGAGCAGCCCCGGGTGCACCAGCCGGTAGGCGACGGCGAACGCGGCCTCGTCCCCGTCCTGGGCCCGCTGAACGGCAGCGCCCAGCTCCCCGTCGTACGCCTGTACGCGGCGGGGTTCTCCTGCCTGGGCCAAGACCGTCCTCGTTCGTACCGGGTTCCGTACCGGGCAGGTTCCGCGCGGGGCGCCCCGCTCCCGGCTTCCGTGCCGACGCCTCAAGGTCATCAGCGTCACGGCTCACGGAAGTGTCACAGCGAGGTCAGGGGACGGAGGGACCTCCCAGGTACCGGCCGTCGCCGTCGTAGGGCCAGGCGTTGGCGACACACCCCTTGAGCCCCTTGATCTGCTGCATCATCGCCGGGGCCGGGCGGCCCGGGCCGGGGCAGGTCTCGTGGCCGTGCCCGATCCGGTGGCCCACCTCGTGATTGACGATGAGCGCCCGGTACTCGCCGATGGGCCCGTCGAACTGCGGCGAACCCAGCACCCACCGCTTGAGGTTGACGACGACGTCGGTTCCCACGCTGCAATTGACCTCACCGCGCGTCAGCAGTCCCGCGGCCCCGCAGATCCGGTCCACGGTGCCCGGCGTGGCGATCCTGACGACGAAGTCGTACGGCCCTGAGCTGACGAGCCGGAAGCTGTTCACGCCGTCCCGGGACCAGCCCCGCGGGTCGGCGAGCACGGCGGAGATCTCCGCCGCGGCGTCACTCGCCGAGACGTCGATGCCGTTCTCCACCAGGACCTTGTAGCGCCGCACCCGGCTGCCGGTGCCGACGCGTGTTCCGTCGGCCTGTGCCGTGACGAAGGTGCCGGGCCCGGTGGCCGGGATGTCGATGGTCTCCGGGGAGGAGGACGGGGACGGCGACGGGGACGCCGCGTCCGACGCCGTGGCGGACGGGGCCGGACCGTCCTCCGGGGAGGCCGTCGCCTCCGGCGCGTCGACGTTGCCCTCCAGCATGTCGCCGGTGTCCACGGCCGCGCGGCCGGCCGCCGCGGAAGCCCGCCGGTCCTGCCAGTGGGCCACGCCCACGCCCGCGGCCAGCATCACTCCCATGAACGCCAGCCCCGCCACCACGGTCGGCGCCGACGGTCCCCGGCGCTCGGCGGGCGCCGGGCGGCGCCGTCTTCGCCCGCGCCCGTGCCCCGGCCCTTGGTGGTGCTCACGACTGTTCCCGCGCCCGGCACGCTCGCCCACGACTTGAGACTCCCCCGGTTTCCTGATCACGCCTGCCGGTGGCCGTCCTGTGCCGCCGGCCGGCAGGCCCCCGCCCCCTCGAACCGGGACAATGCCTAACAACCGCCGCCCGCCCCGGTCAACCGAGCGGCCAAATGCCGCGAATCACCGCCCCGCCGTCCCCGTCAGGTGACCGACCGTCAGGTGTGACCTGGCCGTCAGGCGACCGCCCGCCGCGCCCGGCCGTGCAGCGTCAGGTAGAAGGTCTGCGCGGACTCCCCCGGCCCTCCCGTCTCGAACCGGTTGCGGACCTTGCCGAGCGGGTTCCAGACCCGTCCGTCCGGCATCCGCACTCCGACGGGCTGACCGAACAGGGCCTGCTGGTCGGCGTCGAAGTCCACCCACACCGCCCCGGCCCGGCGCACCAGCACCTCGCCCACGTACGCCCCGAGCCCGAACAGCACCCCCCGGCTCCGCTCGGCCCCGGCCCCGCCCTTGCGCAGCCCGTCGACCATGAAGTCGACCACGCGCAGGCTGGCGACGGAGTAGTCGAGCGGCAACCGGTTGCGGGCGGTGACGCGGGCGACGAAGGCCGCCGTGTACGACCGCATCTCCCTCGCGCACGGCATCCGTCCGTCCGCCGTCCCCATGACACCCCACCCCTTGACTCGGCAGCGGAGAGCACCCGGCGGCCCTCCCCCCGTCCCAGCGGGCCCGGCACCTCGAACGACACGGGCGACGGACGTGTGGATCATCACAAGGAAAGTCCCGAGTTCCGTACAACCTTCTGACGAAACCGCACGACGACGCAGGCCAGCCGCCGGATGGGCCGGGCCCGTGCCGTGGACACCCCCGGCGCTTCCCGCGACGCGGTGTGATGTTTCCCCTCCGTTCACCGCTGAGTGTGACAGCGGACCATCCCTGTGACGGATGTGTCTCGCCCGACTCTTCCTTCTCCGGCCTTCCCGGGCCGGCCACGGCGTTCTTTGAGGTGGATTCGTCTTGAGCCGACGTCAGTCGTCGCACGCCTACAGACCCCTGAGTCTGAAACGCAGAGCCTGGATCACGCTCGGTGCGGTGGTCCTTGGGGGTGGGGGCGCGGTGACGTACGCCCTGGCCAGTCCCTCCGTGGAGCCCGGCCCGGCGGGGCGGGAGAAGCGGCCGGTGAAGGTCTACGACCTCGCGCTGAAGAACGCCGGCAAGGGCAAGCGGGAGCTACCCCGCACCGGCACGGAGGAGTTCTCCCTGCTGGGCGTCTCCTGGACCGGGGCCGCGAAGAAGCTCGACGGCACCGCGCAGGTACGCACCCGGAGCGTCGCGGACGGCGAGTGGAGCCCCTGGCGGGAGCTGGAGCCCGGCGAGGACCGGGCGGAGAAGGTGCGCTCCGGCATGCGGGGCGCGTCGGCTCCGCTGTGGGTGGGCCCCTCCGACGGGGTCGAGGTCCGGGTCGTGCACGAGGACGGCACGTCCAGTGCCGGGCTGCCCAAGGGGCTGCGGGTCGATCTCGTGGACCCGGGCGTGGTGACCGAGGGCGAGACCAGGATCGGCCCCGACGCGATGGAACCGGCCGCGTTCGCCGCCGACGCCATGGAACCGGCCGCGTTCGCCGCCGAGACCAGCGCCCCCGCGACGGCGACCGGCACGGCGACCGCGCCCGTCACGGACTCGGCCTCGCCCACCGCCTCCCCGCTGCCGAGCGACGGCACGCCCACCGCGACGGCCACCGACACCGCCTCGCCGTCCCCCTCGGACACCGGCTCGCCCTCGCCCTCGGCCTCCGCGTCGCCGTCCCCGACCGCGACCGTGCCCACCGCGCCGCCCTCCACGGTCACCCGGCCGCCCATCACCACCCGGGCGCAGTGGGGCGCGGACGAGTCCAAGGTCGAGGACCCGCCCTCGTACATCGACTCGGTGCAGGCGGTGTTCGTGCACCACACGGTCGGCACGAACAGCTACAGCTGCGCCCAGTCGGCGTCGATCGTGCGCGGCATCATGGCGTACCACACGGACGTCAACGGCTGGAACGACCTCGGCTACAACTTCCTGGTCGACAAGTGCGGCCAGATCTTCGAGGGCCGCGGCGGCGGCGCCGACCTGCCCGTGCAGGGAGCGCACACCTACGGCTTCAACAGCTACTCCACCGGCATCGCCGTCCTCGGCGACTTCCACGGAGACCCCGCGAACGGTGTCCCGGCCGGCCGGCCGACCCGGGCCGCGCTGGAGTCCGTGGCCCGCGTCGCCGCCTGGAAGCTGGGCCAGTACGGCGGTGACCCGAGCGGCAAGGTCACACTGACCGCCGCCGGCGACACCGGGGTGTGGAAGACCGGCGACCAGGCCACCTTGAACACCATCTCCGGTCACCGCGACGGCTACGCCACCGAGTGCCCCGGCGAGGCGCTGTACGCCAAGCTCGGTGAGATCCGCCGCTTCGCCTCCGGTCCGGGCGCCAATTCGGCCATCCCGACCTCCGACACCGACCGCGACGGCATCGCCGAGCTGGTCGCCGGCCTGCCGAGGACGAACGGCTGGGAGGGGAGCCTGGTCGTCGTGCCCGGCGGCATCGAGGGACCGGTCGGCTCCGCCCGGTACACGCTCGACCAGAACAGCCCCGGCGTGCCCGGCGGTTCGGAGTCCGGCGACGACTTCGGCGCCACGACCGCGTGGGGCGACGTCGACGGCGACGGCCACGCCGACCTCGTGGTCGGCGCGCCCGGCGAGGACTGGACCCAGGCCAACCGCGGCGCGATCACCGTGCTGTACGGCCCCGGCCTCGACTCCGGCGACATGTACACCACCACCGGGGTGGCGACCACCGACGCCAAGCTCGGTTCGGCGCTGGCGGTCGGCGACTTCGACGCCGACGGCAAGGCCGACGTCTTCGCGGCGGGCACCGGCAACGGCGGCAGCTGGAACGCCCGCCTGGCCGGCGGCACCACCCAGTACGGCAAGCTGACCTCCGCCACCGGCGCGGTCGCCCACACCGACGCCACCTCGGGCGACTTCAACCGCGACGGCTACGCGGACGTCGCGCTCAACTACCGCGACCAGTCCGGCACCGGCCGCGTCACCTGGTTCAAGGGCAGCGCCTCGGGCCTGGTCAAGGTCAGCGTGCTGTCGGTCATGGGCGGCCGGGGCGTCGACGCGGGCGACGTGAACGGCGACGGCTACGACGACCTCGCCGTCGGCCAGCCGTACACCGCCGAGTCGGGCGCGTACACCGGCGGCCAGGTCACCGTGGTGCCGGGCAGCGCCACCGGGTTCACCACCACCGGTATGCGCACCGTCCACCAGGACACGGCGGGCGTCCCGGGTGGCGGCGAGGCCGGTGACGGCATGGGCGCCTCGGTCTCCGTCGGCGACTACGACGCGGACGGCTACGCCGACGTCCTGACCGGCCTGCCCGGCGAGGACGTCAGCCGCAGCGGCGCGAACCAGGCCGACGCGGGCATGGCGGCACTGCTGCGGGGCACGTCCTCGGGGCTGACCGGCACCGGTGCGCAGGTCTTCCACCAGGACACCGCCGGCATCGACGGCGCCACCGAGCCCGACGACCGGCTCGGCTCCTCGGTGGTCCTGAAGGACCTGTCCGGCTGGGGCCGTGCCGACCTCGCCATCGGCGTGGAGGGCGAGAACGCCTACGACGGCACCGTCCTCCAGCTCGACAGCGGCAGCTCCGGCATCAGCACGGACGGTCACGAGTACTACTGGCGCAGCACGCTGGGCACGCCCGCGGGCGCCCGGCTCGGCCAGACGCTGACGCCGTAGGAGGGCTCGTCCCCGGGCCGGATCGCCCCCGGCGCGGATCGTCCCCGGGACGGTCCCCGGCCCGGGAAGGCCTCCGGCCCGGACGCCCCTGACCCGAATCAGCGGCCGGGGCCCCGCTCACCCGCGGGGTTCCCGGTCCGCACCGGCCCCGCCGCCCGGCGCACTACGGCCGGCCAGACCCCCGGTCGCAGCGTCCCGGCACAGCAGCCGCAGGGAGCCGTGCCCGGCGAAGCAGCGGCGGGCCTCGTCGAAGGGGTCCCAGAGGCGGCCGTCGGGGGTGCGCATCCAGTGGTCGCCGCCCGTCGCCCACCACTCGCCGCCCGTCTCCCGGGCGATCACCTCGCCCGCGTAGGCGCCGAAGCCGCGCAGCACCGTCTCCACGGCCGCCGTCGGCGGGCTCTCGCCGCGTATCTCGTCGATCACCCGGTCGACGCGCCACAGGCTCTGCGCCGAGTAGTCCAGGCGCAGCCGCGCGCCCTCGCGCATCGTCGCCACCGTGTCGGCCGCCCACCGGACGGGCTTGGCCGCCGCCGAGGGCCTCGTCTGTTGCAGTGCCGTCGTTTCAGTCACACCAGCTAGAGCGCTGCACGGCGGTGATTCGTCACGCGGCTTCCGGGGTTTCCCGCAACCGGCGCAGGACCGCCCCACCGCCACCCCGGCTCCACCGCACGACGGTCACAGACGGGCCCCCTCAGCCCAGGCCGCGTGCCCGGCGGGACACCACAGCGCGCAGCACCCGGCGGCCCTCGGTCGTCACCTCCAGGGCGCGCCGCAGCCCGCCGGCGCCGTGCCCGGCGAGGAGCTCCAGCACGGTGACCTGGCGGCGCAGCTCGGCGGCGACGAGCGGGGAGGCGTCCTCGGCGCCGCCCTCGGCGCGCACGTCGGCGGGGCCCTGGCCCACGGCGGGGTCGAGGAGCCGGTGGATCTGGAGGGAGGCGACGGAGCAGGCGTCGGCCCAGGCCCGCAGTCCCGCGTCCGGCCAGGCGGCGGGCGCGGCGGACAGCATGCGCCGGGCCAGGCCGGCGGCCTCGTCGCCGGGCTCCCCGCCGCCGGCGAGGGTGCCGCGGGCCTCCTCGAGGAGCTTGCCCCAGGCCTGGGCGTCGCCGTCGGCCGCCAGGCTGCCCCACAGCGGGCGCAGCACCTCGTCGGCATCGCCCAGCAGGGGCACGCACCGATCCAAACAAGCCAGCCCGCTCGCGGCCAGCCCGCGCTCGTCGGCCTGCGCGATCAGCTCCACCAGGCTCATGCATGCCTCCCTGTTCGTGCCGTTTCGGCCCGGTCACCGCCACGGGACCCGCACTTCCCTTTACTGCGTGCGACGGCTCCGGAGTGTCACAGCGGCACCACGCCCAGCCGATCGAGGAACCGGAAGAAGAGGTTTTCGGCCATGTTGTCGGGGTCGGCGGCGAGCACGTCGGCCAGTGCGTCCGCGGTCGTGGTGCGCCCGGCCTCGGCGGCCCAGGCCACGGCGCGCTCGGCGGCGTCCCGCGGCTCCAGGAAGTAGTCCTCCAGCGTGAGCCCGTCCTTCTCCGCGCCGAGGTAGCCGGCCATCGCCGCCCGCGCCAGACAGGTCGTCCAGGCCCCGCTCTGCGGTGCCGCCGCCTCCAGGACGACGCAGTCGCTGTCCATGACGTAGCCGAAGAGCGCGGGCGCGCCGGTCTCGGCGGCCAGGTCCCGCATGTTGCCGACGTCGCCGTCGCCGCCCGGGTACTCCCAGACCTGCCATCCGTCCGGCGCGGACCTGTGCAGCGCCATGCCGTCGGTGCCGGCCAGCGCGTCCAGCTCGGTGAGCGGCCGCTCGGCGCGGCCCACGACGAAGTACCCCCAGTAGCCCATGATCCGGCTCCCCCCGCGTGACGGTCGGCTCGCCCTCACACCACCACAGGCGTACGGGGGTTCGCAGCCGGATCGGGCAATCCGCCCCCGTCCGGAGCCCGCCCCGCCGGCCGGTCGGGTCAGCCGCTCACGTCAGCCGGTCCGCCAGCGCCCGGAACTCCGCCCAGGACAGCTCGGGCCGCCCGGGGTCCCACAGCTTCTGCACGGTCGCCGCCAGCGGCAGCCGGATGCCGTCCGCGACCTGGGCCTGGGTCTGGGCGTTCGGGATGTCGCCCCAGACGGCGAAGCTGCCGCCGAGGATCTGGTCGTCGTACTCGGCCGGGACCGGCTGGGTGCCGCGCAGCACGCGCGGGGTCCACTGCTCGTAGATGCGCTCGCCGGTGGGATAGACGAAGGTGAGCGGCTCGCCGAGCACGTAGTAGAGGTACTCGTCGTTGTAGTTGATGACCTCGCGGCCGGCACGCAGGTACTCGACCGGCTGCCGGGCGCCGATCTCCTTGCCGGTCCAGTAGGCGACCTGGAGTGCGGCGGCGGGGCGCACGGAGGCGTCGCGGAAGAAGCCGTCGTTCCAGGCGCGGGGCGTGCGGTCGTGCGCCCGCACGGTGGCGGCCCGGTCGTTGAGCCAGCCCGTCGTGAGGTCGGCGACGGTCGCCCCGGCGCCGTAGCGCTCGCGGGCGGCGGCGGCCAGCTGCGGGTAGGAGGCCTGCGGGTCGGGCACGGTCAGCGCCTGGTACTCGTCGCCGCCGAGGTGCCACCGCGAGCCGGGGAAGACGTCGGCGTACTCGTTCAGCAGGTCGTCGACGATCCGGGCCGACTCCGCCTTGGAGATGTCGATGGCGCCGCGCGTCGCCGCGCCGCGGGCGTTGCGCAGCTGGAGGTCGGGGTGGGCGGCGATGACGGCGCCGAGGTGGCCGGGCGAGTCGATCTCGGGCACGACCTCGATGTGCCGCTCGGCCGCGAGGTCGACGATCTCCTTGACCTGCGCCTTGGTCAGATGGTCGGCGGAGACGACCTCGGGGTGCGAGTCGGACTCGATGCGGAAGCCCTGGTCGTCGGAGAAGTGCAGGCCGAGTTCGTTGAACTTCAGGTCGCCCAGCTCGCGTATCCGGTCCTTGATCCACTCGGCGTCGTAGTGCTTGCGGGCGATGTCCAGCATGAATCCGCGCCGCTGTTTGGCCGGCTCGTCCCGTACGACGCCCTCGGGGGCCGTGCCGCCGTCGTGCACCGCCTGCTTCAGGGTGCGGGTGCCGTAGAAGACGCCCGCGTCGGCCGGGGCGCTGACGGTGGCGCGCCCGCCGCGCACGGTCAGGGTGTAGGACTCGGGGTTCGCGCCCTCGTCCGCGTTGATCTCCAGCCGCAGGTCCCCGGCCCGCTCGTCGTCCTTCTCCCCCGCGTACGCCATCCCCAGTTCGTCGGCTATCAGCCGGCCCTCGTCGGCCAGACGTGCGTCGTCGGCGACGACGACCCGGTGGCCGCGCTCGGGCTGCCAGCCGGGGCCGCGGGCGGGGGTGTGGTCGCGTACGGCGGGTATGGTGCGGGGCTCCTCGGACAGGGGGTAGGAGCGGCTGGGACTCGGAGCGGCGCTCGACGAAGAGGTCACGGCGGGCGAGCCCACGGAACCCCCGCCCCCGTCGCCGCCGGCCGCCCACACCCCGGCGCCGACGCCGAGGGCGACCACCGCCGCGCCGGCGACCATCGCCCGCTGCCTGACCTTCCGCGCCGGGGGCCGGCGCCCGTGCTGGCTCACCCTGTCAACCTACGGCCGCCGGCACCGTCGCGCGTCCACCACATGTTCCGAAACTCTCCCGTCCGGGTGAAATTCCGACACCCCTCGGACATTCGCGGCCCCACTCGGTAACGTGACGTCCCAACTCTCACAAGATCCCCTGCCGACACACACGTGACGCCCACGAGGACCCACGCTGCCCGTGCACCGTCTTCCCGATCTCTCCGGCCGAGTCGCCATACCGGTGCCGGTGCAAACCCGTGCCGTCCCCGCCGCCTCCCCCACGCTGGCGGACTTCAACGGCGCCCCGCACGACGAGGCCGTCCACACCCTGCTGACCTGCCTGCACAGCCTGCGCTGGGCCCATCGCGTCGCCGCCCACCGCCCCTACCCCGACCTGCCGGCCCTCCTCGCGGCGGCGGACGAGGCGGCGTACGACCTGACGCCGGAGGACCTGACGGAGGCACTGGCGACGGAAGCCCTGCCCGCCCTGCCGGAGGACACCTACTCGGCGGCCCACACGGCCCTGCGGGCCGCCCACGCGGCGTACGAGGCGCGGTTCGGTCATGTGTTCGTCATCTGTCTGGACGGCATTCCGCCGGCCGAGACCCTCGACCGCGTCCTGGAAGCCATCCGGTCACGATTGACGAACGATCCGGACGAGGAACGAGAGGTGACGGCGGAGGAACTCCGCCACCTCGCCAGGGGCAGACTGACCGACGCCCTGGGGGCGCGGGGAACCGCACGACCGGCCCAAAACCCCCCGCACCCGGCAAACCGGCCCGGCCCGCCGCCCCGGTAGCCGCCCGATACCCCCCTTCGCGTGCAACTTTGATCACACCGGCAGGCCCCCCGTAAGCCCCGCAGGCAACCGTCGCTACGATGCTGGGGGCCGGTGGACCGTACCCGGCCGGGCCCGACCGACAGAGAAGCCGGCGCGGCCCCAATCCCCGCTCCCGGAGGAAACTTCCGTGCCGGCTGGAACGCTGTACCGCGGCCGGGAAGGAATGTGGTCCTGGGTGGCTCACCGAGTCACCGGCGTCCTCATTTTCTTCTTCCTGTTCGTTCACGTGCTGGACACCGCACTCGTCCGTGTGTCCCCCGAGGCCTACGACCAGGTCGTGGCCACGTACAAGTCGCCGATCGTCGCGCTGCTGGAGTACGGCCTCGTCGCCGCCATCCTCTTCCACGCGCTCAACGGTCTGCGCGTCATCGCCGTCGACTTCTGGATCAAGGGCGCTCGGTACCAGAAGCAGATGCTCTGGACCGTCGTCGTGCTCTGGGCCGTGCTGATGCTCGGGGCGATCTATCCCGTCCTCGGCCACGCCGCTCGTGAACTGTTCGGGAGCTGACGCGCACGATGTCGAACAACATCACCACTGAGAAGAACGCTTCCGGTATCGGCCCCGTCGAGGGCGAGGGCGCCTCCCTCTACGGCGTCGACAACCCGGCGCCGCTGATCGAGCCGCCGCGCAAGCGCACCAAGAAGACCCCGAAGACCACGCGCGGCAACTTCGAGATGGCCGCCTGGCTCTTCATGCGGCTGTCCGGCATCGTGCTGGTCGTCCTGGTCATCGGCCACCTGCTCATCCAGCTGGTGCTGGACGGCGGCGTCTCCAAGATCGGCTTCGCCTTCGTGGCGGGCCGCTGGGCCTCCCCGTTCTGGCAGGTCTGGGACCTGCTGATGCTGTGGCTGGCGATGCTGCACGGCGCGAACGGCCTGCGCACGGTCATCAACGACTACGCGGAGCGTGCGAACACCCGCCTGTGGCTCAAGGGCCTGCTGTACACCGCCACGGTGTTCACCATCCTGCTGGGCACGCTGGTGATCTTCACCTTCGACCCGAACATCCGCTAGGCACGGGGCTGCGAGAACTCATGAAGGTACACAAGTACGACACCGTCATCGTCGGCGCCGGTGGCGCCGGTATGCGGGCCGCCATCGAGGCGACCAAGCGCAGCCGCACGGCCGTCCTGACGAAGCTCTACCCGACCCGCTCCCACACGGGCGCCGCGCAGGGCGGCATGGCCGCCGCGCTGGCCAACGTGGAGGAGGACAACTGGGAGTGGCACACCTTCGACACGGTCAAGGGCGGTGACTACCTGGTCGACCAGGACGCCGCCGAGATCCTGGCGAAGGAGGCCATCGACTCCGTCCTCGACCTGGAGAAGATGGGCCTGCCGTTCAACCGGACCCCGAACGGCACCATCGACCAGCGCCGCTTCGGCGGTCACAGCCGCAACCACGGCGAGGCCCCGGTCCGCCGCTCCTGCTACGCGGCCGACCGCACCGGTCACATGATCCTGCAGACGCTGTACCAGAACTGCGTCAAGGAGGGCGTGGAGTTCTTCAACGAGTTCTACGTCCTGGACCAGCTGATCACCGAGGTCGACGGCGTCAAGAAGTCGGCCGGTGTGGTGGCCTACGAGCTGGCCACCGGCGAGATCCACGTCTTCCACGCGAAGTCCGTGATCTACGCCTCCGGCGGCTGCGGCAAGTTCTTCAAGGTGACGTCGAACGCCCACACGCTGACCGGTGACGGCCAGGCGGCGGTCTACCGGCGCGGGCTGCCGCTGGAGGACATGGAGTTCTTCCAGTTCCACCCGACCGGCATCTGGCGCATGGGCATCCTGCTCACCGAGGGCGCCCGCGGTGAGGGCGGCATCCTGCGCAACAAGGACGGCGAGCGCTTCATGGAGAAGTACGCGCCCGTCATGAAGGACCTCGCCTCCCGCGACGTCGTCTCCCGCTCCATCTACACGGAGATCCGCGAGGGCCGCGGCTGCGGTCCCGAGGGCGACCACGTCTTCCTGGACCTGACGCACCTGCCGCCGGAGCAGCTGGACGCCAAGCTCCCGGACATCACCGAGTTCGCCCGTACGTACCTCGGCATCGAGCCGTACACGGACCCGATCCCGATCCAGCCGACCGCGCACTACGCCATGGGCGGCATCCCCACCAACGTCGAGGGCGAGGTGCTCGCCGACAACACCACGGTGGTACCGGGCCTGTACGCGGCCGGCGAGGTCGCGTGCGTGTCCGTGCACGGCGCCAACCGCCTGGGCACCAACTCGCTGCTGGACATCAACGTCTTCGGCAAGCGGGCCGGCATCGCGGCGGCGGAGTACGCGCGGACGGCGGACTTCGTCGAGCTGCCGGAGGCCCCCGAGTCGCTGGTGGTCGAGCAGATCGAGCGGCTGCGCACCTCCACCGGCAACGAGCGGGTGTCGGAGCTGCGCCGCGAGCTTCAGGAGACCATGGACGCCAACGTCATGGTGTTCCGCACCGAGCAGACGATCAAGACGGCCGTCGAGAAGATCGGCGAGCTGCGCGCGCGGTACAAGAACGTCGCCATCCAGGACAAGGGCAAGCGGTTCAACACCGACCTGCTGGAGGCCGTCGAGCTGGGCAACCTGCTGGACCTGGCCGAGGTCATGGCCGTCTCGGCACTGGCGCGCAAGGAGTCCCGCGGCGGTCACTACCGCGAGGACTACCCCAACCGCGACGACGTCAACTTCATGCGCCACACCATGGCGTACCGCGAGGTGGGCGCCGACGGCTCCGAGACCGTCCGTCTCGACTACAAGCCGGTCGTCCAGACCCGCTACCAGCCGATGGAGCGTAAGTACTGATGGCTACCCCCGTTATGGACAAGGCGGAGGCCGACGCGAAGTCGGCGGCGTCCCCCTACATCACCGTCACGTTCCGCATCCGGCGGTTCAACCCGGAGGTGTCGGCCGAGGCGACCTGGGAGGACTTCCAGATCGAGCTCGACCCGAAGGAGCGCGTCCTGGACGGCCTCCACAAGATCAAGTGGGAGCTGGACGGCACGCTGACCTTCCGCCGTTCGTGCGCGCACGGCATCTGCGGGTCGGACGCGATGCGGATCAACGGCAAGAACCGCCTCGCCTGCAAGACGCTGATCAAGGACATCAACCCCGAGAAGCCGATCACGATCGAGGCCATCAAGGGCCTGACGGTCCTGAAGGACCTGGTCGTGGACATGGAGCCGTTCTTCCAGGCGTACCGGGACGTGATGCCCTTCCTGATCACGAAGGACACCAACGAGCCGACGCGCGAGCGGCTCCAGTCGGCCGAGGACCGCGAGCGGTTCGACGACACGACGAAGTGCATCCTGTGCGCGGCCTGCACCACGTCCTGCCCGGTGTTCTGGAACGACGGCCAGTACTTCGGTCCGGCCGCGATCGTCAACGCCCACCGCTTCATCTTCGACTCGCGCGACGAGGCCGGTGAGCAGCGGCTGGAGGTCCTGAACGACCGCGACGGCGTGTGGCGCTGCCGCACGACGTTCAACTGCACGGACGCCTGCCCGCGCGGCATCGAGGTCACCAAGGCGATCGCGGAGGTGAAGCGGGCGCTCATCACGCGCCGCTACTGACGCACCCCCGCACGCGCCCACGAGGGCCCCGCTTCCTTCCGGAGGCGGGGCCCTCGCGCTTGCCGAGGCGGCCCCGCGCCCACGTCCGGAGCACACGGGGCCGCCAATCACACCTTTCGGACAATCACCGCCCTACTCTGACGGTATGTCAGATGACGAGTCGTACGAACTGCTCGGGTTCGACAACGTGCTGCTGCCCGTCGGGGACCTCGGCGAGGCCGTGGGGTTCTACGAGCGCGCCGGGTTCCCGGTGGCCTTCCGGCTCGACGAGGCCGGGATCGCCCTGCTGAAGGCCGGGGGCGAGACGCCCGGGCTGCTGCTGCGGGCCGAGGAGGGCTTCGGGCCCCGTCCGCCGCTGTGGCCGTGCCCGCGGGTCTGGCTGGAGGTGCCGGACGCCCGCGTCGCCGCCGAGGCCCTGCGCGCGGCGGACATCGCACCGCTCGACGACCCCTTCCCCGTGGCCACGGGCTGGACGGTGGAGTTCGCCGACCCGTGGGGCAACGTCATCGGACTGACCGACTACAGCAAGCGCCCGGAGCTGGGCCGCCGGCCGTGACGCAGGCCTCACCCCTTCGCGTTGAACACGTTCAAAAACAGGTCTAGAGTCTCTCCCGTCAGCGTTTTGAACGCGTTCAAGAAGGGGTGGGGCATGGACCGCACCGTCATCGCCTACGTCATCTACCTGGCCGTCAGCATCGCCCTGACCGTCTGGGTGGCCCGCACGCTCAGCCGCAACGGCCGGGTCTTCCTGGCCGACGTCCTGCACGGCAACGAAAAGCTCGCCGACGCCGTCAACCACCTCCTGGTGGTCGGCTTCTACCTGGTCAACCTGGGCTTCGTCGCCCTCTACCTGAGCGACGACGAGACGATCGCCGACACCCGCGGGATCTTCGAGGCCCTGTCGACCAAGCTGGGCGTGGTGCTGCTGGTCCTCGGCGTGATGCACCTGGGCAACGTCTACGTGCTCAACCGCATCCGGCGGCGCGGGATGATGGAGCGGGAGCAGACCCCGCCGGTCGACCCGCAGGGCTTCCTCGCCCCGCCGGCCGGTGCCTGAGCCGATGGCTCCCGCGACCGCGACGGCCGGCGCCCCCGTGCGCCGGCTCACCGTCCTCTACGACGCCGAGTGCGCGCTGTGCGCCTTCGTGCGGGACTGGCTGCTGCGGCAGCGGCAACTGGTCCCGCTGGAGCCGGTGCCGGCCGGCTCCGAAGAGGCCCGGCGCCGGTTCCCGGGCCTCGACCACGCCGCCACCCTCGAGGAGATCACCGTCGTCGGCGACGCCGGTCAGGTCTACCGGGGCGCCGCCGCCTGGATCGTCACCCTGTGGGCGCTGAAGGAGCACCGGCCGCTCGCCCACCGGCTGAGCACCCCCGCCGGGGCGAGGCTGGCCAGGGGAGCGGTGCTGGCCGCCGCCAAGTGGCGGGGCGGCCAGTGGGGCGGCCGGACCTATCGCCGGGCCGACGGCTGGTCCTACGACCCGCGCACCGGGTGGACGTACGCCGCACCGGGCTGTGCCGGCGGCGCCTGCGCCACTGGCTAGGCTCCCTACCGTGCCTGCGAAGAACGACGGCCCCGTCGAGGGGGCCCAGCCCAGCAAGTCCGAGCAGACCCGCGCGCTGATCCTGGAGACGGCCATGCGGCTGTTCCAGGAGCGCGGTTACGACCGGACGACGATGCGGGCCATCGCCCAGGAGGCCGGCGTCTCCGTCGGCAACGCCTACTACTACTTCGCCGGCAAGGAACACCTGATCCAGGGCTTCTACGACCGGATCGCCGCCGAGCACCAGGCGGCGGTCCGGGAGGTCCTGGCCCGGGAGACGGACCTGGAGGCACGACTGGCGGGCGTGCTGAAGGTGTGGCTGGACATCGCCACGCCCTACCACGAGTTCGCGGTGCAGTTCTTCAAGAACGCCGCCGACCCGGACAGCCCGCTCAGCCCCTTCTCCCCGGAGTCGGAGCACGCGCGCCGGGAGGCCATCAGCGTGCACCGGGCGGTGCTGGCCGGGGCGAAGACCAAGGTGCCCGGGGAACTGCGCGACATCCTGCCCGAGTTGATGTGGCTCGCGCAGATGGGACTCGTCCTGTACTGGATCTTCGACCGCACGGAGGGCCGCGAGCGCAGCTACCGCCTCGCCGAGCGCGGCGCCCGGCTCACGGCCCGGGGCGTGGCGCTGGCCCGCTTCCGGGTGCTGCGCCCGCTGGTGCGCGAGGTGCACGAGCTGTTCACGGACTTCCTGCCGGGGATGACCCGGGCCCTCCCGGACCCGGCGAAGGGACCCGCGCAGGGCCTGGCGAAGGATCCCGCCAACGGTCCGGCGAACGGCCCGGCGGGAAAGCCCGCCGATCAGGCCTGACGGGACGCCAGCTCGATCACGGTGATGTCCGACGGCGCCCCCACCCGGGTGGGCGGGCCCCACGCTCCGGCGCCCCGGCTGACGTACAGCTGGGTGTCGCCGTAGCGCTCCAGCCCCGCGACGGTGGGGTTGGCGAGGCCGGCGAGGAGGGGGCCGGGCCAGAGCTGGCCGCCGTGCGTGTGGCCGGAGAGCTGGAGGTCGACGCCGTGGTCGACGGCCTCGTGGATCTGCACCGGCTGATGGGCGAGCAGCACGCAGGCGCGGGCCCGGTCCCGGTCGCCGAGGGCACGGGCGTAGTCGGGGCCGTGGCCCTCGTCCTCGCCCGCCACGTCGTTGACGCCGGCGAGGTCGAAGTGGGGCAGTTCCGTACGGGCGTTCTCCAGCGGGCGCAGCCCCAGGCGCCGCACCTCCTCCACCCACTGCTCGGCGCCGGAGAAGTACTCGTGGTTGCCGGTGACGAAGAAGCTGCCGTGCCGGGCCTCGAGTCCTGCGAGCGGCGCCGCGGCCGGGCCGAGGTCCTTCACGCTGCCGTCCACCAGGTCGCCGACGACCGCGATCAGGTCGGGCCGCGTGGAGTTGATCGTGTCGACGACCTTCTGGGCGAAGCCCCGGCCGAGCACCGGGCCCAGGTGGATGTCGCTGACCACGGCGATGCGGTAGCCGTGCGCGGCCCGCGGCAGCTTGGCCAGCGGCACGGTGACCCGCTTGACCGTCGGGCCGTTCAGCACGCCGTACGTGCCGTGTCCGACCGTCCCGAGGGCCACGGCGGCGGCGGCACCGCCGACGACCCTGGAGACGAACAGGCGGCGGGAGGGAGCGGCGAGGGGCCGGTCCGGGGGCGTGCCGTCGGACTCGGGTCCGTCGGCCGCGGGTCCGGCCGGAGGGGATCCGGCGGGCGCGGCTCCGGCGGGCGGCACGGGCGCGGCCTCGGGCTCGGTCTCGGGCGCCCGCAGCGGGCCGGCCCCGGGGTCGGGCGCCGGCGCCCGGTCCGCTCCGGGCTCGGACTCCGGCGTCTTCGGCGGTGCCGTGCCGGCCGGTATGCGCTCCGGGGCCGCCGGGGCAGGGGCCGCCGTGCCGGGGGCCGGCGCGGCACCCGTCCGTGCGGCGGCCCGCCGCTTCAGCAGCCGGCCCAGCAGCGGCCGTACGACCTCCCCCGCGAGCAGCGCCAGCAGCAGGTAGACCGACAGGGCCAGCCACAGGTAGCCCGGCCAGGCCAGCACCTGCTGGAGCCAGAAGGGAGCGCCGGCCCGTCCGGCGACCAGGGCGCCGATGGCCAGCGCCCACCCCCCGGCGATCAGTACCGCGCCCGCGCGGCGCACCGCGCCGGGGCCGCGGGTGGTGTCGCGGAACAGCCGCCGCCACACGTACCAGTTCGCCGTCGCCAGGACGCCCACCACGGTCAACGCGACGAGCGCGAAGACGACCACCATGCCGTCGAGTCCCCTCAGTCGTGAGATGTGCGGCGCAGTGCGCGCAGACCGCGCAACCCGAGGACCCCGATGACCGTCCCCAATACGAAGGAGACGACGGCCAGCGTCAGATGCACCCAGAAGTACGCCGTGGGGTCGCCGTCCTCGAAGGCGAGCCCGCTGCTGTCCTTGAACAGGTTGTTGACGAAAGTGATCCAGATGACCCAGCTCCACACCCCGAAGGCGAGCAGGAACCAGGAGACGGGGCGGCTGAGCTTCATGGCACCAGTATCGCCGGGCCGTGTCCGGAACGCTGTGCGGGGTGGGGAGGGGGCCGGGACTTCCGGGCGGCCGGGAGGTACGTTCTCCGTCGTGCCCGCACCCATGACGACCGCCAGGCGCTCCCTGGCGGTCACCGCCGCCGTCCTGACCACCGCCGCCTCGCTCGCCCTGACCGGGCCCGCCGCGCACGCGGCCCCGAGCCCCTCGGCGAGCCCGTCCACGAGCCCGTCGGCCACTCCCCCGGCGACGATGTCCTCCGTGGGCGGCGCCCGGCTCGGGCAGCCGGGGACGCAGGTCAATCTGGCGACCGGCGTGCCGGTGCTGCCCAAGGACGTCACCGCCCGCTCCTGGATAGTCGCCGACGCCGAGTCCGGCGATGTGCTCGCCGCGCACAACGCGCACTGGCGGCTGGCCCCGGCGAGCACCCTGAAGATGCTGTTCGCCGACACGCTGCTGCCGAAGTTCCCCCGCGACCAGAAGCACAAGGTGGCCCCCTCCGACCTGGCGGGCGTCGGCCCCGGCTCCAGCATGGTCGGCATAAAGGAGGGCGAGACGTACACGGTGCACGACCTGTGGCTCGGGGTGTTCCTGCGCTCCGGCAACGACGCGGTGCACGTGCTGTCCGCCATGAACGACGGCGGCCTGGAGGGCACCGTCGCGGAGATGAACGACCGCGCCGAGGAGCTTCAGGCCCTCGACACGCACGTGGTCAGCCCGGACGGCTACGACGAGCCGGGTCAGGTCTCCTCCGCCTACGACCTGACCCTGATCGCGCGGTCCGGGCTCCAGAAGAAGGACTTCCGCGAGTACGCCTCGACCGTCCGGGCCAAGTTCCCCGGCAAGACGACCAAGGACAAGAAGGGCAGGACGACCCGCGACTCCTTCGAGATCCAGAACACCAACCGGCTGCTCACCGGCGACTCGGACGTCGAGGTCTACCCGGGTATCGCCGGTGTGAAGAACGGCAGCACCACCAACGCCGGCTCCACCTTCACCGGCGTCGCCGAGCAGGGCGGCAAGGTGCTGCTGGTCACCGTCATGAACCCGGAGAAGGACGAGCACAACGAGGTCTACAAGGAGACCGCCCGGCTCTTCGACTGGGGCTTCAAGGCGGCCGGCAAGGTGGAGCCGGTCGGCGAGCTGGTGCCGCCGAAGAGCGCCGTGCCGCCGAGCGCGTCGCCGAGTGCGGGCCCCGCCGGTGAGGCGGGCGGCGCCGCGGCCGGGGAGGGCGCCGCGGGGACCCGGCCGGTGGCCGGTGCCGCGGCGGCGGACGGCTCCAGCGGCATCGGGACCGCGCTGGCGGTCACCGGCGGGGTGCTGGCGCTGCTCGCCGGCGGCGTGTTCCTGGTCAACCGCCGGTGGCCGCTGCCCGATCTGGTGCGTCGCCGCTCCCGTCCCTGACCGCGCCCGCGCCCTCGCCGTCGTCGTCCTTGCTGCCAGTCGCCGTCCACGCGGCGCAGAACAGCACCAGCTTGCAGGTGAAGTTGATCCACAGCAGCAGGGCGACGGGCACGCCGAACGCGCCGTACATGTTCTTCGCGGCCACGCCCTGCATATAGCCGCTGAGCAGCAGCTTGAGCAGTTCGAAGCCGACGGCGCCGATCAGCGCGGCCACCACCAGGCGGCGGCGCGGCGGTTCGGCGCCGGGCAGCAGACCGAGGACGTAGAGCAGGACGAGGAAGTCGGCGAGGACGGCGACGGCGAACGCCGCGATGTACAGCAGGACCCCGCCGACTCCCCCGCTGTCCATGCCCAGTTGGCGGATGATCCAGCCGACCAGCGCGGAGGCGACGGTGGAGATCGCGATCGTGATCAGCAGGGCGCCACCGAGACCGACCAGGATGCCCGCGTCCTTGGCCCGGTGCAGCACCGGGTTCTCCTCCTCGTCCGGCAGCTCCCAGACGGCGCGCAGACAGCCCCGGGTGGCGTCGATCCAGCCGATGCCGGTGAGCAGCAGCAGGACGCCCGCGATGACCCCGACGGTGCCGGCGTTCGCCACCAGGCCCTCGATGTTCAGCTGGTCGGAGATGCCGGGGATCTGCTCGGCGATCTTCTCCTGGATCCGGTCCTGCTGCTCCTTGCTGAGCGTGGCGGCGGTGACGGCACCGGCCAGGGCGAGCAGCGGGAACAGTGCGACGAAGCTGGTGAAGGTCATGGCGGCGGCCAGCCGCGCCCACTTCACCCGGTCCAGGCGCTCGTACGACCGCCATGCGTGCGTGGCCGTCAGCCGGGTCACCCACGGGCCCACGACGGGAAGCTTTTTCAGCCAGTCCATGATCCGACCCTGCCCCCACTCCGCTCCGTCCATGAACGCCGGTCCCCGGTGGCACGGAAGACCAGTGTCCGTGTGCCCCAGAAACGCAGAAGTGTGGCCAGCGCCATGCCGACTCCCGCTCCGGAGACGGTGTCCGCGGTCTGCGAGGTGAGGCCGAGGCCGTAGTGGCTGACGGCCAGGCACAGCAGTTGCACGGCGGCCCCGGCGAGGTTGACCGCGAAGAACACGGCGCAGGGGCGCAGCCCGCGGGGGCGCAGGTGCCGGTAGGTGCCGAGGGCGTTGCCGGCGTACGCCACCGAGCAGCCGGCGACGAAGGACAGCGCCTTGGCGGTGAGCGGGTCGACGCCGGCGGGTCCGCGCAGCACGGTGAACAGGGCCAGGTCGGTGGCGTAGGCGAGCAGGCCGGCGGTGGCGAACCCGACGAGTTCGCGCCGGTCGGCTACCAATTGGCCACCGCCAGGGCGTACATGGCCACCCATGCCGCACCGATCAGGGCGAGGGCCCGGTCGCGCAGGACGACGTCCTCGGGTTCCCCGGCGGTGCCGCGGTCGGCGAAGACGGCGTAGCGCAGGACGGCGAGGATGAAGGCGGCCATGGACAGCTGGCGCCAGGGCAGCACGCTGGTGTGCGGGACGCCGCCCTCCTCCATGGCCCACAGGCAGTAGCCGAGGACGGCGACGCCGGCCGCGAGCTGCCAGACGAAGCGGAGGTAGCCGGTGGTGTACTCGGTGAGCAGGGCGCGGGTGGCGCCCGCCTTCCCTGCCATCTGCACGGCCTCCGAGTAGCGCTTGGCCGCGACCATGAACAGCGCACCGAACCCGGTGGTGATCAGGAACCAGCGGGAGAGCGGGATGCCGAGCGCCGGTCCGCCGATCATCGCGCGCATCAGGAAGCCGGTGGTGACCACGGCGAGGTCGACGACCAGGACGTGCTTGAGGCTGACGCAGTAGGCCAGTTGCATCACCAGGTAGGCGGCCAGCACCAGGGCGACGGCCGGCGGGCACAGCCAGGCGGCGGCGACCGGCGCCAGCACCCCGAGGGCGCCGCCGGCGGCGTACGCCACCGGTACGGGCACCTGCCCGGCGGCGACCGGGCGGTGGCGCTTGACCGGGTGGGCGCGGTCGGCGTCGACGTCGCGGGCGTCGTTGATCAGGTAGACGGCGGCGGAGCACGCCGTGAACAGGACGAAGACCAGCGCGGTCCGGGTCAGCGCGGCCACGGAGAACAGCTCGCCGGCGGCGGCCGGGGCGGCGACCACGAGCACGTTCTTGACCCACTGGCGGGGGCGGGCGGTGCGCAGCAGCCCGCCGAGGACGCCGCCCCCGCCGGGCGGCGCGGGGGGCTGCTCCTGGGCGGTGCGCCGGTGCAGTACGGCCGTGTCAGCCACGAACGGCTCCTCTCATCCAGTCGGCGCCGAGCCGCGCCGTGAGGACGCCCAGGGCGGCGCCCGCGGCGACGTCCGAGGGGTAGTGGACGCCGACGACCAGCCGGGACAGGCACACGGCGGCGGCCAGCGGCCACAGCGCGCGGGCCCGGCGCGGGCCGAGCGCGCCGAACGCGACGGCGGCGGCGGCGGCCGAGGTGGCGTGCGAGCTGGGGAAGGAGTGCCGCCCGGCGGTGCGCACCAGGGGCTCGACGTGCGCGGGGCGGGGGCGGCGCACCACCCGTTTCACGCCCATGCTGACGAGGTGCGCTCCCGCGGTGAGGGCGGTGCCGCGCAGCCAGGCGCCACGCCGGGGGCCGTCCACGGCGGCCGAGGTGAGGCCCGCCGCGAGCCACACGGCCCCGTGCTCCCCGGCCCAGGACAGGGCGCGCGCGGCACCGGCCACGCGCGGGTCGGCGCCGTACGCCCTGAGCGCGGTCACGATCCGGTGGTCCAGGTCCATGGGGACTGACTGTTCCTGCCGCCGCGGCCGGAACCCCGGAAAAACTCCGTGAATACCGTGCGACATCCCATTAATCACCCGTTTCGGGGATGAAAGGGATGTTTCATGACCGGTCGCTCATTCATCGGCGATACGGTCGCCGCCATGTCCGTCGACACCACCGTTTCCGTCACCGGCTGGGGCCGCACCGCCCCCACCGCCGCCCGGCTGATCCGCCCCCGGAGCTACGAGGAGGCGGCGGCAGCCGTCCGGGAGTGCGGGGCCCGCGGCGGCATCCCGCGGGGCCTGGGGCGGGCGTACGGCGACGCGGCGCAGAACGCGGGCGGCACCGTGCTCGACATGACCGGCCTGGACCGCATCCACGCCATCGACGTCGAGGGCGGCACCGTGCTGTGCGACGCGGGCGTCTCCCTGCACCGTCTGATGGAGGTGCTGCTGCCGCTCGGCTGGTTCGTGCCCGTGACCCCCGGCACCCGCTACGTCACCGTCGGCGGGGCCATCGGCGCCGACATCCACGGCAAGAACCACCATGTGTCCGGCTCCTTCGCCCGCCATGTGCTGTCCCTGGAGCTGCTCACCGCCGACGGGCAGGTCCGCTCGGTGGCCCGCGGCACCCCGCTGTTCGACGCGACCGCCGGCGGCATGGGCCTGACCGGCGTGATCCTGACCGCGACGGTGCGGCTCCAGCCGGTCGAGACGGCGCTGATGTCCGTCGACACCGAGCGGGCGGGCGACCTCGACGACCTGATGAACCGGCTCGCCGCCACCGACCACCGCTACCGCTACTCCGTCGCCTGGATCGACCTGCTCGCCCGGGGTTCGGCGACCGGCCGCGCGGTGCTCACCCGCGGCGACCACGCGCCGCTGGACGCGCTGCCGGAGCGGTCCCGGGCGCGGGCGCTCGCCTTCCGCACCTCCCGTCTCCCGGCCGCCCCCGCCCTGGTCCCGGAGGGCCTGCTCAGCCGCACGACCGTGGGCCTGTTCAACGAGCTGTGGTACCGCAAGGCGCCCCGCGCCCGCCGTGGCCGGCTCCAGCGGATCTCCACGTTCTTCCACCCCCTGGACGGCGTCCCCCACTGGAACCGGATCTACGGCCGCGGCGGCTTCGTGCAGTACCAGTTCGTCGTCGGCTACGGCCAGGAGGACGCCCTGCGCCGCATCGTGCAGCGGATCTCCGAGCGCCGCTGCCCCTCGTTCCTGGCCGTCCTCAAGCGCTTCGGCGACGCCGACGCCGGCTGGCTCTCCTTCCCCGTGCCGGGCTGGACCCTCGCTCTGGACATCCCGGCGAACCTGCCCGGCCTCGGTGCCTTCCTCGACGAGCTGGACGAGGAGGTCGCCCGGGCCGGCGGCCGGGTCTACCTGGCCAAGGACTCCCGGCTGCGGCCGGAGCTGCTCGCCGCGATGTATCCGCGTCTGGACGACTTCCGTGCCCTGCGCGCGGAGCTGGACCCGCGCGGGGTGTTCGTCTCCGACCTCTCCCGCCGACTCGCCCTCTGACCTTCTGGAGCTGCCGTGAAGGACGCCTTCGGTCTCCCTCAGTCCCTGCTCGTCCTCGGCGGTACGTCCGAGATCGCGCTGGCCACCGCCCGCCGGCTGATCGCCCGCCGTACCCGCACCGTGTGGCTCGCGGGCCGGCCCTCGCCGGGCCTGGACGCCGCCGCCGAACAACTGCGCGGCCTCGGCGCCACCGTGCACACCGTCGCCTTCGACGCCCTGGACCCCGAGTCGCACGAGGCGGCGCTCGGCAAGGTCTTCGCCGAGGGCGACGTCGACATGGTGCTGCTGGCCTTCGGCATCCTCGGCGACCAGGCGCACGACGAGCGGGAGCCGGTGAGCGCCGTGCGGGTCGCGCAGACCAACTACACGGGCGCCGTCTCGGCCGGCCTGGTGTGCGCCCGCAATCTCCAGAACCAGGGCCACGGCTCGCTGGTGGTGCTCTCCTCCGTGGCCGGTGAGCGGGCCCGCCGGGCCAACTTCATCTACGGCTCCAGCAAGGCCGGCCTGGACGCCTTCGCGCAGGGGCTGGGCGACGCGCTGCACGGCACGGGCGTGCACGTGATGGTCGTACGCCCCGGGTTCGTCCGGTCGAGGATGACCGCGGGCCTTCGCAAGGCTCCGCTGGCGACCACCCCGGAGGCGGTGGCCGCCGCCGTCGAACTGGGGCTCAGGCGCCGATCGGAGACCGTGTGGGTGCCGGGCGCGCTGCGCGTGGTGATGGCGGCGCTGCGCCATCTGCCCCGGCCGGTGTTCCGGCGGCTGCCGGTCTAGGGGCGGACCCTAGCGCGCGGGCAGGGTGCCGCGGTCGACGCGGCCCGCCTGGGGCGGGACGACCGCGCTGCCGAAGGGGAACTCGCGCAGCTTGCGCCAGACCCCGTCGGCGCCCTGCTCGTAGAGCGCGAAGCCGGTGCACGGCCACTGGGCGGCGTAGTCGGCCAGCTCCTCGAAGGCGCGGTCCATCGCCGCCTCCTCGATGCCGTGCGCCACCGTGACGTGGGGGTGGTAGGGGAACTGCAGTTCGCGGGCGACCGGCCCGGAGGCGTCCCGGATCCGCTGCTGGAGCCAGGAGCAGTCCTCGACGCCCTCCACCACCCGGACGAAGACCACCGGCGACAGCGGCCGGAAGGTCCCGGTGCCGGACAGCCGCATCGGGAACGGCCGTCCGGCGGACGCCACGCGCGCCAGGTGCGCCTCGATCGCGGGGAGCGCCGCCGCGTCGACCTCCGTCGGCGGCAGCAGGGTGACGTGCGTGGGGATGCCGTGCGCCGCGGCGTCGCCGAAGCCCGCGCGCAGCTGCTGAAGCCGGCTGCCGTGAGGCTCCGGGACCGCGATCGAGACACCGATCGTTACGGTCCCCACGTCGTCTCCTGTCGTTTTGTCGGACACCCGGTTATCGACTGTACGGCCACGACCGTGCCGCGGGCAGGCGCAACCGACGTGATGTACGGCGCTCGGGGGCGCTGCGTGGTGCTCTCAGTGCTTGGCGGGCAGGAAGCCCACCCGCTCGTACGCCCGGGCGAGGGTCTCGGCGGCGACCGCGCGGGCCTTCTCCGCGCCCTTGGCCAGGACCGAGTCCAGCGTCTCGGGGTCGTCCAGGTACTGCTGGGTGCGCTCGCGGAACGGCGTGGCGAAGTCGACCATGATCTCGGCGAGGTCGGTCTTGAGCGCGCCGTACATCTTGCCCTCGTAGTCCCGCTCCAGCTCGGCGATCGACTTGCCGGTGAGGGTCGCGTAGATCGTGAGGAGGTTGCTGACGCCCGGCTTGTTCTCGGCGTCGTAGCGGATCACGGTGTCGGTGTCGGTGACCGCGCTCTTGACCTTCTTGGCGGTGGCCTTCGGCTCGTCCAGGAGGTTGATCAGGCCCTTCGGCGTGGACGCCGACTTGCTCATCTTGATCGACGGGTCCTGGAGGTCGTAGATCTTCGCCGTCTCCTTCAGGATGTACGGCTTCGGCAGGGTGAAGGTGTCGCCGAAGCGGCCGTTGAAGCGGTCGGCGAGGTCGCGGGTCAGCTCGATGTGCTGGCGCTGGTCCTCGCCGACGGGCACCTCGTTGGCCTGGTAGAGCAGGATGTCCGCGACCTGGAGGATCGGGTACGTGAACAGGCCGACGGAGGCGCGGTCGGTGCCCTGCTTGGCGGCCTTGTCCTTGAACTGGGTCATGCGGGACGCCTCGCCGAAGCCGGTGAGGCAGTTCATGACCCAGGCGAGCTGGGCGTGCTCGGGGACGTGGCTCTGCACGAAGAGCGTGCAGCGGTCCGGGTCCAGCCCGGCCGCCAGCAGCTGGGCGGCGGCCAGCCGGGTGTTGGCGCGCAGTTCCTTCGGGTCCTGCGGGACCGTGATCGCGTGCAGGTCGACGACCATGTAGAACGCGTCGTGGGTCTCCTGGAGGGCCACCCACTGGCGCACGGCGCCGAGGTAGTTGCCGAGGTGGAACGAGCCGGCGGTGGGCTGGATGCCGGAGAGCACGCGGGGTCGGTCAGTGGCCATGGTGCTTATTGTCGCAGAGGGCCCGGGGGGTTCCGTGCGTGGGGAACTGCGGACCGTGGTGGCTGGTCGCGCCCACGCGGCGGAGCCGCACATCGCATGCGGCCCCGCCCCCGTTCGGGGCGCTCAGCCCAGGTCGATCTCCGGGTACAGGGGGAAGCCCTTGACCAGGTCCGTGGCGCGCTGGGCGATCTCGTCCGCGACCTTCGGGTCCAGGACGTGGGACGCCTTCGAGGGGGCGCCCGACTTCGTGGTGCCGGGCTCCGTGGTCGTCAGTACGCGGTCGATCAGGGCCGCCACCTCGTCCATCTCCGCGGTGCCCAGGCCCCGGGTGGTGAGGGCGGGGGTGCCGATGCGGATGCCGGAGGTGTACCAGGCGCCGTTGGGGTCGGCCGGGATGGCGTTGCGGTTGGTGACGATGCCGGAGTCGAGGAGGGCGGCCTCGGCCTGGCGGCCGGTGAGGCCGTAGGAGGTGGCGACGTCGATCAGGTTGAGGTGGTTGTCGGTGCCGCCGGTCACCAGCGTGGCGCCGCGGCGCATCAGGCCCTCGGCCAGCGCGCGGGAGTTGTCGACGATGCGCTGGGCGTAGTCCTGGAAGGCGGGCTGCCGGGCCTCGGCGAGGGCGACCGCCTTGGCGGCCATGACGTGCGGGAGCGGGCCGCCGAGGACCATCGGGCAGCCGCGGTCGACCTGGTCCTTGAGGGAGTCGTCGCACAGCACCATGCCGCCGCGCGGGCCGCGCAGCGACTTGTGGGTGGTCGTCGTGACGATCTGGGCGTGCGGGACGGGGTCGAAGTCGCCGGTGAGCACCTTGCCCGCGACCAGGCCGGCGAAGTGCGCCATGTCGACCATGAGGGTCGCGCCGACCTCGTCGGCGATCTCCCGCATGATCCGGAAGTTCACCAGGCGCGGGTAGGCGGAGTAGCCGGCGACGATGATCAGCGGCTTGAACGCGCGGGCCTGGGCGCGCAGCGCCTCGTAGTCGATCAGGCCGGTGGCCGGGTCGGTGCCGTAGGAGCGCTGGTCGAACATCTTGCCGGAGATGTTCGGGCGGAAGCCGTGGGTGAGGTGGCCGCCGGCGTCGAGGGACATGCCGAGCATGCGCTGGTTGCCGAAGGCCTGGCGCAGCTCGGCCCAGTCGGCGTCGGTCAGCTCGTTGATCTGGCGGACGCCGGTCTTGGCCAGGAAGGGGGCCTCGACGCGGTCGGCGAGAACGGCCCAGAAGGCGACCAGGTTGGCGTCGATGCCGGAGTGCGGCTGGACGTAGGCGTGGCGGGCGCCGAACAGCTCGCGGGCGTGCTCGGCGGCGAGGGACTCCACGGTGTCGACGTTGCGGCAGCCGGCGTAGAAGCGGCGGCCGACGGTGCCCTCGGCGTACTTGTCGCTGAACCAGTTGCCCATCGCCAGCAGCGTGGCCGGCGAGGCGTAGTTCTCGGACGCGATCAGCTTGAGCATCTCGCGCTGGTCGGCGACCTCCTGGCCGATCGCGTCGGCGACGCGCGGCTCGACGGTGCGGATGACGTCGAGGGCGGCGCGGTAGGCGGCGGACTCCCGGGACTGGGACGCGGGCGAGTCGGACATCAGGACCTCCGGACGTGGCGTTCGGCGTACACGGTTCGGCCCAGGCGCACGGCACACATTCCCGTACGGGCCGCTCCCCGATGGTCGGTCCCATCCCAGCGCGCCAGTCACGGCCCTGAGTCAGCCTACCGGGTGCCCCCGGCCGTCCCCGGCGGACGTCCGCCATGCGGGCGCAGCGGTCACAGGATCACGTGCGGCAGGAAGCGGGCGTACTCGTCCGTCACCAGGCCCGAGGACTCCCGGATGCCCAGACCGGCCGGCTCGTTCTCCACGACCCAGGCGCCCAGCACGACGCGGTTGCCGTCGAAGTCGGGCAGCGGGGCCAGCGCCTGGTAGCAGCAGGGCTCCTCGCGCGGGGCCGGGTCGGTGCCCGGCTGGTGGACGGTGACGCCCGCGCCCTCGCGGCCCAGCAGCGGCTTGGCGACCCAGCCGGTGGTGGCGGCCAGCTCGCGCGGGCCGTCCAGGTAGGCGGGGAGCAGGTTGCGGTGGCCGGGGTACAGCTCCCAGAGGATCGCCAGCAGCGCCTTGTTGCTCAGCAGCATCTTCCAGGCGGGCTCGATCCACAGGGTGGAGCCGGTGCCGCCGCCGTTGTCGAGGGTGTCCAGGACGTGGCCGGCGAAGCGGTCGGTGGTGAGCCACTCCCAGGGGTACAGCTTGAAGATGCTGCGGACGAAGCGGAGCCGGCCGTCCACGAAGCGGCCCGAGAGGCGGTCCCAGCCGATCTCCTCCATGGATATCCACTCGGTGGCCAGGCCGGCCTGTTCGGCGGTCTCCTTGAGGTAGGCGACCGTCATCAGGTCCTCGCCGAGTTCGTCGGCCTCGGAGTTGGCGAAGTACAGCGGCCCGCCGGGCGGCAGCAGCGCGGCCTGCCGCTTCCAGGCGTCGATCAGCCGCTCGTGGAGGGAGTTCCACTGGTCGGCGCCGGGGAAGCGCTCCTCCATCCAGAACCACTGGGGGGACGCCGCCTCCACGAGCGAGGTGGGGGTGTCGGCGTTGTACTCCAGCAGCTTGGCGGGTCCGGTGCCGTCGTAGCGCAGGTCGAAACGGCCGTAGAGGGACGGCAGTTCGGCGCGGCGGTGCCAGGCCTCGGCGACCGCGCGGGCCACCCGCGGGTCGGTGATGCCGAGGTCGGCGAAGCGGTCCTCGGCGACGATGTGCCCGGCCGCCGCCAGGCACATGCGGTGCAGCTCCTCGACGTCCTCCTCCATGGCCTCGACCTCGGGCAGGGAGAAGACGTAGTACGCACTCTCGTCCCAGTAGGGGCGCAGCGTGCCGTCGGGGTAGCGGGTCAGGGGGTAGACGCACCCCTGTTCCTCGACCGTCCGCTGCCAGCCGGGGCGGGGGTCGGTGGTGCGGCGTTCCACGGCTCAGCCGCCGCCGCTGCCCGAGCCGGAGCAGCCGAAGCCGCCGCGGTCGACGGCCTCCTCGCGGCTGAAGGTGCCGTCGTCGGCCCAGCCGCCGCTGACGTCGGCGTCGTAGTACCAGTCGGCGTCCCGGACCTTGGTCCGGCTCTTGCCGGCGGAGACGGAGGTCCTGCAGTTCTTGTCGGCGACGACCTTGTAGCCGTAGAGGAAGTCGTAGCTGCCGCGGTCCACGCAGCGGCGGTCGGGTTCCGAGCCGCAGGACGTCAGGGCCGCCGCGAGCACTCCCATGCTGCCGAGTGCCACGGTGCTCGAGCGCAGCCGTCGCCGTTTTTCCGCCATCCTGACTCCCCCTCATGTCCGACTGTCGTACGAGCGTTGCCGGGGTGGGACTTTACGGCAGTGCGCGGCACAGGGCGCCGAGGGCCCCCGTCCAGGCATGGTCGGGCGGGGTGCCGTAGCCGACGACCACCGCGTCGAGGGGTTCGGCGACCGCCTCGGGATGACGGAATACGGACAGACCCAGCAGGGCCAGCTGCTGCCAGGCCGCCGCCTGGACCACCGTCCGCTCGGTGCCGGGCGGCAGCCGCAGCACCGCGTGCAGTCCGGCGGCGATGCCTGTGGGCCGGACCTCGGGGGCACGGGCGGCGAGCGCCGCGACCAGGGCGTCCCGGCGGCGCCGGTAGCGCAGCCGGGCGGCGCGGACGTGCCGGTCGTAGGCGCCGCAGGCCAGGAACTCGGCGAGGGTCAGCTGTTCCAGCGCCGGGCAGGTGTCGCTGCCGCCCTTCGCCGCCGTGACCGGCTCCACCAGGTCCGGCGGCAGCACCGCCCAGGCCAGCCGCAGGGCGGGGGCGAGGGACTTGCTGGCGGTGCCGAGGTGGACGACGCGGTCGGGGTCGAGGCCCTGGAGGGCGCCGACGGGCTGGCGGTCGTAGCGGAACTCCCCGTCGTAGTCGTCCTCCAGGACCAGGCCGCCGGTGCGCCGCGCCCAGTCGACGACGGCGGCCCGGCGGTCGGGGTGCAGGGCCAGGCCCATCGGGAACTGGTGGGCCGGGGTGAGCAGGACGGCGCCGGCCCCGTCGGGCGGCGGGACCGGGTCGGTGCCGCGGTCGTCGAAGGGCAGGGCCACGGTGCGCAGTCCGGCCGCGGCGAGCAGGTCGCGGTGCTGGGCGAGGCCGTAGGACTCGACGGCGACCGTGTGCACGCCGCGGGCCCGCAGCGCGGTGCCGAGCAGGGTCAGGGCGTGCCCGAACCCGGAGCAGACGAGGACGCGTGCGGCGTCGGCGCGCACGCCCCGCGCGCGGGACAGGTACCCGGCGAGCGCGGCGCGCAGTTCGGGACGGCCGCGGGGGTCGCCGTAGCCGAGGGCGTCGTGGGGTGCGGCGGCGAGGGCGCGGCGGGTCGCCTTGAGCCACTCGGCGCGCGGGAACGCGGCGAGGTCGGGGGTGCCGGGGCGCAGGTCGTAGGCGGGGCGGGCGGGGGAACGGGGCCGGGGGGCGGCGTCCGGGGCGGGGGCGGCGACGGCGCGGTCCGCGACCCGGGTGCCCGAGCCCTGGCGGGCGGTGAGCCAGCCCTCGGCGACGAGGTCGGCGTAGGCGTCGGCGACGGTGTTGCGGGCGATGCCGAGGTCGGCGGCGAGGGAGCGGGAGGACGGCAGGCGGGTGCCGGGGGCCAGGCGTCCGGTGCGCACCGCCTCGCGCAGGGCGTCGGTCAGTCCGCGCCGCAGCCTTGGACCGGTCGGTTCCAGATGCAGGTCGATGCCCAGAGTGGCCCACGGTTCCGCCATGGAAATGGACCATACTCCTGGGCTGCTTCGTTCCTAGGGTCGAGGCATGACCGACCACGACACCACCACGTACGCCGCCGAGCCCACGCCCCGGATGGACTGGGCCGCGCTGGCTCCCGACGTCTTCAAGGCGATGCTCCGGCTCGACGGGGCGGCCGGGCGGGGGCTCGACCCGAAGCTGCGCGAGCTGGTGAAGATCCGCGCCTCCCAGCTCAACCACTGCGCCTTCTGCCTGGACATGCACACCAAGGACGCGCTCGCCGCGGGCGAGAGCGTCGAGCGGATCGTCCAGCTCAACGCCTGGGAGGAGTCGCCGCACTTCTACACCGAGCGGGAACTGGCGGCGCTGGAGCTGACGGAGGCGGTGACCGTCCTGACGGAGGGCTTCGTGCCGGACGCGGTGTACGAGAAGGCGGCGAAGCACTTCGAGGAGGAGGAGCTGGCGCAGCTGATCGCCGCGATCGCGGTGATCAACGCCTGGAACCGGTTCGGCGTGGCCACCCGCCGGGTGCCGGGCCACTACCGGCCGGGGCAGCACGCGTGAGCGCCCGTACGGCGGTTCTCGACGACGGGGTCCGCTCCGCGCTCCAGGCGGTGAGCGCCGCCGCCAAGCGGGGCCTGAGCGACCCGGGCCTGGCCGAGCTGGTGCAGATCCGGGCCTCGCAGCTCAACCACTGCGCGTTCTGCCTGGACCTGCATCTGGCGATCGCCCGCAAGCACGGAGTGAGCGAGAAGCAGCTCGATCTGCTGGACGCCTGGGAGGAGGCCGGGGAGGTCTTCGACGAGCGGGAGCGGGCGGCGCTGGAGCTGACCGAGGCGGTGACGGTCCTGACGGAGGGCTTCGTGCCGGACGCGGTGTACGAGAAGGCGGCCGAGCACTTCGAGGAGGACCGGCTCGCCCACCTGATCGCCTTGGTCACCGCCGTCAACACCTGGAACCGGCTGATGGTCGCCCGGCGCATCCCCGCGGGGAGCAGTCAGTGGTGAGCGCGGCCGACGTGTTCCGGGCCCTGCACCACGGCCGGGCGCCGGACGATCCCCTGGTCCTGCCCGGCCCCTGGGACGCGGCCAGCGCCCGGGTGTTCGCCGAGGCCGGCTTCCCGGCGCTGGCCACGCCCAGCGCCGGGGTCGCCGCGTCCCTCGGGTACGCGGACGGACACACCCCGGCCGACGAGATGTTCGCGGCGGTCGCGCGGATCGTGCGGGCCGTCGACGTGCCCGTGTCGGCGGACGTCGAGGGCGGCTACGGGCTGCCCGCGCGGGAGCTGGTGGAACGGCTCCTGGAGGCGGGGGCCGTGGGCTGCAACCTGGAGGACTCCGAGGGCGGGGTGCTCGAGGACCCGCACGAGCACGCCGAACGGCTCGCCGAGGTGCGGGCGGCGGCCGGGGACCGGCTGTTCGTGAACGCGCGCGTGGACACGTTCCTGCGCGGGGTCACCGACCCCGGCCGGGCGATCGAACGGGCCGCGCTGTACGTCGCCGCGGGCGCCGACTGCGTGTACCCGATCGGCGCCCCGACCGAGGTGCTGCCGCTGCTGCGGGCGGGCATCGAGGGCCCGGTGAACGTGCTCGCCGACCCCGGGGGCGGCCCCTCGTCCGCCGCGCTCGGCGAACTCGGGGCCACCCGGATCACGTTCGGGCCCCGCCTCCAGCGGCGGGCGGCCGAGGCGCTGCGGGAGCTGGCCTCGCGCCTGTGAGGGGGGTCAGGGCAGCCACTTCTTCCAGACGGACTCGTGGCTGTCCACCCACTTCTCCGCGGCCTCCCGGGGCGACAGCTTCTGCTCGGCGATCATCAGGGAGACCTCGTTCTGGTCCTCGGTCGTCCACTCGAAGTTCTTGAGCAGCTCGGCCGCGTCGCCGCCGTTCTCCGCGAAGTCGGCGTTGAGGTACTTCTGGAGCGGGGTGTGCGGATAGGCGCAGGCCACCTTCTCCGGGTCGGCGTCGCAGCCCTCCTCGTACGGCGGGAGCTTCACCTCCGTCATGGGGACCCGCTCGAACAGCCACTGCGGGGTGTACCAGTACGTCAGGAAGGGCTTCTTCTCCTTGGCGAACTGCTGGATCTGGGTGATCTGCGCCGCCTCGGAGCCGGCGAAGACGACCTCGTAGTCCAGGCCGAGGTTCTTCACCAGCGCCTTGTCGTTGGTGACGTAGGACGGGGAGCCGTCCATCAGCTGGCCCTTGCCGCCGCTCTCCGGGGTGCGGAACGCGTCGGCGTACTTGTTCAGGTTCTTCCAGTCCTTGACGTCCGGGTGCTGCTCGGCGAAGTACGTCGGGACGAACCAGCCGATGTGTCCGGTGACCCCGAGGTCGCCGCCGTCGACGATCGTCTTCTTGTCCTCGACGTAGCGCTGTTCCTGCTCGGGGTGGCCCCAGTCCTCCAGGATGGCGTCGACCCGGCCCTGGCTGAGCGCGTCCCAGGCGGGGACCTCGTCGACCTGCACGGTGTCGACGCGGTAGCCGAGTTCGTGCTCCAGCAGGTACTGGGCGACGGCCACGTTGGCCTGGGCGCCGACCCAGGACTGCACGGACAGGGTGACGGTGCGGGCGCCCTCTGCGTTCGCGAACGGCGAGGCCTGCTTGGTCATGTCGGCGGCGCCGCAGCCGGTGAGCAGCAGGAGCGCCGCACCGGCGGCCACCGCGGTGGTCGTAGGCATGCGCATGGTCACGCTCCCTTCTTCGGACGGCGTCCGGTCGGCTGGGTCACCCGGTCGAGCATCAGGCCGAGGCAGACGATCGCCGCGCCGGCCACCAGACCGGTCGCCAGGTCGCCCTGGGCGAGGCCGAAGACGACCTGGTAGCCGAGGGCGCCGCCGCCGACCAGGCCGCCGATGATGACGACGGCGAGGACCAGGACCACGCCCTGGTTGACGGCGAGCAGCAGCGAGCGGCGGGCCAGCGGCAGCTGGACCTGGCGCAGTTGCTGTCCGCTGGTGGCGCCGAGCGAGCGGGCCGACTCCAGCGCGGCCGGGTCGACCTGGCGCAGCCCCTGGGCGGTGATGCGGACCACCGCGGGCAGCGCGTAGACGACGGCCGCCGCGACGGCGGGGGCGCGGCCCACGCCGAACAGGGCGACGACCGGGATCAGGTACACGAACTGCGGCATCGTCTGGAACACGTCCAGTACGGGCCGCAGCAGCCGTTCCACGCGGTCGCTGCGGGCGGCGGCGACGCCGACGGCGACGCCCAGCACCAGGGTGACGGCGACGGCCGCCAGGACCTGGGAGAGGGTGTCCAGCGACGGCTTCCACACGCCGAGCACACCGATCGCGGCCATGGCGAGGACGGCGGTGAGCGCGGTGCGCCAGGTGCCGATCAGCCAGGCCAGGGCGGCGACGACGAGGAGCACGGACCACCAGGGCAGCCACTGGAGGCCGTCGCGGACCGGGTCCAGGACCCAGGTGGTGAAGCGCCCGGCCCAGTCGGCGGTGCCGCCGACGACGGGCACGCCCGAGTACAGGTGGGCGGTCATCCAGTCGACGGCCCCGTTGACCGGCTCGGCGATGTTCACCACCCAGGCGTCCGGCCACTCCAGCCGGCCCGCCAGGCGTCCGGCGACCGCCACGGCGACGGCGGCGGCCAGGGCGTACAGCCAGGTCAGCGGCGACCGGCCGGACTCGCCGAGGCGCTCACCGGCCGCGCCGGTGACACGGTCCAGGACGACGGCGAGCAGCACGATCGGAATGCCGGCCGCGAGGGCGGCGCCGACGTCGACGGAGGCGAGGGCCTGGTAGACGCGGTCGCCGAGGCCGCCGGCGCCGATCACGGAGGCGATGACGGCCATGGACAGCGCCATCATGATCGTCTGGTTGACGCCGAGGAGGAGTTCCTTGCGGGCCAGCGGGATCCGGGCGGTCAGCAGCCGCTGCCGGGCGGTGGTGCCGAGGGACTCGACGGCCTCCAGCACCTCCCCGTCGGCGCCGCGCAGGCCGAGCGCGGTGAGCCGGGCCATGGGCGGGGCCGCGTAGACCACGGTGGCCAGGACGGCGGCGGGGACGCCGATACCGAAGACCAGGACGACCGGGAGGAGGTAGGCGAAGGCCGGCAGCACCTGCATGGTGTCGAGCACCGGGCGCAGGACGCGGTCCATCCGGTCGGACAGTCCTGCGGCCAGGCCCAGCAGGGCGCCGACGACGACGGAGGCGACGACGGCCACCACCATCAGCGCGAGCGTCTGCATGGTCGGCACCCACATGCCGAGCAGGCCGCAGGCGAGGAAGGCCGCCGCCGTGCCGAGCGCCAGCCGCACGCCGGCCGTGCGCCAGGCGAGCAGGGCGCCGATCGCGGTCACCCCGGCCCAGCCGACGGCGAGGAGGGCGAGGTAGACGGCGCGTACGGAGACGACGACCGCGTTGCTGACGTGGCCGAAGAAGTAGAGGAACAGCGGGTGGCTGTCGCGGTTGTCGATGATCCAGTCGCTGGCCGTGCCGAGCGGTTCGGAGACGTCGACGGTGAGGGCGGCCGGCCAGCTGCCGCTCGCCCAGCGGGCGTGGGCCAGGGGCACCAGGACCGCGGCGAGGACGGCGAGCACCAGCAGCTTCCGCACGGTCCGGTGGCGCAGGACGCCGGGCGGGGCCGGGCGCGGCGCGGTGGACGCGGTGACGGTGGCCATCAGACCGCCTCCCCGGTCTGCTCCGCCTCCTTCGGGCGGCGCTCGCCCCCTGGGGACGGCACGGCGTCGGCGAAGCGGCCGGTCCCGGCGACGACGCCGAGCAGGTCGCTCGCGTCGACCACGCCCAGGCAGCGGCCGTCGCTCAGCACGCGGGCCGGGGAGCCCGCGCGGGCGACGGCCTCGATGGCCTCGGAGACGGTGGCGTCGGGGCGGACCGCCGGGCCGGTGCCGGCCTCCTCCGCGGACGCGGCGGGGCGCATGGCCGTACGGACCGTCATGACCTGCTCGCGCGGGACGTCGCGGACGAACTCGCGGACGTAGTCGTCGGCGGGCGCGCCGACGATCTCCTCGGGGGTGCCGAGCTGCACGACCCGCCCGTCGCGCATCAGCGCGATCCGGTCGCCCAGCTTCAGGGCCTCCTGGAGGTCGTGGGTGATGAAGACCATGGTGCGGCCCTCGTCGCGGTGGAGCCGGACGACCTCCTCCTGCATGTCCCGCCGGATCAGCGGGTCGAGCGCGCTGAACGGCTCGTCGAACAGCAGCACCTCGGGGTCGACGGCGAGGGCGCGGGCGAGGCCGACGCGCTGGCGCTGGCCGCCGGAGAGCTGGCTCGGGCGGCGCTGCTCCAGGCCCTGGAGACCGACCTTGGCGACGATCTCGGCGGCCCTGGCGCGCCGTTCGGCGCGGCCCACGCCCTGGATCTGGAGGCCGTAGGCGACGTTGTCGAGGACGGTGCGGTGCGGGAGCAGGCCGAAGTGCTGGAAGACCATCGCGGCCCGGTGGCGGCGCAGTTCGCGCAGCCGGGCCCTGTCCATGGCGCGGACGTCCTCGCCGTCGATGGCGATGGTCCCCGCGGTCGGCTCGATCAGCCGGGTCAGACAGCGCACCAGCGTGGACTTGCCGGACCCGGACAGGCCCATGACGACGAAGACCTCGCCCTTGCGGACGTCGAAGGAGACGTCCCGGACGGCGGCCGTGCAGCCGGTGCGGGAGCGCAGCTCCGCCGGGTCCAGGGCGGCCAGCCCGGGGTCGGCGGGGACGCGGCCCGCCTTCGGGCCGAAGACCTTCCACAGGCCGTCGACGGAGAAGACGGGCGCGTCGGCGGGCACCGCGTCGTCGGTGCCGGCGGGTATCGCGGCGTCGGTGCTCGCGGTCATCACGCATCACCGCCGATCAGCTCGACGGCGCGCTCCCCGACCATGAGCACGCCGATCATGGGGTTCACGGCGGTCATGGTCGGGAAGACGGAGGCGTCGGCGATGCGGATGCCCTCGAGGCCGCGGATGCGCAGCTCGGGGTCGACGACGGCCAGTTCGTCGCCGGCGGCGCCCATCTTGCAGGTGCCCGCCGGGTGGTAGACGGTGTGGGCGACCTTGCGGGCGTACTCGCTCAGCTCCTCGTCGCCGGTGACGTCCGGGCCGGGCGCCACCTCGCGCTTGAGCCAGCCGGCCAGCGGCTGGGTCCTGGCGATCTCCCGGGCGATCTTGATGCCGTCGACGAGGGTACGGCCGTCGTAGTCGTCCTCGTCGGTGAAGTAGCGGAAGTCCAGCGCGGGCTTGGCCTCGGGGTCGGCGCTGGTCAGGTAGAGCCGGCCGCGGCTCTTGGGCTTGGGGATGTTCGGGGTCATGGAGACGCCGAACTCCGGCCGCCGGTAGCCCAGTCGCTCCGGGTTGTCGGTGAACGGGATCTGGTAGAAGTGGAACATCAGGTCCGGGCCCGCGTGTCCGGGGTCGCGGCGCACGAACAGACCGGCGTCGGAGTCCATCGCGGAGTTGTCCGGGATCGGCCCGTTGGTCTCCCACACGATCACCGACTCCGGGTGGTCGAGCAGGTTCTCGCCGACGCCGGGCAGGTCGTGGACGACGGGGATGCCGAGGGCCTCCAGGTCGGCCCGGGGGCCGATGCCGGAGTGCATCAGCAGCCGGGGCGAGTCGACGGCGCCGGCGCACAGCACGACCTCGCGCCGGGCCTTGACCAGGACCTCCTCGCCGTCCTTGGTGCGCACGTGGACGCCCTCGGCGCGGGTGCCGTCGAACTGGAGCTTGTACGCCCAGGTCTCCAGCATGATCGTGAGGTTGGGCCGCTCGTCCATCACCGGGTGCAGGTACGCCACCGACGCCGAGGAGCGCTTGTTGTTCTCGGGGTGGTAGGCGAGGTCGAAGAAGCCGACGCCCTCGGTGAACGGCTTCTTGTTGAAGCCCTCGACGCGCGGCACGCCGAGCGCGGCCTGGGCGGCGTCGACGAAGTCGCGGGCGATGGCGTTCCGGTCCTTCTCGTCGACCGGCACGATGTTGTTGAGCAGCCGGGCGTAGTACGCCTCCATCTGCACCGCGCCCCAGCCGGTGGCGCCGGCTGCCTCCCACTCGTCCCAGTCGGAGGGCAGCGGCTTGAAGGCGATGAGGGTGTTGTGGGAGGAGCACCCGCCGAGCACCCGGGCGCGGCTGTGCCGGATGTGGGAGTTGCCGCGCGGCTGTTCGGTGGTCGGGTAGTCGTAGTCGAGTTCGCCGCCGAGCAGGCCCATCCAGCGGCGCAGGGTCAGCACGTCGTCGCGGCCGACGTCGCTGGGGCCGCCCTCGATGACGGCGACGGTGACGTCCGGGTTCTCGGTGAGCCGGGAGGCGATGACGGAACCTGCCGTTCCGCCGCCGATCACGACGTAGTCGTACTCGCGGGTGTTCTCGGGCATGGGGGTGCTCACTCCTGAGGGTGCGGGAGGGGACGTTCGGGGGGACGGGGGCCGCGGTGACCGGACCGGCGGTGCGGTGGTGCGGTGCGGTGCGGCCGGGCTGTGCGGTGCGGGGCCTGACCGGGTCCCGGGGGGCCGGAACTGCCCCCGAGGGCAGGTCAGAGCCCGGTCGGGCCCACCCGGGTCGGACGCCGGTCCGGGCCCCGCCCGGGTCGGACGCCGGTCCGGGCCCCACCCGGGTCAGCCGCCGGGCGGGTCCGGTCCGGGCCGGGGACGGCGGGCGGGCCCGGTGGGTCAGCCCGCGAACCAGCGCACCGGCTTCGGTGCGAGGTTCTGGTACACGTGCTTGGTCTCGCGGTACTCGGCGAGACCGGCCGGGCCGAGTTCACGGCCGGTGCCGCTCTTGCCGAAACCGCCCCACTCCGCCTGCGGCAGGTAGGGGTGGAAGTCGTTGATCCAGACGGTGCCGTGGCGCAGCCGGCCGGCGACGCGCCGGGCGCGGCCGGGGTCGGCGGTCCACACGCCGCCCGCGAGCCCGTACTCGGTGTCGTTGGCGAGGGCGACGGCCTCGTCCTCGGTGCGGAAGGTCTCGACGGTGAGGACGGGCCCGAAGACCTCCTCACGGACGACACGCATCTCGCGGTGGCACCGGTCGAGGACGGTCGGCTCGTAGAAGTACCCTCCCTCGGGCCGCGCGTCCGACGGCTCGGGGCGCTTGCCACCGCAGCGCAGCACGGCGCCCTCGGCGAGCGCGGAGGCGACGTACTCCTCGGTCTTGGCGCGCTGCTGCTCGGAGACGAGCGGGCCGCACTCGACGCCGTCCTCGGTGCCGCGGCCGAGCCTGATCCGCTCGGCGCGGCGGGCCAGTTCGGCGACGAACCGCTCCCGGACCGACTCCTCCACTATCAGCCGGGCGCCCGCCGAGCAGACCTGGCCGCTGTGGATGAAGGCCGCGTTGAGGGCCTGGTCGACGGCCGTGTCGAAGCCCTCCTCGGTGGCGCAGGCGTCGGCGAAGACCACGTTGGGGTTCTTGCCGCCGAGTTCGAGGGCGACCTTCTTGACGGTCGGCGCGGCGGCCTGGGCCACCTTGGTGCCGCTGACCAGGCCGCCGGTGAAGGAGACCAGGTCGACGTCGGGGTGCTCGGCGAGCCGGGCGCCGACGGTGTGGCCGGGGCCGGTGACGATGTTGGCGACGCCGGCGGGCAGGCCCGCCTCGACGAGCAGGTCGATCATGGCGACCGTCGTCAGCGGGGTGATCTCGCTGGGCTTGATGACGAAGGTGTTGCCCGCGGCGAGCGCCGGGGCCACCTTCCAGCTGGCCTGGAGCAGCGGGTAGTTCCAGGGCGTGATCATCGCGCAGACGCCGACCGGCTCGTGCACGACGACGCTGTGGACGTCGGGCGAGCCCGCGTCGACGACCCGGCCGGGCGCCTCGGCGGCGACCAGGTCCGCGAAGTAGCGGAAGGCGTCGGCGACGCAGTCGACGTCGACCCGGCCCTCCTCGACGGTCTTGCCCGCGTCGCGGCTCTCCAGCAGGCCGAGCTTCTCCCGGTCGCGCACCAGCAGATCGGCGACGCGGCGCAGCAGGGCGGCGCGCTCGGCGACCGGGGTGCGCGGCCACTCGCCCTCGTCGAAGGCGCGCCGGGCGGCGGCGACGGCGAGGTCCGCGTCCTTCTCGTCGCCCTCCGCGACCACGGCGAACGGCAGGCCGTCCGCGGGATCGAGGATCTCGCGGGTGGCACCGGAGGACGCTTCCAGCCATTCCCCTCCCGCATGAATGGTCTGCCGCGTCCTGGATACCTGATGTTCCGTACTGTCCGCCATGATCCGGTACTGCCTTCCGTTCCTGTTCAGCGTCCCTGTGTCACACGCGTGTCACTCGCGGGACCGTTAGCCCCTGCCCAGAGCCTGACCATGCATGCGGGATTCATGGCCGAAAGTGCGCCGCGTCACTGAAGATACGGACAAACAGAACAAAACCCTTGGCTCAACCCGCCCCGGCACACGAAGAGGGCCCCGTACGACGGGGCCCTCCGGGTGCGCCGGTGCCTGGAGACGGCGGATCGGCCGAGGTGCGGGAACGGCGGATCAGATGAGGCCGAGGCCGCGGACCGCCTCGCGCTCCTCCTCCAGCTCCTTGACGGAGGCGTCGATGCGGGCGCGCGAGAACTCGTTGATCTCCAGGCCCTGGACGATCTCGTACTTTCCGTCCTTCACGGTGACCGGGAAGGAGGAGATCAGGCCCTCCGGGACGCCGTAGGAGCCGTCCGACGGGATACCCATGGAGACCCAGTCGCCCTCGGGGGTGCCGTTGACCCAGGAGTAGACGTGGTCGATCGCGGCGTTGGCGGCCGAGGCGGCCGAGGAGGCGCCGCGGGCCTCGATGATGGCGGCGCCGCGCTTGGCGACGGTCGGGATGAAGTCGTCGGCGAGCCACTTCTCGTCGTTCACGACCTCGGCGGCGTTCTTGCCCGCGACGGTGGCGTGGAAGATGTCCGGGTACTGGGTGGCGGAGTGGTTACCCCAGATCGTGAGCTTCTTGATCTCGGAGACCGGGACGCCGGTCTTCTTCGACAGCTGGGTCAGCGCGCGGTTGTGGTCCAGGCGGGTCATCGCGGTGAAGCGCTCCGCCGGTACGTCCGGGGCGGCGGCCTGCGCGATCAGCGCGTTGGTGTTGGCCGGGTTGCCGACCACCAGGACGCGGATGTCGTCGGCGGCGTGGGCGTTGATGGCCTGGCCCTGCGGCTTGAAGATGCCGCCGTTGGCCTCCAGCAGGTCGCCGCGCTCCATGCCCTTGGTGCGGGGGCGGGCGCCGACGAGGAGGGCGACGTTGGCGCCGTCGAAGGCGACGTTCGGGTCGTCGGTGATCTCGATGCCCTGAAGGAGCGGGAACGCGCAGTCGTCCAGCTCCATCGCCGTGCCCTCGGCGGCCTTCAGCGCCGGGGTGATCTCCAGCAGGCGCAGCTTGACCGGCACGTCCGCGCCGAGCAGCTGGCCGGAGGCGATGCGGAAGAGCAGTGCGTAACCGATCTGGCCGGCCGCGCCGGTGACGGTGACGTTCACGGGAGTGCGGGTCATGGCGTTCTCCGTATGACAGCTGGCGGTGGGGCGTCCCTGCCCCGCTACGTTTGATCGATCTCTTGGTATCAAGAGATCGATCCAGCGGTCAGGCTATCGCGCATCCGCAGACCCGGACGTCCGGGTCGGTGTGGCCCGGCCCACAGCCCCACCGGTCGGCGCACACGGCCGCCCACCATGAGGCGGCCGCCCGTCCGGGAGAGGGGGGACGGAGGCGGCCGCCGTTCGGGGATACCGTTGCCGGACTCCCGTGGGGGTACTTCTCGCGTGCCCCCGATACCGGGGGCCATGCGCACCCGTCGGCGGTTTTCGCGGCGGCGGTCCCCGACCGGGTGCTTTTCGGCCGGGGCCGTTCCGGGCGGGGACGGCCGTGTTCCCGTCCGCTCCGCCGCCCTCCGTGGGCGTTCCGCTCTACTGCGTGCAGCCCTCCGTGCCCGACGCCAGTGTCGCGCAGGCCGTGGCGTCGGCCGCGTCCTTCACCGCCACCATCGGCGTGTACGCCACCGTGTCCCCGGCCGCGGTGATCGAGCCGGTCTCCTCGGCCTCGCCCGCGCTCACCCGCACCTCGTCGCCCTGTCCGGCCTGGGTGACCCGGCCCCAGGCGGCGCCGCACGTCTTGCTGTAGCGGACCTCGACGACCGCCGTGCCGACGGTGGCCGTCCGGGCCGTGGTGACCAGGTCGCCGCCGCACCCCATGACTTCGGCGTCCTTGCCGGTGCAGCTGTCGCCGCTGCACTTCACGCCCGGCGGCAGCTTCGCGTCGGTGGTCGCCGACGGCGACGGGGACGGCTCGGCGCGCTCGTTCTTCTCGCCGCCGCCGTCGTTCAGCAGGAAGAAGGCACCCGCGATCACCACGAGCACGCCGACGACTCCCGCGACGAACGTGGTCAGCCGTCTGCCGCCGTCCCCGCCGGAACGCCGGCGCCCGCCCGTGGGGTTCTGCGGCGGCTTCCCGTACACGCCCTGGACGCCCGGTGCGCCGGGCCCGCCCGCGCCGGTGACGCCGCCGGCGCCCGGTCCCGGCACCAGGGGTCCCTGGCCGGCCGGCGCCCCCGGGCGGGGGGTGGCGGTCCCCGGTCCCCGGCTGCCGGTGGGCGCCGGCCCCCGGTATCCGGCGAGGCCCCACGAGTTCTGCCCGGACCCCTCGGAGGACGCGGACGACCCGGACGGCCCGGGCCTTTCGGAGGACCCGGGCCCCTCGGAGGAGAGGTCGAAGGGCGCCATGGACGACGTGCCGGAACCGCGTCCGCCGCCCGTCGCGTCCGCGCTGTCCGCGGCCGTCGGCTGCGCCGGGACGGCGGGCGGCAGGGTGGGCGACACCCCGGCCGGCCCGGCGACGCCGGGCGTGACGGTGGCGCTGCCGCCGCCCCGCCGGCCGCCCGCCCGGCCGCCCTTGGCGTGCCGGGACTTCTCCGAGCCCCCGGGAGGCGTGCCCAGCTCACCGAGCGCGGCCCGTGCCTGGGAGATGCGGATGGCCTCCATGGTCATGTCGTGCCGCATCTCCGAGCGGCTCCAGGCACGCTCGGCCAGCTCCCACATGGTCGTCAGGTGGACGGGATTGGTCCCGGTCACCTCGGCCAGGGCCACGATGGCGCCCTTGGGCGCCAGCAGCCGGCCGTTGAGGTACCTCTCCCAGGACGTCTTGCTGTAGCCGGTGGCGTCGGCGAGCGCGGCGATGCTCAGATCGCTGCGGTCCACAAGACGGCGCAACTGGCTGGCGAACTCCTTGATCTGCGGATCGAGTTCGTCCGGCAAGGCCTTCCAACGAGGCATTGCTTCCCCCTCTTCCCCCCGGGTGACGTGCTGGTTGGTCCCGTGCCGGTGCCTCTGCCGAGTCCCCGATCTGGCTACCCACAGGGATGCGCCCGGTCAGGGTCTCAGTTCCCGGGGTGGGGGCGCACGGGAGCACAGAGGTCGCGAGCATGCACGGTGGCACGCGCACGGGTCGGCGTCCAGTGTCCCATCAGCGGGCGGTCACCGTTCACGGACTCCTTGCCGGAACGGTCACTTCCGTGCCACAGCGCCCGGACAGCCGTTGAACGCTCCGTTCGACGTGCAGGAGTGTGGTCTGCGCCGGCGGCCCGCCCTCGACAACGGGGGAGAGGACGGGCCGCCGCGCGCCGTCCGGCGCGGCGGCTCAGTTGCTGACGGTGAAATGCAGGGTGTCCTTCAGGAACGGGATCTCCAGCAGCGGATTCGGCTGGACCATCAGCGCCAGCAGGGCGATCGCCAGGCCCAGCCCGCCGTAGGTGACGATGTCCGTGAAGCGGGACCGCACGGCGAGCATGCCGACGTCGGGCAGCAGCCAGCGCAGCAGCGCGCCGCACAGCAGCGCGGCCCCGATGAGCAGGGTCCCGGCCCGGAACGCGTCCAGCGCGGTCAGCAGCAGGCCGACGCCGACCAGGCCGGCCACGGCGAGGATCGGCCACTGCCGGGCGGGCGCCGGCGCGTCCTTCGGTGCGGCCCGGCCGCCGCCCTCGGGGCGCGCGGTGTCCTTCGTGAACAGCGGGAAACGGCGCGTGACGCGGCGCGGCCTGCCCTCGGCGTCCGGCGCGCTGACCGCGTCCCGGACCATGGCGTCCTCGGGCCGCCGCCGGTCCGTACTTCCCACGGGCCGCCCGTCCGTGCCCTCGTCGGGCCTCCGGTCCGCGCTCCCCGCAGGCCGCCGGCCCGTGTTCCTCTCGGGCCGCCCGTCCGAGTTCCCCCCGGGCCGCCGCGCCCGGTCCGCGGGCCCGCGGGCCGTGGCCCCGGCGTCCGCGCCGGTCGCCCTGTCCTCAGCCGGCACTGCGCTCCGCCGCCTCGACCACGTTGACCAGCAGCTGGGCCCGGGTCATCGGGCCGACGCCGCCGGGGTTCGGGGAGATCCAGCCGGCCACCTCGGCCACACCGGGGTGCACATCGCCGACGATCTTGCCCTCGGCGTTGCGGGAGACACCGACGTCGAGGACGGCCGCGCCCGGCTTGACGTCCTCCGGGCGGACCAGGTGCGGGGAGCCGGCGGCGGCCACGACGATGTCCGCGCGCTTCAGGTGGGCGGACAGGTCACGGGTGCCGGTGTGGCACTGGGTCACGGTGGCGTTCTCGCTGCGCCGGGTGAGCAGCAGCGGCATGGGCCGGCCGATGGTGACCCCGCGGCCGACGACCACGACCTCGGCGCCCTTGATCTCCACGCCGTGGCGGCGCAGGAGCGTGAGGATGCCGTTGGGGGTGCAGGGCAGCGGGGCCGGCTCGTTCAGCACCAGGCGCCCGAGGTTCATCGGGTGGAGGCCGTCGGCGTCCTTGTCCGGGTCCATCAGCTCCAGGATCCGGTTCTCGTCGATGCCCTTGGGCAGCGGCAGCTGGACGATGTACCCGGTGCAGGCCGGGTCCTCGTTCAGCTCGCGGACGACCGCCTCGATCTCCTCCTGCGTCGCCGTGGCCGGCAGCTCGCGCTGGATGGAGGCGATGCCGACCTGGGCGCAGTCGCGGTGCTTGCCGGCGACGTACTTCTGGCTGCCGGGGTCCTCCCCGACCAGGATCGTGCCGAGGCCGGGCGTGACGCCCTTCTCCTTCAGGGCCGCCACGCGGGCGGTCAGTTCGGACTTGATCGCGGCTGCGGTGGCCTTGCCATCGAGAATCTGGGCGGTCATGCCCCCATCCTCGCGGATGACCGGCCCGCTGTTCCAATCCGCCCGTCCTGCGGACGGCGCGCGGACGGGTGCCGAGGTGGCGGGGCCCCTCCCCGAACGGTCCGCGAATGATCACGGATGTTGCACTTGCACAACACCTGGCGGATGCGACGGGCCGAGGCTGGACAAGTAAGAGTCCGGTCAAGAACGATTGACGGGCCAGTGCCGCGGGGCAGTACCGGGGGGACGAACCGCAGACCGTAGACATTCCTCCGAACCACGCCACGCGCCGTCCCCGCACGTGACAGCAACGGAGGAAGAACCGCCATGAGTTTCGGCGACCCGAACAACCCCTACGGCGCCCCGCAGGGCGGCCAGCAGCCCGGCCAGCCCGGTTACGGCTACCCCCAGCAGGGCCAGGGCCAGGGCCAGCAGCCCGGCTACGGCTACCCGTCCGCTCCGCCGGTGCAGCAGCCGTACGGTTCCGCTCCCACCACCATGCCGGGCACGGTCAACGCGGCCCGCGTCCTGCTGTGGGTGATCGTCGGTCTCCAGGTCATCGGAACCGCCCTGTTCGGTTTCTCGGCGGTGGCCGTGGACCAGGCGAAGGACGACCCCGCCTTCGAGGCGCTGGCCGACTACCCGACCGGCGTGCTGTGGGGCTTCATGATCCTCGCCCTGGCCTGGGGCGTGTGGGCGGCCGTGCTGGCGGTGAAGTTCTCCTCCGGCGGCAACGGCCTGCGCATCACGGCGCTGGTCTTCGGCATCCTCACCGGCGTCATCGCCATCTACCCGTTCACCATCGCCGGCATCATCCACCTGGTGCTCGGCATCCTGATCGCGGTGTTCGTCGGCAACGCCAAGGGCGCCGCCTGGTTCAAGCGCCCCCGTTACTGACGCGGAGCGCTTTCTCGCCAATCACGTCACAGGGCCGCGTCTCACCCGTACGAGGGGGGACGCGGCCCTGACGCGTCGCCCTACCCTGGCAACGGCAGCCGTCAGGGCCGTCAGGCACGGGGAGACGCACCTTGTACAGCATCATCGTGGTACCTCCGCCGACCCCGGAGGACCAGCGCGAGCACACCGTTCCCACCGCTCCCGGCACGCACGCCGCTCCCGCCCAGCTCCGGCTCGCCCCCGGCGAGCGGCTGGCCTTCGGGCGGGCCGTGCCCGAGGGCGGTCTGCTGATCCCGCACGACGGGGTGTCCCGCCGGGCCGGTGAGATCACCGCCCAGGGCACGTTCTGGACCCTGAGCAACCTGTCGTCCCGGCAGACGTACGTCGTGGAGAACCCGGAGGGCGCGGGCGAGCACATCAAGGTGGCGCCGGGGCGGCTGGACGCACCCGTGCCGTTCGAGTTCTCGCGGATCGTGCTGCCCGCGGCCGGCGACCTGCTGCCGGTCGAGGTGTGGGCGCCGCGCCACGACTACCTGCCCGTCGAGGGCGGCGCCGACGGCGAGCCGACCGCACCCGCCTTCTCCGTCGACCGCTCCAAGCGCTACTTCGCGGTGCTGGCCGCCCTGTGCGAGCCGCGGCTGCGCGGCATGCCGCACGCGCCGCTGCCGACGGTCGAGCAGGTGGTCGAACGGCTGCGCCCCACCTGGCCGGCCGCCTCGCGCACGTCGGTGCAGTGGAACATCGACTACCTGGCCGTCAAACTCCGGCTGAAGCCGGGCCCGGAGACGGCCGAGCCGGGCCCGCGGCTGAACGGCAAGAAGGAGTCGCTGGTGTCGATGGCGCTCCGCTTCGACCTGGTCCGCGAGGACGACCTGGTGGTCCTCGCCCCCGCCCGGGACGGGGCCGGGCCGACCGGACGGGCACCGCGGTGACCGAGCCGTACGCCGTGCCGGTGCCCAGGGGGTACCGGGTGGGCGTCTGGGAGGTGCGCGAGCCGATCGCGACCGGCGCCTTCGGCAGCGTGTACGCCGCCCGCCGCACCGGGGGCACCGGCGGTCCCGGCCGGCTGCCCGAGACGGCCGCCCTGAAGTTCCTGCCGACCGGCACGGGCACCCCCCGGCAACTCACCCACCTGCGCGAACTCATCGAGCGCGAGGTCGAGTTGCTGCGCCGGCTGCGGCAGCCGCGGCTGATCCGGATGTACGAGACCCTCACCGTCGACGACCCCGGCGAACCGCGGCTGGACGGCGCCACCGTCCTGGTGCTGGAGCGGGCGGAGGGCTCCCTGGCCACGCTCCTCACCGGCTCCGCTCCCCCGTCGGCCGGGCCGGCGCTGCTCGCCCAGGTCTGCGAGGGCCTGCACCAGCTCCATCAGGCGGGCTGGGTGCACGGCGACCTGAAACCGGCCAACGTGCTGCTGATGGCGGACGGTTCGGTGCGGCTGGCCGACTTCAACATGGCCGCCGAGCTGGAGGGCACGCACGCGTACACGCCCGCCTTCTCCACCCCGGACTACACCCCGCCCGAGCTGCTGTGGTCCGAGATCGGCGAACGGGGCCGCCGCACCCGCCCGTCCGCCGACGTGTGGGCGTTCGGTGTCCTCGCCCACCTCGTCCTCACCGGCGCCTTCCCGCTGCCCGGCGGCACCCCGACGGCCCGCCGCGACGCGGCCGTGGCCTACTCGCGCGGCGCCGACGAGCTGCGGCTGTCGCCGGAACTGCCCGAGGGGTGGCGGGACATCGTGGCCGCCTGCCTGACCCGTACGCACGCCGACCGCATCGGCACCGAAGCGCTGCTGCGCCGGGTCGCGGCGGTCACGGCCACGGCGGCCGGCCCGCGCCGGCTTCCGACGTCCTTCCCCGGTCGCCGTCGTCCGCGCGGCCGGCGGGCGGTACTGGCCGCGTCGGCCGCGACCGTCGCCGTGGCCGGGCTCGGGTTCGCCCTCGCGACCTGGGCCGGGGACGGCCGGAGCGCCGGCGGCGGCCCGGGCGGCCCGGCCGACGTGTCCGCGGCCTCCTACGGCGCCGACGAGCTGCGCACCGACCGGGGGGTGCCGCCCGCCTACCGGCTGCTGATCGTGGAGACCGCCCACGACTGCGACCAGAGGGACGTCACACCGGCGCTGATCGCCGCCCTGCTGAAGGTGGAGAGCGACTTCGACCCGGACCTCGCCGACCCGGCCAAGGACGAGTACGGCATCGCCCGCTGGACGCCGCGGGTGCTGCGCTGGTGGATGAACGAGGACGGCACACCCGGCGAGACCGTCCCCGAACCGCCGTTCCCGCCCGCCGAGTCCATCCCGGCGATGGGCCGCTACCTGTGCTGGATCGCGCCCCGGCTGGACGAGGCCCTGCCGGGCGACCGGCGGGTGCTGATCGCCGTGGCCTACCGGACGTCGTACCGGAAGGTGAACGACGCGGCCGGAGTTCCCCCGAAGTACCGCGACCACGCCGACCGCGTCGCCCACTACCTCAAGGAGTACACGCCGGACGGCCGGTGGTGACCCTGTGACGTCCGGGGTTGACGTCGGTCCCGCCGGGCGGTGCCGGCGGGACCGACGTCGTAGGGCTCCGTCATAGCGCTGAGTCACAGCGCGAAGTCGTAGCGCTCAGGCGTACGGCTCAGTGGAAGAAGTGACGCGTCCCCGTGAAGTACATCGTCACACCGGCCTTCTCGGCCGCCTCGACCACCAGCTCGTCACGGACCGAGCCGCCCGGCTGCACGACGGCCTTGACGCCCGCCTCGGTGAGGATCTCCAGGCCGTCGGGGAACGGGAAGAACGCGTCCGAGGCGGCGTACGCCCCCTGCGCGCGCTCGGCGCCCGCGCGCTCCACCGCGAGCCTCGCGGAGTCGACGCGGTTGACCTGGCCCATGCCGACGCCGACGGAGGCGCCGTCCTTGGCGAGCAGGATGGCGTTGGACTTCACGGCCCGGACGGCCTTCCAGGCGAAGGCCAGCTCGGCCAGCTCGGCCTCGCCCAGCGCCTCGCCGGTGGCCAGCGTCCAGTTCGCCGGGTCGTCGCCCTCGGCCTGGAAGACGTCCGTGACCTGGGCCAGGCCGCCGCCGTCGATCGGGCGGAACTCGGCGGGCGTCCGCGGGGCCTCGGGGCAGCGCAGCACGCGGATGTTCTTCTTCTTGGTGAGCGCCTCGAGGGCGCCGTCCTCGTAGCCGGGCGCGACGACGACCTCGGTGAAGATCTCCGCGACCTGCTCGGCCATCTCCTTGCTCACCGGGCGGTTGACGGCGATCACGCCGCCGAACGCGGACAGCGGGTCGCAGGCGTGCGCCTTGCGGTGCGCCTCGGCGACGTCGGCGCCGACCGCGATGCCGCACGGGTTGGCGTGCTTGATGATCGCGACGCAGGGGGCGTCGTGGTCGTAGGCGGCGCGGCGGGCGGCGTCGGTGTCGACGTAGTTGTTGTACGACATCTCCTTGCCGTGCAGCTGCTCCGCCTCGGCCAGGCCGCCGCAGCCGCCGGTGTACAGGGCGGCGGGCTGGTGCGGGTTCTCGCCGTAGCGCAGGACGTTCTTGCGCCGGTAGCCCACGCCGATGAACTCGGGGAACTCCTCGCCGTCACCGGCGTACTCCCCCGCGAACCAGCCGGCGACCGCCAGGTCGTACTCGGCGGTGTGCCGGAACGCCTCGGCGGCGAGCCGCTTGCGGGCGGCCAGGTCGAAGCCGCCGTCGCGCACGGCCGTCAGCACGTCGCCGTACCGGTCCGGGCTGGTGACCACGGCGACGGACGGGTGGTTCTTGGCGGCGGCGCGGACCATGGAGGGACCGCCGATGTCGATCTGCTCGACGCACTCGTCGGGCGAGGCGCCGGAGGCGACGGTCTGCTCGAACGGGTAGAGGTTGACCACGACCAGGTCGAACGGCTCGACCCCCAGGTCGGCCAGCTGCCGCCGGTGGGTCTCCAGGCGCAGGTCGGCGAGGATGCCGGCGTGCACCTTCGGGTGCAGCGTCTTGACCCGGCCGTCCAGGCACTCGGGGAAGCCGGTGAGGTCCTCGACCTTGGTGACCGGGACGCCGGCGGCGGAGATGCGGGCGGCGGTGGAGCCGGTGGAGACCAGCTCGACGCCGGCCTCGTGCAGCCCGCGGGCCAGCTCCTCGAGCCCGGTCTTGTCGTAGACGCTGACGAGTGCGCGACGGATGGCGCGCTGGTCGCTCGCGGCGGTCACTGGGTTGGTACCGGCGGTCACTGGATTACTACCTTTCGTCCCTCAATGCGATAGCCGTTGCGGGCGAGCCGCCCCACGACATCGACGAGCAGCCTTCGCTCGACTTCCTTGATGCGCTCGTGCAGAGCGCTCTCGTCGTCCTCGTCCCGGACCTCCACCACGCCCTGCGCGATGATCGGCCCGGTGTCGACGCCGTCGTCGACGAAGTGGACGGTGCAGCCGGTGACCTTGGCGCCGTACGCGAGTGCGTCCCGTACGCCGTGAGCTCCCGGGAAACTGGGCAGGAGCGCGGGGTGGGTGTTGACGAGCCGCCCTCCGAACCGGGCCAGGAACTCCTTGCCCACGATCTTCATGAACCCGGCCGAGACCACGAGGTCGGGCTCGTGGGCGGCGACCGCCTCGGCGAGCGCCGCGTCCCACTCCTGCCGGGTGGCGTAGTCCTTCACCCGGCAGACGAACGTGGGCAGCCCGGCGCGCTCGGCCCGCGCCAGCCCCTCGATGCCGGCGCGGTCGGCGCCGACGGCCACGATCTCGGCACCGTAGGCCTCGGCTCCGGTGGCGGCGATCTCGTCGAGGAGCGCCTGAAGGTTGGTGCCGGATCCGGAGACCAGCACGACCAGTCGCTTGACGCGCTCGGCCACGGGCTTGGCGGCCACGGTGGGGCCCTTTCTCGGGGAGGCGGATGCGTGCGGCCGGTTCGCACGGCCGCGTTTGTGCGGTCGTACGAATGCTTCGCGCCCCCGGATACGGGGAAGTCTACGAAGCGGTCGACCGTCAGCAACGATACCGGCACACCGGGCGGCCCCCGCGGGACGGGGGCGCGGCCGGGAGGTAGCGTCTGGGTGGGCTGGACCGGGGCCGGGCCCCGGACCGGGCCGAGCCGGACCGCGGCCGGGCCGGGAACGCCGTCCGCACGTCGGGCGTTCACCAGTCAGGGGCCGGACCCGCCCGTCCTGCCCGCCAGCCGTACTCACTCGTCATCGCCAAGGGGAAGACGCTCACTTGATGCCGGACCGCAGCCTGCGACTGCTCACGCTCCCCCAGCAGTCGGCGCAGGGAGGGGAGCACAGCACTGCCGTGCTGCTGCGGGAGCGCCCGTCCTCACCGCCCGAGACGTCCTCCGGCCGGGGTTCCGGCGACGACCGGTCCGGTGCCGGGAAGGACGACAACCCGTTCGCGCCACCGCCCGAGGGCACACCGGACCGCCCCTGGCAGCCCCGGCACCCCGAGGAGGGCGAGGACTCCTCCCGGGACGGCGGCGGACGGTCGCCGTGGGGCCGGCAGTGGAGCAACCGGCAGCCCGGGCGTTCCAACGGCGGCTTCGGCGAGCGCCCCCGCACCGGTCCCGAGGGGCCGTCCGGCGCTCCGGGCCCGCGCTGGGACCCGACCGACCCCGCCCAGCGCCGCGCGCGGTACGCGCTGCTGAGCGGCATGTGGGCGCTGTTCTTCGCCCTCTTCACCTGGCCCTACGTGGCACTGCTGCTCGGCGCCCTCGCCCTGTACTGGGGCATCAGCTCCCTGCGGGCCAAGCCGCGCGCCGCCGACCCGGACAGCCCGGCGCCCGAGCAGAGCGCCGGCCGGCCGCAGACCACCGCCGCGGTCAGCGGCCTGGTCACGGCCTCGCTGGGCATCCTGCTCGTCGCCGCGTCCTTCGCCGCGCAGCTGGTCTACAGCGACTACTACACCTGCCGTGAGGACGCGCTCACCAACGCGTCGAAGCAGACGTGCAGCCGGCATCTGCCGGAGGAGCTGCGCGGGGTGCTGGACTCGGAGGGATAGGGCGCTTTCGGGGGTGCGCCGCCCGGATCAGGGAGCGGCGGGCGGGTGCCCTGGGGGTGAGGTGCCGTCCTCGGGGGCTGTGGTGCCGGTGCCGCCGGTGGTGGGACCGGTGCCGCCGGTCATGGGGCCGGTGCCGCCGGTCATGGGGCTGGTGCCGGCCGGCGGGTCGGGGGTCAGCGGGTCGGGGGCCAGGGGATCGCGGGCCAACGGGTCTCGGGCCAGGGGATCGGAGGCGGTGAAGCGGGGTCTGGGCGACCTGGGGTCGGCGGGCGGGACGGGGTCCAGGGGGAGGAAGTCGTACGGCTCGTCGTCGTCCCCGTCCGTGTCTGTGCCCGTGGCGGTGCCGCCGACCGCCGGGGTGGCCTTGGGCGACCGAGGGGACTTCGGCGTCCGGGGCTCAGGCCCCTCCTCCGGCCCCTGCGCGTCCCGTGCCTCCTCCGGCTCCTTCCGCCGGGCCGGCCAGTCGCCCATCGACGGCAGCGGCACGCGGGGGCGGGGCTCCGCCGGTTCCCCCGCGGCCGGCGCCTCCGTCCGCCGCAGCCTTCCTCCCCGGCACCGCCACGCCCGGGCGCCGAGCGCCACGGGGACCGCCAGCACCGCGACCCACCCCAGCGTGGCGCCCCCGACCTGCCACCACACCGGCCCGAACCGGGCGAGGGCGGACACCCCGAGCGGACCGCCCGCCGACGCGGCGAGCAGCGCGGCCAGGACCGCGCACAGGACGGCCGCCAGCACGGCGGCGACGGCGGTACGGCGGTTGGACCAGGGCAGCTCCGTCCGGTCGGCGCCGTCCCCGGTGGCCGTCGCGGCCGAAGGGGGTGTCGTGGGCGTCCCGGATGCGGTGGATGTGGTCGACGTCGACATCGACATTGACGTCGACATTGACGTCGACGTGGTGAACGAGGTCGTGGACGCCGGGTCCGCTTCCGTCGTGGCCGCCCGTGCCGTGAACCACCCCACCGTCACCCCGGCCACCACCGGTACCGCCCCGGCCGCCCAGTGCAGCGGCGTGCCCGGGCCCGCGTCCGGCACCGCGGCCAGCAGCGGAAACGGCGGCAGCAGCGGCGCCGGAGCGGAGGAGAACGGGTCGACCACATGGCCGGTGCCGAGCACGAACCCCGGCCCGAGGGAGTAGGCCGCCGCCCACACCGCCGCGTTCGGCACCAGGGCCAGACACAGCAGCAGCACCGCGAACTGCCCCGACCAGCCCTCCGCGAGCCGCAGGAACGACGTGGCGGCGGCCCCGTGGTGCCACAGCAGCGACACCGTCAGCAGCAGCGCCCCGCCGCCGACGAGCACCGCCGCACCGGCGCACGCGGCGCGCGTCGCGGCGCCCAGGCGGGCGTCCGGCTCGACGATCAGCTCCCGCACCGTCCGGGGCAGCCGGGCCAGCGCCCGGCCCACCGGACCGCCTGGGCGGCCGAACGCCGTCCACACCCCGGCACCCGCCGCGCCCATGGCGACCAGTGGCAGACACACCGCCACCGACGCCCACGAGGGACGCAGCGCGCCGCCCGAGGCGTAGAGCACGACGGGCGTGCCCACGGCCAGGTAGCCGAGGACGACCCCCGTCCAGGCGATGCGGGCGGAGACCGGCGGCGGCGCGGCCTCCCGGCCCGCTCCCCCGCCCACGGCCACGCCGGGCCCCGGTCCCACCGTCACCCCGACGCCCGCTCCGGGGTCCGTCGCCTCCCGGGCCGCCCGGTGCAGCAGCCACGCCGGCAGCAGGAGAAGGAGCAGCGGGGTGACGCCGACGGGCGCGGGGACGCCGGAGAGCGTGTCGGTGCGGACCAGCTCCACGCCGTGCGAGAGCACCCACAGCGCGGCGGCGACGTGCAGGGCGCCGCCGGGACCGTTGTCGGGGTACGGCGAACTGATCCACAGCACCATCACCAGGACGGCGAACGAGGCCACCCCCAGCCCCGCCGCCAGCGCCCCGCCCAGGAGACCGTCGGCCAGTCCGGGCGAGCGGTCGCGCCACCGGGCGCGCAGTACGGAGACGGGCGAGGGGGAGTGCGGTCGGCGAGCGGTCGTCTGGGTCACGCCCGCCATGCTCCCAACGACACGCGCTTTACCGGCGTAACAGGCGAAGGACCGCTGTGTCGCTCAATATACGTTTATGTTCTTTTTCGTACGGCGCGTAGGGAGGGGCGCCCTGTGACGCGGAGCCCTGCGACCCCGCTCCCCTCCCCCAAGACCCGTCGACGCCTGCGCGAGGCCGCTTCGCTGACCCGGGCTCAGGTCGCGGAGCGGGTGGGTGTCACCCGCGAGACGGTACGCGCGTGGGAGAACGGACGCTCGACCCCGCGCGGCCGGAAACGGCTGGCGTACGCGGAGCTGCTGCGCGCGCTGGAGGCACGGGCGGGGGTGATGGACGGTCAGGAGGGCGGTGTGCGGGACGGTGCGGGGGACGGCACGCGGGCCGGTGCGGAGAGCGGCACGGGGGCCGGTGCGGAGAGCGGCACGGGGGCCGGTGCGGCGGGGGACGCAGGGGGCGGACGGGTGCCGGCGGAGCACGAGTCCGCCGAGCACGGGGCCGCCGCTCCCCGGGCCGCCGGACCCCGCACCGGCGAGTCCGCGTCCGTCGAACCCCGGGCCGACGCGTCCGCGTCCACCGAGCCGCCCGCGTCCACCGGGTCCGATGTCGTCCACGAACCCGCCACGGAAGCACCGGAGCCGGAGCCGGAGCGGGGAAAGGAACGGGGGAAGGAACGGGGACAGGAACCGGAACCGGAGTCCGAGAGCGAGACCGAGCCCGGAAGCGGCGCGGGGGCTGGGCCGGAACGGGCCGGGCTGACGCCCGCTCAGGCCTTCGACGCCCTGTACGCGTTCTGCGCGCCCTCCCTCGTCCGCCAGACCTACCTGCTGACCGGGCGCCGCGAGCTGGCTCGGGAGTCGGTGGAGCGGGCCTTCCAACTCGCCTGGGAACGCTGGCCCGAGGTGGCCCGCGACCGCGACCCCGCGGGCTGGGTCCGGGCGGCGGCGTACGAGTACGCCGTCTCCCCCTGGCACCGGTTCCGCCTGCGCTACCGGCACCCCGAGGCGCCGCCCGCCGAGGCCGCCGACCGGGTGCTGATGGACGTACTGCTGAAGCTCCCGCCGCCGCGCCGCCGCACCCTGCTGCTCCACGACGGTCTGGGCCTCGGGCTGCCCGAGACGGCGGCGGAGACGGAGGCGACCACGGCGGCGACGGCCGGCCGGTTGCTGCGCGCCCGCAAGGCCGTCGCCGCCCGGCTGCCGGAGCTGGGCGATCCGCAGGAGCTGCAACGGCGGCTGTCCGAGCTGGCGTCCACCGAGCGGCTGCGGGCAGCCAAGCCGCCGGCGGTGCGGGCGGGCAGCGAGCGCCGGGCCCGGTTCTGGACCCGCGCGGCCATCGCCTTCACGGTCGCCCTCATCGGGACGACGGCGCTGACCCTGCGGACGGCCCCCACGCAGTACGAGGCGCCGGTGCCGCCCGGGGAGACGGTGCGGGGCGTGCCGCCGCGGCAGGCGCCGGGACCGCTGTCGGAGGAGGAGCTGGAGCTGCGGTCCAAGCTCCGCGAGGACCTGCGCAGCGGCACCCAGCGGCTGGTGCCGCAGACCCGCTGAGGACGCGCGGGTGCGCGCACGTCACCCACGTCACGCATGCCACGCACCACGGACGCCGCGCACGCCGAAGGGCCCGCCCCCTGCACGAGGGGGCGGGCCCTTTCGGTCACGCGGTGCGGCCGGCGGGCGGCCGCGGCGGGGCCGGTCTCAGCTGCCGAGGATGGCGCGCGCCAGCTTGGCCGTCTCGGTCGGCGTCTTGCCGACCTTGACGCCGGCGGCCTCCAGGGCCTCCTTCTTGGCCTGGGCCGTACCGGAGGAGCCGGAGACGATGGCGCCGGCGTGGCCCATGGTCTTGCCCTCGGGCGCGGTGAAGCCCGCGACGTAGCCGACGACCGGCTTGGTCACGTTCTCCTTGATGTAGGCCGCGGCCCGCTCCTCGGCGTCGCCGCCGATCTCGCCGATCATGACGATCAGGTCGGTGTCGGGGTCGTCCTGGAAGGCCTTCAGGGCGTCGATGTGGGTGGTGCCGATGATCGGGTCACCGCCGATGCCGACGCAGGTCGAGAAGCCGATGTCACGCAGCTCGTACATCATCTGGTACGTCAGCGTGCCGGACTTCGAGACCAGGCCGATGCGGCCCGGCTTGGTGATGTCGGCCGGGATGATGCCGGCGTTCGACTGGCCGGGGGTGATCAGGCCGGGGCAGTTCGGGCCGATGATCCGGGTCTTGTTGCCCTTCTTGCCGGCGTACGCCCAGAAGTTCGCGCTGTCGTGCACCGCGATGCCCTCGGTGATGACGACCGCGAGCGGGATCTCGGCGTCGATGGCCTCGATGACCGCGTCCTTGGTGAACTTCTCCGGGACGAAGATGACCGTGACGTCGGCGCCGGTCTTCTCGATGGCCTCCTTGACGGAGCCGAAGACCGGTACCTCGGTGCCGTCGAAGTCGACGGTCGTGCCCGCCTTGCGCGGGTTGACGCCGCCGACGATGTTGGTGCCGGAGGCCAGCATGCGGCGGGTGTGCTTCTGGCCCTCGGAGCCGGTCATGCCCTGGACGATGACCTTGGATTCCTTGGTGAGGAAGATAGCCATGGTGTTCTGGTACCTCGTCCCTTACTTCGCGGCAGCAGCCAGCTCGGCGGCCTTGTCGGCCGCGCCGTCCATGGTGTCCACCTGCTGAACGAGCGGGTGGTTGGCGTCGTTGAGGATCTTGCGGCCCAGCTCGGCGTTGTTGCCGTCGAGGCGCACGACCAGCGGCTTGTCGACGGCCTCGCCCTTGCTCTTGAGCAGCTCCAGGGCCTGCACGATGCCGTTGGCCACGGCGTCGCAGGCGGTGATGCCGCCGAAGACGTTGACGAAGACGGACTTGACGTCCGGGTCGCCGAGGATGATCTCCAGGCCGTTCGCCATGACCTCGGCGGAGGCGCCGCCACCGATGTCCAGGAAGTTGGCGGGCTTGACGTCGCTGTGCTTCTCGCCGGCGTACGCGACGACGTCCAGGGTCGACATGACCAGGCCGGCGCCGTTGCCGATGATGCCGACCTCGCCGTCGAGCTTGACGTAGTTGAGGTTCTTCTCCTTGGCGGCGGCCTCGAGCGGGTTGGCCGCGGCCTTGTCGTGGAGGGCCTCGAAGTCGGGGTGGCGGAACTCGGCGTTGTCGTCCAGCGACACCTTGCCGTCGAGGGCGATGACGTCACCGGAGGCGACCTTGGCCAGCGGGTTGACCTCGACCAGGAGGGCGTCCTCCTCGATGAAGGTGTCCCACAGCTTGACCAGGACGTTGACGACCTTGTCGGCGACCTCGGCCGGGAACTTCGCGGCCTCGACGATCTCGCGGGCCTTGGCCTCGGTCACGCCCTCGATGGGGTCGATCGGGGTCTTGGCGACGGCCTCCGGACGGGTGGCGGCCACCTCCTCGATCTCCACGCCGCCCTCGACGGAGGCGATGGAGAGGAAGGTGCGGTTGGCACGGTCGAGGAGGAAGGAGACGTAGTACTCCTCGAGGATCTCCGGGGCCGTCTCGGCGATCATCACCTTGTGGACCGTGTGGCCCTTGATGTCCATGCCGAGGATGTCCGTCGCACGGGCGACGGCCTCGTCCGGGGTGGCGGCCAGCTTCACGCCACCGGCCTTGCCGCGGCCACCGACCTTCACCTGGGCCTTGACGACGGACTTGCCGCCCAGACGCTCCGTGATCTCGCGCGCCGCCTCAGGCGTGTCGATGACTTCACCGGCCAGCACCGGTACATCGTGCTTGGCGAAGAGGTCCCTCGCCTGGTACTCGAACAGGTCCACGCGCTTCCGTCCCTATCAGTGATCTCGCGGTTCGTTGGATGCGTGGGCGTGCCGCGAAGGGCAACGTGACGTCCGCATGTGTCACAAGGGAGGCGCACACGGTGTCCGAGCGCGCGGCATGTCCGTCTCGCAGGTTATCGCCGCTTGCGGGGGCTCCCTAAATCGAGGGTCACACCTGAGCGGTGATACCTGTCACATGATGCCGTCCTCACTGGCACGGCGTGCCGACGGTGAGGGACGCCGAACGGGTGGACCGGAGGGAGGACGGGGAGCGGGACGAGACCCGGGAGGGTACCCGGGAGGAGGGCCTCACCGGGCTGGGGTCGACCCGGTGAGGCCGTGGAACGCCCCGAGGGACCGTTGGGTGCGGCCCGCCGGGGTGTGGGCCGGGCGATCCCCACCCCAATGGGGACCGACCGGCCCGGCTCGCAGGGCCGGACCGGACGGGGGCCGACGGCTTTCGGCCCACGTCCCGCCCGGCGCTCCGCGAAGTCCGTGCGGACGGGTGTCCGTCGGGACGGGTGTCCGTCCGTGAGGACTGGTGTCCGTCCGTGAGGACTGGTGTCCGTCAGGACGGATGTCCGCTCGCGCGGATGTCAGACGTGGTACTGGCCGCCGAGTCCGGCGTGCTGCGCGTAGCCCGGGGTGACGGACTGCGCCACGCCCTGGACACCGGTGGCGGCGTGGTGGGCCAGCGGGACGCCCGCCTCCTGGACGGTGCCGGTCAGGTCCTGGCCGAACGGCGCCACCTGTCCGGCGACTCCCTGGGCGAACGGGGCCACCTCTCCGGCGACACCGTCCGCGAAGGGCACCGCGTGGCCCGCGACGCCGTACGCCAGGTCGGTGGCGCTGCCGCCGATGCCCTCGGCGACCGGCTCCACGGTCCGGACGACGGTGTCGACCACCGGCTGGACGGCGCCTGCCACCCCGGCGGCGAACGGCGGCACCTCGCCCGCCACGCCGTCGGCGAACGGCCCGACCTGCCCGGTCACGCCCTGCGCGAGCGGCTGCACCTGGTCCGCGACGCCGCCCGCGAAGGGCCGCACGTCGCCCGCGACGCCGTACGCCAGGCCGCTCGCGTCCTGCCCGGCCTGCCCGGCGACGGGCAGCACGCCGTGCACGGCCGTGTTCGCGACGGGCGGCAGGACGGCGTCTGCGGTGTCGTCGGTGTCGCCAGTGACCTGGCCGACCGCACCCGTCGCGACCGGCTGCACGCCCCGCACGGCCGCGTCGGCGACCGACCGGACGCCGGCCACCGCGTTCGAGGCGACCGGCACGGCCCCGTCGACGGCGCCGGCCGCGACCGGCGGCGTGACCGCGGCGGCCGTCTCCTCGACGACCGGGGTCGCGGTGCCGGTGACGTGGCCGGGGACGCCGCCGACGGTGTCCTGGACGGCGGTCGCCGCGGTGGTGGAGGCCTGCTCCAGCTCCGGCGCGAAGGCGGAGAGGGGGCCGAAGAGGTAGTCGATGTCGCCGTCGGCGGTCGCCGAGGCGGTGGCGTCGGCCTGACCGGCGGCGGCCGTGGCCTGACCGGCGGTCCGGTCGACCGTGGCGTCGGCGCGGTCGACGGTGGCGTCGGCGCGGTCGGTGGTCCGGTCGGCGGTCCGGTCAGCCGTGGCGGTGGCGGCGGTGGCGGCGGCCTCGTGCACGGCGGACGTGGCCTCGGACTCGACCGTGTCGACGGCCGTCGCGTCCGGGACGGAGACGGGCGCGGCGGGCAGCTCGTCGGCGCTGGCCACGGCGGAGCCGAGGGCCCAGGCCCCGGTGACGCCGGCGGCTATGACGATCGACCGGCGGATGTTCTTGTTCATGAGTACGTCAGGGTCCTTGCGAGTTTGGGGACATTTCCGGTGCCGGGCCGGACGGGACGCGAACGCCGGCGCACCAGGCGCCATGGCGGATCGGGTCGGAGGTGTGGTCCCGGCGGCTACCGCCCGGCGCACGGAGGAGCGTCCGGACGGGAGGGCAGACCTTTCCGCCCCCGCGCGGCAGGTCTACGGCGGGGGAAGGGCTGCCCTAGGCCGGAGAAACGGGAATGTCCCGGTAACGGTCCCGGGTCTCGTCGGCGTCGGCGCGCGAGACCGCGCCGGGCGCGAGTCGCAGGGGGACGCGGTGCTGGGTGGTGACGGCGTGCGCGTCGCCGTGTCGCGGCGTGTGGTTGTCGGCCGCGGAACGGTTGGCCGGCTCGCCGTCCGGATCGCCGGGCGGCGTGTGGGGGACGGGTGCGGGAAGCGTCGGGGCGGAGGTGACGGCCTGGTCGTCGGCGGCGAACGCGCGGTACGGCCGGGTCGGCACGTCGAAGTGAGGTCCGTGCAACACGGCGCCCCGCGCCCGGGCGTCGCCCGGCAGGTCGCCGGGCCGGGTGCCGGAGGGACGGGTCTGAGGGCCGGTGGGGGCGGGGACGCCTTCCGTGGCCGGGGGCGTCACGGGTCCCGCCGGTGGCGCCGGGAGGACCGGCGCGGGCAGGGCGTCCACGGCAGGCGGCGCGGCGAAACCCGGGGCGCGGGGCGCCTCCGGGAGGCCCGGAAGCGACGGAAGGCCGGGGAGCTCCGGGGAGCCCGGGAGGTCTGGCAGCGCCGCCGACTCCGGCTGGGCGACCACGCCGGAGACGTCCGCCAGGCCGGGCACCTCGGACAGGCCGGGCACCTCAGGCAGCCCGGGGAGGCCTGGGCCACCGTCGGATGCGCGCGGCGGGCCGGAGGCCTGAAGGTCGGTGAGACCACGCAGGCCGGCCAGGTCACGCAGGCCGGTGAGACCAGGCAGGTCGGACGCGTGCGGCGGATCGGCGGCAGCGGACCCGCCGGGCCGACGGTCCACCGGGCCGACGCCGTCGGTGTCATCGGCATCGTCGGCCCCGCTCGCCCGGCCACCCTGGTGGGCCTCACGGGCCTGACGCGCCTGACCGACCTGGCCGGCCCCGTCCGCGGTCGCCGTGCCGTCGGGGACAGGGCGATCCGGCACGGGACGACGCTCGCCGGGGCCCGACAGCATCGGCAGCTCGGCCGGCGCGTCCACCGCGTCCGGCCCGTCCGCCACCGGGACGCCTGCGGCGGCCGGCTGCGCCGGCGGCACGCGCCCGTCGGCGGCCTGTGCCCGTTCCCCGCAGTACAGCCCGAGCGCGAGGACCGCGCCCACCAGCAGCGCCAGTCGGAGCGCGCGCCGCCCGGCCGCCCCGCGCAGCATGCGCGGGGCGGCACCGGGCAGAGCGGCTGACCAGGTCACGAGGGAAGGTTCCTCCCGGACGGCGGAACGGTGACGGATGCGGAGGCGCGTCACGAGCGACGAGCCGGCGGGACGCGTACGGCCAAGCGGAACGCTGTACACCGCTGACGGGCGTCGATCCTTGCACGGGACGCCCGAGGTTGCGCAACCCCTCCGTTACCGATGGGTAGTCATGTCCCTTTTGCTGGGAGGAGTCGGGCGGTGACGGATCGACAAATCGTCACTGGGTGTCCGGTATCGGCAGCGGACGCTTCTCGATAGCCGCCGCCATCACCTCGGGGAAGAGGTCGGGCGTGCAGGCGAAGGCCGGTGCGCCGAGACCGGCGAGCGCTGCGGCGTGCTCCCGGTCGTAGGCGGGCGCCCCCTCGTCGGACAGCGCCAGCAGCGTCACGAACTGCACCCCCGACGCCTTCATCGCCGCCACCCGCTTGAGCATCTCGTTGCGTATCCCTCCCTCGTAGAGGTCGCTGATCAGGACCACCACCGTCTCGGTGGGCCGGGTGATCTGCGACTGGCAGTACGCCAGCGCACGGTTGATGTCCGTGCCGCCCCCGAGCTGGGTGCCGAACAGGACGTCGACCGGGTCGTCCAGCTGGTCGGTGAGGTCCACGACGGCCGTGTCGAAGACGACGAGCCGGGTGCTGATGGACCGCATGGACGCCAGCACCGCGCCGAACACCGAGGCGTAGACGACGGACGCCGCCATCGACCCCGACTGGTCGATGCAGAGGACGACCTCCTTCTTCACCGAACGGGACGCCCGGCCGTAGCCGACGAGCCGTTCCGGCACGATCGTCCGGTACTCCGGGAGGTAGTGCTTGAGGTTGGCGGCGATGGTGCGGTTCCAGTCGATGTCGTGGTGGCGCGGCCGGGTCACGCGGGCGCTGCGGTCGAGGGCACCGGTGAGCGTGGCCCGGGTGCGGGTGGCGAGCCGCTTCTCCAGGTCCTCGACGACCTTGCGCACCACGGCCCGTGCCGTTTCCTTCGTCGTCTCCGGCATCGCCCGGTTCAGCGACAGCAGTGTGCCGACGAGGTGCACGTCGGCCTCGACCGCCTCGAGCATCTCCGGCTCCAGCAGCAGCGTGGCCAGGCCGAGCCGGTCGATGGCGTCCCGCTGCATGACCTGGACGACGGAGGACGGGAAGTAGGTCCGGATGTCCCCCAGCCAGCGCGCCACGGACGGAGCCGACGCACCGAGCCCCGCCGCACGCTCCCGCCCGCCGCGCTGCTTGTCGCCCTTGCCGTAGAGGGCGGCGAGCGCACCGTCCATCGCGGCGTCCCGTCCGGACAGCGCGCACCCGGTGCCGTCGGCCGCCTCACCGCCGAGCACCAGCCGCCAGCGCCTGAGCCGCTCCTGCGCCGGATCCACCCGCTCGGCCGTCATGCCTCCACCCCCACCAGCTCATCGTCCTCGGCGTGCTGCCGCGCGCCTTGGCCGTCCGTCGAAGGACCCTCGTGCGGGTCCAGGCCCAGCAGCAGCCGCACCACCGGCACGACCGCGTCGGCCCGCCCGGTGTCGAGGCCGGCGCCGAAGCCGGGTACGCCGGCCCCCGTCGCCGCCGCGCCCCCGGGACCCGCGGGTCCGCGCCGGACCAGCTCGCCCAGCGTGCGGCGCACTCCCGGCTCGTACGCCGAGAACGTCCGCCGCAGCAGCGGGAGCACGTCCGTGAACGCGTCCGCCGGCACACCGGTCAGCCAGGCGTCGACCAGGCCCAGCAGCCGTTCGTCGTGGACGAGCAGCATGCCGCCGGAGCCGCCGCCGACGAAGCCCTCGATCCATGCGGCGGCGTCCGCCGGCGGTGTGCCCGGGGACAGCACCAGGCCCATCAGCCGAGCCGTCTCCTCGGGCGTGAGCTCCCCGTCGTCCAGCAGGAGCCGCACGGCCCGGCCCCGGATCACGCCGGGCACCGTGTCCCGTCCCGACAGCACCCGCAGCACCGACCGCCAGCGGGTCCGCAGCTCACCGTGGCCCGGCGCGGGGTCGTCGCCCAGCAGCGCCACCGCGCCGTGCACGGCGTCGACATGGCGTCGCATCTCCTCGGCGGCCTCCGCGTCCAGTGCGGCGCACGCCGGCGGCAGGCCGACGAACACCCGCCCGGCGAGGCCCGCGGCGACCTCGGCCAGCGCCCCGGTGTCCGTGCCGCGCACGTCGCCGTAGCGCAGGGAGCGGACCAGGGCGGGGAGGGCCCGGGCGAGGTGGCCGACGTCCGCGTCCAGCGCGGCCCGGTCGGCCAGGACGCGCATCACGGTGGGCAGCGCGTCCGGCAGTTCGGCCAGCAGGCAGCGCTCGGCCAGCGCGGTGACCTCCGCGAGGCCCTGCGCGGCGACGGCGTCCGCCTCGGCCTTGGCGGTCGCGGCGGCGAGCACGGTCGTGCCCCACACCCCGGCCTCGGCGACCCGCACCGACAGCTCCGGCTCCCAGCGCAGCCGCCAGGTCTCCCGGAAGGTGCCCGTGCTGCCGCGCGAGGCGGCCGGTTCGCCCCAGTCGATGCCGAGCAGGCGCAGCCGGTGCAGCAGTCTGCTGCGCCCGGCGTCGGTCTCCTTGCGCAGGTCGAGTTCCAGCTCCCGCTCCAGCGCCTCGGGCTTGAGCCGCAGCCTGCGCCGGAGCCGCGCGAGGTCCCGCTGCAACGGCACCGCCGGGGCGTCGTCCGGCACCTCGCCCAGCACGTCCCCGACGACCAGCCGGTCGCGCACCAGCGCCAGCGGCACGTCCGAGCCGTCGCACATCACCGCCCGCACGGCGTCGATGGTCTCGGTCAGCCCGGGCAGCGGGCGGCCGCGCATGGCGGCGAGCGTCCCGGCCAGCCGCACCGCCTCGATGACATGGGCGGAGGACACGATCCGGTCCTCCTCCCGCAGCAGGCCGGCCACCTTCGTCAGCCACCGCTCGACCGGGCGGTCCGGAGCGCTGAACAGATGCCCGTACCAGCCCGGGGAGGTGATGCCCGCGCCGTAGCCGCTCGCCCGGGACAGGCGGCGGTGCGTCCACGGCACCCAGGTCATGTCCGTCCTGACCTTGGGCAGGCCCTTCAGCAGCGCCCGGTCGGCGGCGACGGTGGTCTTCCGGCGCAGCGCGGGCACGTGCCAGGCCCCGCACACCACGGCCACGCCGTCGGCGAACTCCCGCTGCGCCGCCCGCACCTGGAGCCGCATGTACGCCTCGCGGACCGGGTCCCGGTCGTGTCCGCCGTCGCCGAACTCCTCCCGTAGCGCCCCCATCGCCTCCTCCAGCACCGCGAACGGCGCGAGCGGGTCCCCCTTCCCCGCGCCGCGGTGCTCGACCACGTCCTCCCACCACCGCTCCGGGTCGTCGTACCCGGCGGCGTCGGCGAGCGCGGCCAGCGGGTCGACCCGGACGTCGCAGGAGGAGACGTCGGAGGGTCCGGTGGAGGGGTCGTCGGCGGGGGCCGCGGAAGGGTCGTCGGAGGGGCGGGCGGCGGGGACTGCGGAGGGGTCGGCACAGGCGTCCGGTGTCTCCCAGGCGAGGGTGTGCGCGGCCGGCAGGTCGATGAAGCGGGCCGGCACCCGGTGCTCCAGCGCCCAGCGGAGGGCGACCCACTCCGGGGAGAACTCGGCCAGCGGCCAGAACGCCGACCGGCTCGGCTCGTCCACGGCATGGGCGAGGAGGGCGACCGGCGGCCGGAGACCCTCGTTCGCGGCAAGCGGGATCAGGGCGTCGCCCTCCGGCGGCCCCTCGATCAGCACCGCCGCGGGGCGGGCCGCGTCCAGGGCCGCCCGGACCGCCCGCGCCGACCCGGGCCCGTGGTGGCGGACGCCGAGCAGCAGCGGCCGCACCGCCGCTCCCCCGCCGCCCGGCCTGTCACTGACCGCCACGTCGTCCCCTCCCCCTGCGGGTCCACGTCGAGTCGTCCTCGTCCCCATTACGGCGCCCCGCCACCGGACGGCCCGTGGCATGACGCTCCTGACGGTGACTCACGCGCTCACCTCCCGGCAGGCGCGGTAGAAGTCGGTCCAGCCGTCGCGCTCGCGGACGACCGTCTCCAGGTACTCCTGCCAGATCACCCGGTCGGCCGCCGGATCGCGGACGACGGCGCCGAGGATGCCCGCGGCGACGTCGCCGGGGCGCAGCACCCCGTCCCCGAAGTGGGCGGCGAGCGCCAGGCCGTTGGTGACGACGGAAATCGCCTCGGCCGTCGACAGGGTGCCGCTCGGCGTCTTCAGCTTCGTCCGGCCGTCGGTCGTGACCCCGTCGCGCAGCTCCCGGAAGACGGTGACGACGCGGCGGATCTCGTCGATGCCGTCGGGCGCGGCCGGCAGATCGAGGGAGCGGCCGATCTGGTCCACGCGCCGGGAGACGATGTCGACCTCCGCCTCGGAGCTCTCGGGCAGCGGCAGCACCACGGTGTTGAAGCGGCGGCGCAGGGCGCTGGACAGGTCGTTGACACCGCGGTCGCGGTCGTTGGCCGTGGCGATCAGGTTGAAGCCGCGGACCGCCTGCACCTCCTGGCCCAGCTCCGGTATCGGCAGCGTCTTCTCCGACAGGATCGTGATGAGCGTGTCCTGCACGTCGGCCGGGATGCGTGTCAGTTCCTCGACCCGGGCGGTCATGCCCTGCGCCATGGCCCGCATGACGGGGCTGGGCACGAGCGCGTCCCGGCTGGGGCCGTGGGCGAGCAGCTGCGCGTAGTTCCAGCCGTAGCGGATGGCCTCCTCCGGGGTGCCCGCGGTGCCCTGCACCAGCAGCGTCGAGTCGCCGCTGACCGCCGCGGCCAGGTGCTCGGACACCCAGGTCTTGGCGGTGCCCGGGACGCCCAGCAGGAGCAGGGCGCGGTCGGTGGCCAGCGTCGTCACGGCGACCTCGACGATGCGGCGGGGTCCCACGTACTTCGGTGTGATCACCGTGCCGTCCGGGAGGGTGCCGCCGAGCAGGTACAGGGCGACGGCCCAGGGGGACAGCTTCCAGCGGGCCGGGCGCGGCCGGTCGTCCTGGGCGGCCAGCGCGGCCAGCTCCGCCGCGAAGGCGTCCTCGGCGTGCGGACGCAATGCCTCCGTCTGCTCCACGGGCGGTTCGACGGACGTCGGTTCAACGGACACGGACATGGCTCGGTCCCCCTCCAGCTCGGGCCGGTTCGGATCTGTCACCAACCGTGCACCACACCACTGACAATCGCTCTGACCTGTGCAAACGCGCTCGCAGGGTCGATTGTCAGTGGTGGGACCTACCTTCGACGGCATGACTTCGCAGGGGGTGCGCTGGACGGCGGACCAGGTGCTGGCACTGGCGCCTGACGCCGCGTCACGCAAAGCGGGAAGCAAACTCGGCACGGCCGGGCCGTGGTCCGAGACGGGGAGCCTGGACGAGGGGACGGTGTGGGGGCTGTGCAAGGGCAGCGGCAGCAAGCCGTATCAGACGGTCGTCGACCTGGCGGACGCCTCGGGACCGGCGTACAAGTGCACCTGTCCGAGCCGTAAGTTCCCGTGCAAGCACGCCCTCGGACTGCTGCTGCTCTGGGCCGAGGGGCCCACCGCGGTCCCCGGGGGTCGGACACCGCCCGACTGGGCGGAGCAGTGGACGGCGGCGCGCCGCGAGCGCGCGGAGGAGAAGCGGTCGGGCTCGGCCTCCCACGGCTCCGCGCCGGCCGACCCGGAGGCGGCGCGGCGCAGGGCGGAGCGCCGCGCCGAGCGCATCACGGCCGGGGCCACGGAGCTGGAGCAGCGCCTGGCCGACCTGCTGCGCGGCGGCCTGGCCGGCGCGGAGCAGGCCGGGTACGGCGTGTGGGAGGAGACGGCGGCCCGGATGGTCGACGCCCAGGCGTCCGGACTGGCCGCCCGTGTCCGGGAGCTGGGCGCGATCCCGTCCTCCGGCCCCGGCTGGCCGGTGCGGCTCCTGGAGGAGTGCGCCCTGCTCCACCTCCTCGTCCAGGGCTGGCTGCGCCGCGAGCGCCTGCCCGCCGGCCTCGCGGCGACCGTCCGCTCCCGCGTCGGCCTGCCCACGGAGCCGGACGGCCCGCCCGTCCGGGACAGCTGGCTGGTCCTCGCCCAGTACGACACGGCGGACACCCGCCTGACCACCCGCCGCATCTGGCTGTACGGCGCCGAGTCGCACCGCACGGCGCTGCTGCTCTCCTACGGCGCCGCCGGCCGCGCCCCGGACCTCGCGCTGCCGGTGGGCCTGGCGCTGGACACCGAGGTCCTGCCCCACCCGGGCGCGGCCCGGCAACGGGTGTCGCTGGGCCGCCAGTTCGCCGCCCCCGCGCCGACGCCGGCCCGCCCACCGGGCATGACCACGTCCCAGGCCGTCGCGCGGTACGGCGCGGCCCTGCGCGAGGACCCATGGCTGGACTCCGTCCCCGTCACCCTCGACCGGGTCGTACCGGCCCCGGACGGCGACTCCTGGCAACTGGCCGACGCCGACGAGGACACGGCCCTGCCCCTGACGCCCTCAGCCTGCAACCGTCCGGGCCTGTGGCGTCTCGTCGCCCTCTCGGGCGGCGCCCCGGTCACGGTCTTCGGCGAATGCGGCCACCGCGGCTTCACGCCCCTCACCGCCTGGCCGACGGGACCGGGCGCCGCGGTGCCGCTGTGCTGACCACGGAAAGGAACGGCATGCTCACGACCCCCTCGCCCTGGGAGGACCTCGTCACCTCGGCCCTGCTCGGCACGGACCGCCGCACGCCCGCGGGCTGCGCTCCCGGCCCTCACGCGCCGAAGGCGCTGCTGGACGCGGCGGCGCTGGAGACCCTCCGTCGCCGCTCCGGGCTGCGCCCCGCCCGCCCGGCCGACCGGCCTCGGCCGGCCCCCGAGGACCGGCGCCCGCCGCTGCCGCCCGCCGCTGCCCGCAGACTGGCGACGCTGCTCACCGACCGCGCCGGCGGCTCCGGAAACGGCCGCAGAGGCACGACCCCTGACCTGATGGAACTGCTCCCCCAGTGGCTGGCGACCGCCAACACTCGCGGTTACGCGGCTCCGCCCGAGCTGCTGCCCGCCTTGCTGGACGCGGCGCGCGGACGGACGGACCTGCGTCCGGCGGCCCTCGCCTTCGCCGGGCCGCGCGCCCTGTGGCTGGCCCGGCTGAACCCTGAGTGGCGGTTCGCGCTCCGCGCCGTCCCGGGCGGCGACGGCGCGCTGCCCCGGCCCGAGGACACCGCCGCGGTGCACCGGCTCTGGCAGGAGGGGCTGTTCGCGGAACGGGTCGCCCTGTTGTCGTCCCTGCGCTCCCGCGACCCGGCGGCCGGCCGGGAACTGCTCGCCACGACCTGGGCGACGGAGCGGGCGGAGGACCGGCTGATGTTCCTCGACTCCCTCCGGGCGGGCCTGGGCCCGGACGACGAGCCGTTCCTGGAACAGGCCCTGGCCGACCGCAGCCGCAACGTCCGCTCGACGGCGGCGGAGCTGCTGTCCGCGCTGCCCGGTTCGGCCCTCGCCGCCCGGATGGCCGCGCGGGCGGGGACCTGTGTGTCCGTCGACCGCACCGGAGCGACGCCGACGATCGTCGTGGAGGCACCGCACGAGTGCGACGCGTCGATGGAACGGGACGGCGTCGTGGCGAAGCCGCCGGCCGGCCGGGGCGAGCGCTCCTGGTGGCTGGGTCAGCTGGTGGAGGCGGCTCCGCTCGACACCTGGCCGTCCCGCCTGGGCGGACGCTCCCCCGACCGCATCGTCGCGCTGCCGGTGGCGGACGACTGGCAGGGCGAGCTGCACGCGGCGTGGTGCCGGGCCGCGGTACGGCAGCGTGACGCCGTGTGGGCGAGGGCACTGCTCGGCGCGCCGACGGCACCGGAGGCCGGCGGGCCGGGTGCGGTGTCCCTGGCCGAGCGGGCCAAGCTGCTCGGCACGCTGGCCCCGGAGGAGCGGGCCGAGTGGGTCGCCGGGTTCATCGCGACGCACGGGCTGTCGGAGGCGTTCCAGTTGCTGGGGGTGTGCGAGGTGCCGTGGGCGGCGCCGCTCGGGAGGGCTGTGGTGGACGCGCTCGACATCGCCCGCGACGGGGGCAGTTACCCGTGGAGCTTCAGCGGGGTGATGGGCCTGGCGGAGCGCTGCCTCGATCCGTCGGAGGCGGCCCGCCTCGACGGCCTGCTGGCGATACCCGACGAGCGGGAGGACACGTCGCCGGGGGCGGGCGGTTACTGGGCGGAGGCGTTCCAACGGCTGGTCACGACGTTGCGGTTGCGCGCGGCGATGACGGAGGAACTGGCCTAGGCGTCGTGCCTCCGGCGGTCACTGCGGGAGGCACGACCGCCCGCGGACTGCGGCGCCCGGCCCGGACTTTGGGCCGGGCGCCGCGAGCTGCCGGCCGGGCTAGGCCCCCGCGGGCTGCCGCGCGTTCTCCCGGACCCAGTCCACGATCGACGCCGTCGTGGCGCCCGGCGTGAAGATCTCCGCGACGCCCTTCTCCTTGAGCAGAGGAATGTCCGCCTCGGGGATGATCCCGCCACCGAACACCAGGATGTCCGCCGCGTCCCGCTCCTTCAGCAGCTCGATCACGGCTGCGAACAGCGTGTTGTGCGCCCCGGAGAGGATGGACAGCCCGATCGCGTCGGCGTCCTCCTGGATCGCGGTGTCCACGATCTGTTCGGGTGTCTGGTGGAGCCCGGTGTAGATGACCTCCATACCGGCGTCGCGCAGCGCCCGCGCGATCACCTTGGCCCCGCGATCGTGGCCGTCGAGCCCCGGCTTGGCCACCACCACGCGGATCGGACCGGCTGCCACACCCATCACTGCCTCCATGAAGCGACTACATCCATCCGTACCGACAAGGACCGCGCCGAAAACACCGCGCCCGGCCCGTCCCGGGGAAGTGAACGAACGTTATCTCCAGCATCCCGCAACCGGCAGTTTCGCGGTGCATACCGAGGGGGAAATCACACGGTGGGACACGCGTACGGAGAGCCGCACTCGGCGATCGCCCACCGGGGGCACAGGAAGCGCGGAGCGCCACCGCCGCCCGCCCGGCCCCCGCACCACCTCCAGCTCACCACTGACCGTGCCGATTCCGGCACCCACCGTCGATCGCTTGTGTCACAGCTCTCCCTGAGGGCACACGGACAACACAGGCGTTGCTCCGCGTGCCGACAGGAGGTCGGCCATGAAGGTCACCAGGGCAATCCACCCCTTTCTCCCGCTCTGCCGGCGTCTCCTGCCGGGCCTGCCCCCACTGCCGAACCCACTCCCGAACCTCTCGGCGCTCCCCGGCATCCCGGGGCTCCCGCCGCTTCCAGCCGTGCCGGCCCTCTCCGCGCTCCCCCTGCTCTCCGCGCTGCCCCTGCCCTCCATCCCCTCCACGCTGTCCGTCCCCTCCGCCCTGCCACTCCCGTCCGGCAGGCTCCCCGGCCTCTCCCTGACCCTCCTCAAGGCCACGGCCCTGGAGATCGCGATCCTCGCGGGGCATCTGTTCCTCTACCCCTCGGGCATCACCCAGGAGCGCCCGGACGCCCCCGTCGCCGTACCTCCGCCCGCCCGCACGCCCGCGGACCCGGACCCGCAGGACCCGCAGCTCACCGCGGAGACGCGGACGTCGACGGGGACGGGGCCGGAGACCGGGACGGACGCGGAGACCTCGCTGGTCGCGCCCGCGCCCCGGCTGCCGGTACACCCCCAGGACAACACCCACCCCCCGGTCGTCCTGCTGCACGGCTTCATCGACAACCGCTCCGTCTTCGTCTTCCTCCGCCGCAGCCTCGCCCAGGACGGCCGACGCCAGGTCGTGTCGCTCAACTACTCACCGCTGACCTGCGACATACGCACCGCGGCCGAGCTGCTCGGCCGGCACATCGAGGAGATCTGCGGCCGCACGGGCAGCGAACAGGTCGACATCGTCGGCCACAGCCTCGGCGGGCTGATCGGCCGCTACTACGCGCAGCGGCTCGGCGGTGACCACCGGGTCCGGACCCTCGTGACACTCGGCACGCCGCACACGGGCACCCGGGTGGTGCCCCTGGCCAACGCGCACCCCATCGTGCGCCAGATGCGCCCCGGCTCACCGGTGCTCGAGGAGCTGGCCCTGCCCGCCCCCGGCTGCCGTACGCAGTTCGTCAGCTTCTGGAGCGACCTGGACCGCGTGATGGACCCCATCGAGACGGCCTGCCTTCACCACCCCGACCTGACCGTGCAGAACGTGCAGGTGACCGGCATCGGCCATCTCGCCCTGCCCGTTCACCCGGCCGTCGCCACGGGCATCCGGCAGGCCCTGGACGCGGCCGCGGCCGACGCCGCCACCACGGAAAACGCCGGTGGCCTGACCGTCGCCTGACACCGAACCGGGCGCGGAGCACCACCCGGGGCGCCTTCACTCACCGGCCACGAAGTCGAACATCTGTCGAACACAAAGCCAAGGTCACACCCGCAGTCCCCCAAATCACGGCCGATTGCCCGTTTCCTGCGCGCGTGAAACCTGCCGAAGATTGTCGTGCCCGCGTACCGCCGGGTACAGTCGCCGCACTGCTCTGGCAGCCCCTGTTGTCGAGGCGAAAGAGAAGTTGGTGAACGACCGTCACCCGTCGGGGACCATGACGCCCCCGGCCTCGGCTTCCGACGCCGCCTCCGCCCCCTACGGGCCGTACGGCACCCAGGAAGCCCACTACGGCGACTTCACCACGTACGGCGGCTACGACACCACCGGTTTTGCCACCGGCGTCCCGTCCGCCACGTCCTTCGAGAGCGACCCGCTCTTCGGCAGCCTCCCTGGTCAGGGCGCCGACACGTACGAGACGACGCACGCGGCGCAGACGGCGCAGCCGGGACACGCGGCGCACTACGACGGCACCGGCTCGTACGACACCACCCAGTGGCCGACCGGCACCCACGAGACCCTGACCTCGGGCAGCCACCAGACGCTGACGTACGACTCCTACGGGACCCAGCACCCCCAGCACCACACCGCGTACGACGCCTCGGGGCAGGCCACCGGCGCCTACGACACCGGCGCCTGGACCGCCGAGTACCAGCAGGTGCCCCTCGTCCCCACGCAGGCCACCGCCCCGGACACGTCCGGCCAGTGGGACGCCACCGCCTGGCTCCAGCCGGACCAGCAGGGCAACCCCGCCGACCAGACCCAGCAGTGGGCCTGGGACACCCGGACCTTCGAGACCGGAACGTTCGACACCGGCGCCCTCGACGCGACCCAGTGGAACTCGGACGGCGCGACCGAGCAGGACACGCCCTGGAACTCGGAGGGCGCCACCGAACAGGACACGCCCTGGAACTCGGAGGGCGCCACCGAACACGACACGCCCGCGCCGGCCCCGGCCTCCGCGGACGGCGAGCCGACGGACACCGGCGAACTCCCCATGGTCACCGGCCCGCTGCTGCTCGACGGCCAGGAAGAGACGGGCACCGGCGACACCACCGCCGACGGCGCCACGGCACCGGCCCCCCGCCCGGCGCGCTCCTCCCGCTCCCGCCGGCGCCAACCGGCCAAGCGGTCGGCGCTGCTGACCATCGCGGTGCCCTCGGCCTGTGTGGTGGGTGTCGCCGGTATCGCCGCCGCCTCCGTCGGCACCCTGGGCGGCGAGGAGAGCACCGACGCCGCGGCGTCCGCCCCCGACAAGCAGCCGGTGAAACCATCCGCCGCCAACAACAAGCTGGACACGCAGCTCGCCAGCCTGTCCGCCGGGGCCAACGACTTCGCCGACCGGGCCAGCCGCACCCAGGAGCGCATCGACCTCAAGGCGCAGCAGGCGGCCGAGAGGAAACGCGCGGCGGAGGAGGCGGCCCGCAAGGAGCGGCTCCGCCCCAAGTTCGCGCTGCCGGTCGCCCAGCACGGACTCAGCGCCTACTACGGCCAGTCCGGCATCAACTGGATGTCGGTCCACTCGGGCATCGACTTCCCCGTGTCGTACGGCACGACGGTGATGGCCGCGACCGACGGCACGGTCCGTACGCAGTACAACAGCGCGTACGGCAACATGATGATCGTGACCGCGAAGGACGGCACGGAGACGTGGTACTGCCACCTCTCCAGCTACCGCGTCCCCTCGGGTACGGCCGTCAAGGCCGGTGACCCGATCGCCTACTCCGGCAACTCGGGCAACTCCACCGGGCCGCACCTGCACTTCGAGGTGCGGCCGGCGGGCGGTTCGGCGATCGACCCGCTGTCCTGGCTGCGCAGCCACGGCCTCGACCCGACCTGACCCGGCCGCCCCGCCCCGGCGCCCCTCCCCTTCGTCGGGGCGCCGGAGGGGTCCGTGTCAGAGCTTCTCCACCGGCGCGTACCGCAGCAGCAGCCGCTTGGGCTTGGTGTCCCCGAAGTCGATCGTCGCCTCGGCGTTGGCGCCGGTGCCCTTGACCGCGACCACCGTTCCCAGTCCGAACTGGTCGTGCGTGACCCGGTCGCCGACCGCGAGGGCGACCGTCGGCTTCTCGCCGGCCCGGCGGGTGGCGAAGCCCGATCCGCCGGACGCCGACGAACGCGACCGCGACGACGACAGCGAGGCCGCCACGCCCGACACCGGCCCGGCGGATGCGTAGGACGACGCGCCCGCGCCCGTCCGCTTCCAGGCGACATGGGCCGCCGGGATCTCCTCCAGGAAACGCGACGGCGGGTTGTACGAGGGCTGTCCCCAGGCGCTGCGCATCGTGGACCGGGTGAGATACAGCCGCTCGCGGGCGCGTGTGATGCCGACGTAGGCCAGCCGCCGCTCCTCCTCCAGCTCCTTGGTCTGGCCGAGGGCGCGCATGTGCGGGAAGACGCCGTCCTCCATGCCGGTGAGGAAGACGACCGGGAACTCCAGGCCCTTGGCGGTGTGCAGCGTCATCAGCGTGACGACGCCGTCGCCGTCCTCCTCGTCGGGGATCTGGTCGGAGTCGGCGACGAGGGCGACCTGCTCCAGGAAGTCGGCCAGCGTGCCGGCCTCGCCCTCGGCCCGCTCCTGCTCGAACTCCAGGGCGACGGCGGCGAGTTCCTGGAGGTTCTCGATCCGGGTCTCGTCCTGCGGGTCGGTGGACGCCTGCAACTCGGCCAGGTACCCGGTGCGTTCGAGGACGGCTTCCAGCACGGTCGCCGGTCCGGCGCCGGACTCCACGATCGTACGGAGGTCCTCCATCAGCGTGTTGAACCGCTTCACGGCGTTCACCGACCGGGCGGCCATGCCGTACGCCTCGTCGACCCGCTTCAGCGCCTGCGGGAAGCCGATCTTCTCGCGCTGGGCGAGGGCGTCGATCATGGCTTCCGCCCGGTCGCCGATGCCCCGCTTCGGCACGTTCAGGATGCGCCGCAGCGGTACCGAGTCCTCCGGGTTGGCCAGCACCCGCAGGTAGGCCAGGACGTCCCGGACCTCCTTGCGCTCGTAGAAGCGGACGCCGCCGACGACCTTGTAGGGCAGGCCGACGCGGATGAAGACCTCTTCGAAGACACGGGACTGGGCGTTGGTGCGGTAGAAGACGGCGACATCGCCGGCCTTCGCCTCGCCCGCGTCGGTGAGGCGGTCGATCTCGTCGGCGACGAACTGGGCCTCGTCGTGCTCGGTGTCGGCGACGTACCCGGTGATCTGCGAGCCGGAGCCCTGGTTGGTCCACAGGTTCTTGGGGCGGCGGGACTCGTTGCGCTCGATGACGGCGTTGGCGGCGCTGAGGATGGTCTGCGTGGAGCGGTAGTTCTGCTCCAGCAGGATCGTCGTCGCGTCCGGGTAGTCCTCCTCGAACTGGAGGATGTTGCGGATGGTGGCGCCGCGGAAGGCGTAGATCGACTGGTCGGCGTCGCCCACCACGCACAGTTCGGCGGGCGGGATCTCGGCCTCGGGCGGCACGTCGACGGGGTGCTCGGAGGTGCCGACCAGCTCGCGGACCAGGGCGTACTGGGCGTGGTTGGTGTCCTGGTACTCGTCGACCAGGACATGCCGGAAGCGGCGGCGGTAGTGCTCGGCGACGTCCGGGAAGGCGCGGAGCAGATGGACCGTCGTCATGATCAGGTCGTCGAAGTCGAGCGCGTTGGCCTCGCGCAGCCGCGACTGGTACAGCGCGTAGGCCTGGGCGAGGGTCTTCTCGAAGCCGTCGGTGGCCTGGGCGGCGAAGTCCTCCTCGTCGATCAGCTCGTTCTTCAGGTTCGAGATCTTGGCGCTGAAGGACTTCGGCGGGAACCGCTTGGGGTCCAGGTCGAGATCGCGGCAGACCAGCGCCATCAGGCGCTTGGAGTCGGCGGCGTCGTAGATCGAGAACGAGGACGTGAAGCCGAGCTTCTTCGACTCCCGGCGCAGGATGCGCACGCACGCGCTGTGGAAGGTCATCACCCACATCGCGTTGGCGCGCGGTCCGACGAGCTGCTCGACGCGCTCCTTCATCTCGCCCGCGGCCTTGTTGGTGAAGGTGATCGCGAGGATCTGGCCGGGGTGGACGCCGCGCTCGGCCAGCAGGTGGGCGATGCGGTGGGTGAGGACGCGGGTCTTGCCGGAGCCGGCGCCGGCCACGATGAGCAGCGGGGAGCCGGAGTGCACCACCGCGGCGCGCTGGTTGTCGTTCAGCCCCTCCAGCAGCGCGGCGGTGTCCACCACCGGGCGCGGGGCGCCGTCGCGGTAGTAGGAGTCGCGGTCCGGCGGCGCGTCGAACTTCCCCCCGAACAGATCGTCCGGGATCGACTCCGGAGCGTGATCGTCCTCGGGTGGTGGCGGTGGTTCCTCCTCGTGGCCGCGGGGGGCCTGGAGGCTCGCCAGGAAGCTGTCGTCAAAGAGGCTGCTCATCGCTCTACGAGTCTAGGGCGCCCCACCGACAACCCGAGGCCGCCTCGGAAAATGGCCGAAGCCCGCACAGGCGCCCCGGCGACCCGGCGACGGCACGGCCGGGGAACTCGCCGTCACCCGCCATCACTCGCCGTGCACCTCCGGCCGTAGGTCACGAAAATGTATCGGGCATATCACCCACCAACCTTCACATCTGCCACACGAGTTGGCTACGGTGCGGGCAGGCCGCACGACCCCCACCGGCGAACGTCGCCGGGCCGCGCGGCCTCCGCCGAGTCCGTCGCGCCCGCGAGGCGCCGGAGCCGGGGACCCGACCGAGACCATGGGGTGAATCGGCCCACACGCCCGTGAGCGGCGGGCCGCAGGGCAGACCTTCCGGACACCACCCAGCGCCACCGCCCGACCCTCCCCCAGAGCCTGACCGGCCCGGGGGCACCCCCGCCGCTAGCCCGGTAGGCGGAGCACGGAAGGAGTCGCCTCCCTTGGCGTCGCACCGCAAGTCGCGTCCCGCGGGTACGCGCGCAGCAGGCATACGGACCCCCGCTCTCGCCACGGCGGCCCTGACCTCCGTGGCCCTGCTGTCCCAGTCGGCCCACGCGGACCCCACCGCCCCCTCCACCCCTTCCGCCCCCTCGGCCGACGACAAGCCGAGCCTGGAGGAGGTCGAGAGGAAGGTCGACGCCCTCTACCGGCAGGCGGGCGCCGCGACCGAGAAGTACAACGCGGCGAAGGAGAAGACCACCAAGCAGCGCAAGCGCGTCGACTCCCTCCTCGACGACGTCGCCCAGCGCACCCGCAAGCTCAACGACGCGCGCGAGGAGCTGGGTTCCTTCGCCGCCGCCCAGTACCGCACGGGCGCCGCGGTCCCCGACACCGCGACCTTCCTGCTCGCCGACAGCCCGCAGGACGTGTTCGACCAGAAGCAGCTGATGGGCCGGCTCACCGGCCGCCAGAAGGCCGCGGTCGACGACTACATCACCCAGCAGTCGGCGACGATGGACAAGCGCCGGGAGGCCGCCGCGAGCCTGGAGACGCTCACCGACGCGCAGCAGGACCTGAGGACGGCCAAGGCCACCGTCCAGAAGAAGCTCTCCGCCGCGCGGGAGCTGCTGTCGCGGCTGACCGCCGAGGAGAAGGCGCGCCTCGCCGCGATCGAGAAGAAGAAGCAGGAGGAGGCCGCCCGCAAGGCCGCGGAGCTGGCCCGGCAGCAGGCGGAGGAGGAACGGGAGCGGCGGGAACGGGCCGCCCGTCAGGAGGCCGGCCCGGCGACCCCGGCCCCGGAGACGGGCACGCAGTCCCCGGCCCCCGGGACCGGCTCACCGACGGCGCCGGACTCCTCGTACACCACCAAGGCGGAGAAGGCCGTCGCCTTCGCCCGCGCCCAGATCGGCAAGCCGTACGTCTGGGGCGCGACCGGTCCCGGCTCCTACGACTGCTCCGGTCTGACGCAGGCCGCCTGGAAGGCCGCGGGCGTGACACTGCCGCGCACGACGTACGACCAGGTCGACGCCGGCACGACGGTCCCGCTGTCCCAGGCCCGCCCCGGCGACCTGGTCTTCTTCTACGACAACCTCGGCCACGTCGGCCTCTACATCGGCAACGGCATGATGATCCACGCGCCGAAGCCGGGCGCGTACGTCCGCGAGGAGTCCGTCTTCTACGACGGGGAGTCGTCGATCCACAGCGTGGTGCGGCCCGCCTGAGGAACCGCTCAGGTCCACAGCACGGCGATGAAGACGTTGGCGACCGTGAGCAGGCCCACCAGCCCGAACAGGGGCTTGTCCACCTTCTCGTCGTCCCGCTTCACGTAGACCAGGCCGAGGATCACGATCAGCAGCGCCAGCTTCACGCCGATCTTGATGTTGTCGACCGGCTGGTCGTCGGCCTGGTTGAGGCCGACCAGGATCACACCGGTGACCAGCATCGTCAGCGCGCCGTGCAGCATGGCCGGGGTGTAGCGGGCGGTGCCCTGGCCCATCGCCTTCATCTGGGTGAGGAAGCCGCCGAGGAGCGCGGCGATGCCGATGATGTGCAGGCCGACGAAGAGGTGGATGAGTACGTCCATGAGGCCGGAGCCTAATCAGCGGCGGAACGGCGCCTCGCACCCGGTCCGGTGACGACGCCGCACGCATTTGGACGGGTGCATATATGCGCCCCGTAGCACCGCGCCCGGTCCCCCGTCCCGTCGTCCGGCACATCGGTCATCACCCTGCGTGAAGAGAACGGCCGTGCAACCGGATCACGGTCACATACGGTCACCACCGGTCCCCAGGGCGCCACTTCCGCACATCGCCCGACCGGTCCGGCGCCGCCGGGTCTAGCGTCCTGCTCCAGGTGCCCGGCTCCCCACCGCCGCCCGGGCCAGGGGCGGCAGTCGGCACCACCGCCGAAAGGGTCCGGTGGCGGCCCGTCCCCTGTCCGGGGCCGCCACCGGGCACACCGGCCGGCGGCCCGCGGGAGCGCCAGGCGTCGTACGGAAGGAAGGGTGAGCCCCCGTGGCAGCGCACCGCAGACCCCGGCAGCGTACGGCGGGCGGTGGCAGCGCCCGCACGGCCGCCACCCTCGCCCTCGCGGGCGCCGCGACCGCCACCGGACTCGACGGGAGCGGGCACGCGGCACCGGAACCGACGCCGGAGCAGGTCAGGGCCAAGGTCGACAAGCTGTACCAGGAGGCGGAGGCCGCCACGGAGAAGTACAACGGCGCCAAGGAGAAGGCGGACGCGGCCGAGACCAGGCTGGAGAACCTGCGCGACGAGGTGGCCCGCAAGCAGGACCGCCTCAACACCGCGCGGCGGTCGCTAGGTTCGGTGGCGGCGGCGCAGTACCGCAGCGGCGGCCTCGACCCCGCGCTGCAACTCGCGCTCTCCTCCGACCCCGACGAGTACCTCGACTCGGCCGCGTTCGTGGAGCGGGCCGGCGTACGCCGGTCGGCGGCCGTCGAGCGGGTACGGGGGCGGCTCCGGGAGATCGAACAGCTCCGCGGCGCCGCCCGGATCGAGCTGGCCGCGCTGAAGTCCCGGCAGGCCGACATGAAGCGGCACCGCGAGACGGTCACCGGCACGCTGGGCGAGGCCCGCCGGCTGCTGTCGCGACTGACCGCCGAGGAACGCGAGCGCGGCGGCGCGGGCCCGGACCGCGCCTCCCGGTCGGCGGACGCCCGGGAGGCGCCGGCGTCCGCCGCCGCGCAGGCGCCGAGTCCGCGGGCCGCGGCGGCCGTGGCGTACGCCTACTCCAAGCTCGGCAGCCCCTACGTCTGGGGCGCGACCGGCCCCGACGCCTTCGACTGCTCCGGGCTGGTCCAGGCCGCCTACCGCTCGGCGGGCGTCTCCCTGCCCCGCACGACCTACGCCCAGATCGACGCCGGGCGCCGGGTGTCCCGCTCCGAGCTGCGCCCCGGTGACCTGGTCTTCTTCTACTCGGGCATCAGTCACGTCGGCATCTACGTCGGCGAGGGGCGGATGATCCACGCCCCCAACCCCTCGGCGCCGGTCCGGGTGGCGCCCGTCGACGGGATGCCGTTCGCGGGGGCCACGCGGGTGGCGTGAGCCCCCACGCGCGCCCGACCGAGTCGCCGCCCGAGCCCCCGCCCGCGCCCCCGTCCCTGTTTCCGTCGCTTCCGTCGCTTCCGTCCTGGCGACGCAGCGCACAGCCCCGGCTCCGCAGCGCAACAACTGCGCAAACCCTTGTCTCCGTCGGAGGCTGACCCTACCCTCTCCCGTCAGCAAGCGCTTTCTTCATGTACATGCAACGCTCATGCAGCGTTCGGTGCCCGAATGACACCCGCCGGCAAGAAACCGCTTCACGCTCGACCGCACCACGCTCGACCGCACCACGCTCGACCGCTCCACGCGCACGACACGGGTTTCCACGGCACCCCCACCGGCGGTGACCGCACGCACCGCACGCGAGGACGAAAGGCGAGGCGAGATGAGACGAACAGCCGCAGTCAAGCTCTCCGCGGCACTGGCCACCCTGGCTCTGGCAGGGGCGACCGGCGCGCTCCTGTCGGCCCCCGAGGCATCGGCCGCCGCGACCGGCTCGGCAACGGGTTTCGCGAGCCAGAACGGCGGGACCACCGGCGGCGCCGGCGGGCAGACGGTCCGGGCCACCACGGGCACCGCCATCCACACGGCCCTGTGCAACCGGGCCAGCAGCTCGACCCCGATCATCATCGAGGTCGAGGGCACCATCAACCACGGCAACACCACCAAGGTCTCCGGCGACAGCTGCAACACCGCGGCCGACAAGATCGAGCTGAAGCAGGTCAGCAACATCACGATTGTCGGCGTCGGCAACGGCGCCGTCTTCGACCAGCTGGGCATCCACATCCGCGAGGCCAGCAACATCATCATCCAGAACGTGACGGTCCGGAACGTCAAGAAGTCGGGCTCGCCCACCTCCAACGGCGGCGACGCCATCGGCATGGAGAGCGACGTCCGCAACGTCTGGGTGGACCACACCACGCTGGAGGCGTCGGGCGGGGAGTCGGAGGGCTACGACGGCCTGTTCGACATGAAGGACAACACCCAGTACGTGACGCTGTCCTACAGCGTCCTGCGCAACTCCGGCCGCGGCGGACTCATCGGCTCCAGCGAGAGCGACCGCTCCAACGGCTACGTCACCTTCCACCACAACCGGTACGAGAACATCGACTCCCGCGCACCCCTGCTGCGCGGCGGCATCGCCCACATGTACAACAACCACTACGTCCGGCTGAACGACTCGGGCATCAACTCCCGCGCCGGGGCGCGCGCCAAGGTCGACCACAACTACTTCGAGGACTCCAAGGACGTCCTCGGCACCTTCTACACCGACCACGCCGGCTACTGGCAGGTCAGCGGCAACATCTACGACAACGTCACCTGGTCCGAGCCCGGCGGCGACAACAACCCGGCCGGTCCCGACCCGCAGTCCAACACCACCGTCAGCATCCCGTACTCCTTCCGTCCCGACGCCGCGAGCTGCGTACCGGACGTCGTGAGCCGGACGGCGGGCGCGCACACGGGCCTGAAGGTGTCGGACGGCAACTGCACGCCGCAGACCCCGGACCCGACCGACCCCACGCCCGACCCGACGGACCCGACCCCGGACCCGACCGACCCGACGCCGCCGCAGGGCACCAACCTCAGCATCGGAGCGGGCTCCGACGGCTCCTCCAAGGCGAGCGGGACGAGCTACGGCAACGTGCGCGACGGTGACATGAGCACCTACTGGTCGCCGGTCGGCACGACCGGCTCCATCTCGGTCAAGTGGGGCTCGCCCACCACTGTGGCGAAGATCAACATCCGGGAGGCCGCGGGCAGCGCGGGCACCATCGGCTCCTGGCGGGTCGTCAACCATGACACCGGGGCCGTCCTGACCACCGGCACCGGAGCGGGGGTCATCTCCTTCCCCGCCACCACGCTGAGCAAGGTCACCTTCCAGATCACCGGCGCCTCCGGCACCCCGAAGGTCGCCGAGTTCGAGACCTACGCCGGATAGCCCCGGCCATCGCCGAGCGGCCCGCCACCGGTCACCCCGGCGGCGGGCCGTCGCCGTGGGCGGGCCGTCGCCGTGGGCGGGCCGTCGCCGTGGGCGGGCCGCCCCGGTCAGGCCCTGCGGGCGAGCAGGTGCACCTCGTCGAACTGCCGTCGGTCCGTGGGCCGGGGCCGGCGCACCGTCCGGGCCTCCTCCGTGAGCCCCACGGTGCTCAGCAGCCCGGCGAGATGGTCGGGGGACCAGCGGTAGGCGGTCGTGACGGCGTGGTCGAAGGCCTGCGCCGGATGCGACGGGCCCTCGCTCGCCCAGAAGCCGATCAGCAGATGGCCGCCGGGAGCCAGGACACGCCGGAACTCGGCCAGCACGCCGGGCAGTTCGGCGGGCGGGGTGTGGATGACGGACCAGCGGGAGAGCACGCCGCCCAGTGCGCCGTCGGCGATGTCCAGCGCGGCCATGGAGCCCACCTCGAACCGCAGGCCCGGGTAGGCCTGCCGCGCCAGCCCGATCATCGCCGGGGAGGCGTCGACACCGAACGCCGAAAGCCCCAGCCCGTCCAGATGCGCGGTGACGTGGCCGGGCCCGCACCCCAGGTCCGCGACCGGACCGTCGCCGTCCTCCCGCACGGCCTCGGCGAAGACCCCCAGCACCGCCCGGTCCAGAGGGCTGTCCCGCAGGGAGTCGCGGAACAGCCGGGCGTAGGTGGCGGCAGCGGCGTCGTAGGCCTCGCGGGTGACGGAGAGGGCGTCGGATGCGGTCATGCCCGCGACGATGTCACACCAGGCGCCGCGCGGTCGCCCAGCGGGTCAGCTCGTGACGGTTGGACAGCTGGAGCTTGCGCAGGACCGCCGAGACATGGGACTCGACCGTCTTGACGGAGATGAACAGCTGCTTGGCGATCTCCTTGTACGCGTAGCCGCGGGCGATGAGACGCAGCACCTCCCGCTCGCGCTGGGTGAGGCGGTCGAGGTCCTCGTCGACCGGCGGGGCGTCGGTGGAGGCGAAGGCGTCCAGCACGAAGCCGGCCAGCCGGGGCGAGAAGACGGCGTCGCCCTCCTGGACGCGGAAGACGGAGTCGATCAGGTCCGTGCCGGTGATGGTCTTGGTGACGTAGCCGCGGGCGCCGCCGCGGATCACGCCGATGACGTCCTCGGCCGCGTCCGACACGGACAGGGCGAGGAAGCGGACCGGCCGCTCGGTGTCCGCCATCAACGCGGCGCAGCGGCGCAGCACTTCGACGCCGCCCCCACCGGGCAGGTGCACGTCGAGCAGGACGACCTCCGGCCGGGTCGCGGTGATCACCGTGACCGCCTGGTCGACGTCGGCGGCCTCGCCGACCACCTCGACGCCGGTCTGCTCGGTCTGGCCGATCTCGGCCTGGACGCCCGTACGGAACATGCGGTGGTCGTCGACGAGGACCACGCGCACGTGCCGCCCGCTCGCACCGCCGGCGGCATCCGCTCCGGCCGTCCCGTTCGCCTCGGTCGGGTCGCTCATGACGTGTTCTCCGCCCTCTCCATCTCCAGCTCGACCTCCGTGCCGCCGCCGGGCACCGCGCGCAGCCGCGCCGTGCCGCCGTTGCGCTCCATGCGGCCGATGATCGATTCTCTGACACCCATGCGGTCGGCGGGGATCGAGTCGGGGTCGAAGCCGGGGCCGCGGTCCCGGACGGACACGAAGACCGTCCTGCCCTCGACTTCGGCGTAGACCTGAACGGCGCCGCCCTCGCCACCGTACTTGGCGGCGTTCACCATCGCCTCGCGCGCGGCCTGCATCTGCGCCCCGACCCGCTCGTCGAGCGGGCAGTCGCCGACGACCACGACCTCGATGGGGACGCCGTGCTTGTCCTCGACCTCGGCGGCGTTGCGCTTCACGGCCTCGGCGAGGGTCGCGGGCTCGTCGTCCTCGTCCTTGCCGTTGCCCTCCGGTCTGTAGAGCCACGCGCGCAGGTCGCGCTCCTGCGCCCGGGCCAGGCGGCGCACCTCGCCGGGGCTCTCGGCGTTGCGCTGGATCAGGGTGAGGGTGTGCAGCACCGAGTCGTGCACATGGGCGGCGACCTCGGCGCGCTCCTGGGCCCGGATGCGCATCAGGCGCTCCTCGGAGAGGTCCTGTGTCATGCGCACCAGATACGGACCGGCCAGCAGCGTGATGCCGACGAGGACCGCGAGCGCCGCCTGGAGGACGGAGCCGAGGTGGGCGGCGGAGCCCTGGAGCACGAAGATGCCGGTGACACCGGCCGTGACGAGCAGCACGCCGGCCACGGCACGCAGCACGGTGACCGTGCGCCGGTGCCGGCCGACCTCGACCCAGCGGGCCCGGCGCGCGTTGTCCGCCTGCCGCCAGACCAGGGCGACACCCGCGCCGACCAGCACGGTGGGCCACAGGTAGGCCCGGGCCCCGCCACCGAGGTTGACGTTGCCCACGAAGACCATGGCCACGACGACCATGAGGAGCAGGGCGACGATCTGTCCCTTGTCGGGCTTGCGGGCGACGAGTCTGCGCCGGCCGTCCGGCGAGGTCTCGGCGGTGACCAGGGACGGGGGCCGCTCGGCGTCGACGCCGCCGACGCCGAGCGGCACGAAGAACCAGAACGCCGCGTAGAGCAGGGCGCCCAGGCCGTCGGCCATGAACAGTCCGGCGAACGCCAGCCGCACCCACACCACGGGCAGCCCGAGGTGCCCGGCGAGCCCCCGCGCCACACCACCGAGCCAGCGTCCGTCGCTGCTGCGGTAGAGCTTGCGCGGCGGCCGCGGTTCGACGAGTGGCGCTGTGGCGGCTTCCGGCATGTCACCGATGGTCACACGACCGCCCCGGCCGGGGCATCAGGGTCGCCCCCGGAGACACCCCTGATCCTCGCCCGTACCCCCGCCCCGCATCAGGGGCCGATATCAGGGTCCGGCCAGGGTCGCCCCGGCTGCCGTCCCGCCGCCGCGCCCGTCACCATGGACCCATGACCGATCACGAGCACGCCGCGACGGGTCCGGGACCCGGCCCCGGCCCGCGTCCCCGCCCGGGCGCCGGGCCGCGGGACGCCGCGCCGGCCGCGGATGCCGCCCCCGGGACCGGCGCACCGGCCGGGGCGGACGCCCCCGAGCCGCCGGCGAAGCTCCACCGCGACCGGTCCCACAAGCTGCTCGCCGGCGTGTGCGCCGGGCTCGGCCGCCACTACGACATGGACCCGGTGATCTTCCGGATCACGCTGGCCGTGCTCTCCGCGACCGGCGGCATCGGCCTGCTCTTCTACGGTTTCGCCTGGCTCTTCGTCCCCTACGACGACGAGGACGAGAACGAGCTCCGCAGGCTGCTGACCGGCCGCGTCGACGGGCAGGCCCTGGCGGCCGTGCTCTTCACGCTGGTCGGCTGCGGCGTCTTCCTGACCATGCTCGACAACGGCGGGGTGCTGACCTTCGGCGTCGTCCTGTCCCTGCTCCTGGCCGGCGCCGGGTACTGGTCGCGCCACCGCGGCGCACCGGGACCGGACCCCATAGCGGCGCAGGCCGCGGCCGACGCCCCGCCGGAGCCGAAGGCGCCGCCGGTCGCCGCCGCGTACCCGTCCTGGTGGCGGGACCCCATCGTGAAGGACGGCACCCATGTCGGAGGCACCGGCTACCTGTGGGGCCCCCGGGACGCCCGCGACCGGGACGTGGCGGAGGCCGCCGACGTCAGCCTGGGGCTGCACGACGACCGCGAGGACCTGCGCCCGCGGCCGCCGCGGCGGCACGGCCCCCGCGGGATCGGCGGCTGGGTCTTCCTCCTGGCCCTGCTCGCGGGCGGCCTCGGCACCGGCCTGACCTGGGACGCGCAGCCGCTGGGCACCAGCCTCCAGACCGGCCTGTCCTGTGCCCTCGCCGTCTTCGGCCTCGGCCTCGCGGTCAGCGCCTTCCTCGGCCGCCTCGGCGGCGGCACGATCCTGCTGGCGGTCGTCACGGCGGCCCTGCTGACCGGCTCGGCGGCGCTGCCCGACACCATCGGCAACCGGTGGACGCACCCGACGTGGAGACCCGCGACGGTGGCGGACCTGCGGGAGCAGTACGACGTCGGCGCGGGCGACGGCACGCTGGATCTCTCCCGGCTGGACGTCGCGGACGGACAGACCCTGGCCACGCGGGCCGACGTCGGCATCGGCCGCATCCAGGTCGTCGTCCCGCGGGACGTCACCGTGCGGCTGAGCGTCGAGGTCGGGGTGGGGGACATCCAGTTGCCGGGTGACGAGCGGAAGGACGTGGACGTGGCACCGGGCAAGCACGAGGAGCTGACCCTGCCGGCCGCGGAGGGCGGCGGGAACACCGGGACGCTCGACCTGGACCTCCAGGTGGGCGTCGGTCAGGCGGAGGTGACCCGTGCTGCGCCATGAGTTCCAGCCCGGACGGCTGGTCGCCGGTCTCTTCCTCACGGCGGCGGGCGTCGTCTACGCGGGTGACGCGGGCGGACTGTGGCAGACGCCCTGGTTCGCGGTCGTCCCGCTCGTCGTCGGGGGGCTCTGCCTGGCGGGCGTGGCGGGGATGGTGGCCCGGGGGGTCCGCCGGCGCCGTGCCACGGAGGAGTCCCGCTCCTGACGGCGCCCTACCGGCGTCGCCGGGCCCGCAGGGCGGCGTCCACCGAGAGCAGGGGGGCGCCGGCCAGGACGAGGGGGATCCAGGCCATGAGGTAGGCGAGGTCGTTGCCGTAGTAGTACGGGTCGGAGGCCCAGCTCACGGTCAGCCACAGGCTGAGCGAGATCAGCGCCCCGCCGAGCGCGGCGAGCCGGGTGAGCAGCCCGAGCAGGGTGCCGATGCCCACGGCCAGTTCGCCGAGGGCGATGGCGTATCCGAAACCGACCGGGTTCTCCAGCGCGAGGTCGACCAGGGCGGGGACGGCCGACGAGTCACGGACGGCACGCATCATGTCGCCGATGGAACCGGCACCGGCGTCCTGCATGAACGCGCTGTCGGTGAGCTTGTCCAGACCGGCGTAGACGAAGGTGACGCCGAGGAAGACGCGCAGCGGGAGCAGGGCGTACCGGGTCGCCGTGTCGCGCCAGTCGCCGCCGGGGCGGTACGAGTCCGTGTCCGTACGGTAGCCGTGGGTCATCGTCGCCTGCCGCCTCTCACGCATGGGTGCGGAGCCCCTCACCGGACCATACGTACGACAAGGGGGCCACGCTCAATCCTGCTCCCCCGAGATCGTTCCCGAAAGACGTCCGACGCCGCCCTGTTCCCCACTGCCCGGCGTGGGGCGCCGCGCAGCGGGGTGCCGCCCGCGGCGCGCAAGTGGCGGCAGGCCGGGGCTCTACCCGCAGACGCGCACGGCGGGACCCACCACGCGAACGCGAACCCCCACCCCCCGGTGGCTCACTCCGTCACCTCGATCACGCAGCGGTTGGACTCCGCGCCCGCCGCCGTCACCACCTGGACGTCCACCCGGCCCGGCTCCACGTCCGCCGGTACGGGCACCCTCAGCAGGGTGTCCGTAGGGTTGCCGAAGCCGCCCGCCACCGGGATCAGCGGCACCTGCACGTACACTGCCCCGATCCGGACCACCACCCGCGCCAGCAGATCCGCCCGCTGCGCGCCCGGCGGCACGAACCCGGCCCCGCGGATCTCGACGTCCTCCCCGGTCCGGATCGGCCCGTCCAGGTCACCGGGCTCCCGCGCCCGTACGACCGACAGAATCACCGGCCGCCCGCCCTCCGCGTACTTCCCCGCCAGATACGTCGCCGCCGACACCAGCACCACCGCCGTCAGCCCCCACGGCAGATCCGGCAGCCGTTCCGGACTCCGCGCCAGCCGCACCACCGCGAACCCCAGCGCCACCGCATTGATCACGACGTACTGGATGTCCGCGAACGCCCCCCGCCCCGCATCGTCCGTCAGCAGATCCGCCGCCCGCGGTCGAGTCGCCGGCACCTTCTGGAGCCGCTGCCCCAGCACCCGCACCCCGACCACCCGCCGCACCAGCACCGCGATCCCGCACACCACCGCGAGCACGGTCACCAGCCCGGCCGCACGGCCGAACCCCAGGCCGGAGAGCAGCGCATCGCGCTCCGCCCGCCCCGAGGCCACCGCCAACCGCAACGCCGGCACCAGCGTCGCGTACCCGACGAACAGCACCCACACCGCCGCCACCGCACGCGACGTGGACAGCCGGTTGTCCTCACCGACGACCGGCGCCAGCACCCCGCCCCGCGCCCGGTGGAGCCACGATGCCACCGTGAGCGCCCCGGCCACGACCACCGCCGCCACGAGCCCGGCGCTCCGCGAGGCGGTCCACCCGCTGCCGATCGCGGTGAGCGCCTGCACGAGCAGCAGGACGGCCACCACCGCCCACACCACGCCCGCCGTACGCCGCCACAGTCCCCCGAGCCGGGCCGCGCCCTCGGCACGGCCGCGCTCGGCGAGACGTTCCGCGGACTGCTCCAGCTCCGCCGACACCCACTGGCGCGCCGCGGAGGGCGAGTGGGCCACCGCGGCCGGCACGTGCCGCCCCGCCGCGAACTCGTCCCGCCGCAGCAGGAACTCGGCGACCGCCCGCCGGTGCCCTGCCCGGGCCCCGCACGCGCAGTCACCCCAGGTGTCCACGCCCTCGCGTCCCGCCTCCTGCACCGCCACGCCCCACACCCGCCTCCCCGCACCGTGCACGAGCGCGCACGCGAGCGCGAGCGCAAACGCGAAGGCGAAACGACCGCAAGCGCGAACACGAGCACCGGTGACCCGTAAATCCCCTACGACGCCAGCGAATTGTGCCGTACGAAACGCGGCCCCTGCCCGCCGTCCCCCGCCCCCTCTGCCCGGCACGAGTGACACCGGCGCCGCCGTGTTGACCCGCCGACGCGGTCTCAGCTCAGCAGATCCGGCTCGCTCCGGCTGATGTCCTGCCACAGCGGCTGGTAGTTGATCCACGCCATGATGTCCCCGCCGAGCTGCTCGCGTGTGGCCACCGCCGCCCGGTGGTCGATCAGCACCGGCCGGCCCGCCGCCCGCGCCGTCAGCTGCACCTGGCAGGACCGCTCCATGGACAGAAACCACCAGGCCGCCGCGTCCACCGAGTCCCCCACGGTCAGCAGCCCGTGGTTGCGCAGGACGAGCGCCTTGCCGGAGCCGAGCGCGGCGGCGATGCGCCGTCCCTCCTCCTGGTCCACGGCGACGCCGCTGTAGGCGTCGTACAGGGCGTGGTCCTCGTAGAAGGCGCAGCTCTCCTGCGTGATCGGGTCGAGCAGCTCCCCGAGCGCGGCCAGCGCACGGCCGTGCACGGAGTGGCAGTGGGCGACGGCGACGACGTCCGGCCGGGCCGCGTGCACCTGGGAGTGAACGGTGAAGGCGGCCTGGTTGACGTGGTAGCGGCCGTCGACGACCTGACCGTCGGAGTTGGCCAGCACCAGGTCGCTCACGGTGACGTGCTGGAACGGCATACCGAACGGGTTGACCCAGAAGCAGTCGGTGAACTCGGGGTCGCGGGCGGTGATGTGCCCAAAGACCCCGTCCTCCAGCCCGTACCGCCCGAAGACGCGCAGTGCGCCCGCGAGCCGCTCCTTGCGGTGCCGGCGCTCGTCCTCGACCGATTCGTGCATGGGCGGCATCGCGAACCGCAGCTGATCGGTGGGCAGCGGCGGGGGCGGAGTGGCCCCGGACGTCCCGTGCATGTGTCCTCCGGCACTGGAATGCTTTACGGGCCGGAAGGTACCGGCGGTGGCCCCGGGAGGACAGCTCCCCTCACGAAGAGCGGCGCGCACCACATCCCGGCGGGCCGGTCCATACGCGTCAGAAGATGTCCGGTATGGCTGCCACACTCGCCGCATGACAGTGAACTGGGCCGCTTTCACCACCGCAGAGCCGGAACTGGCCGCCACGGTCGAGAAGCGCTTCGGCGCCTGCCCGCACCACGTCCTCGCGACCCTCCGCCGGGACGGCTCGCCCCGCACCACGGGCCTGGAGGTGCGTTTCCTGGGCGGCGAGCTGTGGCTCGGCATGATGCCGAACTCCCTCAAGGCGCTGGACCTGCGCCGCGACCCGCGCTTCGCGCTCCAGGCCAACCCCGGGGACGGCACCGGCATGGGCGGCGGCGACGTACGGATCAGCGGCCGGGCGATCGAGGTCGAGGACCCGGCGACGAAGGCCGCGTACGGCGAAGAGGTGGAACCGCCGGAGCCGTTCCACCTCTTCCGCACCGAGCTGACGGAGGTCACCCGGACGTCCGTCGAGGACGACACCCATCTGGTCGTCCAGGTCTGGAAGCCGGGCCGGCCCGTGCGCACGATCAAGCGCACGTAGCCGACGCCGCTCCCGTTGCCGGTCCCGCCGTCGCGCCCGGCGTCACTCCCACTCGATCGTCCCCGGCGGCTTGGAGGTGACGTCGAGGACGACCCGGTTGACGTCCTTGACCTCGTTGGTGATCCGGGTGGAGATCCGGGACAGGACGTCGTAGGGCAGCCGCGACCAGTCGGCCGTCATGGCGTCCTCGGACGAGACCGGGCGCAGCACGATCGGGTGGCCGTAGGTGCGGCCGTCGCCCTGGACGCCGACGGAGCGGACGTCGGCGAGCAGCACCACCGGGCACTGCCAGATGTCGCGGTCGAGGCCGGCCGCCGTCAGCTCCTCGCGGGCGATGGCGTCGGCCTCGCGGAGCAGGTCGAGCCGCTCCTTGGTGACCTCGCCGACGATGCGGATGCCGAGGCCGGGGCCGGGGAACGGCTGGCGCTGGACGATCTCCTCCGGCAGGCCGAGTTCCTGGCCGACCATGCGGACCTCGTCCTTGAACAGCTTGCGCAGCGGCTCGATCAGCTTGAACTCGAGGTCCTCCGGCAGGCCGCCGACGTTGTGGTGGGACTTGATGTTGGCGGCACCGGTGCCGCCGCCGGACTCGACCACGTCGGGGTAGAGGGTGCCCTGGACCAGGAACTCCACGGCCGGGCCCTGGTCGGCGATGATCTCGGCCTGGGCCTGCTCGAAGACCCGGATGAACTCCCGGCCGATGATCTTCCGCTTCTCCTCGGGGTCGGAGACCCCCTTGAGCGCGTTCAGGAACCGCTCGCTCGCGTCCACGACCTTGAGCTGGACGCCGGTCGCGGCGACGAAGTCCTTCTCGACCTGCTCGGTCTCGCCCTTGCGCATCAGGCCGTGGTCGACGTAGACGCAGGTCAGCTGGGAGCCGATGGCCTTCTGGACGAGGGCGGCGGCGACCGCGGAGTCCACGCCGCCGGACAGGCCGCAGATGGCGCGCCTGTCGCCGACCTGCTCGCGGATGGCGGCGACCTGCTCCTCGATGACGTTGCCGGTGGTCCAGTCCGGGGTGAGGCCGGCGCCCCGGTAGAGGAAGTGCTCCAGCACCTGCTGCCCGTGCGTGGAGTGCATCACCTCGGGGTGGTACTGGACGCCGTAGAGCTTCTTGTCGTCGTTCTCGAAGGCGGCGACCGGGACGACGTCCGTGGAGGCGGTGACGGCGAAGCCCTCGGGGGCGGCGGAGCAGGCGTCACCGTGCGACATCCACACCGCCTGCTCCTCGGGGGTGCCCTCGAAGAGGGTGGAGGAGTTCTTGGAGACGTGCAGGCCGGTGCGGCCGTACTCACGGGCGCCGGTGTTGTCGACCCTGCCGCCGAGGGACTGCGCCATCAGCTGGAAGCCGTAGCACATGCCGAAGACCGGGACACCGGCCTCGAACAGGGCGCGGTCGACGGTCGGGGCGCCCGGCTCGTACACGGACGAGGGGCCGCCGGAGAGGATGATCGCCGCCGGGTTCTTGGCGAGCATGTCCTCGACCGGCATGGTGCTCGGCACGATCTCGCTGTAGACCCGCGCCTCGCGGACGCGACGGGCGATGAGCTGGGCGTACTGCGCGCCGAAGTCGACGACCAGGACGGTGTCGGGGGCGGCGCTGGCAGCGGGGGTCGCTGATGACACGGGGTGCCTTCCGGCGGTCGGGCGGGGGTCTTGTGCTTCCCGATTCTACCGACGCGGCCGGGCCGGCCGTCCCGCGCTCGGCGTCTCACGATGCGGGTCACCATGCGAACGCGCTTGGACACCGTGCGTCGGCGGGGCATACTGGGCCCATGCTCACGCACCAGGTCTTCCTGTTTACCTATGGCAACCGGCCCGCCGGCTGCCATGGTCGTGCTGCTTGAGCAACTGACAAGCGACTTCCCAGGCGCCCCGGGCCGACAAGGCCCGGGGCGCCTGTCGTTTCCCGGTCCTGTCGCCCCGGGGCCCCGCCCACCGCCGAGCGAGGAGCCCCGACATGACCACCGCAGCCGCCGAGAAGACCCCCGCGAAGACGTCCGCACAGACCCCCGCGAAGGGCGCCGCGACGATCCCCGCCGAGGCCGGCCCGGGCGCCGACCGGACCGGCGCCCGCACCTCCGAGGCCGCCGGCGTGATCACCGGCGCCCGGGAACGCATCGACGCGCTGGACGACCGGATCATCGGCCTGATCCAGGAACGCATGGCCGTCTCGGCCGTGATCCAGGAGGCCCGGATCACCTCCGGCGGCCGGCGCGTGAACCTCGCCCGCGAGATGGAGGTCCTCGACCACTACCGCCAGGCCCTGGGCAAGCCGGGCACGGCCCTGGCGATGACGCTGCTCGAACTGTGCCGGGGCCGTGTCTGAGCCGCCGCCGGCTCGTATCTGAGTTCGGCAACGTCTCTCACCCGTACGGCGCGTGACCGGCGCCCGGGCCGCTTCGTTGGTCCCGGTGTCCGTGTCAGCCAGGCGCGGGCCCGACAGAACCACGCGTGGCTCGCTGGGGCGATGAGACGTACGGATCGTGCCGTACGTCGTGGGACCTCGCTCCAGGGAAGTGACCGGACGGCAGGGGACAGCAGCCCGGTCACCCAAGAGAACGGCCGGCTCCGGGGACGCCCGGGGCCGGCCGGCGGACCTGACGCAGTCCGGGCCGACCGGTTGCGGAGGCCGTTCCCGACCAGCACGATACGAAGCGAACCAAGTCCCGCTGACGACAAGCACGTTGCCCCGCGTCCCCGTACCGACGCCCGGGGCATGACAGGCAAGCGGCGCGACCCCCCGGCGCCGCTCCCCAGGCACCGGTGACGCCCTGGCACCGGTGCTGACCGAGGAAGGGCCCCGCGGCCGACGTCCCGCGGGGCCCTTCGTCATGCCCGGGGTCCCAGTCGAGCCCGAAACCAAGTGATCCAGAACACATAAAATTTCTGTCAGTCCGGGCACAACCATTCACAGGTTTCACTGATCAAACCCGGTGAATCAAGGGCCACACCCGCGGCCCCACACGCGGAACGCCCACCCGCGCGTGCTGTGACACCGCAGCACTCAGGACTTCTTGAGGACTTCATGAAGATTCGCCGCGCCATGGCCACCGCGGCCGCGACGGCTGTCATCGCGCCGCTCGCCCTGCTCTCCGCTCCGGCGGCGTTCGCGACGGGTGACGACACCACGACCACCTCCCCGAGCGCCTCGCCCTCCGAGGAGACCGGTGCCGGGGAGTCGAAGGAGACGGAGCAGGCTCCGGCGCCTTCGGCCTCCACCTCCGAGTCCACGGAGGAGAAGGACCCGGCCGCGACGGAGTCCGAGCCCGCGAAGGGCGAGGAAGGCGAGGCGGACACCGAGGCGGACGGCGACAAGACCGACGACGAGACCGAGCCGGGTGGCGCGAAGCCGTCGGCCAGCACGTCCTCTCCCGCCGCCGCCGACCCGTCGCCGAGCAAGCCGGCCGACGACGAGGACGCGTGGAACCCCTACTACGACTGCGAGAGCTACGACCTCGACGAGAAGCTCACGGCCCAGATCTCTGGCCTGCCGAACAAGATCGTCGCCGGTTCGGGCTGGCACAACTTCGAGTTCGTCGTCGAGAACAACGGCGACAAGGACCTGAAGGACGTCTGGATCCGCGCCTTCGCCGAGTACAGCGACGAGACCGAGGCCTCCCTCGTGGACGGCCTGGCCGAGATCCAGGTCAAGGAAGACGGCAAGTGGACCTCCGCCTACCAGGAGGGCTTCGAGTTCGAGGACGGGGAGTCGTACAACTTCTCCGGCACCTTCCTCGCCGTCCTCGGCACCCTGGAGGCGGACACCACCGCCACGCTCGACCTGCGGGTGAAGGTCAACGAGTCGGCTCCCGCCGGTTCCGCCATCGCACTGAGCAACGCCGTGTACTCGGGCGACGGCACCCAGTGCTACGTGAACGGCGACTACTACGAGTTCACCGTGCTCGCCGCCGGCAGCAAGAAGCCGGGTGACGTCGGCGAGGCCAAGCCGAACGGCAAGAAGCCGACCGCCCCTGCCGAGGACAAGCTGAAGCCGCAGGGCGGGGCCAAGGAGATCACCGGCGAGCTGGCCGAGACCGGTTCCAGCTCCGCGCTGCCCACCATCGCGCTCGTCGGCGGGTTCGCCGTCGTGGCCGGTGCTGGTGCGATGTTCGTGGTGAAGCGCCGCAAGAGCGGTGCCGCCGCGTAACGGCGTCCGGGTGCGCTGAGCACCTGAGTACGTGAGAAGGACCTGCGCTCGGAGGGGGGCGCAGGTCCTTCTTCGTCTCTTCGCCAGGTGCGGCTACTCCTTCGGCGGCACCGCCGGCATCCCCAGGAACGGCAGCCGCAGCGCGCCGAACGCCTCCGCCGGGACCGCCGGGGACTTGGGCTCGACGGGGGCCAGACGCTCGTAGGCCGCCCCCTGCTGCGGACGCGGGTCGGGTTCGCCCTTGTTCGGCCAGAACGACATGGCGCGCTCGGCCTGCGCCGTGATGGTCAGGGACGGGTTGACGCCCAGATTGGCCGAGACGGCGGCGCCGTCGACGACCGAGATACCGGGGTGGCCGTACAGCCGGTGGTAGGGGTCGATGACGCCGGTGGTGCGGTCGGCGCCGATCGGGCAGCCGCCGAGGAAGTGGGCGGTGAGCGGGGTGCCCATCAGCTCGCCGACGTTGGAGCCGGCGAAGCCGTTGATCTCGGCGGCGAGGGCCGACGCGCCCTCGGTCGCCGCCTTGATCTGCTTCGGGTTGGGTGAGCCGTGGCCCTGCCGTGCGGTCAGCAGGCCCTTGCCGACGCCGGCCGGCTTCAGGTACGTGGTCAGGGAGTTGTCCAGCGACTGCATCACCAGGCCGATGATGGTCCGCTCCGACCAGCGGCGGTTGGACAGGGAACGCAGCACCAGCAGGGGGTGCTTGGCCGCGTGCGCCAGGAAGCCGAGCACCCGGGAGGCGCCGGAGGCGTTCTCGCCGGCGTAGGGCACCTGGAGGATCGACAGGCCGCCCATGGAGTTGGAGCCCTTGCCGTAGCGGACCGGCTCGATGTGGGTGTCGGCGTCCGGGTGGATGGACGACGTGATGGCGACGCCGCGCGTGAAGTCGGCCCGCGGCTCGCCGGTGGCCTTGCGGTAGCGGCGGTCGTCGGTCTGGGCCCCGACCAGGGCCTCGGAGTTGGTGCGGGTCAGCTCGCCGAGCTTGTCGGATATGCAGGGGAGCCGGCCGTTCGCCTTCATGCGGTGCAGCAGTGTCTGGGTGCCGTAGGTGCCGGCGGCCAGCACGACCTGGCGGGCGGTGAAGGTGCGGCCGGAGCCCTTCTTCCGTCCGGTGGGCAGGGTGACGACCGCGTAGCCGCCGCGCGAGTCGTCGGTGACGGAGACGACCGTGGTCATGGGGTGCACGACCGCCCCCGCCTTCTCGGCGAGGTAGAGGTAGTTCTCGTTGAGGGTGTTCTTCGCGCCGAGGCGGCAGCCGGTCATGCAGGAGCCGCACTCGGTGCAGGCCTGCCGGTCCGGTCCCGCACCGCCGAAGTACGGGTCCTTCACCTTCTCGCCGGGCGCGGCCCGCACGGTGCCGCCGGCGTCCTTGCCGTCGCCGAAGAAGACGCCGACCGGGGCCATGTGGAAGGTGTCGCCGACGCCCATCCGCTCGGCGGCGGCCTTCAGATGCACGTCCGAGGGGGTCATCGTCGGGTTGAGGCGGACGCCGAGCATGCGCTGCGCCTGGTCGTAGTACGGCTTCAGTTCCTCCTCCCAGTCGGTGATGTCCTTCCACTGGGGGTCCTCGAAGAAGGGCTTCGGCGGTACGTAGAGGGTGTTGGCGTAGTTGAGGGAGCCTCCGCCGACCCCCGCGCCCGCCAGGACCATGACATTGCCGAGCAGGTGGATGCGCTGGAGTCCGTACATGCCGAGCCTGGGGGCCCAGAGGTAGTTCTTCAGGTCCCAGGAGGTCTTCGGCAGCGACTCGCGGGTGAAGCGGCGGCCGGCCTCCAGCACACCGACCCGGTATCCCTTCTCGGTGAGGCGCAGGGCGCTCACCGAGCCGCCGAAGCCGGAGCCGACCACGATGACGTCGTAGTCGTACCCGCTCTCCTCCCGGGTCTGGACGGACTTCTCCTGTGACACGTGCTCTCCTCGTCGAGAACGGGGCGGACCGGATGACCTAGCGGAAGCGGAACGCCTTCATCAGGCGCAGGCTGCGGCTCATGAAGCGGGCGTAGGCCTGGTCGTCCATGCCCAGGGACGGGGCCATGGGGAGCAGGCGCTGGTGGGCGACCGTCTGGACCTCGGTGTACTTGAGGATGCCCTCCGCGCCGTGGCGGCGGCCCAGGCCCGATTCCTTCATGCCGCCCATCGGTGACTGGACGCTGCCGTAGGCGGACGCGTAGCCCTCGTTGATGTTGACGGTGCCGGTGCGCAGCCGCGCGGCGATCTCCCGGCCGCGGCGGGCGTCCGTCGTCCAGACCGAGGAGTTCAGGCCGTACGGCGTGGCGTTGGCGCGTTCGACCGCCTCGTCGTCGCTGCCGAACCGGTAGACGGACACGACCGGGCCGAAGGTCTCCTCGCCGCACAGCGTCATGTCGTCGGTGACGCCGTCGAGGATGGTCGGCTCGTAGAAGAACGGGCCGATGTCGGGGCGGGCGACGCCGCCCGCGACGATCCGCGCGCCCTTGGCGACGGCGTCCTCGACGTGCCGCTTGACGGTCTCCAGCTGGTGCCCGCTGACCAGCGACCCCATGTCGGCGCCGTAGGCGAGGGACGTGCCCAGCCGCATGGCGCGGGTGCGGGCCGCGAAGCGGTCCAGGAAGGCGTCGGCGACCGACTGGTGCACGTACAGCCGCTCGATGGACACGCACAGCTGGCCGGCGGAGGAGAAGCAGGCGCGGACGGCTCCGGCCGCCGCCTTCTCGATGTCGGCGTCGTCCAGCACCAGCATGGCGTTCTTGCCGCCGAGTTCGAGGGAGACGCCGACGAGGCGGTCGGCGGCGACGGTGGCGACCTCGCGGCCGGTGCGGGTGGAGCCGGTGAAGGAGACGTAGTCGCCGTGCTTGACGACCTCGGGGCCGACGACGGGTCCGACGCCGATGACGGGCTGGAGGACGTCGGCGGGCAGCCCGGCCTCGATCAGCAGGTCCCGGGCCCACAGCGCGGTCAGGCAGGACTCGGTGTCCGGCTTCATCACGATGGCGTTGCCCGCGACGAGGGCGGGCAGCGCGTCGCCCGCGGACAGCTCCAGGGGGTAGTTCCAGGGCACGATCTGGCCGACCACCCCCCGCGGGTGGCGCAGTTCGGTGACCTTCGTCAGCGCCGGCACGGCACCGGCGTGCCGCTTCGGCTTCAGGTAGGCGGCGGCGAGGCGGCCGTAGTGCCGGGCGGCCACGGCGACGGCCTGGACCTCCTCGTGGGCGTGCAGCCGGGCCTTGCCGGTCTCCAGCTGGATCAGGTCGAGCACCTCGGCCTGCCGCTCCAGCAGCAGGTCGTGGAAGCGGAGCAGGACGGCCGCGCGCTGCCGGACCGGGACCCTCGCCCACACCGGCTGGGCGGCGCGGGCCAGCGCGAAGGCCCTGGCCACGTCCTCGGGCGTCGACTCGGGCAGATCGGCCAGCTTCTCGCCGGTGAACGGTGTGTGGTTGGCGGTGCGTCCGGAGCCGACGACGCCCTTGGTGAGCTGCGCGACCAGCTCGGGCGTGACCACGTCGGCGGCGGTGCGGGCGCCCGCGGGGGCGGGGGCGAGAGGGTTGGTGCCGGTCTGTGCCGTGCCGGTGTCTGCGGTACCGGTCTCTTCCGTACCGGTCATTTCCGGGGCCTGCGCGTCCGTCATGAGCGGCAGGGTATGCCCCGGCGAACGCTTTGTGTACCCGTCGGTAATAGGCATTCACGGAGTGCACACACGCTGCCAGTGATCGCTGGCAAGAAATGCCCTGATCAGCGCGTTGTGCGCCGGGAGCAGCTCGGTCCCCGGTCACTGCGATTCCACACCGCCTCCCCCGCGTGGCTCACACGGTCGCGGCCGTGGGGGCGGTGGCCGACCCGCACCGCGCCAGCAGACCGGCGGTCTCCTCGCCGTCCGGCCGCGCCTCGGGGTCCTTCGCGAGCAGCCGCAGGATCAGCGGGCCGAGGCGTCCGGCGCGCCGGGGTGCGGGCGGCTCCTCGGACAGGACCGCCGCGCCCGTCGCGTCGGGCGTCGCACGGCCGAACGGGGATTTGCCCTCCACGGCGGCGTACAGCAGGGCGCCCAGCGACCACAGGTCGGAGGCGGGGCCGGCCACCCGGCCCGACCATCGCTCGGGTGCGGCGAACTCCCCCGCCGCACGGGGGTCGGTGCCGAAGTCGGTGAGGACCACGCGCCCGTGCGGACCGAGGAGCACGTTGGCGGGCCGGACGTCGCGGTGCACGATGCCGACCGCGTGCGCGGCCCGCAGCGCGCCGAGCACGGCGTGGCCGATGCGGGCCGCCTCGGCCGGCTCGACGGGGCCGCGCCGCAGCACCTCGGCGAGCGACTCGCCGGGGACCAGCTCCATGACGACGTACGGGAGTCCGCCGGGGCCGTCGGGACCCGTGCCGTCCGGCGCGGCGACGACGTCGTGGATGGACACGGCCGCCGGATGGTCGACGCGGGCGGCGGCGCGGGCCTCGTGGCAGAGCCGGTGGGCGGCCCGCCGGTGCCACTCGTCCACCGGCGGGCCGCCCAGGGGGTCTACGCGGGCGGGGGCGACGCCGGCAGATCCGGCGCCGGCGGGCCCGGCGCCCACCGGGCCTCCGTTCACCGGGCCGGCGCCCGCCGGGCCTCCGTTGCCCGGGCCGCGGTTGTCCGGTCCGCGGTTGTCCGGTCCGCCGTTCGCCGGACCGCCGTTGCCCGGAACGCCGTCCGTCGAGCCGCTGGTGGCGGGTGCCGCGGGCAACCGTGGCTGGCGGACGGCGACTTCGCGCCGGGCCAGCTCGTCGTGGGCCCGCCAGACGGTTCCGGTGCGGCCGGAGCCCAGGGGCTCGATCAGGCGGTAGCGCCCGCCGACCAACCGTGTCCGGCCGGCGGCACCGCCGGCCCGCTTCTCACCGTCGCCGCTGTCTTCCCCGCCGTGGCTCATGCCTCATGAGTACCGTGCGGTAAGGCCCCTTGTCGACGCGCCGTCAGGGCTTGGCGACCTCCCAGTTGGCGAGCGCGATCCGGGCGATCTCCCGGCCCTGCTCGGCGAAGTAGCCCTTGCCCGGGTAGTCGATGTGGATGCGGTACATGTCCCCGTTCCCCGCCCGGTAGTAGAAGATCCGGAACTCGCGGACCCGGGGCTCCTGGGTGTCCGTGGTGGTGTAGACGATCGTGTTCTCGGCCGCCTTCTTCCCCTTGTACGTCGACTCCTTCGGCTCGCCCTTCGGCGCGGGCTCGGTGGCGATGTCCCAGGAGTACTCCCCGTCCCGGAGCATCTCCCAGTCGGCGAACGCCTTGCCCGCGGCGGTGTCCGGGACGTCGCCGGCCTCCTCGTCGCCCTCGGGGTCGCGGTCGACGTGGATGGACACGGCCCCGCTGGGGTCGGCGAAGGTCAGGTCGGTGCCGTCCCAGTCGTCCGCCGGCTCCAGCTTCTCGAACCCGGCCGGGACGGCGAGACTGACGCCGGCCTTGGTGCCGAGGTCGTGCTTCTTCCAGCCCTCGGGCAGCGGCCCGGCGAACGGGTCGGCGAGCACCAGGTACGCCGCTGCCGAGGCCGCGACGACCGCCGCGCCGAGCCCGAGCCACGTCTTGCGGCCCGGCCGGAACCGGCCCCCGGCGCCCGGCCCGCCCGGTCCCTCCGGCCCGCTCTGCCGGATGACCTGGGTGGGCTGCGCGGGGGCGGGCGGCCGGACCGCCTCGGTCAGCAGGGCGCGGACCCGCGCGGCGTCCGGACGGTGCGCGGGGTCCTTCTGGAGCAGTCCGGTGATGACCTCGGCCAGCGGCCCCTGGGCGGCCGCTGGCGGCGCGGGGACGGCGTTGAGGACCGACTGGAGCGTGGCGGGGGTGTTGCTGCGGCGGAACGGTGAGACGCCCTCCGTCGCCGCGTAGAGCACGACGCCCAGGGACCACAGGTCGCTCGCCGGACCGGGACGCTGTCCCAGCACCCGCTCGGGGGCGATGTACTCGGGCGAGCCGACGAAGCCGCCGGTGTCGGTCAGATTGGTCTCGCCCTCGATCTGGGCGATGCCGAAGTCCGTGAGGACCACCCGGTCGTGCCGGCCGAGCAGCACGTTGTCCGGCTTCACGTCCCGGTGCAGCACGCCCGCCGCATGCGCGGCCTCCAGGGCGCCCAGCACCTCCAGGCCGATCCGGGCGGCCTCGCGGGCGTCCAGCGTGCCCTCCTGGAGGGCGTCGCCGAGCGAGCGGCCCCGCACCAGCTCCATCACGATCCACGGCCGGCCGTCCACGACGGCCACGTCGTGGACGGCGACCACCGACGGGTGGTCGAGCCGGGCCGCGGCACGTGCCTCGCGGCGCATCCGCTCGAAGGCGTTGGCCCGCTCGCGTTCGGGCAGGTGGTCGGGGACCCGAGGTTCCTTGACGGCGACCTCGCGGTCCACCGTCTCGTCCACGGCGCGCCACACCGTGCCCATGCCGCCGTGGCCGAGCTTGGCGACGAGGCGGTAGCGGCCGGCGATGAGCCGCCCGGCCCCGGGGTCCGGGGCGGCGGGCGCGGTGGACGACGCGGAGGACGACGCCGAGGACGCGGGCGACGCCGCCTGCCGCGGGTCCCGCGGTGCCGGGCCGGAGGGCTGCGGGCCCTGCGGCACCGGCCCGGACGACTGCGGCTGCGGCTGCGGCTGCGGGCCCTCGGGCGACGGACCGGAGGAGTGCGGCGGCTGCGGCGACGGACCGGACGGCGGCTGGGGATGGGGCCGCGGGCCGGACGGCTGCGCCGGCACGGCCTGGGTCGGTGTCGCGTACGGGTTGCCGGGATGCCCGGCGGCGGCCTGCGGGTTCGGCGGTTGCAGGCCGAAACTCGTCGGCTCGTCGGTTCCCTGGCGGGCTCCCCCGTTGCTGTTCATGCGCCTATGCATACCGTGCCGGCGACACCGGCTTCCAGCGGGGGTGCGCACCGGTCACAGACCCGTGACGCGGGCGCCGCTCACCTCCCGTTCGGGGGCCTGCGCACCGGACGGCGGCGAAACGGACGGAACACCGCCATGAGCAGGCCCCGCGTGGACTGCCGGGCCGGCCCTCCGGCGGGCGCCGGCACGGGCGTACGGCCCGTGGCCAGAAAGGCGCGCAGCATCTCCTCGGCCCCGGCCGCGTCCAGCCGCCGCCGCGGGTCGCGCTCCAGCAGGCCCCGTACGACGGGCAGGAGCGGCCCGGCCTGCGCGGGCGGCCGGACCGCCTCGTCGACGACGGCGTGCACGATCCCGCCCAGCGAGTCACGGCGGAACGGCGACTCCCCGCTGAGCGCGGCGCACAGCAGCGCGCCCAGCGACCACAGGTCGGACTCGGGGCCGGTCCCGGTGCCGGCCATCCGCTCGGGCGCGGTGTACTCGGGCGACCCGACGAAGGAGCCGGTCTCGGTGAGCGTGGTGGTGCCCTCGACCTGGGCCACCCCGAAGTCGGTGAGCACCACCCGGCCGTCGCCGGCGACCAGCACGTTGGACGGCTTCACGTCCCGGTGCAGCACGCCGGCCGCGTGCGCGGTGCGCAGGGCGCCGAGCAGGGCGAGGCCGATCCGGGCGGCCTCCGCGGCGTCGACCGGCCCGTCGGCGGCGATCCGGTCGGCGAGCGAGCCGCCGTCGATCAACTCCATGACGATGTAGGGGCGTTCGTCGTCCTCGACGACGTCGTGGACGACGATGATGTTCGGATGGCTCAGCCGGGCCACCGCACGCGCCTCGCGCAGCGTGCGATCGCGCCGCCGCCGCGCCTCGGCCGCCGAGCGGGGGTCCCGCAGGGGCGACAGCGGCACGTCGAGAGGGAGCGCCTTGACGGCGACCTCCCGGCCGAGCAACAGGTCGGTGGCCCGCCACACGACGCCCATGCCGCCGCTGCCGAGCCGCTCCCCGAGCCGGTAACGGCCCGCGATGACACGCCCGCCCTCCCCCTCGGTCACCATGCGCCCCATCATGCCGCACCGGACGGACGCGCTCCGGGCCACCGGGCGCGCCGGTGGCCGACAACCGACGGAAACGGGCCCTGGTGGGCGGGCCGGATCAGCCGCGCTTTTCCTGCCAGCCCTGGAGCACCGCCGTGAACTGCCGGCGCGTGGTCTCCCAGTCGGCCGCGGGCGACGACATGTACAGGGCGTACTCGACGCCGTCCCGGGACATGTAGATCTCCTCGATCGCGCGGCGCGGCCCGGGGAAGGAGGTGTCCTTGGCCAGCGCGGTCCAGGTGTACTCCCAGCGCGCGCTCGGGCGATCGCGGTAGACGCTGCGTTCCAGGGTGACGCGCCGGTAGTCGACCAGGCGCTGCAACTGCGCCTCCAGGTCGAGCTGGTGGGCGTAGGGGTCGTGGAAGTCGGGCGAGGTGTCGACCGCGATGCGCAGGAAGTGCTCGCCGCCGTCGGGGGTGTAGTCGATCTGCGTCAGGTCGCCGTTGCGGTCGAACTCCTCGCGCTTCCAGTCCTCGGGCAGGTAGAGGCTGAAACCCACCGGGTCGTCGCGGCGGACCCAGGAGTCCGGTACACCGCCGCCGGGGCCGTGCCCGGGCGCGCTGCGGGTGGGCGTGGGGGCCGCGGAGGAGCCGCCGTCCGGGCCCCACTTGTGGAGCACCACGGCGGTGCCCGCGCCGACCAGCGCGGCGAACGCCGCCACCAGGGCGACCGTACGCAGCCGACGGCGGCGCCGCGGGGCGGACGCCCCGGCGGCCGTCGCGGGCGAAGGGGCCATGGGTGTGGGCGCCATGGGTGTGGGGCCCACGGGCGCCCGGCCCATGGGCGTGGGCCCGACGGCCGTGGGACCGACGGCCGGGTGACCGACGGCCGTCCGTCCCGTCGCCGGTGGGTACGGGCCCGATCCCGCCGGGTCGCCCCCCGTGCGGTCCGCGCGCCCGCCCCCGGGCCGCGCGGGCCCGGGCACCGGCGCGTACGCCCGCGCCTCGCCGGGCCGCCGGCCCTCCGCGGCCTCCGCGAGCATCCGCTCGGCCTCGGTCGACGCCGGCCGGGCGGCGGGGTCCTTGCGCAGCAGCGCGTCGATGACGGGCGCCAGATGACCGGCGTACCGGGGCCGCTCGGCCTCCTCCTCCACCACCGCCTGCATCGTGGACAGCGGCGAGGTGCGGCGGAACGGCGACCTGCCCTCGACGGCCGTGTACAGCGTCGCGCCGAGCGCCCACAGGTCGGAGGCCGGGCCGGGGTCGTGGCCGCGGACCCGCTCGGGCGCCAGGTAGTCGACGGAGCCGACGACCTCCCCGGTGCGGGTGATGGTCGAGTCGCCCTCGATCTGCGCGATGCCGAAGTCGGTGAGCAGGACGCGGCCGTCCCGGGCGAGCAGGACGTTGCCCGGTTTGACGTCGCGGTGCAGGACACCGGCGGTGTGCGCGGCGCGCAGGGCGCGCAGCACCCACAGGCCGACGCGCGCGGCCTCGCGCGGTTCGATCCGCCCCTCCTCCTGCATCGCGTCGGCGAGCGAGCGGCCCTCGACCAGCTCCATGACGATCCAGGGCCGGCCGTCGTGTTCGAGCACGTCGTGCACGGTGACGACGGCGGAGTGGTTGATCCGCGCGGCGGCCCGCGCCTCGCCCCGGGTCCGGGCGAGCAGGATGGCCTGGTCGTTCTCGGAGGCGTACAGCGCGGCCGTCAGCTCCTTGACGGCGACCGCCCGGTTCAGCACCTCGTCGTCGGCCCGCCACACCCGGCCCATGCCCCCGCTGCCGATGGTGTCGCCGAGCCGGTAGCGGCCCGCCAGGAGCCGCCCCTGCATCTGATTCACGTTGCCCCGCAATGGTCTTGACAGGGTCAGCGTAAGGACCGGTCCCCGCTCAGGGAACCGGCGGGGCCCCATGGAGACCGCTCTGTGACGGTTGCGTCCGGTGGGACGGGGCGGGGCGGCCCCGACGGGAGCCGCCGTGTGGTCAGCCGGTGTAGCGGTAGGTCGCCGACGCCTGCTCGAACAGCCGGGTCACCTTGTCCCGTTCGGCCTCGGGGCCGCGCACCTGGACGACGTGGTAGCGGCCGTCGATCAGCATGGCGAGGTTGCGCACGTACAGCTCACCGCCGTCGTCGCCGGTCCAGGTGAACTGCCCCTCGGCCATGGTGCGTCCGCCCACCTCGATGGTCTTCAGCCCGGTGGAGGTGGCCCAGCTGGAGTCGCGGTACGGCTGGAGCTCGGGCTCCTTGTCGCGCTGGTACACCATCGGGTCGTCGCCCGCCTCGTCGGCCCGGTCCCGGCCGGGTACGACGATCAGCTCGAAGTCGCCGTCCGCGTAGACGACCTGGCCGCGGCCGTTGACCGGCGTGCGGTCCCAGCCCTCGGCGACGGCGACGCTGAAGCCCTCGGGGTCCTTGCGCAGGGTGAAGCCGTCGGCGGCGCCCGGGCCCGTGGTCTGCGTCTCGGCGGCGCCCGTGGACCGCGACGCGCTCGGTTCGCTCTTCGGGGAGTCCTGCCCGTCGGGCCGCGATCCGTCGTCGGCGTCCGGGGACCGCGCGGGCGGCGGCGCCTGGCTCGCCTCGCCCACGGCGCCCGTACGGTCCTGGGCACCGGCACCGCCGCTGTCGGCCTTCGGCATGAAGAGCAGGGCGTACGCGATGGCCCCCGCGACGCCGAGCAGTATCAGCAGGAGCAGGATCCGTCCGAGGCTGCGCGGGGACCGCCCCTCCCGCCTGGCCCGCTTGTGGCGCCCGTGGTGCGCGGGCAGCCCGGCGCGCCGCCTGCGCACGAGGTCGCCGCGCCGGCGGACGACGGGCAGCCGGCCGGTGTCGGCGGGGGGCGGGGCGGAGATGACGTGCAGTCCGGCGTCGGGTTCGGGCGCGGACCGCACCAGGGAGCGCAGCCAGCCGCGCAGTTCCTCGAACTCCAGCCGCTCGGTGGGGTCCTGACGCAGCAGCGACTCCACGACCGGGCGGAGCGGACCGCACTCCTCGGCGAAGGCGGGCGGCTCGGCGCACACCATCTGCACCAGTTCGGCGGTGGACTCCTCCGGGTACGGGGCATGGCCCTGTACGGCGCGGAAGAGCAGCGCGCCGAGCGCCCACAGGTCGGTCGCGGGGCCGATGGGCGGCGCCAGCCGCCAGTTCTCGTGGACGGGGCCGGCCTGCTCCGGCGCCCAGCGTTCGGTGACCGGTCCGACGACGGCCATCCGTGCCTGGCGCGCCCGCTCGGCGGCCAGCGCGGTGGCGGGGCCGCGGGGCGGCGCCGGGGTCCCGGCGACGGGGCCGTCCCAGCCGCCGGCCTGCGGGGCGGCGGGGGCGGTCGGCCCGTGGGCGGCGGGGGCGGTCGGCGGCTGCGGGGTGCGGGCCGCGGGCAGGGCGGGGGCCGTGGCGGGGGTGCCGGTGCCGGTCGTACGGGGCGTCGCGCCGTGCCAGGAGGCCCCGTTGACGCCGTAGGGGTCGGCGATCTGGCCGGGCGGAGTGGTGCCGGCGGGTGTGGAGGCGCCGGGGCCGGGGAGATGCGGCGGCTGTGCGGGGCCGGGCGCGGTGTCCGGTGCGGTGCCCGGTACGGCGTCCGGGGCGGGGCGGGCGCCGGGCAGGGCGGCGCGGCCGGCCCGTGCCTCCTGGACCCGGGCCGCGGCCCGGGCGCCGGCGCGGTAGGCGGCGATGGCACCGGCCCGGGCGGCACGGATGTCGTCGCTGCTGTCCAGCGCACGGGGGCCGAGCCCGGTGGCGGCACCGTCGGCGCCGGGCGTTGAGGGCGCCGTCAGTCCCCCGGCCGCCCGCGCCTGGATGGCGGCCCGCCGCGCGGCCTCGGGGTCGACGGCGGCGTACGGGGCACCGGGCACACCCGGCTCCCCCGCCCCGGCCCCGCCAGGACCGGGCGCGGGACCGGACGCCCCGAATCCGCCACCCCGCGCGGACGCACCGAGACCCGCACCACCGCCCGCGCCCGCGCTCCCGCCGAACCCTCCCGGCTCACCGGGGCCCGCGCCACCGCCGAACCCTCCCGGCACGCCGGAACCCGCCCCGCCGCCAGGGCCGTCCCCGGCCGGCGTGTCCGCGCCCGGCACCGGGTCGTACCCGCACAGCGCCTCCTCCGCCGCGCCGACCGCGAGCCCGGTCAGCATCACCCGGCCGTCGTCGCAGACCAGCACCGTGCGCGCGGTGATGTTCCGGTGCACCCAGCCGTGGCCGTGCAGCACCCGCAGCGCCATGAGGACGTCGGCGGCGACCTCGGCCGCCCGGTACGGCGTCAGCGGCTGCTCGGCGAGCAGGGCCGCCAGCGGCCGCGCGGCCACCAGTTCGCTGACGATCCACAGGGAACCGCCCTCCGCGAACACGTCGAAGACCTGGTCGAGCCGCGGATGGTCGGGGATGGCCGCCGCGGCCTGCGCGGCCTCCATCGCCCGCCGCACCACGGGGTCGGCGGGCCGCCGGGTGCCGCCTCGGGCGGCCGACGCCCGCTGCACCGGGCGCCGCGGGCCGCCGTCGCGTGCCGTGAAGCCGTCGGGCAGTCCCTCGGCGTCGAGCACCTCCGCCTCGACGACCTCGGGCAACGGGACCTGCCTGATGAGGACTTCCTGCCCGCTGTAGGTGTCGAAGGCCCGGGTCTCGGTGAGTTCGTACTCGTCGGACGGCGGCAGCGGCAGGCGGTAGCGGTCGGCGAGTACCCGTCCCGCGTAGTCGTCCACGATGCCTCCCCCGGCAGCCCGGTCGGTCAATTCCGTTCGCGCCGCGGTTCGTTCCGGCTGCGTACGGTCCGCAAGCACTCACGATACGTGCCGGAGGCAACCCGCAGAGAGGGGATGCCAGATCTCGGCGCCCCCGAAACCACCGGGGGCGCCGGGCTCACTTCTTCGGCTCGAACGTCTTGGTCAGGGTCCGCCAGGTGTCCCGGCGCCGGTCGGTGTCCCAGTCGGCGGCCTTCGCCGTGTACATCAGCGCGTAGCCCTGCCGGCCGTCGACGACGAAGCCCCGGTCGACGGTCCGGTACTTGGTGCCGCCGTCGACGTAGGTGAACTCCCAGTCGGCCGCGTTCCAGCCGCGGTAGCCGACCTTCTCGATGCGGATCTTCTGGTACTGGGAGCGCACCATGAACCGCTCCTGGTTCTTCCAGTCCGCGACCGGGTCGCCCTTGGGCGTGGACGTCCAGGCGACGAGCAGCTTCTGCCCGTCGGGCCCGGTGAACCGGTCGCCGGCGGCGCCCGTCGACCGGTACGTCCAGCCCTCGGGCAGCCCGATGCGGTATCCCTGGCCGCCCTTGTGGGTGGTCGCCGCGGCCTCGTCGCCCTCGGCGGAGTCGTCCTTGGCGGAGTCGTCCTTCGAGGCGTCGTCGCCCGCGTCTCCGGCGCCCGGCCCGGCCCCGGCCGACGAACCGGGCGTACCGTCCTGGCCGGGGTCCGCGGCCCCGGACTCCCGGGCGGAGCCGTCCGTGCGGGCGCCGTCGCCGTCCGTGCCGCCGTTCTCGTCCTGCTTGGTGTCGCCGGCGGTGGCGGCCGGGCGGTCGCCGCCGCCGGCGCCCTTGGTGCCCTCGTCGCCGCCGAGCGCGAACGCCAGCACCGTGCCGAGCACGGCGAGCACCACGACCACCGCGACGATCACCAGCGTGCGCCTGGGCACCACGTCGGTGAGGGAGGCCTTCGGCGCGGGCCGGGCCGGCAGGTCCGGCGGCGGCATCACGGGCCATCCGGAACTCCGGCCCGCGGCGGGGGCGTTGCCCGGCCGGGATGCCGCTGCCGGGGCCGCCGTCGAGGCGGCGGCGCCCGCGGTGGCGCGCTCCCCGCCGGAAGCGGCCGGGGCGTCACCGGACCTGGCGCGGGAGGCCACCGTCCCCGCGGCGGCCTTGCGCACCGAGCGCAGCGCGCCCCGCAGCCGCTCCCCGGCCTCCTCGGCCCGCCCCTCGCGCTCGCCGGACTGCGCCGGGAGCGGCACTACCTTGGTGGCGTCGGCGGGCTCCCGGGCGCCGGCCCGGTCCTCGGGCGCGTGGATGACCTTGTTGAGCAGCGCGCGGGCGCCGGCGTCGTCGAGCCGCTTGGCGGGGTCCTTGGTGAGCAGCCCGTGGATGACCTCGGCCAGCGGGCCGGCGTTCCTCGGTTCCTCCAGCGGTTCGGTCATCACGGCGGTGAGCGTCGCGATGGCGGAGCCCTTGTCGTAGGGCGGGGAGCCCTCCACCGCGGCGTACAGCAGTCCGCCGAGCGACCAGAGGTCGGCCGCCGGCCCGGGCTTGTGGCCGCGGGCGCGCTCCGGGGAGATGTACGAGGGGGCGCCGACGAGCATGCCGGTGGAGGTGATCGACGGGTCGCCCTCGACCTGGGCGATGCCGAAGTCGGTGAGCACCACCCGGCCGTCGTCGGCGATCAGCACGTTCGACGGCTTCACGTCGCGGTGCAGGATGCCCTCGCGGTGCGCCGAGCGCAGCACGTCCAGCACGGCCAGGCCGACCTCGGCGGCGCGCCGGGGTTCGAGCAGTCCGTCCTCCCGGATGACCTCGGCGAGGGACCTGCCCTCGACGAGTTCCATCACGATCCACGGCCGGTCGTCCTCGTCGACCACGTCGTAGACCGTGACGGCGCTGTTGTTGCGGATCCGCGCGATCGCCTTGGCCTCGCGCAGCGTCCGCGTGATCAGGCGCCGCTTCTCCTCCTCGTCGATGTTCGACGGGAACCGCAGCTCCTTGACGGCGACCGTGCGGCCCAGGGTCTCGTCCTCCGCGCGCCACACCGTCCCCATGCCGCCGCGGCCGAGCACGTCTCCCAGCCGGTACCGCCCGGCGAGGAGACGTGCGCTCTTGTCCTGGCGGGGTGTCCCCGCCCGCTCCGCCTCCGACATGCGTCCCCTCATGCAACCCGCCCTGACAGAGCCTTCATTGTCTCTCACCCGACAAGTGCTCGATGCCGCGGGTGCCCCTGGCGGCGGACCCCGGCCCCGCCCGCCGGGCGGCTGTGCGGGCCGGGCCGCCCACCGGCCCCCGCGGGGGACGCGGCGGAGTGCCGGCGCGGTGCTGACCGGGCGTCATCCGCCCGTCGGTGAGCGGCTACAGGGGCACGATGTCCGGTGCTCCGAGCCGTGCCGCGTCGGCCGTCAGGTCGTCCGGCTGGCGCTGCGACTCCCGCTCGGCCTCGACCCGCTTCTCGTAGTGGTGCACCTCGCGTTCGATGCGGTGCTTGTCCCAGCCGAGCACCCCCGCCATCAGTTCGGCGGCCTCCCGGGCGCTGCGCGAACCCCGGTCGAAGGTCTCGATGGAGATGCGTGTGCGCCGGGTGAGGACGTCGTCCAGATGACGCGCGCCCTCGTGGGATGCGGCGTAGACGATCTCGGCGCGCAGGTAGTCGTCGGCGGCCTGGAGCGGCTCGCCGAGGGCGGGGTCCTCGGCGACGAGGGCCAGGACCTCCTCGGCCAGCGTCCCGTACCGGTTCAGCAGGTGCTCGACGCGGACGACGTGCAGTCCGGTGCGGGCGGCGACGCGGGCCCGCGCGTTCCACAGCGCCTTGTAGCCCTCGGCGCCGAGCAGCGGGACGTCCTCGGTGACGCAGTCGGCGACCCGCATGTCGAGGCCGTGCACCGCCTCGTCCACCGCGTCCTTGGCCATCACCCGGTACGTCGTGTACTTGCCGCCCGCGACGACGACCAGGCCCGGCACCGGGTGGGCGACGGTGTGCTCGCGCGACAGCTTGCTGGTGGCGTCGGACTCGCCGGCCAGCAGCGGGCGCAGCCCGGCGTAGACACCCTCGACGTCGTCCCTGGTCAACGGCACCGCGAGGACGGCGTTGACATGTTCCAGGAGGTAGTCGATGTCGGCGCTGGAGGCGGCCGGGTGGGCCTTGTCCAGGTCCCAGTCGGTGTCGGTGGTGCCGATGATCCAGTGCCGGCCCCAGGGGATGACGAACAGCACGGACTTCTCGGTGCGCAGGATCAGCCCGCTGGCGGAGTGGATGCGGTCCTTGGGGACGACCAGGTGGATGCCCTTGGAGGCCCGGACGTGGAACCGGCCGCGCTCGCCCACCATCGACTGGGTGTCGTCGGTCCACACCCCGGTGGCGTTGACGATCTGCTTGGCGCGGACCTCGTACTCCCCGCCCGCCTCGACGTCCTGCACCCGGGCGCCGACGACCCGCTCGCCCTCGCGCAGGAAGCCGGTGACGCGGGCGCGGTTGGCCACCTGGGCGCCGTACGCCGCCGCCGTGCGCACCAGGGTGGCCACGAAGCGGGCGTCGTCCATCTGGGCGTCGTAGTACTGCAACGCGCCGACCAGCGCGTCCTTCTTCAGCGCCGGTGCCACGCGCAGGGCGTGACGGCGGCTCAGGTGGCGGTGGGCCGGCAGGCCCCGGCCGTGGCCGCGGGCCATGGACATGGCGTCGTAGAGCGCGACGCCCGAACCGGCGTACAGCCGCTCCCAGCCCTTGTGCTGGAGCGGGTAGAGGAACGGCACCGGCTTCACCAGGTGCGGTGCGAGCCGCTCCAGCAGCAGGCCGCGCTCCTTGAGCGCCTCGCGGACCAGGGCGAAGTCGAGCATCTCCAGATAGCGCAGCCCGCCGTGGATCAGCTTGCTGGACCTGCTGGAGGTGCCCGACGCCCAGTCGCGTGCCTCGACCAGTCCCGTGGCCAGTCCGCGGGTCGCGGAGTCGAGGGCGGTGCCCGCGCCCACCACGCCGCCGCCGACGACCAGCAGGTCCAGCTCCCGCTCGGCCATGGCCGCGAGCGCCTCGGCCCGCTGCTCGGGCCCCAGTGCCGCTGTCCTCACCGCTGCCTCCCGCTCGTCCGGTCCGTCCGGCTCATCCGGTCCCTCGGTCACGTCGGCCACACCCGTGGGGGCGAGGCCCGGTCGTTCCGCGTACCCCCATGCCCAGATTCTGACGGTGTTGCCCGACTTCAGCCACCACGCACCCGCAACCTGTGGACAACGCGGGGCACCGGGGGCCGCCCGTCGGCGGCAGGGCCGTCGCTCCCGCCAACACTCGGCGAAAACTCGCGGATCAATCCCACATATCGGTCATATTTACTCCTAGTCTGACGTTGTGCTCGCCCATCCTGTCCACAGGGCTTGCGCACCTGTCCCGCTTCGGCTACTGGGAAGGACGGCCCACGCCATGCCCGCAGATCTCGCCGTCATCGGACTCGGCCCGTACGGCCTGCCCCTGGCCCAGGCCGCCGTCGCCGCCGGCATCCCCACCCTCGGCTACCGCACCGGGCCCGAGGCCGACCCGCTCACCCCCGCCGAACTGCGCCGGATGCTCTCGGGGGGCTTCCGGACCGCGGCCGGCCCGGCCGAGCTGGGCCGCGTCCGCACGGCCGTCATCTGCGCCCCCACCCCGCCCGGCGCGGACGGCGGCCCGGACCTGGGCCAGGTGGAGGCCGCCGCCCGCACCCTGGCCGCCCACATGCGCCCGCACACCACGGTGATCCTGGAATCGCCGGTGCACCCGGGCACGACGGAGGACTTCCTCCGCCCGATCCTGGAGCGGGGCTCCGGGCTGCGGGCGGGCCGCGACTTCCACCTCGCCTACGCCCCCAGCCGCGTCGACCCCGGCAACCGCGACTTCACCCCCGCCAACACCCCGAAGGTCATCGGCGGGCTCACCCCCGCCTGCACCGAGTCGGCCGCCACGTTCTACGGCCGCCTCACCGACAAGGTGGTCCGCGCCCGCGGCCCCCGGGAGGCGGAGACGGTGCAGTTGCTGGAGAACAACTTCCGGCACGTGAACATCGCCCTGGTCAACGAGATGGCCGTGCTCTGCAACGACCTGGGCGTCGACCTGTGGGACGTCATCCGCTGCGCCGAGACCAAGCCGTTCGGCTTCCAGGCCTTCCGCCCCGGCCCCGGTGTCGGCGGCCACTCCGCCGCCCAGGACCTCACCGGCCACGCCCCGCGCGGCCTGCGCCTGGTGGAACTGGCCGGACAGGTCAACAGCCAGATGCCCCGCTACGTCGTCCAGCGCGCCGCCACGCTCCTCAACGAGCACGGCAAGTCCGCGCGCGGCGCCCGTGTCCTGCTGCTCGGCGTCACCTACAAGGCCGATCTCGCCGACCAGCAGGCCACCCCGGCCCAGGAGATCGCGACCCGGCTGATGGAGCTGGGCGCCTCCGTGAGCTACCACGACCCGCACATCCCGTCCTGGACGGTCCTGGACCGCCCGGTCCCGCGCGCCGACTCCCTCTACGAGGCCGCCGCCGACGCCGACCTGACGATCCTCCTCCAGCAGCACCGCACGTACGACCTCCAGGGCCTGTCGGTCAAGGCCCAACTGCTGCTGGACACGCGCGGCGCCACTCCCACGGGGGCGGCGCACCGGCTCTGAGCGGCAGAAAGGGCCCGGAGCGCACTGCTCCGGGCCCTTCGTCGTCGTACGCGTCGTACGCCGGACCGCCGTCGTCGCGGCCGGACTACCGCCGGTGCTGGGAGTCCGCGACCGTCACCTCGACCCGCTGGAACTCCTTCAGCTCGCTGTAGCCGGTCGTGGCCATCGCCCGCCGCAGCGCGCCGAAGAAGTTCATGGAGCCGTCGGGGGTGTGGGACGGGCCGGTGAGGATCTCCTCGATCGTGCCGACCGTGCCGAGGCCGACCTTCTTGCCGCGCGGCAGCTCCTCGTTGACGGCCTCCATGCCCCAGTGGTGGCCCTTGCCCGGCGCGTCCGTCGCGCGGGCCAGCGGCGAGCCCATCATCACCGCGTCGGCGCCGCAGGCGATCGCCTTGGGCAGGTCGCCGGACCAGCCGACACCGCCGTCCGCGATGACGTGCACGTACCGGCCGCCGGACTCGTCCATGTAGTCCCGGCGGGCCGCGGCCACGTCGGCGACGGCCGTCGCCATCGGGACCTGGATGCCCAGCACGTTGCGCGTGGTGTGCGCGGCGCCGCCGCCGAAGCCGACCAGCACGCCCGCCGCGCCCGTGCGCATCAGGTGCAGGGCCGCGGTGTAGGTGGCGCAGCCGCCGACGATCACCGGGACGTCCAGCTCGTAGATGAACTGCTTCAGGTTCAGCGGCTCGTGCGAGGAGGACACGTGCTCCGCCGACACCGTGGTGCCGCGGATGACGAAGATGTCCACGCCCGCGTCCACGACCGCCTTGGAGAACTGGGCGGTGCGCTGCGGGGAGAGCGCGGCGGCGGTGACCACACCGGAGTCGCGCACCTCCTTGATCCGCCGGCCGATCAGCTCCTCCTTGATCGGCGCGGCGTAGACCTCCTGGAGGCGGCGGGTCGCGGCCTCGGCGGGCAGCTCGGCGATCTCGTCGAGCAGCGGCTGCGGGTCCTCGTACCGCGTCCACAGGCCCTCGAGGTTCAGCACGCCCAGGCCGCCCAGCTCGCCGATGCGGATCGCGGTGGCCGGGGAGACGACCGAGTCCATGGGGGCGGCCAGGAACGGCAGCTCGAAGCGGTAGGCGTCGATCTGCCAGGCGATCGAGACCTCCTTCGGGTCCCGCGTACGGCGGCTGGGGACGACGGCGATGTCGTCGAAGGCGTACGCCCGGCGGCCGCGCTTGCCGCGCCCGATCTCGATCTCAGTCACGTTGGTGGCCTTTCCCTGTTGCGTTGCGGCGCCTCCCAGTATCCCCGACGCACGGCGGCAGGGCGGCCCCGGACCTGTCCGGGGCCGCCCTGCCGGCGTCGGAGGGTCGGCGGCTACCTCTTGCTGCTGTAGTTCGGCGCCTCGACCGTCATCTGGATGTCGTGCGGGTGGCTCTCCTTGAGCCCGGCGGAGGTGATCCGCACGAACCGGCCGTTGGCCTGGAGGTCGGGCACGGTCTTGCCGCCGACGTAGAACATCGACTGGCGCAGGCCGCCGACCAGCTGGTGGACGACCGAGGAGAGCGGGCCGCGGTAGGGCACCTGGCCCTCGATGCCCTCGGGGACGAGCTGCTCGTCGGAGGCGACGCCCTCCTGGAAGTAGCGGTCCTTGGAGAACGACTTGCGCTCCCCGCGGGTCTGCATGGCGCCCAGCGAGCCCATGCCGCGGTAGGACTTGAACTGCTTGCCGTTGATGAACATCAGCTCGCCCGGCGACTCCTCGCAGCCCGCGAGCAGCGAGCCGAGCATCACCGTGTCGGCGCCCGCGACCAGGGCCTTGGCGATGTCGCCGGAGTACTGGAGACCGCCGTCGCCGATCACCGGCACGCCCGCCTCACGGGCGGCGAGCGAGGCCTCGTAGATCGCCGTGACCTGCGGGACGCCGACGCCGGCGACCACGCGCGTGGTGCAGATGGAGCCGGGGCCCACGCCCACCTTGATGCCGTCGCAGCCCGCGTCGACCAGGGCCTTGGCGCCGTCGCGGGTGGCGACGTTGCCGCCGATGACGTCGACGCCGGACGAGTTGGACTTGATCTTGGCGACCATGTCGCCGACCAGGCGGGAGTGGCCGTGCGCGGTGTCGACGACGATGAAGTCGACGCCCGCCTCGATCAGCGCCTGGGCGCGCTCGTAGGCGTCACCGGCGACACCGACCGCGGCGCCGACCAGCAGCCGGCCCTCGGCGTCCTTGGAGGCGTGCGGGTACTTCTCGGCCTTGACGAAGTCCTTGACCGTGATCAGGCCCTTGAGCACGCCGTGGTCGTCGACCAGCGGCAGCTTCTCGATCTTGTGCCGGCGCAGCAGCTCCATGGCGTCCAGGCCGGAGATGCCGACCTTGCCGGTGACCAGCGGCATCGGCGTCATGACCTCGCGCACCTGCCGGGTGCGGTCGGTCTCGAAGGCCATGTCGCGGTTGGTGACGATGCCGAGCAGCTTGCCGGCGCCGTCGGTGACCGGCACGCCGCTGATGCGGAACTTGCCGCACAGCGCGTCGGCCTCGGCGAGCGTGGCGTCCGGGTGGATGGTGATGGGGTTGGCCACCATGCCGGACTCGGAGCGCTTGACCAGGTCGACCTGGTTGGCCTGGTCCTCGATGGACAGGTTGCGGTGCAGCACGCCGACGCCGCCCTGGCGGGCCATGGCGATGGCCATGCGCGACTCGGTCACCTTGTCCATGGCGGCGGACAGCAGCGGGATGTTGACCCGCACGTTCTTGGAGACGTACGAGGCGGTGTCGATCTCGTCGGGTGCCATGTCCGACGGGCCCGGCAGCAGCAGCACGTCGTCGTAGGTCAGCCCGAGTGTCGCGAATTTCTCGGGCACTCCGTCGACGTTGGCAGTCATGACACCTTCCCCAAATGGCCTTGATCGGTGCGGATGTCCATGCTAACGGGAAGTGAGGGTGTCTCATTCCACGATCAAGGACAGCACCGGGCTTCGTAGCTTCGTACGGGAGCCGGCCGCCGCCCGTTCACGGCGGTTTCCCGCGGCGGCCCTTACTGCTCCGCGAGCGCGCGCAGCCGGCTCAGTGCCCGGTGCTGTGCCACACGCACGGCCCCGGGTGACATTCCCAACATCTGGCCGGTCTCCTCGGCCGTGAGCCCCACCGCGATGCGCAGCAGGAGCAGCTCGCGCTGGTTCTCCGGCAGGTTGGCCAGCAGTTTCTTGGCCCATTCGGCGTCGCTGCTGAGCAGCGCCCGCTCCTCCGGGCCGAGGGAGTCGTCCGGCCGCTCGGGCATCTCGTCGGACGGCACCGCCGTCGAGCCGGGGTGCCGCATCGCCGCGCGCTGGAGATCGGCGACCTTGTGGGCGGCGATGGCGAAGACGAACGCCTCGAAGGGGCGCCCGGTGTCCTTGTAGCGGGGCAGTGCGAGGAGCACCGCGACGCAGACCTCCTGGGCGAGGTCCTCGACGAAGTGGCGCGCGTCGCCGGGCAGCCGGGACAGCCGGGTGCGGCAGTAGCGCAGGGCCAGTGGGTGGACGTGCGCGAGCAGGTCGTGCGTGGCCTGCTCGTCACCGTCCACGGCGCGGTGCACCAGCGCGCCCACACTCCCGTGGTCGGCTGCCGCCTCGTCGTCGCGCATCGGTCCATGGTGCCCTCTGGCCGTGCGGTCCATGGCACCGTGTCCGTTGTTGTGCACCGAAGCGTTATGAGCAGGTGCGCCGGAACTCATCCCCTGCGCCCTCCCCTTCCGCTCGACCGACTCGTCCCCGAGGAACTCCACACCTCAAGGATGCGGCATCGGCGGCGAAACGAGCACCGGGCGTCCGGCGGGTCGCCTTGTCACCCCCGCCCACCTCGCGGTAAGCGGGGATCGCCGTGAGTCCGTGGGCCCGGTCCGGGCCGCCGGTCACGGGGCGCCTCCGGGGCCCGTCCGGCGTTTCATGCCGCGGCGGCGGGGCGCACCCCGCCCCTCCACGGTGTCGTCGCCGGCCGTCGCCCGGTCCGCACCGGGCTTCGCCCGCGCGGGGGCCTTCCCGGCGCTCCGCCGCCGTCCTTCGCCGTGCGGCCGGACGCGCCGTGCCCGCTGCTGAGCCCATCGGCACCGACGGTCACCTGCGTCCCGATCCGACCGGGCCGGGCCTAGCGGACCAGGCCCCAGCGGAAGCCGAGCGCCACCGCATGGGCCCGGTCCGAGGCACCGAGCTTCTTGAACAGCCGCCGGGCATGGGTCTTGACCGTGTCCTCGGAGAGGAACAGCTCACGGCCGATCTCCGCGTTGGAGCGGCCGTGGCTCATGCCCTCCAGGACCTGGATCTCCCGGGCGGTGAGCGTCGGCGCGGCGCCCATCTCGGCGGAGCGCAGCCGGCGCGGGGCGAGCCGCCAGGTCGGGTCGGCGAGGGCCTGGGTGACCGTGGCGCGCAGTTCGGCGCGCGAGGCGTCCTTGTGCAGATAGCCACGGGCGCCGGCGGCGACCGCGAGGGCGACGCCGTCGAGGTCCTCGGCGACGGTGAGCATGATGATGCGCGCGCCGGGGTCGGCGGACAGCAGCCGCCGGACGGTCTCGACGCCGCCCAGGCCGGGCATGCGCACGTCCATCAGAATGAGGTCCGAGCGGTCGGCACCCCAGCGGCGGAGGACTTCCTCGCCGTTGGCAGCCGTCGTCACGCGCTCGACGCCGGGCACGGTCGCGACCGCGCGGCGGAGCGCCTCTCGGGCAAGCGGGGAGTCGTCGCAGACGAGGACGGATGTCATGGCCGTCCTCCGCAGCTGATGCGCGTCACCTTGAGCCTCCAGGCTGGTACGAATCGTCACCTGTGCGGTCGACCGTCTCGGACGCCCGCCCGAGCGCTTGTTCTTTCAACCGCCTCCGCACTCTCAACGACGGTCACTCGAAAGAGTTACGGGGCCGTGTGCCGTCTTCGGCACTCTACGTGAGGGCGCGGACACGGTGCAGACATGCGCGGCGGACCCACAAGCTTTCATCACAACCCATGCCCCATTCGGCCCTTTTTCTTCCGCTTTGGCAGTGTCTGAGGCTAGATTCGCAATGAGTCATATTTTCATCTCCTTAGATGGTAGTTGTACGGTCGTGGACACCCCGTCCACCCAGATCGGCTACAAGGGGTCACGCAATGGCAGATTTCTCCCGCCTTCCCGGACCGAACGCGGACCTGTGGGACTGGCAGCTCCTGGCCGCGTGCCGTGGGGTGGACAGCTCGCTGTTCTTCCATCCGGAAGGCGAACGCGGTGCGGCTCGGAGCGCTCGTGAGAACTCGGCCAAAGAGGTCTGCATGCGGTGCCCGGTGCGCGCCGAGTGCGCAGCCCACGCGCTGGCGGTGCGCGAGCCGTACGGCGTGTGGGGCGGACTGACCGAGGACGAGCGCGAGGAGCTCATGGGGCGGGCACGCAACCGCCTGGTGTCGGCGGCCAGCGGGGAAGCCGCCTCGTCTCACTGAAGGAACGTTTCTCTTGACTGGGCACGCGGAAGCGTGCCCCGCCTTCGTCCGGGCCCGTCGTGCACCCCTCGGCGCGCTGGGCTCCGGTCGGGTCAGCGCGCCGCTGCCCGCGCCAGGTGGTCCAGGGTGGCCGTCACGGCCGGGACCTGGGCCAGGTCCGGCAGCGTGAGCGCGACGATCTCGCGGCGCACCGCGGGTTCCAGCTCCACCGTGCGCGCGCCCCGCGGCCGCACCGACTCCACCGCGAGCTGGGGCAGGACGGCGACGCCCAGGCCGGCGCCGACCAGGCCGACGACGGCCGGGTAGTCGTCGGTCGCGAAGTCGATGCGCGGTGTGAAACCGGCCTCCGCGCACACCTCGACCAGCTGGCCCCGGCAGCGGGGGCAGCCCGCGATCCAGGACTGGTCGGCCAGTTCGCCGATGGACACCGACGCCGAGCGGGCGAGCGGATGCCGCTCGGGCACCAGGGCCACCAGCCGGTCGGTCAGCAGCGGCCGCACCACCAGGTCGTCCCACTCCTCCGCGCCGGCCGCGCCCTCGTAGCGGAAGGCGAGCGCCACGTCGCAGTCGCCCTCGCGCAGCAGCCCCACGGACTGCGGCGGTTCGGCCTCCTCCAGGGAGACCCGGGTGCCGGGGTGGGCGGCGCGGAGCGCGGCGAGTGCGGTGGGCACGAGCGTGGAGCTGCCGCTGGGGAAGGACACCAGGCGGACCCGTCCGGCGCGCAGGCCCGCGATCGCGGCGACCTCCTCCTCCGCCGCGGTGAGCCCGGCGAGGATGCCGGCGGCGTGGCGCACCAGGGCCTCGCCGGCCTGGGTGAGTCGCATCTCGCGTCCGTTGCGCACGAGCAGGGGCGTCCCGACGGAGGCCTCCAGGGCCTTCATCTGCTGGCTGACGGCGGGCTGGGTGCAGCCCAGCTCGCGCCCCGCCGCCGAGAAGGAGCCGGTGGCGGCGACGGCGCGCAGGACACGGAGATGGCGGGCCTCGATCACACCCCCGAGGATAAGTGACGCTTTGGTGCGGCGGCGAATAATGCGTCGACGCTTTGAGGGAGGGTCTTCTACCGTGCCGCCATGAAGCTTCTGTCAGTGAACCTGGGCCGCGCGACGCCCGTGCCGTACACGGACCAGCCGGACGGAGTGACCGGCATCGACAAGCGTCCGGCCGAGGGGCCGGTGCGGGTGGCGCCTCCGGGGACCGAGGGGACGGGCGCGAGCGGCCTCGCCGGGGACGCGGTGTGCGACACGCGGCATCACGGCGGCGCCGACCAGGCCGTCTACGCGATGGCGCGCGAGGACCTCGACGCGTGGGAGCGCGAACTGGGCCGCGCCCTGCCCGACGGCGCCTTCGGGGAGAACCTCACCACCGCCGGCCTGGACGTGTCCGGCGCGCTGATCGGCGAGCGCTGGAGGGTGGGCCCCGACGTGGTGCTGGAGGTGACGAGCGGACGGATACCGTGCCGCACCTTCCAGGGCCATCTGGGTGAGGAGGGCTGGGTCAGGCGCTTCACGCGCAAGGGCGCGCCGGGCGCGTATCTGCGGGTGATCGAGCCGGGTGAGATCCGGGCGGGCGACCCGGTGCGGATCGTGCACCGCCCCGCCCACGAGGTGACGGTGGCCCTCCAGTTCCGCGCGGTGACGACGGAGCGGGAGCTGCTGCCCCGGCTGCTGGCGGCGGGCGACGCGCTGCACCCGCAGGCACGGGCGACGGCGCGGACGTACGTGGAGAAGCAGGGGGTGCGCCAGGAGGCGTGACGGTACGTCGGCCGGCGGTGGGCCTGACGGCACGTCGGCTGACGGAGCGTCGGCAGGTGGCTGGGCCTGACGGTGCTCGCGGCGCCACCTGGTCCCCGCACTGGACGGAGGAGGACCAGTCGGCGGCGACGCTCTCGCCGGCCGGTCCACCCGTGCCGGAGGGCTGGGCCGGTGAGCGGATGGCTCTCTTCCGGGTAACTAGTCTTGCGCCATGACAACGGCTCTGATTACGGGATCGACGGCAGGGATCGGTGCCGCGTTCGCGCGGCGGCTGGCGGCCGACGGGCACGACCTGGTGCTGGTCGCCCGCGACACCGAGCGGCTGCGCCTACAGGCGACCGAGCTGCACGACCGGCACGGCATCGAGGCGGAGGTGCTGGGCGCCGACCTGGCCGAGGAGGCCGGCATCGAGGCGGTGGCGGCCCGGCTGGGTGACCGCAGGAACCCGGTCGACCTGCTGGTCAACAACGCCGGTTTCGGCAACAAGGGCCGTTATCTGGACGTCCCCATGGCCGACGAGCTGCGCATGCTCAAGGTGCACTGCGAGGCGGTGCTGCGGCTGACCTCGGCGGCGGCCGAGGCCATGCGGGAGCGGGGCCGCGGCGGTGTCGTCAACGTCGCCTCGGTCGCGGCCTTCGTGCCGCGCGGCACCTACGGGGCGTCCAAGGCGTGGGTCGTGCAGTTCACCCAGGGCGCGGCGAAGGACCTGGCGGGCAGCGGCGTACGGCTGATGGCCCTGTGCCCCGGCTTCGTGCGCACCGAGTTCCACCAGCGGGCCGGGATGGGGACGGACAACATCCCGAAGTGGATGTGGCTCGACGCGGACAAGCTGGTCGCGGCGGCCCTGGACGACCTGGCCCGCGGCAAGACCCTGTCGATCCCCGACCCCCGCTACAAGGCACTCATGGGCGCGGCGAAGCTGGTGCCGCGCGGAATGCTGGGCGGCATCACGTCGAAGACGGGACGAAAGTACGGGCCGCAGTAACAGCGCCCCGCAGGGGGGCGCGGGGAACTGCGCGACCGGCCACGACGGCGCCGCGCCCGGCATCGGACCCGCACGGGGCGGACGCGAACCCGGCACCCGCCCCAGGCATAACGCACGGTGCCCAGCACCCCCGCAGGGGCACTGGGCACCGTTCAGCTCAGCGCAGCGCTCAGTGGGCGTGGCCGTGGCCGTGGCCCGCGGCGGCCGGCTCTTCCTCTTCCTTCTTCTCGACGACCAGGGTCTCGGTCGTCAGCAGGAGGGAGGCGATGGAGGCGGCGTTCTCCAGGGCGGAGCGGGTGACCTTCACCGGGTCGATGACGCCGGCCTTGACCAGGTCGCCGTACTCGCCGGTGGCGGCGTTGTAGCCGCTGCCCTTCTCCAGCTCCTTGACCTTGGAGACGATGACGTAGCCCTCCAGGCCCGCGTTCTCCGCGATCCAGCGCAGCGGCTCGACCACGGCGTTGCGCACGACCGCGACACCGGTGGCCTCGTCGCCGGTCTTGGAGAGGTTGCCCTCCAGGACCTTGGAGGCGTGGACCAGCGCGGAGCCACCACCGGAGACGATGCCCTCCTCGACCGCGGCGCGGGTCGCGGAGATGGCGTCCTCCAGACGGTGCTTGCGCTCCTTCAGCTCCACCTCGGTGGCGGCGCCGACCTTGATCACGCACACGCCGCCGGCCAGCTTCGCGAGGCGCTCCTGGAGCTTCTCGCGGTCCCAGTCGGAGTCCGTGGCCTCGATCTCGGCCTTGATCTGGGAGACGCGGCCCTCCACGTCCTCCTTCTTGCCGGCACCGTCGACGATGGTGGTGTCGTCCTTGGTGACGGTGACGCGGCGGGCGGAGCCCAGCACGTCCAGGCCGACCTGGTCGAGCTTGAGGCCGACCTCCTCGGAGATGACCGTGGCGCCGGTGAGGACCGCCATGTCCTGGAGCATGGCCTTGCGGCGGTCGCCGAAGCCGGGGGCCTTCACCGCGACCGCGTTGAAGGTGCCGCGGATCTTGTTCACGACGAGGGTGGACAGGGCCTCGCCCTCGACGTCCTCGGCGATGATCAGCAGCGGCTTGGAGGAGTTGGCCTGGATGACCTTCTCCAGCAGCGGCAGCATGTCCGCGATGGAGGAGATCTTGCCCTGGTGGATCAGGATGTACGGGTCGTCGAGGACGGCCTCCATGCGCTCCTGGTCCGTGACGAAGTACGGCGACAGGTAGCCCTTGTCGAAGGCCATGCCCTCGGTGAAGTCCAGCTCCAGACCGAAGGTGTTCGACTCCTCGACGGTGATGACGCCGTCCTTGCCGACCTTGTCCATCGCCTCGGCGATCAGCTCGCCGACCTGCTGGTCCTGGGCGGACAGCGCGGCCACGGCGGCGATGTCGGACTTCTCGTCGATCGGGCGGGCGGTCGCGAGGAGGTCCTCGGAGACGGCGGCGACGGCCGCGTCGATGCCCTTCTTCAGCAGCGCCGGGGAGGCACCCGCGGCGACGTTCTTCAGACCCTCGCGGACCAGCGCCTGGGCCAGGACGGTGGCGGTGGTGGTGCCGTCGCCCGCGATGTCGTTGGTCTTGGTCGCCACCTCCTTCACCAGCTGGGCGCCGAGGTTCTCGTACGGGTCCTCGATCTCCACCTCACGGGCGATGGTGACGCCGTCGTTGGTGATGGTCGGGGCACCGAACTTCTTGTCGATGACGACGTTGCGGCCCTTGGGGCCGATGGTGACCTTGACGGTGTCGGCGAGCTTGTTGACGCCGCGCTCGAGGGCGCGACGGGCGTCCTCGTCGAACTTCAGGATCTTCGCCATGGGAGCGTGAGCCCTCTTCCGGAATCTGGGTTTAACGGCACTGCGCCCCGGGCGCCCGGCTTCTTATGGGTCGCGGGGGGCCAGGGGCGCAGCTAAAGCAAGGTGCTTCGGTGAATTACTTCTCGACGATCGCGAGCACGTCGCGGGCCGAGAGGACGAGGTACTCCTCGTTGTTGTACTTCACCTCGGTGCCGCCGTACTTGCTGTAGAGAACGACGTCGCCGACCTTGACGTCGAGCGGAAGGCGGTTGCCGTCCTCGAAGCGGCCCGGGCCCACGGCCAGGACGACGCCCTCCTGGGGCTTCTCCTTGGCGGTGTCCGGAATGACCAGGCCCGAAGCCGTGGTCTGCTCGGCGTCCAGCGGCTGGACCACGATGCGGTCCTCGAGCGGCTTGATGGCAACCTTGGAGCTGGCGGTCGTCACGATCCGACCTCCCCCTTCGGAGATCTCACGGGGTTAACTGTCTGAGGTGGCGACCAGGTCGATCCGTCGTCGCGGGTGCCGGACCTGCCCGTCGCTGTGTTGGCACTCTCCAGGGGGGAGTGCCAGAGCCGAGACTATGACCGGGGTTAGCACTCGGTCAAGCGGAGTGCCAATGCCGTGCGGCGCGTCGGCGGGGGTTCGCCGTGAACGCCGGTTTTTCTGGGACCGTGCGCCGCGAAGCTGCCGGGCGGTGGGACGGGCTACAGGTAGTCCTCCAGGCGGCCCACGCGCAGGCCGCCGTCCTCGATCCTCCGCAGCAGCTCCGCCGTGCGCTCCGGTGCGGTCACCGCCACGATGTCGCCGGGATGCAGGCGGTGCTCCCCGCGGGTGTACGTGACGTCGCCGGTGGCCGTCACCTGGGCCCGCCACAGGACGACCGCCGTGATGCCGCAGTCGGCGGCGGCGCGCAGGGTCGTCGTGTCGTACCGGCCGTGGGGCGGGCGGAGCAGGCGGGGGCGGACGCCGAAGCGGGCGCGGAGCTTGCGCTGCTGGCCGCAGATCTCGGCGCGCTGGCCGGCGTAGGGCAGGCCGCGCAGGGAGCGGTGTTCGAGGGTGTGGTTCTGCAGGCTCGCGCCGACGGAGCGGAGCCCGGCGAGGTCGCCGTAGGCGGGGCCGGCGACGGTGTCGGTGAGGAAGAGGGTGACCGGGAGCCTTCGGGTGCGGACCAGGTCGGTGACGTGCGGATGCCGCTCGGCGCCGTCGTCGTAGGTCAGGAAGACGACCCTGTCGCGGGTGCGGACGTGGTCGACGACCGGGGGCAGGTCCCGGGCCGGGCCGGCGGCCGCCTGGGCGCCGTCCCCGGGCGGGCGGGCGACCGGGCCGGTGGTCTGGGCGCAGGCGGCGAGCAGGACGGCCGTGAGCGCGGCGCCGGCGGACCGGAGCCGCCGGCGCCTCACAGGTAGTCCTCCAGGCGGGCCACGGCGTACCCCTCGGCGGTGACCTTGTCCAGGAACCGGCGGACCATGTCGGCCATGGTGCCCTTCCAGTCGTCGGGGCCGCGGAAGTGGCTGAGCACGATGTCGCCGGGGTGGATCTCGCGGTCCCACTCGCGGTAGTCCCAGCGGTCGACGAAGACCTCCTCGTTCCACAGCGGGACGTGCTTGATGCCGCAGCTCTTGGCGGCGCGCAGCGAGTCGGCGTTGTAGTTGCCGAAGGGCGGGCGGAAGACGGTGGGGCGCTTGCCGTAGCGCTCGCGGATGACCTTCTGCATGCCGCAGATCTCGCGCTTCTGCGCCGCGTACGACAGGCCGGGCAGGTAGGGGTGGTTGAGGGTGTGGTTGTTGAGGGTGACCCCGCGGTCCTGCATCTTCCTGAAGTAGCCGTAGTCGTCCTTCACCACGTAGTCGCTGAGGAAGGCGGTGTACGGGATCTTCAGCTCGCTCATCATCCGCAGGAACGCCGGGTCCTTCTCGGCGCCGTCGTCGATGGTCAGGAAGACGATCTTCTGCTTGGTGGGGATCGTGGTGAAGACCGGCGGGAGCCCCCGCTCGGCGTGGTCGTCGACCTCGAAGCCCTTGCGCGTGGTGATCTCCGGCTTCTCGGCCGGGGGCGCCGGCGCGGCGAGCGGGACGCGCTTCAGCCCCCAGCGCTTGGCGGCGGCGGCCCGTGCGGCGTGCGCGGCCTTGAGCTTGCCGGCGTAGGCGTCCAGCGCGCGGGCCGGCGGTGCCTGAAGGGGCTGCTGGCCGGGGGCGGGCCGCACGTCGGCGGCGTCGCCGCAGCCTGCGACGAGCGCGGTGACGGCGAGCACGGCGAGGCCGCCACGCACACGTGCGCCCCGGTTCCGGAGCAGGGGGCCGCCCGGGGACCGGAGCAGCGGGCCGTGCGGGGACCGGAGCGCACGGACGCCGGGGGTCCGGAGCGCGCGGGCCTCCCGGGACCGGAGCGCGCGGTCCCAGGGGAGCCGGACCCCGGTACTCCCGCCGCGCGCCCGGAACATCCGACTCTTGTCATTTTGTACGACTGCTCGCATGGTGCCGGATCCTGACAGCCGACGCCCCGGGAACCGGTCCGACACCGCGGCGGGCGGCGCTCCGTCCACCGACTGGCCCACAATGAGGCGGTGAACGACCTCGACGCCCTCCGCACTCCAGAAGGCCGCGCCCTCCTCGCCGAGGTGCACGGCACCGACCCCGCGCGGGAGCTCGCCGTGGCCACCCGGTTGCGGCGCGAGCACCCCGCCCACCTGGTGTCGGCGGCGCTCGCCCAGGCGCGGCTGCGGCAGCGGGCGGTGGCCAAGTTCGACGCCGAGGACGCCGGGCGCATGTTCTTCACGCCGAACGGCGTCGAGCAGTCGACGCGGGCGAACGTGGCGGCGTACCGGGCCGCGCGCCTGCGGGCGCTGGGGGTGCGCTCCGTCGCCGATCTGTGCTGCGGTATCGGTGGGGACGCGATCGCGTTCGCCCGCGCCGGCATCCGGGTGCTGGCCGTCGACCGCGATCCGGTGACCGCGGGCGTGGCCCGCGCCAACGCCGAGGCGCTCGGGCTCGCGGACCTGATCGACGTACGGGAGGCGGACGTCACGGACGTCGACACGGTCCCGTACGACGCGGTGTTCGTCGATCCCGCCCGGCGCGGCGGACGGGGCCGCGTCTTCGACCCGGAGGCCTACTCGCCGCCCCTGTCCTGGGCGGTGTCCGCCGCGCTCCGGGCGCCGCTCGGCGTGCTGAAGGTCGCTCCCGGCATCCCGCACGAGGCGATCCCCGCCGAGGCCGAGGCGGAGTGGATCTCGGACGGCGGCGACGTGAAGGAGGCCGTGCTGTGGTTCGGCACGGGCAGGACGCCGGGGGCGCGGCGGGCGGTGCTGCTGCCGTCGGAGGCGGGCGTCCGGGCCACGCCGGAGACGATGCTGCCCGATCCCGGGGTCCGTCCCGTCGGACGCTACCTGTACGAGCCCGACGGCGCCGTCATCCGCGCCCACCTGGTCGCCCAGGTCGCCGGGGAACTGGACGGCGGCCTGATCGACCCGACCATCGCCTACATCACCGCCGACGAGCGGCGCGTGACCCCGTTCGCCACCGCCTACGAGATCACCGACGTGCTGCCCTTCAACGTCAAGAAGCTGAAGGCGCTGCTGCGGGAGCGGGAGGTCGGCGTCCTCACCGTGAAGAAGCGCGGCTCGGCCGTCGAGCCGGAGGAGCTGCGCAGGAAGGTCAAGCCCCAGGGGCCGCACTCGGCGACCGTGTTCCTGACCCGGGTGGCGGGGGCGCCGACGATGCTGATCGGGCGGCCGGCGGGCTGAGCGCGTGAGGGACGGCCGCCCGCGCGGGCCGGTGCCGGCGGCGAGCCGTGACGGCCGGTCAGCGCAGGGACTCCCACAGCTCGTCGGCCTCCGGCTGGTGCGCGATCACCCGGTTGGGGTCGAACGGCGCCGGGATGACGGGCATCGTCACCGTGCGCACATCGTCCGCCGACAGGCCCGCCAGGCTCTGGCCGAGGCTCATCAGCTCGCCGAGGGAGTCCAGGCCCGTGTCGGTGGTGAGGCTGCCGGTGGCGGCGTCGGCGACGCGGTAGAGCCTGGCCGGGTCGGTGAGCAGGTCGGTGGCGGAGATCCGCTCCAGCAGGGCCCTGACCAGTTTCTGCTGGAGCTCTATGCGCGCGAGGTCACTGCCGCCGTCGAGGCCGTAGCGGGTGCGGGCCAGCGCCAGGGCCCGGGTGCCGTCGAGGTGGTGGGTGCCGGCGGGCAGGTGCAGCCGGCTCTTGTCGTCGTCGATGTCCTGCTCGGTGGTGACGGTGACCCCGCCGAGGGCGTCCACGAGCTTCGCGAAGCCGGCGAAGTCGACCTCGACGTAGTGGTCCATGCGGACGTTCGTCAGCGACTCGACCGTCTTGACCGCGCACACCGGCCCGCCGACCGCGTACGCCGTGTTGAACATGGCGCTCGACGCGGGCGCCGTCCGCTCGCCGGAGGGCAGGGGGCAGGACGGGCGGGCGACCAGGGTGTCGCGCGGGATGCTCACGACGGTCGCCTCCGTGCGCCCGGCGTCGAGGTGGACGACCATCGCGGTGTCGGAGCGGGCGCCCTCGCTGTCGCCGCCGCCGAGCCTGCGGTTCTCCTCGCCGCCGCGGGAGTCGGAGCCCAGGAGCAGGATGTTCAGCGCGCCGGTGGGGACCGAGGCGGCGGACGGGACGGCCGCCGGCCGCGGCGGGCGGTCGTCGCCGAGCGCGCCGTCGATGTCGACGCTCTCGATGTTGTCGCCGAGGCGCCAGTACGCCCAGCCGGCCGCCGCGACGCCCAGGAGCACGGCGCCCGCCAGGGCTAGGCAGGCGGCCTTCAGCACCCTCGACCGCACGCCCATGTGTCCGCCCCCGTCTCCGTCCTTCGCGGTCCCTCGTGCGTCTGCCGTGTCCCTTTCGGGTGCCCGCGGGAAGGAACGTAAGTCCGAATTGTTGCGAGCGGTGGCGCGCGGACGGGATTCTGCGGAAATTCTCAGATTGCCGAGAGCGGGACGGCCCGCCCGGCGACGTGTGCGGGCGCGCACCGGGGGCGGCGGAGGCACCACCCGCTCGGGGTCGGCGGAGGGGCGCACCAGGGGTCGGGCGGAGGCGCCCTCCCGGGTCGGCGGAGGGCGCTCCGAGGTCGACGGCGGTCGCGCTGGGGAGTCGGCGGAGGGCGCGCTACGAGGTCGGCGGAGGGCGGGCTGCGGAGTCGGCGGAGGGGGCGTCGAAAGTTTCGACGTGGTGAACGACTCTCTTCGCTAGACCGTCGCGGGCGCCGCCGTGCTGCTGCGCACCACCAGGCTGGTGGCCAGTTCCACCCGGGTCGCCGCCGCGGAGGCGTCGTCGCGGCCGAGGTCGAGGACGAGCCGGGCCGCCGCCTCGGCCATCTCCGTCAGCGGCTGCCGCACCGTCGTCAGCGGCGGCCCCACCCAGCGGGCCACCGGCAGGTCGTCGAACCCGACCACGCTCAGATCCTCCGGGATCCGCAGCCCCAGCTCCCGCGCCGCCTCGTACAGCCCGAGCGCCTGGAGGTCGTTGCCGGCGAACACCGCGGTCGGCCGGTCGGGGCGGCGCAGCAGTTCCAGGCCCTGGCGGTAGCCGGTCTCGTGGTGGAAGTCGCCGGTGCGGATCAGGCCCGGGTCGACGGGCAGGCCGGCCGTCTCCAGGGCTGCCCGGTAGCCGTCGACGCGGGCGCGGCTGCACATCATGCGGGTCGGCCCGCTGATCGCGCCGATCCGGGTGTGCCCCAGGTCGACCAGGTGCCGGGTGGCGGCCAGCCCGCCCTGCCAGTTGGTCGCGCCGATGGACGGCACGTCGGTTCCGGGGTCGCCGGCCGGGTCCATCACCACGAAGGGGATGGAACGGCTGGTCAGCAGGGCGCGCTGGGAGCCGTCCAGCCCGGACAGCACGAGGATCACGCCGTGCGGACGGCGCGCGGCGACCTGGTCGGCCCAGGTCCGCCCCGGCGTCAGCCGGCCCGCACTCTCGGACAGCACGACGCTCAGGCCCGCGTCCCGCGCCACGTTCTCCACGCCCCGGATGACCTCCATGGCCCAGGCGCTCTCCAGTTCGTGGAAGACCAGGTCGAGCAGGGGGGACCGGGTGGCCTCGGCCCGCCTGCGCCGGTAGCCGTGGGCGCGCAGCAGCTCCTCCACCCGCGCCCGGGTGGCCGGGGCCACGTCGGCTCGGCCGTTGAGCACCTTCGAAACAGTCGGTGCCGACACACCGGCCTCGCGGGCGATCTCGGCGAGGGTCGCGGTCTGCGCGGACCGCCCTTGCGTCCGGGTTTCAGCGGGCTGGGGGGATGTCATGGCGGCGATCGTATCCCCGTCGACCCCCTTGACGAAGCCCGCGGAGCGCCAATAGGTTCCCGGAACATTCGGATTGAACTTCGAAACATTCGAAGCGGATGCGTTCGACGAACGATGCGCGAGTGCCGTCCGTGAGAGGGCAAGCCCACCCGACAGGAGTTCCATGACCACCGCGCCCTGGCGTGACCCCGCCCTGCCCGCCGCCGCCCGTGTCGACGACCTCCTGGCCCGGATGACCCCGCGGGAGAAGATCGCCCAGCTCTACGGCGTGTGGGTGGGCGCCGCCACGGACGGCGAGGGCGTCGCCCCGCTCCAGAACCGGATGAACGCCGACCACGACTGGGACGAACTGATCACCCACGGCCTCGGCCAGCTCACCCGCCCCTTCGGCACCGCCCCCGTCGATCCGGCCGTCGGCGCCCGCGCCCTCGCCCGCGCCCAGCGCCGTATCGCCGAGGCCGGCCGGTTCGGCATCCCGGCCCTCGCCCACGAGGAGTGCCTGGCCGGCTTCACCGCCTGGCGCGCCACCGCCTATCCGGTGCCGCTGGCCTGGGGCGCGACCTTCGACCCGGACCTGGTCGAGGAGATGGCCCGGCGCATCGGCCAGGACCTGCGCGCGGTCGGCGTCCACCAGGGCCTGGCGCCCGTGCTGGACGTCGTACGCGATCCGCGCTGGGGCCGGGTGGAGGAGACCATCGGCGAGGACCCGTACCTGGTCGGCACGATCGGCACCGCCTATGTGCGCGGTCTCGAGTCGGCCGGGATCGTCGCCACCCTCAAGCACTTCGCCGGGTACGCCTCCTCGGCCGGCGCCCGCAACCTCGCCCCCGTCCGGGCCGGGGTGCGGGAGTTCGCCGACGTCACGCTGGCACCGTTCGAGATGGCCCTGCGCGAGGGCGGCGCACGCTCGGTGATGGCGGCGTACACGGAGACCGACGGCGTCCCGGCCTCGGCCGACCCCGCGCTGCTGACCGCGCTGCTGCGCGAGGAGTGGGGCTTCACGGGCACGGTCGTCGCCGACTACTTCGGCATCGGCTTCCTCCAGGCCCTGCACCGGGTCGCCGGCACCCCCGCCGAGGCGGCCCGCCTGGCGCTCGCGGCCGGCATCGACGTGGAGCTGCCGACGCTCGACTGCTACGGGCAGCCGCTGGTGGACGCCGTGGCGGCGGGCGAGGTCCCCGAGGAACTGGTGGAGCGGGCGGCCCGCCGGGTGCTGCTGCAGAAGTGCGAACTGGGCCTGCTGGACGCCGACTGGGCCCCGGAGCCCCCGGAGTCCGACGGCCGCCCGGTCGACCTGGACTCCCCCGCCAACCGGGCCCTGGCCCGCCGGCTGGCCGAGGAGTCGGTGGTCCTCCTGGACAACCCGGACGGGGTGCTGCCGCTCGCGCCGGACACCCGGATCGCGGTCGTCGGCCCCCGCGCGGCCGACGCGCTCGCGATGCTGGGCTGCTACTCCTTCCCCACCCACGTCCTGCCCCACCACCCCGAGGCGGCCACGGGCATCGAGATCCCCACCGTCCTCCAGGCGCTGCGCGAGGAGCTCCCGGACGCGAAGGTGACGTTCGCCGAGGGCTGCGGCGTGTCGGACCCGGACACCTCCGGCTTCGAGGAGGCGGTGGCCCGGGCGGCCGAGGCGGACGTGTGCGTGGCCGTCCTCGGCGACCGTGCGGGCCTGTTCGGGCGGGGCACCTCCGGCGAGGGCTGCGACGCCACCGACCTCCGGCTGCCCGGGGTACAGGGCGCGCTGCTGGACGCGCTGGTCGCGACGGGTGTCCCGGTCGTCCTGGTGCTGCTGACCGGCCGGCCGTACGCGCTCGGCCGCTGGCGGGGCCGGCTGGGCGCCGCCGTCCAGGCCTTCTTCCCCGGGGAGGAGGGCGGCCCGGCGGTGGCGGGCGTGCTCTCGGGCCGCGTCAACCCCTCCGGGCGCCTCCCGGTCAGCGTCCCGGACCTGCCCGGCGGCCAGCCGTGGACCTACCTCCAGCCCCCGCTGGGCCTGGCGGGCGAGGTCAGCAACCTGGACCCGACGCCGCTGTACGCCTTCGGGCACGGGCGCTCGTACACGACGTTCGCGTGGGACCGCTTCGAGGGCCCCGCTCCCGAGGTGGGCACGGACGGGACGTACGAGGTGGCGGTGACGGTCCGCAACACCGGCGACCGGCGCGGCGCAGAGGTCGTCCAGCTGTACCTGCACGACCCGGTGGCGAGCGTGACCCGCCCGGACGTCCGCCTGATCGGCTACCGGCGCCTGGAGCTGGACCCCGGCGCGGCGGCCCGGGTGACCTTCCGGGGCCACGCCGACCTGGCGGCCTTCACCGACCGCACCGGCCGCCGCGTGGTCGAACCCGGCGCCCTGGAGCTGCGGCTGGCCGCGTCCAGCTCCGACGTACGCCACACCGCGCGCCTGACCCTGACCGGCCCGGAACGCGTCCTGGGCCCGGACCGCCGCCTGCGCTGCGAGACCGAGACCACCCCGGAGACGTGACCCGGCGGGCCGGGACTCGCGGCCCGGCGGAACCCGGGCCTCCTACTCCGCGGTCACCGACTCGAAGCGCCAGCGGTGGACCGCGCGGGTCACCAGGTCCGCGTCCGGCTCCGGCAGTTCCGGCAGGTCGGCGTCGTACTCCGCGTCCCACCAGGTGACGACCAGCACCCGGTCCTGCGGGGCGCGGAAGGTCTCCCGGCGCAGGGGGCGGGCGTCGAGCCGCTGCGCCCGTGCCCAGGCCAGCAGTTCGGCGCCCCGGCCCGGCACGGCCCGCGCCTCCCACATCAGCGCGACGGTCACGGGTAGAGGTTCTCCTTGCCGGCCTCGTGCACATGGTCGTGGCCGTGGTGGTGGCCCGGCACGTGCGGGTCGGTCACCGGCAGCGAGGAGTCCGCCGACAGGTCCCAGGACGAGGCGGACCGGTTCCGGGCGACCATCTCGGCGCCGAGCGCGGCCACCATCGCGCCGTTGTCCGTGCACAGCTTGGGCCGGGGCACCCGCAGCCGGATGCCGGCGGCCTCGCAGCGCTCCTGGGCGAGCGCCCGCAGCCGGGAGTTGGCGGCGACGCCGCCGCCGATCATCAGGTGGTCGACGCCCTCGTCCTTGCAGGCCCGCACCGCCTTGCGGGTCAGCACGTCCACGACCGCCTCCTGGAAGGACGCCGCCACGTCCCGCACCGGCACCTCCTCGCCGGCCGCCCGCCTGGCCTCGATCCAGCGGGCCACGGCCGTCTTCAGACCGGAGAAGGAGAAGTCGTACGCCGGGTCGCGCGGCCCGGTCAGCCCGCGCGGGAACGCGATCGCCTCCGGGTCGCCCTCGCGCGCGTACCGGTCGATGACCGGGCCGCCGGGGAAGCCCAGGTTCAGCACCCGGGCGATCTTGTCGAAGGCCTCGCCCGCCGCGTCGTCGATGGTGGCGCCCATCGGCCGCACGTCGGAGGTGATGTCGGAGGACAGCAGCAGCGACGAGTGCCCGCCGGAGACCAGCAGCGCCATCGTCGGCTCGGGCAGCCTGCCGTGCTCCAGCTGGTCGACGCAGATGTGCGAGGCGAGGTGGTTGACGCCGTAGAGCGGCTTGCCGAGCGCATAGGCGTACGCCTTGGCCGCCGAGACCCCGACCAGCAGGGCGCCGGCCAGGCCCGGACCGGCGGTGACGGCGATGCCGTCGAGGTCGCGGGCGGCGACCCCGGCCTCCTTCAGTGCGCGGTCGATGGTGGGGACCATCGCCTCCAGGTGGGCGCGGCTCGCGACCTCCGGGACGACGCCGCCGAAGCGGGCGTGCTCGTCCACGCTGGAGGCGACGGCGTCGGCGAGCAGGGTGGTGCCGCGGACGACGCCGACGCCGGTCTCGTCGCAGGAGGTCTCGATCCCCAGCACGAGAGGCTCGTCGCGGGTGTCAGCCATTGGTCTCGGTTCCTCGTTCGGTTCCCGGTACGGAGGTGGAAGGGTCGGTCAGGCGCATCACCAGGGCGTCCACGTTCCCCGGCTGGTAGTAGCCGCGTCTGAAGCCGATGGGCTCGAAGCCGAAGCGCTCGTAGAGCTTCTGCGCGCGGACGTTGTCGACCCGGCACTCCAGCATCACTTCGGCGCACTCGAAGGCGGTCGCGGCCCGCAGCAGCTCGGTCAGCAGCCGGGAGCCGAGTCCGGTGCCCCAGTGGTCGCGGGCGACGGCGATGGTCTGCACGTCGCCCTGGTCCCCGGAGGCGACCAGACCGGCGTACCCGACGATCCGGCCGTCGTCCTCGGCGACGAGGTACCGGCGGGTGGCCCCCGGACCCCGCGAGTGGGCCAGCTCGGACCAGAACATGCCGCGCGACCAGGCGTCCTCGGGGAACAGCTCCCGCTCCAGTGCGAGCACGGGGTCGATGTCCCACCAGCGCATCTCGCGCAGTACGGCAGTGGCTGACCCGTTCACTTGGGGGTGACCACCTTGTAGTTCTTCGGGACCTGGGCGTCGGGGCGGCGCAGGTACAGCGGCCGGGGCGCGGGCAGTTCCTCGCCGGCCGCGAGCCGCTCGGCGGCCAGCCGGGCCAGGGCGGCGGCGGACACGTGCTCGGGCTCGTGCGCCTTGGGGAAGGTGTCCGGGTACAGCAGCGCGCCGGCGCCGACCGCGGGCAGGCCGGCGACCTGCTCGGCGATGTCGGCGGGGCGGTCGACGGCCGGGTCGGTGAGGCGGGTGCGGGAGTCGGCGTAGCGGGCCCAGTAGACCTCCTTGCGGCGGGCGTCGGTCGCCACGACGAAGGGGCCTTCCAGGTCGGCGGCGTACGCGAGGCCGTCCAGGGTGCACACGCCGTGCACGGGGACGCCGAGGGCGAGGCCGAAGGTGTCCGCGGTCATCAGGCCGACGCGCAGCCCGGTGTACGGGCCGGGGCCGGTGCCGGCGACGATCGCGGTGACGGCGTCGAGCCGCAGGCCGGCCTCGGCGAGCATCCGGTCGATCGCCGGCAGCAGCAGCTCACCGTGGCGGCGTGCGTCCACCTGGCTGGAGGAGGCGATGACGTCCGTGCCGTCGTGCAGCGCGACGGTGACGGCGGGGGTTGCGGTATCCAGAGCGAGCAAGAGCACGCGAACAGCCTACGGCGCGCCGGGGCCGCCGTCGGACCCCGTGTCGGCGGCCCCGGTCCGGCGGTCACCTGCTGCTACCGTCGCCGGAAGCGGTAGGAATGCCGCGAACCGCACGATGCACGACGTACGACACCGAGGTGGTCCCCAGTGGCAAGCAGCAGCTCCGGGTTCGTGGCCGGGCTCACCGCGGCGGCCCTGGTCACGGTCGGTGTCCTCGCCTACCAGGCCTCCGCGACGGTCCCGCCGAGCCTGGGCAAGCCGCAGGCGAGCGTTTCCCCGGCGCCGGGCGCCTCGAAGGCGCCGCGCGACCGGCGGCACCCGACGGCGCTGCCCGCCGGGTCCGGAACGGGTGAACGGGTGGTGTACTCGGTGGACGACGACCGGGTGTGGCTGGTCGGCGCGGGCAACACGGTGCGGCGCACGTTCACGGTCACCCCCAGCGCGGTGGACCCGGTGCCGGGCACGTACGCGGTGACGTCCCGCTCGGGGCGGGTCACCGGCTCCGACGGCATCCCGGTCGAGCACGTCGTGCGGTTCGCCAGCGTCGACGGCGTGGTCATCGGGTTCAGCGCGGCCGTCGACGGTTCGACGGCACGGCCCGACCCGACCGTCCGGACGGGCGGCATCCGCGAGTCACGGGCGGACGGCGAGGCGATGTGGAAGTTCGCGACGATCGGCAGGAAGGTCGTCGTCATCCGCTGAGCGCCGGTCTCCCGCGGGCGCTACGCGGCCTCGGGCCGCTCCTCGCGAGGCGCCCCGGCCTCCTGCGGCTCGGGCACGCGCGGAGGCGTGGAGACGGCGGTGGCCGCGGCGCACGCGGCCAGCAGGACGCTCATGGACACCTGCGGCTGCTCGGTGGTCTCCTCGACCGGCATGGACGCCTCCTGATGCTCGGGGGCGTCGTAGTTAGGCATGCCTAACTACGAGCGGGATACCATGTGACCACGGCGAGGCCGCGGAAGGCAATATCTTCCCGACGACCTGTCGGAATCCCGTCGGCATCCGTCACTCCGGCAGACGGGCCGACGACGCGGCCGGCCCCCGCCCGGCGTTCCGGCCGGCATTCCCCGCAGGCGTTTCCGGCCGCCGCTCCAGCCGGCGTTTCCGGCCGGCGTTCCGGCCGGCGCTCAGGCCGTGAGCACGCCGAGGTCGACCGCCGCCCAGCGCTCTCCGACCCCGGTCAGCGACACGCGGCGGACCTCGTCCGCGGTGTCGCCGACGGCCCGGTGGATCACGAGCTGGAGCCGGTCCTCGGTCAGCTCCTCGAACCTGCCCTCGCCCCACTCCACGACGACCACCGACTCGGGCAGCGAGACGTCCAGGTCGAGGTCCTCCATCTCGTCCAGCCCGCCGGACAGCCGGTAGGCGTCGACGTGGACCAGGGGCGGGCCGTCCCCGAGGGAGGGGTGCACGCGGGCGATCACGAACGTCGGGGAGGTGACGGCGCCGCGGACGCCCAGGCCCTCGCCGAGCCCGCGGGTCAGCGTCGTCTTGCCCGCGCCCAGCTCCCCGGTGAGCATCACCAGGTCGCCGGCGCGCAGCAGTTTGGCGAGCCTGCGGCCCAGCTCCCGCATCTGGTCGGGAGAGGTGACGGTGATCTCGACGGGCGTGGGCTCAGCGGGGTCGTGCGGTGCTGCCGGTGCTTCCATAGCCATCAACGGTAGCCCCTGCGGGGACCGCACCGGCGCGGGCGAGCAGGTCGGCGAGGCGGTCGGTGACCACCTCGGGGTGCTCCAGCATGACCAGGTGCCCGGCGTCCGGGACCAGGACCAGCTCGGCGTCCGGCAGCAGGTCGGCGATGGCCTCGCTGTGCTCGCTCGGCGTGACCAGGTCCTGCACCCCGGCCAGCACCAGCACGGGCAGGCCGGCGAAGCGGGCGAGGGCCTCGTTCTTGTCGTGGTCGTCGAAGGCCGGGTAGTACTCGGCGACCACGTCGATCGGCGTGGACTCGATCATCCGCTCGGCGAACCGGGCCACGGCCGGGTCGACCTCCCGGGACGCGAACGAGTAGCGCTTGATGATCCCGGCGAACAGGTCCGCCGTCGCGCGGCGCCCCTTCTCCACCAGCTCCGCCCGCTGCCCCAGCGCCTTCAGCACCCCCGGGAGCACCCGCCGCACCGCGTTGACGCCGGCCACCGGCAGCCCGAAGTTGACCTCGCCGAGCCGCCCCGAGGACGTGCCGACCAGGGCGACGCCGACGACGCGGTCGCGGACCAGCTCGGGGAACTGGTCGGCCAGGGCCATCACCGTCATGCCGCCCATGGAGTGCCCGACCAGCACCAAGGGGCCCTCGGGTGCGGCGGCGTCGATGACCGCCTTCAGGTCCCGGCCCAGCTGGTCGATGGTGACGGGCTGCTCACCGCGCGCCTGCGCCACTCCGCGGCCGGACCGGCCGTGGCTGCGCTGGTCCCAGTGGACGGTGCGGACGACGCCGCGCAGCGCCGCGCGCTGGAAGTGCCAGGAGTCCTGGCTGAGGCAGTAGCCGTGGCTGAAGACGACGGTGACGGGGGCGGGGGCCCGGCGGCCGAAGAGGCGCCGGCGGCGCGGGGCCGGGCCGCCCTCCGGCTCGGCCTCGTCGACCTCGTAGTACAGCTCGGTGCCGTCGTCCGCGCGGGCCTGCCCGGGGGTGCCGCGCAGTGCGCCGTAGGGGCCGGCCGAGTCGAGGGCGAGCCGCGCCTTCCTGCGCATGCCGCGGCCGACGGTCAGCCGCTCTATGGCGACGCCCGCGGCGGCTCCCGCGGCGACGACGCCTATGGCCACGCCCGCTATCCCGGTCGCCCGGCGCCAGCCGCCGGCGGCCACCTCGGTGGCGGCCTCCGTGGCGGAGGCGACGGCCGCCGCGGCGACGTCCGCGACGCCCTCCCCGCTGCTCTCGCTCACGTACCGCTCCCCTTCGCCGACCCCTGTCCGGGTGGTGACCCCTCTGGTTCCTGATTCACCGGAACGCGTGCGTCATGCACATGGGGCCGTCGTCTTCGTCATGTCGGTCACTCACCGGCATAGACGCGCGGGACGCGGGTTCCGATGCGGGTGACGATCTCGTACCCGATGGTGCCCGCGGCCTGCGCCCAGTCCTCGGCGGTGGGCTCGCCGCGGTCGCCGGGCCCGAACAGGACGGCCTCGGCGCCCGGCGCGGGCTCGTCGCCGCCGAGGTCGACCACGAACTGGTCCATCGCGATCCGCCCCGCGACCGTACGCCACTTGCCGTCGACCAGGACGGGCGCGGTGCCGGAGGCGTGCCGCGGGACGCCGTCGGCGTAGCCGAGGGGGACGAGGCCGAGGGTGGTGTCGCCGGGGGTGGTGTAGTGGTGGCCGTAGCTGACGCCGTGGCCGCCGGGGACGTGCTTGACCAGCGCGAGCGCGGCGGAGAGCGTCATCACCGGGCGGAGCCCGAGGTCGGCGGGGGTGCCCAGCTCGGGGCTGGGCGAGAGGCCGTACATGGCGATGCCGGGGCGAACGAGGTCGTAGTGGGCCTCGGGGAGGGTCAGCGTGGCCGGGGAGTTGGCGATGTGCCGCACCTCGGGGCGCAGGCCCTGCTCCTCGGCGTACGCCGTCATCTCCCGGAAGCGGGCGAGCTGGGCGGCGATCGACGGGTGCCCGGGCTCGTCGGCGCAGGCGAGGTGGGACCACAGCCCGGTGACGGCGAGCAGCCCCTCGGCCTCGGCGCGCCGGGCCGCGCCGACGAGCCGGGACCAGTCCTCGCCCGGCTGGCAGCCGTTGCGGCCGAGCCCGGTGTCGGCCTTGAGCTGCACGCGCGCGGGGCGCCCGGCGAGCCGTGCGGCGGCCGTGACCTCCTCCATGGCCCACATGCCGCTGACGGAGACGTCGAGTCCGGCGTCGATCGCCTCCCGCCAGGGGCCGCCCGGCGTCCACAGCCAGCACATGATCCGTACGTCGTCCGGCAGCCCGGCGCCGGCGCGCAGCGCGAGCGCCTCCTCGGGAGTGGCGGTGCCCACCCAGGTGGCCCCCGCGGCGACGGCCGCGCGAGCGCACGGGACCGCCCCGTGCCCGTACCCGTCGGCCTTGACCACGGCCATCAGGGCCGCGCCGGGGGCCAGGGCACGCAAGGTCCGCACGTTGGCCCGCAGGGCGGCCAGGTCGATCTCGGCACGGGCCCGCAGAGCCGCGGTCCGCTGGGCTGCTGTCTCACTCATGGTGGGGCCAGTGTCTCAGAGGGGCCGTCGGCACCGTGGCGGACGTCTCGGCGACGTGCCTCCACCGACCCGCAGGCGGCGATGTCACCGCCGGTCCCATCGGCAACCGGCGCCGTGGTTGATGTGGGGGGGCGTCTGCGCAGCCCGGCGTGACGGGGTGCGGCCCACGAAGTATCGCCGACGGTTCGTTGGTCCCCGGCGTTGTGGCTGGGGTCGGGGCGTTGCGCAGCCCGGCGTGACGGGGTGCCGCCCGCGCCCACCCTCCCCCACTCTCGGCTTCGCTCGAGCGGGGGGACCCCCATCGCCCTGGGGGTACCTCCCAGGCCGTTCAGGCACTGGGGGAGGCACGACTGCCCGCGGATTGCGGGCGCGCGCCCGCGGCTGGGCGGCGCGGCTGCGCGCGGATCGCGGCAGCCGGCCGCGGCGCGCAAGCGGCGACCAGGTGGAGCGCTGCCCGCGGGCGCCCGCGGTGAGCAACCAGGCACGGGCCGAGGCGCTACCCGCAGGCGCCCGCGGTGAGCAACCAGGCACGGGCCGGGGCGCTGCCCGCAGGCGCCCGCGGTGAGCAACCAGGCACGGGCCGGGGCGCTGCCCGCAGACGCGTACGGCGGGGAGGGGTCGTGTCGGGGGGTCTCCGCCCGCAGCGGTTGTCGCGTCAACACGGGGACCTTCCAGTCGGCCGATTCCGCGACGTTCCGAGGACGGAGACCCCCCGGCACGGCCCCGCACCACCCACCGAACCCAAGGCGCTACGCGCACCCCCGACCACCCGCAGCGGCGCCGCAGGCATCCACCCACCACCCCGCACCCGACACACCACACGAACCCCCACCAGCGCAGGCGCCGCAGGCATCAACACGCGCCCCCGTCCCCGCCCGCCCGCAGCCGCACATCGCGCCAGGCCCGGGGAATCGTCTCCGCCACGTCGTGCGCCCCCACCGGCGCGCCCTCCGCCGCGAAGCGGCCCGCGAGGCCGTGGACGTAGGCGGCCGCGCTCCCGGCGTCGAGAGCGGCCAGGCCCGCCGCCAGCAGGGAGCCGGCCAGGCCGGACAGCACGTCACCGCTGCCGGCCGTCGCCAGCCACGGCGTGCCGGTGGCGTTGACCCGGACGGGACCGCCGCCCGGCGCGGCGACCAGCGTGGTCGACCCCTTGAGCAGCACGGTCGCGTCGTAGCGCGCGGCGAGTTCCCGGACCGCCGTCAGCCGCGCGCCCTCGACCTCCTCCCGGGCCACGCCGAGCAGCGCGGCGGCCTCCCCCGCGTGCGGTGTCAGCAGCGTCGGCGAGGTACGGGCACGCACGGCGTCCCGGTCGGCGAGCCGCAGCCCGTCCGCGTCGATCAGCACGGGCACCTCGGCCGCCAGCACCTCCGCGACGGTACCGGCGTCGTCCCCGGCCCCCGGACCGACCACCCACGCCTGCACCCGCCCGGCCCGCTTCGGCCCCTGGTCCGACACGAGCGTCTCGGGGAAGCGGGCGATCACGGCGTCCGCGGCGGGACCGACGTACCGCACCGCCCCCGCCCCACCGCGCAGCGCCCCCGCCACGGCGAGGACCGCCGCGCCCGGGTAGCGGCCGGACCCGGCGGCGACGCCCACCACCCCGCGCCGGTACTTGTCGCTCTCCGCCGCCGGCACCGGCAGCAGCCGGGCGACGTCCGCGTGCTGCACCGCCTCCAGCACGACGGCGTCGTTCGGCAGCGCCAGCCCGATGTCCACGAGCCGCACCGACCCGGCGTACTCCCGCGCCGGATCGATCAGCAGCCCCGGCTTGTGCGTGCCGAACGTCACCGTCAGGTCGGCCCGCAGCGCCGCCCCGTGCACCTCCCCCGTGTCCGCGTCGACGCCGCTCGGCAGGTCGACCGCGACGACCGCGGCCCGCGACCGCTCGGCGGCGGCGGCCACCGACCGGGCCTCCGGCCGCAACCCGCCCTTGCCGCCGATCCCGACGATCCCGTCGACGACGAGGTCGGCGCGCTCGATCAGCGCCTCGGCGGCCCCCTCGCCCCCCACGCTCCCACCGGCCCGGCGCAGCGCGGCGAGCCCGCCGGCGTGGGCGCGCTCCGGCGCGAGCAGCACCGCCGTCACCCCGGCCCCGCGCCGGGCGAGGCGGGCCCCGGCGTACAGGGCGTCGCCGCCGTTGTCACCGCTGCCGACCAGCAGCACGACCCGGCTGCCGTACACCCTGCCGAGCAGGTCCGCGCAGGCGGCGGCGAGCCCCGCCGCCGCGCGTTGCATCAACGCCCCCTCGGGCAGCCGTGCCATCAGCTCCCGCTCGGCCGTCCTGACCGTCTCCACGCTGTACGCAGTACGCATGCCGGAGAGTCTTCCCCGCGTCCGGGAAAGGCGTCCAACTCCGCCTCGCCCCTTGACGCTTCGCCACCCCCTTGCCACACTCACCCGCCCCCACGAATGAATCGATTCAGTCGAATCGGTTCGATGAGAGGACGGACCCCCCATGGCACGCAGAGCCGCACTCCTCGCCGCCGCCGGCGCGGCAGCCCTCCTCACCACGGCAGCGACCCTGACGGCCCCGGCCACCACCGCGGCCGCCACCGGCATCACCACGGCCGCAGCCACCGGCACCACCACAGCCGCAACCACCGCACCCCCCACACCCCTCGCAACCACCGCACCCCCCGCGCGCACCCTCGCGGCCTGCGGCGAAGGCCCGTACCAGGCCGAGGCCGTCCGCAGCGGCGACACCTGGACCTCCCGCCGTGGCGGGAGCGTCGTGTACACGGGCTCCGACATGCGGGCGGCCGTCCAGGCGGCGGTGAACAGCCTGTCGTCCGGCCGTACGAGCAAGGAGCGGGTCGTGGTCCGCGGTTCGGGCACCGTCTCCGCCGGCTCCCGCATCTCCCTGCCCAGCTACACCGTCCTGGACGTCTGCGGCACGATCGACGTCACCGGCACCGGCTCCGGCGACCAGGCGCCGGTCTACTCCCGCGGCACCCGGGACGTGGAGGTCCAGCACCTGAACGTCACCGGCACCCCGCTGTACGGCATCTTCCTGCGCAACGTGCAGAACGTGACGCTGGGCCGGATCGACATGCGCCTCTCGCGCGGCCTCGGCGTCCGGATCGACAACCGCGGCGACACCAGCCAGTGGACGCGCAACGTGCGCATCGACGACGTGTACGTCTCCGGCGCCTCCAGCCACGCCGTCGAGACGTACGGCGTCGACGGCCTGACCATCGGCACCGTCACCGCCCGGAACGTGGGCGAGTCGGGCCTGCTGCTCAACCAGACCGTCAACGCCACGGTGGCACGGGTCGACGCGGAGAACGCCGGCGCGGGAACCGGCTACGCGGCCTTCCGCATGGCCAACCGCAACGGCCGGATCGGCAGCGGCTACCCGGTCAACATCCGCGTCGGCGAGGTGGTCGCGCGCGGCGGCGGGCGCGGGGTGTTCTGCGTCTCGGAGAGCGGCGGGGCGGTGATCGACCGGGTGACGCTCTCGCACACCGGCAACAACTCGGTCCTGATCGAGAACTGCTACAACGTCACCCTCGCCGGGCAGAGCGGCACGGTCACCGGCGGCGGGGAGATCCGGCTGGCGGCGCGCTCGGAGTTCCCCAACAACCGGGACATCACCATCCAGAACCTCACGGTGACGGACACGTCGATCCGGGAGAGCCCGTGCGGTGAGAACACGACGTTCCGCAACAACCGTCTGGTGAACAGCAGGCAGTCGATCTGCTGACAGCCCGTACCCCACACGCCGCGGCGGAGGACCCCAGCACCACCTCCCGCGAACGGGTGACGGGGCCGGCCGAGGCCCCGTCACCCACCCCGGCCCGCAGCGACGGCCACCGCGCCGCGGTCACCTCTGCGCCATCACCACAGCGCCCCGATCCCTCCGCGCCACCGCCACAGCGCCCCCGTCCCCCTCCGCCATCACCACAGCGCCCCGGTCACCCCTCCGCCACCACCACCGCCGAAGCCACCCCCGCGTCATGGCTCAGCGACACGTGCCAGGAGGTCACCCCCAGCTGCGCCGCCCGCGCCGCCACCGTCCCCGTGACCCGCAGCCGGGGCCGCCCGCCGTCCTCGACGTACACCTCGGCGTCCGTCCAGTGCAGCCCGGCCGGCGCGCCCAGCGCCTTGGCGAGCGCCTCCTTGGCCGCGAAGCGGGCGGCGAGCGAGGCGACGCCCCGGCGCTCGCCGTTGGGCAGCAGCAACTCGCTCTTCAGGAACAGCCGTTCGGCCAGCGCGGGCGTCCGCTTCAGCGACGCCGCGAAGCGGTCGATCTCGGCCACGTCGATCCCGACGCCGATGATGCTCATGCCGAGCACCCTAACGACCGGTCGCCGGCGCCTACTCCACCGTCACCGACTTCGCCAGGTTCCGCGGCTGGTCCACCTCGTTGCCGCGGGCCGTCGCCAGTTCGCAGGCGAAGACCTGGAGCGGCACCGTGGCCACCAGCGGCTGGAGCAGGGTGGGGGTGACCGGGATGCGGATGAGGTGGTCGGCGTAGGGGACGACCGCCTCGTCGCCCTCCTCCGCGATCACGATGGTCCGCGCACCTCTGGCCCGGATCTCCTGGATGTTGGAGACGATCTTGTCGTGGAGCACGGAACGGCCGCGCGGCGACGGGACGACCACCACCACCGGCAGGTCCTCCTCGATCAGCGCGATCGGGCCGTGCTTCAGCTCGCCCGCCGCGAAGCCCTCGGCGTGCATGTAGGCGAGTTCCTTGAGCTTGAGGGCGCCCTCCAGCGCCACCGGGTAGCCGACGTGCCGCCCCAGGAACAGCACCGTGTTCTTGGCGGCGAGGGAGCGCGCCAGCTCCCGCACCGGCTCCATGGTCCCGAGGACCTGCTCCACCTCGCCGGAGATGTGCGACAGGTCGCGGATCACCGCCCGGATCTCGTCGCCCCACTTGGTGCCGCGCACCTGGCCCAGGTAGAGGGCGACCAGGTAGCAGGCCACCAGCTGGGTGAGGAACGCCTTCGTCGAGGCGACGGCGATCTCCGGGCCGGCGTGGGTGTAGAGGACCGCGTCCGACTCGCGGGGGATGGTCGAGCCGTTGGTGTTGCAGATGGCCAGCACCTTCGCGCCCTGTTCGCGGGCGTGCCGCAGGGCCATCAGCGTGTCCATCGTCTCGCCGGACTGGGAGATGGCGATCACCAGCGTCTGCTGGTCCAGGATCGGGTCGCGGTAGCGGAACTCGCTGGCCAGCTCCACCTCGCACGGGATGCGCGTCCAGTGCTCGATCGCGTACTTCGCGATCAGCCCGGCGTGGAAGGCCGTACCGCAGGCGACGATGACGACCTTGTCCGTCTCGCGCAGCTCGGCCGCGGAGATCCGCACCTCGTCCAGGCTCAGCGAGCCGGCGCCGTCGATGCGGCCCAGCAGGGTGTCGGCGACCGCCTTGGGCTGCTCGGCGATCTCCTTGAGCATGAAGTAGTCGTAGCCGCCCTTCTCGGCGGCGGAGGCGTCCCAGTCGACGTGGTAGGAGCGCACGTCGGCCGGGCTGCCGTCGAAGCCGGTCACCGTCACGCCGTCCCGGCGCAGCTCGACCACCTGGTCCTGCCCCAGTTCGACGGCGTCGCGGGTGTGCGCGATGAACGCCGCCACGTCGGAGGCGAGGAAGGACTCGCCGTCCCCGACGCCCACGACCAGCGGCGAGTTGCGGCGCGCTCCGACGACCACGTCCGGCTCGTCAGCGTGCACCGCCACCAGGGTGAATGCACCCTCCAGGCGGCGGCACACCAGCCGCATCGCCTCCGCCAGGTCGGCGCAGGAGGAGAACTCCTCGGCGAGGAGGTGGGCAACGACCTCGGTGTCCGTCTCGGACGCCAGCTCGTGCCCGCGCTCGGCCAGCTCGGCCCTGAGGGACGCGAAGTTCTCGATGATGCCGTTGTGGACGACGGCGACCCGGCCGGCGTTGTCGAGGTGCGGGTGGGCGTTGGCGTCGGTGGGGCCGCCGTGCGTGGCCCAGCGGGTGTGTCCGATGCCGGTGGTGCCGGTGGGCAGCGGGCGTTCGGACAGCTCCTTCTCCAGGTTGACGAGCTTGCCGGCCCGCTTGGCGGCGGCGAGTCCGCCGTCGGCGAGCACGGCGACGCCCGCCGAGTCGTATCCCCGGTACTCCAGCCGCTTCAGCCCGGCCACCACGACATCGAGCGCCGACTGCGACCCCACGTAACCCACGATTCCGCACATGACCGGCAGCCTACGATCAGCGCCGCTCCCGAACACGCCATCACGTGCCCGAAATCGGAAATTCCCACCGGGGTACGAACGCCCCGGTGGGAACTGTGGGTCACTTCAGCTTGCCGACCTGGGCGTCGACGATCTCGGTGGGGAACGCGAAGTCCTTGCCGCTCGCCATGGACGCGAGGTTGACGGCGCTGAAGGAGGCGACGGTGGCGCCCTTGCGGACCACCACGACCTTCATCGGCGGGGTGACGCCCTCCCCGACGTTCACGGTCATGGTCAGGGCGACGCCCCCGTCACCGCCGGCGGGGGCGTCGGTCACGGTCACCTCGGTGTACTCGGCCTTCTCGCCGCCGACGGTGGCCGTGAAGCCCTTGGCGCACTTCTGGGCCGCAGCCTCCACGTCCTTCAGTGCCTTCTCGGCGCCGCCGTCCTCGTAGGAGGCCAGGGTCACCAGCACCTTCGGCACGTCGAGGGCGGCCATCGCGGCCTGCTCGGGCGGGGTGTCGGCGGACGGCTTCTTCGGCTCGCCGGCCCAGCTGCGCTTGACCGTGGCGGCGGGCGTGCCGCCGGGGACGCCGGCCTGGGCGTGGGCGAGCGGCAGGCACTCCTCGCCGTCCGCCTTCACCTGCTCCTTGGTGACGTCGTCCCCCGCGGGCAGCTCCGCGACGACCTTGCCGCTCTCGACGTCCGCCTGGGTGAGGGCGGCCTGCTCCAGCTCGGCGGCGGTCAGCGCCTTGGCCGCCGCGGTGGAGCCGCCACCGGCCTTGTCGCCGCCGGCCTCGCCGCCGTCGTCGGTGGAGCCGCCGCAGGCGGTGGACAGAAGGGCCAGGGCGGCGGCAGCGCCCGCGAGGGCGGTACGGCGAACGGCGATGCTTCTCACGTCGGGGACTCTTTCTTCCAGGTCGCGGAGGTTCCGCGCATGCGTGCGCGCACTGTACGCACAGCGGGCCCACAGATGATCTTCGGGCGACGACCTGGTATCCGACCGTGACACCGACGTGATCATGCGCGCCGCGGCCCGGTCCGGCGTGACACAGCCCACCTGCCGAGCCGTTCGAACTCCGTTAACAATGGACTGTGATCTCTCCGGCCTCCTCGATGCCCCGGAGCGCCCACCGGCACCGGCCGGAGGCGACTCCCTACGTCGACCTCACGCGCACCGAGTGGAGCGCGCTGCGCGACAAGACGCCGCTGCCGCTCAGCGCCGAGGAGGTCGAGAAGCTGCGGGGCCTCGGCGACGTGATCGACCTCGACGAGGTGCGGGACATCTACCTCCCGCTGTCCCGGCTGCTCAACCTCTACGTCGGCGCCACGGACGGGCTGCGGGGCGCGCTGAACACCTTCCTCGGTGAGCAGGGTTCCCAGTCGGGCACGCCGTTCGTCATAGGCGTCGCCGGGTCCGTCGCGGTCGGCAAGTCCACCGTCGCCCGCCTGCTCCAGGCGCTGCTGTCGCGCTGGCCCGAGCATCCGCGCGTGGAGCTGGTCACCACCGACGGCTTCCTGCTGCCCACCCGGGAGCTCCAGGCCCGCGGTCTGATGTCGCGCAAGGGGTTCCCGGAGTCGTACGACCGCCGGGCCCTGACCCGGTTCGTCGCCGACATCAAGGCCGGCAAGGAGGAGGTGACGGCGCCCGTCTACTCCCACCTGATCTACGACATCGTCCCCGGCGAGAAGCTCGTCGTGCGCCGCCCCGACATCCTCATCGTCGAGGGCCTCAACGTCCTCCAGCCCGCCCTGCCCGGCAAGGACGGCCGCACCCGGGTGGGTCTGGCCGACTACTTCGACTTCAGCGTGTACGTCGACGCCCGGCCCGAGGACATCGAGCGCTGGTACCTGAACCGCTTCAAGAAGCTGCGCGCGACCGCGTTCCAGAACCCCTCGTCCTACTTCCGCAAGTACACGCAGGTGTCGGAGGAGGAGGCGCTCGACTACGCCCGCACCACCTGGCGCACCATCAACAAGCCCAACCTCATCGAGAACGTCGCCCCGACCCGGGGCCGTGCCACGCTGATCCTGCGCAAGGGCCCCGACCACAAGGTGCAGCGGCTGAGCCTGCGCAAGCTGTGAAGGCGGTCGGACGGACGCCATGCTGAGGACAGCGCCCCGAAGGGGCGCGGGGAACTGCGCGACAGGCCACGACGAAACCCGCAGGCCCGCAGCACACAGCCCCCCGACCCGGCGACTCCGAAGAACTACCCCAACGCCGACTTGACGGAATCGGCCAGCCGGCTCGCCACCGACCGGGCCTGCTCGATGTCCGCAGCCTCGACCATCACGCGAACGAGCGGCTCCGTCCCGGAGGGACGCAGCAGCACCCGCCCGGTCTCCCCCAGCTCCCGCTCCGCCTCGGCGACCGCGGTGGCCAGCTCCGCGGAGGTCGTCACCCGGGACTTGTCCACGTCGGGCACGTTGATCAGCACCTGCGGCAGCCGCTCCATCACGGAGGCGAGGTCCCGCAGCGTACGACCGGTCTGCGCGACCCGTGCCGCCAGCATCAGGCCGGTCAGCGTGCCGTCACCGGTGGTGGCGTGGTCGAGGATGATGACGTGGCCGGACTGCTCGCCGCCCAGGGCGAGGCCCTTGTCCTTCATCTCCTCCAGCACGTACCGGTCGCCGACCGCCGTCTGCACGACCTCGATGCCCTCGCGCTCCATGGCGAGCTTGAAGCCCAGGTTGGACATGACGGTCGCGACGACGGTGTCCCGGCGCAGCACGGACCGCTCCCGCATCGCCAGCCCGAGCACGGCGAGGATCTGGTCGCCGTCCACCTCGGCGCCGGTGTGGTCCACGGCCAGGCAGCGGTCGGCGTCGCCGTCGTGGGCGATGCCGAGGTCGGCGCCGTGCTCCACGACGGCGGCCTTGAGCTGGTCGAGGTGGGTGGAGCCGCAGCCGTCGTTGATGTTGAGGCCGTCCGGCTCGGCACCGATGGTGACGACCTCGGCGCCGGCCCGCGCGAACGCCTCCGGCGAGACCCGGGCGGCGGCGCCGTGCGCCTCGTCGAGGACGATCTTCAGTCCGTCGAGCCGGTTGGGCAGCACGGCGACGAGGTGGGCGACGTACTTGTCGAAGCCCTCGCCGTAGTCGCGGACCCGGCCGACCCCGGCCCCGGTCGGCCGGTCCCAGGGGGCGCCGGTGCGGTGCCCCTCGTAGAGGGACTCGATGCGGTCCTCCAGCTCGTCGGCGAGCTTGTGACCGCCGCGGGCGAAGAACTTGATGCCGTTGTCGGGCATGGCGTTGTGGCTGGCGGAGAGCATCACACCGAGGTCGGCGCCGAGCGCGCCGGTCAGGTACGCCACGGCGGGGGTCGGCAGCACGCCGACCCGCAGCACGTCCACCCCGGCGCTGGCCAGGCCCGCCACCACGGCGGCCTCCAGGAACTCCCCGGACGCGCGCGGGTCACGTCCGACCACCGCGGTCGGCCGGTGTCCTTCGAACGTGCCCGCCTCGGCCAGCACGTGCGCCGCGGCGACGGAGAGGCCGAGCGCCATCTCGGCCGTCAGATCCGCGTTGGCGACACCGCGCACGCCGTCCGTGCCGAAGAGTCGTCCCACTTGTCCTCCTGAGGAAACGTCAGTTCCGGAAGCGTGCCGTGCGGCCCACGCACCTGCCTCCGTGTTCCCGGACACCCGCAATGCCCGGCCATCCGATCACACAAGCCGTTGAGCGTCTTGTGCCGTTATACGCCTGACGACGGTGATATACGAACGCCCCGGCAGCACAGTGGCGTGCCGCCGGGGCGTTCGGAGTACAGCAGCGCCGATTAGCGCTTGCTGTACTGCGGAGCCTTGCGGGCCTTCTTCAGACCGGCCTTCTTCCGCTCGACCGCGCGGTCGTCGCGGCGCAGGAAGCCGGCCTTCTTCAGCGGGCCGCGGTTGTTGTCGACGTCGGCCTCGTTGAGGGCACGCGCGACACCGAGGCGGAGGGCACCGGCCTGGCCGGAGACGCCGCCGCCGGCGATGCGGGCGATGACGTCGTAGCGGCCCTCGAGCTCGAGCACCTTGAAGGGCTCGTTGACCTCCTGCTGGTGCACCTTGTTCGGGAAGTAGTCCTCGAGGGTGCGGCCGTTGATCTTCCACTTGCCGGTGCCCGGGACGATCCGGACACGGGCGATGGCGTTCTTGCGGCGGCCCAGGCCGGCGGCCGGCTGGGGCTCGCCGAAGCGGGAGGCCATGGACTCCGAGGTGTACTCGCCCTCGACGGGGACCTCGGACTCGGTGGTGTAGCTGTCGATGTCAAGCTCTTCGAGCGGCTGCTCGGCAGTGGTCTCGGCCACGATTCTCCTCAGATTCTCTTCAGTCTTAGGGGGTGGCCGGACTTACTGCGCGACCTGGGTGATCTCGTACGGCTGCGGCTGCTGCGCGCCGTGCGGGTGCTGGTCACCCTTGTAGACCTTCAGCTTCGAGAGCATCTGACGGCCCAGGGAGTTCTTGGGAAGCATGCCCTTGACGGCCTTCTCGACGGCCTTCTCGGGGTTCTTCTCCAGCAGCTCGTCGTAACGGACGGAGCGCAGACCGCCCGGGTAGCCGGAGTGGCGGTACGCCATCTTCTGGGTCCGCTTGTTGCCGGACAGGTGCACCTTGTCGGCGTTGATGATGATGACGAAGTCACCGGCGTCTACGTGCGGAGCGTAGATCGGCTTGTGCTTGCCCCTCAGGAGGGTCGCTGCGGTGGAGGCGAGACGGCCCAGGACAACGTCCTGAGCGTCGATGACGTGCCACTGGCGCGTCACATCGCCGGGCTTGGGGCTGTACGTACGCACGGTTCGTAGCCTTCGCTTCGAGTGAATGGTCCTGAACAGGTCACCGAAACGATCACGACAGCCTTGACCGCACCGCGGTGACGCAAACCGCGTGCTGGTCGCTGGTCATCGGCCCGGTGGACCGGTGTAAGGGCCCGTCCCGTGAGAATGAGCAAGCCAATACACAACGAACAAGCAGGATACCGGGGGCCTCGGAATGGGTCAAAACGAGGGACCGCCGTGCATCACCGCCTGCTACCACTGTACGTGTCCGCCCGCCGGGGCGCGGCGACGAGCCCTTCCCCCTCCCGGGAGGCCCTCGCCGCCCATCCCTGCCGGGCCACCGTCGCCGCCAGCACACAGAGGGTGACCGCGTCCTTGAAGGCGCGCCGCCGGGGCGGCTCCAGCCAGGGCCAGGTCAGCCCCGGCAGCTGCGGGACCAGGGCCAGCCAGAACCAGGGGCGGCGGGCGACCGAGCCGGCGTACGGCAGTCCGGCGAGCAGCAGGGGCAGGACGACCAGGAGGTAGTGGTCGTAGGAGGGGCGGGAGACCAGGAACGCCGAGAGCATCAGCCCGGCGGCGGTCTCGGCGAGCCGCGCCGCCCCGGCATCGGCCCGGCGCCAGCGCCGCCGGGCGCACAGCACCCCCGCGGCGGCGGCGAGCACCGCGACGGCCCCGGCGAGCGCCGAGGGCACGCCGAGCCGGGGCAGCACGGCCGCCGGGGAGGCCTCGTAGAGCCGGACGAAGCCGTCGTCGCCGCCGAGCAGGAACGGCAGCGTGCGGGTGAAGAAGCCGGCCGGGTCCGGCATCAGCAGCCCGGCGGCGGCGGACGCGCCGAACGGCACGAGGACCGCCGCCGCCAGCGCCCGCCACCGCCCGGCGAACAGGAACAGCAGCACCAGCGGCACCAGCAGCGGCTTCACCGCGACGGCGACGCCGACGACCACGCCCGCCGCCGTCCACCGCCCCCGGCTCGCCGCCAGCAGGCACAGCGGCAGGGCCGCCGCCGCGGTCACCGTCCAGTTGCCGAGCAGCACCAGGTGCGCGAACGGCGCGAAGCCCGCCGCGAGCCCGAGCAGGCCGAGGGCGGCGAAGCGGCTGCCCAGCGGGACCCGGTGCAGCCGCAGCGCGCAGGCCCAGCCCAGCACCAGCAGGGCCGTCACCGTCAGCGGCACCAGCACCCGCAGCACGGCCGCGGACGGCAGTGCCTGCGGTACGGCGGCCAGGACGGCGCTCGGGAAGTACAGGAAGTGCGGATCGGCGTACGGGTCGCCGCCCGCCAGCCAGGTCCGGGCCGCCCGGACGACGATGGCGTTGTCCATCCCGCCGTCCGCGGTGGTGCGTGCCGTACGCGCGACCAGAGCGCCGAGCACCGCGGCGAGCGCCGCCCACAACTGCCACGGCGCCGGTCGCACCAACCACCCGGAGATGTCGCTTTTGCCCGTCCGCATGGGAGGAACGCTAGGGCTTCCGGGGCCCGTTGAGGCGGACCAGCACGCCGGACAACCCGTCTAAGATGCGCCCCATGAGCTTTGGGCAGGGGGGACCCCAGTCTCAGTGGGATCCCTGGAAACCGAATTCCCAGCAGCCCTGGAACAGCGGCGGCGGTGACGGGACCCCGGACTGGGCGGCGCTGGCCGAGGCGTCCGAGGCCCGCAACAAGCGGCGCCGGCTGCTGTTCATCGGTGGCGGCGCGCTGGCCACGGTCGCCGTCGCCAGCGCGGTCGCGGTGGCCGTCGTGTCGGCGAACGGCTCCTCCTCGGCCTCCGGCGACCCCTCCGAGCTGCCCTCGGCGGCCGACATCCCGAGCGAGACCGCCACGGCCCCGTCGTTCGCGCCGACCTCCGCGCCGCCCCCGCTGGACCCGAAGGACTTCGTGTCCAGCGCGAAGAAGGACAAGGCCCCGCTGAGCCCGGACACCCTCTTCCCCGGCACCCAGCTGACCATGGGCGAGACGGTCTACAAGAAGGGCCCGACCGCCGACACCCGCAGCTGCTTCTCCGCCGCGCAGGGCACCCTGCCGAAGGTCCTGAAGGACAACGACTGCACCCGGCTGATCCGCGTCAGCTACACCCAGGGCGGCGTCGCCGTGACGGTCGGCGTGGCCGTCTTCGACACCGCCGCGCAGGCCACCGAGGCCAAGAAGCAGGCCGACAGCAAGAGCATCGTCAAGTCCCTGGCCGGCGGCGGGGTGAAGTCCTTCTGCCAGGGCGCGGTGTGCCGGTCCACGACCAACTCCTACGGCCGGTACGCCTACTTCACCATCTCCGGGTTCACCTCCGGCAAGGACGTCACCGAGAAGGACACCGAGGTCTTCCGGACCGGCGACGACCTGGCGGAGTTCACCTTCCGCCAGATCCGCCAGCGCGGCGAGGCCCAGGCCTCGGCGGCGGCGACGGCCGGCTAGCACCTGCGGGCGCGGCGCCACCGCGCCCGGGCCCGGACCGTTCGGCGGCGGGCCGGGCGGGGACCGCTCAGCAGCAGCCCGCGCCGGGCAAGGACCGCTTGTTCCGCGCCTCGCGGCTGCGCGCCGCGAGCAGCTCGTCCGCCGGGTAGCCGACCTCCTCCAGGGTCAGCCCGTGCGGCCGTACGACGTGCACGGCCGAGTCGCGTACGCCGGCCGCCAGCACCTTCCCCGGCCAGTCGGGCGGGCGGTGCCCGTCGCCGACGAACAGCAGCGCGCCGATCAGCGAGCGCACCATGTTGTGGCAGAAGGCGTCCGCCCGGACGGTGGCCGTGATGATCCCGTCCTCGCCCCGCGCCAGGCTCAGTTCCTGAAGGGTCCGGATGGTCGTGGCCCCCTCCCGCCTCTTGCAGTAGGCGGCGAAGTCGTGCTCGCCCAGCAGGTGCCGAGCGGCCTCGTTCATGGCGTCGACGTCGAGGGGCCAGTCGTGCCACAGGACGTGGTTGCGCAGCAGCGGGTCCACACCGCCGGGGTTGTCGGTGACGCGGTAGGCGTAACGCCGCCAGATCGCGGAGAACCGCGCGTTGAACCCGCTGGGGGCCTCCCGCAGCGCCCAGACCCGTACGTCCCTGGGCAGCCGTCCCGCGAGCCGCTTGAGCAGCTTCCCGTGGTGCTCGCGCCACACGCCCTCGGGCAGGTCCACGTGCACCACCTGCCCCCGGGCGTGCACCCCGGCGTCGGTCCGCCCGGCCACGGTCAGCTCGTACGTCTCCCGCGACCGCGTCACGGTCCGCAGCGCGTCCTCGACCTCCCCCTGCACGGTCCGCCGCCCCCCGGCCTGCTTGGCCCACCCGGAGAAATCGGTCCCGTCATAGGACAGGTCGAGACGCACACGGACATGACCGGGCTGTACTTCGTCACTCACCCCTGCATCCTCTCAGCAACACGAAAGCGGGCCCGCTCCTGAAATGGAACGGGCCCGCAACCGCCCCCCGAAGGGGGCGCGGGGAACTGCGCGACCAGCCACGACAAACCCGCAGCCGCCAGGCACACAGCCCCCCGGCAGAACGCTTACGCGTCCTTCGACTCCTCGGCGGCAGCCTCGTCGTCGGCCTTGGTCGTGTCGACCTTGGCCTCGGGAGCCTCGGCAGCCTCGGCGTCCTTGGCGGCGCGCTTGGTGGCGGCCTCGGCCTCACCCGTCGCCTGCTGCGCGACCGTCAGCGCCTCGACCAGCTCGATGACGGCCATGGGCGCGTTGTCACCGCGGCGGTTGCCGATCTTGGTGATACGGGTGTAGCCACCCGGACGGTTCTCGTAGCGCGGGCCGATCTCGGTGAAGAGCGTGTGGACGACGCTCTTGTCCGTGATGACCTGGAGCACCTGGCGGCGGTTGTGAAGGTCGCCCTTCTTCGCCTTGGTGATCAGGCGCTCGGCGTACGGCCGCAGACGGCGGGCCTTCGCCTCCGTCGTGGTGATCTTGCCGTGCTCGAAGAGGCTCTTCGCCAGGTTCGCGAGGAGCAGCTTCTCGTGCGCGGCGCTGCCGCCCAGACGGGCACCCTTGGTGGGCTTCGGCATGGTGTTTCTCCTAGGTGTCTGCCCCGGCCGTATCAGGTACCGGGGTCAGTATCCGAGCAGGCGGTCGCCTGTCGGAGATCCGGAGGCAGCCCCGAAGGGGCGCCTCCGGAAGGGGCGCGGGGAACTGCGCGACAAGCCACAGTCCGCCCGCACCCGAGTACGGACCGGATGGCCCGAGCTCTTAGTACTGCTCGGTCTCCACGAAACCGGCGTCAGCGTCGTCATCGGCGCCGAAGGCGTCCGCGGCGGCGGTCGGGTCGAACCCGGGAGGCGAGTCCTTGAGCGCCAGGCCCATGCCCGCCAGCTTCGCCTTGACCTCGTCGATCGACTTCGCACCGAAGTTGCGGATGTCGAGCAGGTCCGCCTCGCTGCGCGCGACCAGCTCACCCACGGAGTGGATGCCCTCGCGCTTGAGGCAGTTGTACGACCGGACGGTGAGCTCCAGCTCCTCGATCGGCAGCGCCAGGTCTGCGGCGAGCGCGGCGTCCGTCGGGGACGGACCCATGTCGATGCCCTCGGCGTCGATGTTCAGCTCGCGGGCGAGACCGAACAGCTCGACCAGCGTCTTACCGGCGGAGGCCATGGCGTCACGCGGACGCATCGCCTGCTTGGTCTCGACGTCGACGATCAGCTTGTCGAAGTCGGTGCGCTGCTCGACACGCGTGGCCTCGACCTTGTACGTGACCTTGAGGACCGGCGAGTAGATCGAGTCGACCGGGATCCGGCCGATCTCCTGGCCGACCTGCTTGTTCTGCACGGCGGAGACGTAGCCGCGACCGCGCTCGACGGTCAGCTCCATCTCCAGCTTGCCCTTGCCGTTGAGCGTGGCGAGGACCAGGTCGGGGTTGTGCACCTCGACACCGGCCGGCGGCGCGATGTCGGCGGCGGTGACCAGACCCGGGCCCTGCTTGCGCAGGTACATCACCACGGGCTCGTCGTGCTCGGAGGAGACGACCAGCTGCTTGATGTTGAGGATCAGGTCGGTGACGTCCTCCTTGACGCCCGGCACGGTGGTGAACTCGTGCAGGACGCCGTCGATGCGGATGCTGGTGACAGCAGCGCCGGGGATCGACGACAGGAGGGTGCGGCGGAGGGAGTTGCCGAGGGTGTAGCCGAAGCCCGGCTCCAGCGGCTCGATCACGAACCGGGAGCGGAACTCGTCGACGACCTCTTCGGTCAACGAGGGACGCTGAGCGATCAGCATGTGTGGATCAGATCCTTCAGTCGTGGGCGCCCGCTATATGACGCCCGACGGGACCGCGCCGGAACAGAGCGCGGGTACTGCAAGGGTACGGGCGGTACGACCCGAAAGAGCCGTACCGCCCGAAAAACCGCGGCCTGGAAGGCGACGCGTCAGACGCGACGGCGCTTCGGCGGGCGGCAGCCGTTGTGCGGGGTCGGGGTGACGTCCTGGATGGAGCCGACCTCGAGACCGGTCGCCTGGAGCGAACGGATGGCGGTCTCACGACCGGAACCCGGGCCCTTGACGAACACGTCGACCTTGCGCATGCCGTGCTCCTGAGCGCGGCGGGCGGCCGACTCGGCGGCCATCTGCGCGGCGAACGGCGTGGACTTCCGGGAGCCCTTGAAGCCGACGTGGCCGGCGGAGGCCCAGGAGATCACGTTGCCGGTCGGGTCCGTGATCGACACGATCGTGTTGTTGAACGTGCTCTTGATGTGCGCGTGGCCGTGAGCGACGTTCTTCTTTTCCTTGCGGCGCACCTTCTTGGCAGCGCCCTGACGTCCCTTGGGGGGCATGTCTTAACTCCTACGGAGGTGGTCGGTCCTACAGCGAAGACCGTGGACAGGCGTCCGCTGCGGACTACTTCTTGCCCGGCTTCTTCTTGCCGGCGATGGCGCGACGCGGGCCCTTGCGGGTGCGGGCGTTGGTGCTGGTGCGCTGGCCGCGGACGGGCAGACCGCGACGGTGACGCAGACCCTGGTACGTGCCGATCTCGACCTTGCGGCGGATGTCGGCCTGGATCTCGCGACGGAGGTCGCCCTCGGTCCTGAAGTTGTTGTCGACGTACTCGCGGATCGCGACGAGCTGCTCCTCGGAGAGGTCGCGGACGCGGGTGTTCGGGTCGACGCCGGTGGCAGCCAGCGTCTGCTGGGAGAGGGTCCGGCCGATGCCGAACACGTAGGTGAGGGCGATCTCCACGCGCTTGTCGCGCGGGATGTCAACACCGGAAACGCGTGCCATTCAATGGCTCCTGGTGATCTTCGGAGGTCTTCCACAGGACCGGCTCCCAGCCGCCGTACTAGGTACGAACTGGGTCCCCGGCCTCCGAACCGGGGGTGTCAGACGGCGTACGCCGTCCGGGCCCTGCGTATGAACATATTCAGCTCGCGTCGCGCGAATCCCTGCGATGTGGATGCAGAGGGTGCGGTCGGTCGTGCGTCAGCCCTGGCGCTGCTTGTGGCGCGGGTTGTCGCAGATGACCATGACCCGACCGTGACGGCGGATCACCCTGCACTTGTCGCAGATCTTCTTGACGCTCGGCTTGACCTTCATGGGATGTGAGGTTCTCCGGGTCAGTTGCCGGCGGACCCACGGCGTCGCCGCCGCGGGACGTGGGCAAGATCTACTTGTACCGGTAGACGATCCGGCCACGCGTCAGGTCGTACGGAGACAGCTCCACCACGACCCGGTCGTCAGGGAGGATGCGGATGTAGTGCATGCGCATCTTGCCGCTGATGTGTGCCAGGACCTGGTGGCCGTTCTGGAGCTCGACCTTGAACATGGCGTTCGGCAGAGACTCGACGACAGTGCCCTCGATCTCGATGGCACCTTGCTTCTTGGCCACGCTTCGCCCTTCGAATCGACTACCTTGATCGACTCCGACGTGCACGGAACGCGAGGTCTGCGGGCATGCAGACATGCGGGTGCACAAGAGCCGACGAGTCAGTCTACGTCAGCACACCCGGAAAGGCGAAACGAGGAAGTCTGCCCCACCCGGGAGATCGTTACGCAGCGGGGTCCGGGGGCACCCGAGCGGGCCGGGGGCGGTCACCCGAGCGGGCCGGGGGCGGTCACCCGAGCGGGCCGGGGGCGGTCACCCGAGCGGGTCGGGGGCCGCCGTGATGCCGTACTCCGCCAGCTTGGCCTTGCCGCCGTCGGGGGCCGTCAGGACCAGGGGGCCGTCCTCCGTCAGGGCGACGGAGTGCTCCCAGTGGGAGGACCAGGTTCCGTCCGTCGTCACGACCGTCCAGTCGTCCTCCAGGACGACCGTCTTCGGAGTGCCCAGGGACACCATCGGCTCGATCGCGAGGCAGAAGCCGGGGACCAGCTTCGGGCCCTTGCCCCGCCGGCGGTCGACGTAGTTCAGCAGGTGGGGGTCCATGTGCATCTCGGTGCCGATGCCGTGGCCGCCGTAGTCCTCGATGATCCCGTACCGACCGCCGCCCGGCTTGGGCTGGCGGCGGATGTACGTCTCGACGGCCCGGGAGATGTCGACCAGCCGGTTGCCCTGCTTCATCGCCGCGATCCCGGCCCACATCGACTCCTCGGTCACCCGGGACAGCTCGACCAGCTCCGGGGAGTGACCGGACCCGACGAACGCCGTGTACGCGGCGTCACCGTGCCAGCCGTCGATGATCGCGCCGCAGTCGATGGAGATGATGTCCCCGTCCTTGAGGACGACCTCGTCGGAGGGGATGCCGTGGACGACGACCTCGTTCACGGACGTGCAGATCGTCGCCGGGAAACCGCCGTACCCGAGGAAGTTCGGCTTGGCGTCGTGCTCGGCGAGCACCTTGCGGGCGACCTGGTCCAGGTCCTTCGTCGTGGCACCGGGTACCGCGGCCTCCCGCGTGGCCGCGTGAATGGCGGCGACCACCAACCCCGCCTGACGCATCTTGGCGATCTGCTCGGGGTTCTTGATCTGCACCATGGGGGCTGCGGCCTTTCTTGGACCGGGTACGGACGGACACCATCAACGATACGGGGCGGCCACCGACCAGCCCGTCCGGCGCTTGCGGACGAGGCCGTTCAGGCCGATGGGGGTCCGGGGGCGCGACCCCGGGGGACGGCACCCTCGCCCCGGGCACACGTCGGCCGCGGCCCCTTGCGGAACCGCGGCCGAGCGAGCGCGGCTACTTGCGCTTCAGCGCCTCCAGCGCACGGCCGGTCACCTCGTCGACCTTGCCCATCGCGGAGATGGTCACGACCAGCCCCTGCGCCTTGTAGTAGTCGATGATCGGCTCGGTCTGCGTGTGGTAGACCTCCAGCCGCTTGCGGACCGTCGCCTCGGAGTCGTCGTCCCGCTGGTACAGCTCTCCGCCGCAGACGTCGCAGACGCCCTCCTGCTTCGGCGGCGAGTACGTCACGTGGAAGACGTGCGCCGACTCGTTGCGGCAGACACGGCGTCCGGCGATCCGCTTGACGACCTCTTCCTCCGGGGCCTCCAGGTCCAGCACGGCGTCCAGCTTCATCTGCTCCGTCTCGAGCAGTTCGTCCAGCGCCTCGGCCTGCGAGACGTTGCGCGGGAAGCCGTCCAGCAGGAAGCCGCCCTCGGCGTCGGGCTGCTCCATCCGGTCCTTCGCCATGGCGATGGTGACCTCGTCCGGTACGAGGTTGCCGGCGTCCATGTAGGACTTGGCCAGCTTGCCCAGCTCGGTCTGCTGGCTGATGTTGGCGCGGAACAGGTCGCCCGTGGAGATGTGCGGGATGTGCAGCGTCTCGGCAAGGCGGGTGGCCTGCGTACCCTTTCCGGCACCCGGCGGCCCGACGAGGACGATTCGCATCAGCGGAGGAACCCTTCGTAATTGCGCTGCTGGAGCTGGCTCTCAATCTGCTTCACCGTCTCCAGGCCCACACCCACGATGATGAGGATGCTGGTGCCACCGAACGGGAAGTTCTGGTTTGCCCCGAAACCTGCCAACGCCATCGTCGGCACGAGAGCGATCAGTCCCAGATACAGCGAACCCGGCCAGGTGATCCGGTTGAGTACGTAGCTCAGATACTCAGCGGTCGGTCGGCCAGCCCGGATGCCCGGGATGAAGCCACCATACTTCTTCATGTTGTCGGCGACTTCTTCGGGGTTGAAGGTGATGGCCACGTAGAAGAACGCGAAGAAGACGATGAGCAGGAAGTACAGGATGATGTGCGCGGTGGCGTCCGTGGCCGCGAGGTTCCGCTCGATCCACTGCGCCCAGCCGGAGCTGGAGTTGGAGAACTGGACCACCAGCGCCGGGATGTAGAGCAGCGACGACGCGAAGATCACCGGGATGATGCCCGCCTGGTTGACCTTCAGCGGAATGTACGTGGACGTACCGCCGTAGGACCGGCGGCCGATCATGCGCTTCGCGTACTGGACCGGGATACGGCGCTGAGCCTGCTCCACGAAGACCACCAGGCCGATCATCACCAGACCGACGGCGACCACGGTGCCGAACTCGATCCAGCCGTCGGCCAGGTCACCCTGCTGCTTGATGGCCCACAGGGCGGACGGGAAGGTCGCGGCGATCGAGATGAACATCAGGATCGACATGCCGTTGCCGATGCCGCGGTCGGTGATCAGCTCACCGAGCCACATCACGACGGCCGTACCGGCGGTCATCGTGATCACCATGACGACGGTGGTGAAGATGGCCTGGTCCGGGACGACCTGGTTGGCGACCGTGCAGCCGGAGAAGAGGGCGCCGCTGCGGGCGGTGGCGACGAGGCCGGTGCCCTGGAGGACGGCCAGCGCGATGGTCAGGTAGCGGGTGTACTGCGTGATCTTCTGCGTACCCGCCTGGCCTTCCTTCTTCAGGGCCTCCAGGCGCGGGATCACCACGGTCAGCAGCTGGAGGATGATGCTCGCCGTGATGTACGGCATGATCCCGAGCGCGAACACCGTGATCTGCAGCAGAGCGCCGCCACTGAACATGTTGATCAGGCCGAGGGGACCACCCTGGTTGCCGGACGCCTGGTCCACACACTCCTGAACGGCCCGGTAGTCGACGCCCGGGATCGGGATGTGCGTACCGATCCGGTACACCACGATGATGCCCAGCGTGAAGAGCAGCTTCTTGCGCAGGTCGGGCGTCTTGAACGCCCGGGCGAACGCGGTGAGCACGGTGCCTCCTGCGACCCCCGCGCAACTGCGTCAAGGGTGACGGTCTTGAGGTTCGACTGACGACTTAATAGCTAACGGTCAACTGCCGCCAAGGGTGCCCCATGTGTGACACCCGTGAAAGTGGGCAGTGCAGGCCACCTTACCGGCGAGACCCATGCCCTTGGAACGACCAACCGGGGATACCCCATTTGTGGGGTATCCCCGGTCGGGATCGCTCAAGTCATCGAGACGCCTGAGGTGTTCAGACGAGCTCGGTGACGCTGCCGCCGGCGGCGGCGATCTTCTCCTTGGCGGAGGCGGAGGCCTTGTCGACCTTCACCGTCAGCGCCACGGAGATCTCACCCTCGCCGAGGACCTTGACCAGGCTGTTCTTGCGAACGGCGCCCTTGGCCACCAGGTCCTCGACCGTGACCTCGCCACCCTGCGGGTAGAGCTTGGCCAGCTTGTCGAGGTTCACGACCTGGTACTCGGTCTTGAACGGGTTCTTGAAGCCCTTCAGCTTCGGGAGGCGCATGTGCAGCGGCATCTGGCCGCCCTCGAAGCGCTCCGGAACCTGGTAGCGGGCCTTCGTACCCTTCGTACCACGACCGGCCGTCTTACCCTTCGACGCCTCACCGCGACCCACACGGGTCTTGGCGGTCTTGGCGCCGGGGGCGGGACGGAGGTTGTGGATCTTGAGCGGGTTCTGCTCCGCCATGATCAGTCGACCTCCTCGACCGTCACGAGGTGGCGGACGGTGTGCACCATGCCGCGGAACTCGGGGCGGTCCTCCTTGACGACCACGTCGTTGACCTTCTTCAGGCCAAGCGAACGCAGGGTGTCACGGTGGTTCTGCTTGCTGCCGATGTAGGACTTGACCTGCGTAATCTTGAGCTGCGCCATGATTTACGCACCCGCCCCGGCACGCGCACGCAGCAGGGCCGCGGGGGCGACGTCCTCGAGCGGCAGACCACGGCGGGCCGCGATCTCCTCGGGACGCTGCAGGCCCTTCAGGGCCTCCACGGTGGCGTGCACGATGTTGATGGCGTTGTCGGAGCCGAGCGACTTCGACAGCACGTCGTGGATACCGGCGCACTCGAGCACGGCACGCACCGGACCACCGGCGATCACACCGGTACCGGGGGACGCGGGCTTGAGCAGCACGACGCCGGCAGCCTTCTCACCCTGGATCGGGTGCGGGATGGTGCCCTGGATCCGGGGGACCTTGAAGAAGTGCTTCTTGGCCTCCTCAACGCCCTTGGCGATGGCGGCCGGCACCTCCTTGGCCTTGCCGTATCCGACACCCACGGTGCCGTCACCGTCGCCCACCACGACCAGCGCGGTGAAGCTGAAGCGACGACCACCCTTCACAACCTTGGCGACGCGGTTGATCGCGACGACGCGCTCAACGTACGCGGTCTTCTCGGCGGCAGCAGCGCCGCCGTCACGGCCCTTCCGGTCCCGCCGCTCGCCGCCACCGGCACCGCTTCCGCGGCGCTGGGGTCCAGCCATTGGAATTACCTCTCTCTGTTTCCGCTAGCTACGGAACCTGGCTCAGAACTTGAGCCCGGCCTCGCGGGCGGCGTCGGCCAGGGCGGCGATGCGCCCGGCGTACTGGTTGCCACCACGGTCGAACACGACGGCCTCGACACCGGCGGCCTTGGCACGCTCGGCGACCAGGGCGCCGACCTGCTTGGCCTGCGCGGACTTGTCGCCCTCGCCACCGCGGATCGAGCTGTCCAGGGTGGACGCCGACGCCAGGGTGTGGCCCTTCAGGTCGTCGATCACCTGCGCCACGATGTGGCGGTTGGAGCGGGTCACGACCAGACGGGGACGCTCCGCGGTACCCGAGACCTTCTTGCGGATCCGGATGTGACGGCGCTTGATCGAGGCGCGCTTGTAGGCGTCGCCCTTGAGGATCTTCTGCCCGTATGCCATGGCTTACTTACCCGCCTTTCCGACCTTGCGGCGGATGACTTCGCCCTCGTACTTGACGCCCTTGGCCTTGTACGGGTCGGGCTTGCGCAGCTTGCGGATGTTGGCCGCGACCTCGCCGACCTTCTGCTTGTCGATGCCCTCGACCGAGAAACGGGTCGGGGACTCCACCTTGAAGGTGATGCCCTGCGGGGCCTCGACCAGGATCGGGTGGCTGTAGCCGAGGGAGAACTCCAGGTTCGAACCCTTGGCGACGACGCGGTAACCGACACCGCTGATCTCGAGCTTCTTCACGTAACCCGTGGTCACGCCGGTGATCATGTTCGCCACCAGCGTGCGGGACAGGCCGTGCAGGGCCTTGTTCTGACGCTCGTCGTTGGGGCGGGTGACGTTCAGGACGCCGTCCTCACCCTTGACGACCTCGATCGGCGCGACGACGGTGTGGGTCAGCTCGCCCTTGGGGCCCTTGACCTTGACCGTACGGCCGTCGATGGTGACGTCCACGCCGGCGGGAACCGCGATGGGGAGCTTGCCGATGCGCGACATAGCTGTTTCCTCCGTTCCCTTCCGTTACCAGACGTAGGCGAGGACTTCTCCGCCTACGCCCTTCTTGCCGGCCTGCTTGTCGGTGAGGAGCCCGTGCGACGTGGAGATGATCGCCACGCCGAGGCCGCCGAGCACCTTCGGCAGGTTGGTGGACTTCGCGTACACCCGGAGACCGGGCTTGGAGATCCGCTTGATGCCCGCGATGGAGCGCTCACGGTTGGGGCCGAACTTCAGTTCCAGGACGAGGTTCTTGCCGACCTCGGCGTCCTCGACCTTCCAGCCCGTGATGAAGCCCTCCTGCTGGAGGATCTCCGCGATGTGCGACTTGATCTTCGAGTGCGGCATCGCCACGGTGTCGTGGTACGCCGAGTTCGCGTTCCGCAGACGCGTAAGCATGTCTGCGATCGGATCAGTCATGGTCATGAATTGGCCTTCGGCCTCTCTCGCCGGGGTTTCCTGGTGCGCCATCCCTCTCCCCGATCCGAGACGGGACGGGTGCGGCGCGGTGGACCTACGGCGTAGTAAGTCGTACGGGCACGGCAGGCGCCCAACCCCACAAGCCTAAGGCATGTGAGCTGGGCGCTCTGCCGGCCCAGATGCTTACCGAGAGCCCTGGTGATCCCTGATGAAGGGGACTACCAGGAGCTCTTGGTCACGCCCGGCAGCTCGCCACGGTGAGCCATCTCACGAAGGCACACGCGGCACAGGCCGAACTTGCGGTACACGGAGTGCGGACGGCCGCAGCGCTGGCAACGGGTGTACGCGCGCACACCGAACTTGGGCTTGCGAGCAGCCTTCGCGATGAGAGCCTTCTTCGCCATCTCGCTCACGCCTCCTTGAACGGGAAGCCGAGGTGACGGAGAAGGGCACGGCCCTCTTCGTCGTTGGTCGCCGTGGTGACCACGGTGATGTCCATACCCCGGACGCGGTCGATCTTGTCCTGGTCGATCTCGTGGAACATGACCTGCTCCGTGAGACCGAAGGTGTAGTTGCCACGGCCGTCGAACTGCTTGGGGGACAGGCCGCGGAAGTCGCGGATGCGCGGGAGCGCGAGCGACAGGGTGCGGTCCAGGAACTCCCACATGCGGTCGCCACGGAGCGTGACGTGGGCACCGATCGGCTGTCCCTCACGCAGCTTGAACTGCGCGATGGACTTGCGGGCCTTGGTGACGGCCGGCTTCTGACCGGTGATGGTGGTCAGGTCGCGGATCGCGCCCTCGATCAGCTTCGAGTCACGGGCGGCGTCGCCGACACCCATGTTGACCACGATCTTGACGAGGCCGGGAACCTGCATGACGTTCTCGTACTTGAACTCGTCACGCAGCTTGCCCGCGATCTCCTCGCGGTACTTCGTCTTCAGACGCGGAGCAGTGGTGGTAGCCATCAGATGTCCTCACCCGTCCGCTTGGCAACGCGGATCTTGTTGCCTTCGTCGTCGAAGCGGTAACCGACGCGGGTCACGACCTTCTTGCCGTCCTTCTCCACGACCAGCTGGACGTTGGAGACGTGGATCGGCGCCTCGGTGGTGACGATGCCGCCGGCCTGCGAACCACGAGCCGTGGGACCGGCCTTGGTGTGCTTCTTGACCCGGTTGACACCCTCGACCAGGACGCGCTCCTCGCGCGGGTAAGCGGCGATGACCTTGCCCTGCTTGCCCTTGTCCTTGCCGGTGATGACCTGGACCAGGTCGCCCTTCTTGATCTTCATGCTCACAGCACCTCCGGCGCGAGGGAGATGATCTTCATGAACTTCTTCTCGCGCAGCTCACGGCCGACGGGGCCGAAAATACGGGTGCCGCGAGGGTCGCCGTCGTTCTTGAGAATGACGGCGGCGTTCTCGTCGAAGCGGATGTACGAGCCGTCCGGACGGCGGCGCTCCTTGACGGTGCGAACGATGACCGCCTTGACGACGTCACCCTTCTTCACGTTGCCACCGGGGATCGCGTCCTTGACGGTGGCGACGATGACGTCACCGATACCCGCGTAGCGGCGACCGGAGCCGCCGAGCACACGGATGCAGAGGATCTCCTTCGCACCCGTGTTGTCGGCGACACGCAGTCGCGACTCCTGCTGGATCACGTCTATCTCCTGGTTGTCTGCCGGTTCCCGGGGAGAAGCGTGAATGACTCACGTTTCTCCCCGAGCCTGGCGGAACGATGCCTAGGGGGTCCCCCTAGGAGGGATTACTTGGCCTTCTCGAGGATCTCGACGACGCGCCAGCGCTTGGTCGCGGACAGCGGCCGGGTCTCCATCAGGAGGACGCGGTCGCCGACACCCGCGGCGTTCTGCTCGTCGTGCGCCTTGAGCTTGTTCGTACGGCGGATGACCTTGCCGTACAGCGCGTGCTTGACGCGGTCCTCGACGGCGACGACGACGGTCTTGTCCATCTTGTCGCTGACGACGTAACCCTCACGGGTCTTGCGGAAGCCGCGCTGCTCCGTCTTGTTCTCAGTCACGTTGCTCTCGCTCATCAGGCGTTCTCCACCGTCTCGATGCCGAGCTCACGCTCACGCATGAGGGTGTAGATCCGGGCGATGTCCTTGCGGACCGCCTTGAGACGGCCGTGGTTCTCGAGCTGGCCCGTCGCCGCCTGGAAGCGGAGGTTGAACAGCTCTTCCTTGGCCTCGCGGAGCTTCGCCAGAAGCTCCTCGTTGCCCAGCTCGCGCAGCTCGGACGCCTTGGTACCGGCCGACATCACGCTTCACCTGCCTCGCGCTTGACGATCTTGCACTTCATCGGCAGCTTGTGAGCCGCACGGGTCAGGGCCTCGCGCGCGATCTTCTCGTTGGGGTACGACAGCTCGAACATGACGCGTCCGGGCTTGACGTTGGCCACCCACCACTCCGGCGAACCCTTACCGGAACCCATGCGGGTCTCGGCCGGCTTCTTGGTGAGGGGGCGGTCCGGGTAGATGTTGATCCAGACCTTGCCGCCACGCTTGATGTGACGGGTCATGGCGATACGAGCCGCTTCGATCTGGCGGTTCGTGACGTACGCCGGGGTCAGCGCCTGGATGCCGTACTCGCCGAACGCAACCTGCGTTCCACCCTTGGACATGCCGTTGCGCTTGGGGTGGTGCTGCTTGCGGTGCTTGACCCTACGGGGGATCAGCATGTCGGTCAGGCCTCCGTTCCGGTGCTCTCAGCCGGAGCGGCAGCGGCGGGCGCGTCGGCCTTGGGGGCCTCGGCGGCCGGAGCCGACTGCTGCTGCGGCTTGCGCCCACGACGCTCGCCACCGCGGCCACCGCGGGCCGGGCGGTCGCTGCCACCACGGGCCGGGCGGTTGCCGGCGCGGGCGGCGGCGTTCTCGGCGCGGACCTCGGCGATGTTCTTGACGTCGCCCTTGTAGATCCAGACCTTCACACCGATGCGGCCGAAGGTCGTCTTGGCCTCGAAGAAGCCGTAGTCGACGTTCGCGCGGAGCGTGTGCAGGGGCACGCGGCCCTCGCGGTAGAACTCCGAGCGGGACATCTCGGCGCCGCCGAGGCGGCCACCGCACTGGATCTTGATGCCCTTGGCGCCCGCCTTCATCGCCGACTGCATGCTCTTGCGCATGGCGCGGCGGAAGGAGACGCGGCTGGACAGCTGCTCGGCAACGGCCTGGGCCACGAGCTGAGCGTCGGTCTCGGGGTTCTTGACCTCGAGGATGTTCAGCTGGACCTGCTTGCCCGTGAGCTTCTCGAGGTCGCCGCGGATGCGGTCGGCCTCGGCGCCACGGCGGCCGATGACGATGCCCGGACGCGCGGTGTGGATGTCCACGCGGACGCGGTCACGGGTGCGCTCGATCTCCACCTTGGAGATGCCGGCGCGCTCCATGCCGGACGTCATCATCCGACGGATGGCGACGTCTTCCTTGACGTAGTCCTTGTAGAGCTTGTCGGCGTACCAACGCGACTTGAAGTCGGTCGTGACACCGAGCCGGAACCCGTGCGGGTTTACCTTCTGGCCCATTACCGGGTTCCTTCCTTGCTGCTGACGACCACGGTGATGTGGCTGGTCCGCTTGCGGATCCGGTAGGCGCGGCCCTGGGCGCGCGGACGGAACCGCTTCAGGGTCGGGCCCTCGTCGACGTAGGCCTCGGAGATGAAGAGGCTGTCGACATCGGTGTGGTCGTAGTTGTGCGCGGCGTTGGCGATGGCGCTGTCGAGCACCTTGCCCACCGGAACCGAGGCTGCCTGCGGAGCGAATCGCAGGACGGCCTGGGCCTCCGTGGCGTCCATGCCACGGATGAGGTCCACCACACGGCGGGCCTTCATGGGCGTGACGCGGATGTACCGCGCCTGGGCCCTGGCTTCCATGGTTGTCCTTCCAGTTACTTACGTGTCTGTTGCGATCCGCGCCTAGCGGCGCTTCGACTTCCGGTCTTCCTTGACGTGGCCGCGGAAGGTGCGGGTCGGCGAGAACTCGCCGAGCTTGTGGCCGACCATCGACTCGGTGACGAACACCGGGATGTGGGTCTTGCCGTTGTGCACCGCCAGCGTGTGGCCCAGCATCGCCGGCACGATCATGGAGCGGCGGGACCAGGTCTTGATGACGTTCTTGGTGCCGGCTTCGTTCTGGGCGTCCACCTTCTTCATCAGGTGGTCGTCGACGAAGGGCCCCTTCTTCAAGCTACGAGGCATCTCAACCCGTCCTTAGCGCTTCTTGTTCGTCTTGCGGCGGCGGACGATGTACTTGTTCGACGCCTTCTTGGGCGAACGAGTACGGCCTTCCTTCTTGCCCCACGGGGACACGGGGTGGCGGCCACCGGAGGTCCGGCCCTCACCACCACCGTGCGGGTGGTCGACCGGGTTCATGACCACACCGCGGACGGTCGGGCGAACGCCCAGCCACCGCTTGCGGCCCGCCTTGCCCCAGTTGATGTTCGACTGCTCGGCGTTGCCGACCTCGCCGACGGTGGCGCGGCAGCGGACGTCGACCAGGCGGATCTCACCGGACGGCATGCGCAGGTGGGCCATCTGGCCCTCCTTCGCGAGCAGCTGCACGGAGGCGCCGGCGGAGCGGGCGAACTTGGCGCCGCCGCCGGGACGCAGCTCGATGGCGTGCAGCGTCGTACCGACCGGGATGTTGCGCAGGGCGAGGTTGTTGCCCGGCTTGATGTCGGCCCCGGGGCCGTTCTCGACGCGGTCGCCCTGGTTCAGGCCACGCGGCGCGAGGATGTAGCGCTTCTCGCCGTCCGCGTAGTGCAGGAGCGCGATGCGCGCGGTGCGGTTGGGGTCGTACTCGATGTGCGCGACCTTCGCCGGCACGCCGTCCTTGTCGTGACGACGGAAGTCGATCACGCGGTAGGCGCGCTTGTGTCCGCCACCCTGGTGGCGAACGGTCACACGACCGGCGTTGTTACGGCCGCCCTTGCTGTGCAGGGGACGGACCAGCGACTTCTCCGGCGTGGACCGCGTGACCTCGACGAAGTCGGCGACGCTGGCGCCACGACGGCCAGGAGTCGTCGGCTTGTACTTGCGGATACCCATTGTCTCTCAGTCCTCGGAAGTATTTCCGAAATCCTGGACGTTCCGGACCTCCGTCAGGAGGTCGGACCGCCGAAGATGTCGATACGGTCGCCCTCGGCGAGGGTCACGATCGCGCGCTTGGTGGACGCGCGCTGGCCGAAGCCGGTGCGGGTCCGCTTGCGCTTGCCCTGGCGGTTGATCGTGTTGACCCCGGTGACCTTGACCGAGAAGACCGACTGCACGGCCTCCTTGATCTGGGTCTTGTTGGCCCGCGGGTCGACGATGAACGTGTACTTGTTCTCGTCGAGGAGCGCGTAGCTCTTCTCGGACACGACCGGCTTCAGCAGCACGTCACGGGGGTCCGTGTACGCCTTGCTCGCCGGGGTGACGACGGTGTTCTTGCCCTCGGCGGCGTGGCGGCGTGCCTTGGCGACGCGCGCGGCCTTGGCCTTCTTCGCGGCCTTCGAGGCGATGGAGGGGTGACGGATAGCCATCAGGCCTCGCTCCCTTCGGTGTCGTTGGCCTGCGGGCCGGCGACGAAGGACTCGAAAGCGGCCTTGGTGAAGACCACGTCGTCCGAGACGAGAACGTCGTACGTGTTCAGCTGGCCCGGCTCCAGGATGTGGACCTGGGGCAGGTTGCGGGCGGACAGCCACGCGGCCTCGTCCGAGCGGTCGACGACCAGGAGCAGGTTCTTGCGCTCGCTGATCTTGCCGAACAGGCTCTTGGCGGACTTGGTCGACGGGGTCTCGCCCTCGACCACGCCGGAGACGACGTGGATGCGGTTGTGACGCGCCCGGTCGGTGAGGGCGTGCCGCAGGGCGGCGGCCTTCATCTTCTTCGGGGTGCGCTGCGAGTAGTCGCGCGGCTGCGGGCCGTGGACGACGCCACCGCCGGCGAACTGCGGCGCGCGGGTCGAACCCTGGCGGGCGCGACCGGTGCCCTTCTGGCGGTACGGCTTCTTGCCACCGCCGCGGACCTCGCCGCGCGTCTTGGTCTTGTGGGTGCCCTGGCGGGCAGCGGCCAGCTGTGCGACGACGACCTGGTGGATCAGCGGGATGCTGACCTTCTCAACGCCGAAGATCTCCGCGGGGAGCTCGACGGTACCGGCCTTGTCGCCCGCCGGCGAAAGGATGTCAACAGTGCTCATCGGTTACCTCAGGCCCCCTTGGCCGCGGTGCGGACCAGGACGAGGCCGCCGTTCGGACCGGGAACCGCGCCCTTGATGAGCAGCAGACCCTTCTCCGCGTCAACGGCGTGGACGGTCAGGTTCTGGGTGGTGACCCGCTCGTTGCCCATGCGACCCGCCATGCGGAGGCCCTTGAACACACGGCCCGGGGTGGCGCAGCCGCCGATGGAACCGGGCGAGCGGTGCTTGCGCTGGGTGCCGTGTCCGGCGCCGAGGCCACGGAAGTTGTGGCGCTTCATGACACCGGCGAAGCCCTTGCCCTTGCTCTTGCCGGTGACGTCGACCTTCACGCCGGCCTCGAACACCTCGGCCGTGACCTCCTGGCCCAGCGTGTACTCGGAGGCGTCCGACGTGCGGATCTCGACGAGGTGACGACGGGGGGTGACGTCGGCCTTGGCGAAGTGGCCCTTGAGGGGCTTGTTCACCTTGCGCGGGTCGATCTCGCCGAAGGCGATCTGGACGGACTCGTAGCCGTCGACGTCGTTCGTGCGGACCTGGGTGACGACGTTGGGCCCGGCCTTGACGACGGTGACGGGAACAACGCGGTTGTTCTCGTCCCACACCTGCGTCATACCGAGCTTCTCGCCCAGGATGCCCTTGATCTGCTTAGCCATCTCTTCAGATCACCGGCCTCAGAGCTTGATCTCGATGTCGACACCGGCCGGGAGGTCGAGTCGCATCAGAGAGTCAACGGTCTTGGGGGTCGGGTCGAGGATGTCGATCAGGCGCTTGTGCGTGCGCATCTCGAAGTGCTCGCGCGAGTCCTTGTACTTGTGCGGCGACTTGATGACGCAGTACACGTTCTTCTCAGTGGGCAGCGGCACCGGGCCCGCGACCGACGCACCAGTGCGGGTCACCGTCTCGACGATCTTCTTCGCCGAGGAGTCGATGACCTCGTGGTCGTAGGCCTTGAGCCGGATGCGGATCTTCTGTCCCGCCATGGCTACTTCGTAGTCCTGTCTCTCTAACGCTCTGGAACCCGGAGTTTCCTGCCCTCGCTCCGACCCACGCGGTCGGGCGTGTCGCGCTCCCGCTGACACAGATGTCCCTTGTTCGAACATCCCTGCCGTGGGAGTGCGGGCCCTTCCGGAACCGCGGGCCGGGGGCGAAAGGCCCACCGGGTGCCTGGCCGGCGCCGCGCCCACGCTTCCCGGAAGATTCCCGTACGTCCGCCCCTGATCAGGGGCGACGAGTACTGTGGGACTCGCTTCCGGTCCTCCCGGCGGGAGGCGCGCAGCATCAACACTCGACCGAGCAACTCCGACAGTCTGCCATATGGGGCAGGGGGCTGGCCAATCGGGCCGAAGAGATTACCCCGGGGCCGACGGAGGTCAAACACGGCCCCGGGGCGCCTCGGAAGTCGGTCTCAGATGACGCCCTGGGCCCGCATCGCCTCCGCCACGCGCTCGAAGCCCGCGATGTTCGCGCCGGTGACGTAGTCGCCGGGGGCGCCGTAGCGGTCGGCGGTGTCCCGGCAGGTCGTGTGGATGTCGGTCATCACACGGGCCAGCTCCTCCTCGACGCGGGCCGCCGGCCACGACGTACGGGCGTGGTTCTGGGCCATCTCCAGGGCGCTGACCGCGACGCCTCCCGCGTTGGCCGCCTTGCCGGGGCCGAAGGCGACGCCGGCCCGCTGGAAGAGGTGGACGGCCTCCGGGGTCGTCGGCATGTTCGCGCCCTCCGAGACCGCCTTCACGCCGTTGCGGATCAGGGCGGCGGCGTCGTTCTCGTCCAGCTCGTTCTGGGTGGCCGAGGGCAGCGCGATGTCGGCCGGGACCTCCCAGATCCGGCCGCCCGGGACGAAGCGCGCCGAGGAGCCGCGCCGCTCGGCGTACGTGCCCACCCGGCCGCGCTCGACCTCCTTGACCTGCCGCAGCAGCTCCAGGTCGATGCCCTTGTCGTCGACGACGTAGCCGGACGAGTCCGAGCAGGTCACGGCGTTGGCGCCGAGGGCGGCGAGCTTCTCGATCGTGTGGATCGCGACGTTCCCGGAGCCCGAGACGACCGCCGTCTGGCCCTCGAGGTCCTCCCCGCGCTCGCGCAGCATCGCCGCCGCGAAGAGCACGTTGCCGTACCCGGTGGCCTCCGGCCGGATCAGCGAGCCGCCCCAGCCGGGGCCCTTGCCGGTCAGGACGCCGGCCTCCCAGCGGTTGGTGATGCGCCGGTACTGGCCGAAGAGGTAGCCGATCTCGCGGCCGCCGACGCCGATGTCGCCCGCCGGGACGTCGGTGTGCTCGCCGATGTGCCGGTACAGCTCGGTCATGAACGACTGGCAGAACCGCATGACCTCGGCGTCGCTGCGTCCGTGCGGGTCGAAGTCGCTGCCGCCCTTGCCGCCGCCCATGCCGAGGCCGGTGAGGGCGTTCTTGAAGATCTGCTCGAAGCCCAGGAACTTGATGACGCCGAGGTTGACCGACGGGTGGAAGCGCAGGCCGCCCTTGTAGGGGCCCAGCGCGCTGTTGAACTCCACTCGGAAGCCCCGGTTGACGTGCACGCGCCCGTCGTCGTCCTGCCACGGCACCCGGAAGATGACCTGGCGCTCGGGCTCGCACAGTCGTTCGATCAGCCCCGGTTCCGCGAACTCCGGCCGCGCCGACAGCACCGGCGCGAGCGTCTCGAGGACCTCGTGGACGGCCTGGTGGAACTCGGGCTGCGCGGGGTTGCGGCGCTCGATCTCGTCGAGCAGGTCGGCGAGCACGGTCTTCGTGTCGGAACTCGTCGTCACGTGGGCCCTTTCTTGCACGGCTGCCACCGGGACCGGGGACGGCACGGGCCGCCCGATCCCGGGCTGGGCGCTCGGCGCCGTTGCCGGGCGCGGGACGGTCAAGTGTTACGTACGCGTAAAGCCGCTGGCCAGTGTGCGGACCCGGGACGTCCAGGGTGTGAGACGCCCCGGTCGCCGGGGCCGTCGGCGCCTCAGGCGTCCCACGCTCCGCCGGCGGCGGCATCGAGGGCGAAATCCGCGAAGTCCCTCGGCTCACGCCCCAGCGCCTTTCGGGCCCCGTGGACAGGTGGGCGTTACGGCCGTCCCGGATCAGCTCGAGCAGGTCGGCGAAGCCCACCGGGAGCCCAGCGTCCGCCAGCGCCGTGCGGTACTCGTCCGCCGTCACGGGGACGTACGTGATCCGCCGGCCGGTCGCCCTGCTCAGTTCCGCGGCGATCTCGTGGAAGCTCAGCAGGCGCGGGCCGGACAGCTCGTAGGTCCTGCCGATGTGCCGGTCGCCGGTGAGGGCGGCCCCGGCGACGTCCGTGATGTCGTCCGCGTCGACGAACGCCTCCACCGCGTCCCCGGTCGGCAGGGCGAGCTCACCGGCACGGACCGGCTCGCGGAAGAAGCTCTCGCTGAAGTTCTGCGCGAACCAGCTCGCCCTGATCACCGTCCAGTCGGCACCGGACTCCTTCAGCCTGTCCGCACTGACCCGCGCGCCTTCCTCCCCGCGCCCGGGAAGGCGAGGTCCGGGTAGTAGGTGACATAGACAGCCCGGACGCCTTCGAGGGCGGCGTCCCACGTACCGGGGTCCTCCCACGACGAAGGGCGGCTCACCGGACCTGGACCCGACCCGCACGGGGACGCCCCGCACGACCAGGCACCCGCGTACGTACCCGGCGGGCTGCGCGCCTCGCCGGTCAGCCTCCGGGGGTGGGAGTCGGCGAGGACGGCGGCGCGTCGGCGGACCAGAAGTCGGAGTGCACGTGGGGGAGCCCGTCCGCCCCGGGAGAGCCGGGGGCGATGGGCCGACGAGGCGGCTCGGTCACTTCGGACTCGAGGGCGCAGGGGGAGGTGACGCTGAAAGAGGCCTGGCCTTTGTGGCCGACCTCCAGGCTGAGCCGGAATCCCTCGGGGGTGGAAGCGAAGATGGCGGGCATTTCCCTGTGCTTGCGAACAGAGGTGATCTCGTACCCGTCCTTCTTCCACTGGCGCTCGATCACGCCGAGGAAGTTCCCCCGCCGTTCCTCCGAGATGATCGTCATGACGTACCGCCTGCGGGTGACGGTCTTGGCTCCTGTCCCGTCATTCTGTCCGTCAGCGCAGATCGAGTCGCTGGACGGCCCCCGGAGAGCCTCGACTTCCGGCTTGATCCCACCCAGGGTGCCGTCGAGGATCTGTTCCGCCCGGTCGGCGGCTTCCTGCAAGTTCACTTTCTTCTCCGGCTTGCTCGGGGTATCGGTGCCGTCGTCACCGATGAGGCCGCAGCCGGACAGGGCCGACGCGGCCAGCACGAACGCCACAGCGTTACGCGGAGCCTGGTGCTTCATCGGGGCTTCTCCGAGGTGACGAGGTCGGGGCGACCCGCGACGATGGCGGCCACATTGGCGGCAGACTCGGGGTCGACTTCAGGGTTGAAGTAATTGGAGTGCGCCGGGGTGGGGCCCTCCCCGTCGATCACTGGTCGCGGACCGTCGTCGACCTTGATCCGGTGCGCACCGAAAGCCTCGCTCGACGGGTCCCTGCCGAACCAGATGTCGTCGTCCCGCTGGTCGGCGATGTCGCCCGCAAGGTATCCGAGCAGCGGTCCACCTCCGCTGAACACCGCTCCCGCGGCAGCCTCCTGCTTGGACGGCAGTTGCGTCACCGGGTCGTTGTCGGCAGCGCCCACGAAGACATGGCCTTTGCCCACGCCCAGGTCCTCTGCCCTGTCGACACCCACGCCGGGACTGCCCAGCAGCACGATGTCGTCCGCTCCGGGGATGCCCCCTGCTTCCTGGGCGGCCGCCCCGACCAATCGCGAGCCATAGGAGTGCCCGATCGCCGTCAGGTGCGGGTCCGAGTGTGAGTTCGTGGCCGTCAGACCGTTCATGAACGCGTTGTAGGCGGGGGCGCCTCTCTCAGCCCGCTCAGCGGACATCACTTCCGTGTTCGAAAGCAGCGTCGTGGCGTCCGCACCGCCGAGTTGGGGCGGGTCATAGCCGAGCCACACGATGGAGGCGCTCGACGGGTCTTTGTCGCGGGCTCCGATGGCGGTGTCCCTGGCGCGTTTGAGGTCGTTGTTCGCAAAATCACTGTCGAGAGCCGTACCAAGACCGGGCACGTACGCGGAGACGTTCTTCGAGGTGTCCGGGTTACCGAAGGCGACGATGGCCCGCCCCGTTCCCTCGTCGGCCAATCCCAGAAGGTACATCGGCGGCTCTTTCGGGTCCGTCAGCCGGTTGGCCGCGTTCAACTTCAACTGGCGCCTGATCTCCTTCAGCCCACCGAGCCGCTCCCGTGCCTGTTCACCCTCCTGGCCCTCCAGCTTGGCGATCAGCAGCGGGAGATTGTCACGGTTCGCCTCGTCGCGTACCACGGCCGGGATGCCGTCCAGATTGCCGATGACGTCCGGATAGCTGGCCAGATACTCCTCACGCTGGGCTTCGGTCAGACCGTCCCACCATTCCCTGCGTTCAGCCGGGGACTTGTCGAGCGGGATCTCACGTCTGAGGTACTCGTCCGCGGCTGCGCGGACCGCCCGCATGTCGGCTGCGGCGTCCGCCCACGTCTTGGTGTCGACTGTCAGCCCAGGTGCGGCCTTCAGCTTCCTCAGGGCCCTGCTGTAGCGCTCATCGGTCTCCCGGGCCTGGCGCAGGGCCCGGGAAATGCTGTCGGCGATCTCCTGGGCCTTGGCGTGGTGCGGGTTGGGGCGGATCAGACCAGGCGTCTGCTCGCCAGGCTGGTAGCGACCGCCCTGGCCTGGACGGTGGAGGCCCTTGCCGCCCGGTCCGAGCAGGCCATCGTTGCCGATCACGGTACCGCCCGGCGCCGGTTCCCCGGTCAGCTCGTTCTTGCCCCCGGCCGGGTAACTGACACTGCCGTCCTCATGGATCGTGTAGGACAGCGCCGCAGCATCCGCCACGGCACCTTTCACCATCTTCTGACAGGGCGCGAGTTCGGCCGACAGACCACTCACCGCCGTACGGATGAGTCCGCACTCGGTCTTGATGTAGTCGTAGTTGGCGCTCAGCCTCTTGAAACGGCCCACCGCTGCCTTTGCAGACTCACTCTCCTGCGTCTTCGACAAGGCGCCGTCCATGTCTCCGTCGACGCGCTCCTCCGCGACGTCGGCATGCCGCGACGCAGCCGCCCAACCGTCCGCTGCGTCGTCCAGCTCCGTCAGCTTCAGGTCGGCGAGCTGCTGCCAGGTCAGTGAAGACGTCACTGGACGCCACCACCTCGCGGAACGGGCACCGAGCCGACCTTCGCGGCGATTCCGGCATCGACCCCGACTAGCTCCCTGCCGACCGAACGCAACGTGGGCACCAGCGACTCGCACTCGTCGCGCACAGCGCCCAGCCTGTCCTCCCAGGAGGCCAGCACGCTCTTCAGTTCCGCCAGACTCGCCAGCCCCGACAGACCGCCCGCCATGCCGGCGTGTGCGGTGACCAGTACCTTTTTGGTCTTGTTGGTGCTGATCCGTAAGTCGTCGGCCGTACCGGCGGCCCGGTTCCACGGCTTGGCACCGTGCTTCAGGCGGTCCCGTCCGCGCAAGGAGCTGGTGCCGCCCGCATCAGAGGCCTGGTTCAGTGTCATTCCTGTGGAATGCCGCTCCGCTGCCGCCGCTTTGAGCTGCTCCCACTCTTCCCACGCCATGCGTGGCCCCTCCAAGTGTCACAGTGATGCCGAAATCGCCACTGGACACGTACGGTAACCCCTCTCGCACGCAGCGCATCCGCCATACAGATCAGCGCAGCCGAGTACCAGTACTCATGACAGAGCGGTTTCGGCACCGACGGAAGGCCGATACGCCCTCCACGACATGGAGCAGGCCCGGCGTGCGGAGCCTCCACGAACCACCCATTCGCGTGGGCACAGGAGGTGGAAACGTCAGCCCTCCGAGGCGTACGACACGAAGCTCGCCCAAGCTGCGGGGGTGAGCGCGAGCCGGGGACCGTCGGTGTGCTTGGAGTCGCGGACGTGGACGGTGCCGGGAGTCGTGGCGACCTCGACGCAGGAGTTGCCGTCCGTGCCGCTGCTGTAGCTGCTCTTGAACCACGCCAGCTCGGGGGTGTCCCCGGTGATGGCCTTGCGGATCATGTTTCTCCCAGCGGTCGTTGTGAAGGTCGCTGGCCAGCACCCGGCCCCGGGGCCGTCCAGGGGTGCGCCGCCGCTGCCGCGGTGTCAGGCGTCCGACGCTCCGGTGACGGCGGCGGCAGCCCATCCCGAGGCATACGGCACGAAGGCCGCCCAGGTCGCGGGGGTGAGCGCCAGACGAGGCCCGTCGGTGTGCTTGGAGTCGCGGACGTGGACGGTGCCGGGAGTCGTGGCGACCTCGACGCAGGAGTTGCCGTCGTTTCCGCCGCTGTAGCTGCTCTTGAACCACGCCAGCTCCAAGGCGTCCCCGGCGGTGGTCTTGCGGATCATGTTTCTCCCAGCAGTTGCTCGATGAAGGCCAGCGACTCCCCGGGCGAGAGCGCCTGAGCCCGGATGGTGCCATAGCGCGGATCAAGGATGCGCAGGTGCTTGGGCTCGGTGATCGGCCGACTGTTGAAGGCCCCGGTCGGAGCGCCCCACCGCCGTACCGTCCGGGAACTTCAGCAACTCGATCCGGCCGTCGAGACCGGAGTGGGTGTCGCAGTCGGTCGGCATCACCTGAAGCACGACGTTGTGCAACCTCCCCACCTCCAGCAGGCGTTCGAGCTGCTCACGCCAGACCATTGTGCCGCCGATGGGCCGCCGCAGGGGACCCTCTTCCAGGACGAAGCTCAGCGCCGGAGCCGGCGAGCGCTCGAAGACCGACTGCCGGGCCAGCCGGGCGGCCACCATGCGCTCCACGTCATCCGGTGAGTACGGCGGCTGCGCCGCCCCGATCACGGCACGTGCGTGCTCCCGCGTCTGCAACAACCCCGGGATGATGTGGCACTCGTACAGGGCGATCTCGACGGCCTTCGCCTCCAGCTTCCCCAGCTCCCGCACCTTCTTCGGGTACCGGACCTTCTTCACGTCCTCCCAGGCCGCCGAGATGAGCCCGCCCGCGCGCAGGACCTCGTCGGCCCTGTCCAGATACTCCTGGCGGGGAATCCGCTTGCCGCTCTCGACCTTGTAGACCAGGTCCTCCCCGTACCCGACCGCCGCCCCGAAATCGGCGGCCCGCACCCCCACCGCCTCGCGCCGCAGCTTCAGCTGGCGGCGACGGTCTCGATGACCGCGACTCCCCACTCGTCGTCCGGGTCCACCTCCCAACCGGACTCCTGCGCCTCGCGCCCGAGCTCCACCGTCATCCCGTACCACCCCTCTGCCGTGCCTCCGTGCAGCACAAGCGCCCTACCCGTACGGGCCGCACCGACAGCCCCGGACACACCGGACAAGCTCCGGACAGTCACCGTACGTACCCGCTGAGTCACTTCTCACGGTATGCGCACGCCGCCACGCTGAGTGACGTGAACCAGGAAATCGCCGAACTCTCCGCCCCCGTCCGTAACTTCAGCGTGCGGCTCTCCCCCACGCCACGCGGCGCCCGGCTCGCCCGGCTGCTGGCGACCGAGCAACTCCGCACCTGGGGCCTGCCCGCGGACCCGGCGCGTCAGCTCGTCGCCGAGCTGGCGTCCAACGCGGCGGGCCACGGACGCGTCCCCGGCCGCGACTTCCGGCTCACGCTCTACGTCGTCGGCGGCACCCTCCGCATCGAGGTCACCGACACCCGGGGCGAGGCCCTCCCCCGCGTCCAGGCGCCCGCCCCCGACGCGGAATGCGGTCGCGGCCTGCTGCTCGTCGATGCCCTCGCCCACCGCTGGGGAGTGACCGAGGGCCGCTTCCCCCGCAAGACCGTCTGGGCCGAACTGCGTCTCACACCGCCCAAGGGCGCCGGCTGAGCCGCCGGGCCCGGCCCGGCGGCCCCTGCCTCCCCGGAGCCTCGCCTTGCTCCCGTCACCGCGGCCGGTCAAGATCGAGAGGTCACCGAGGCCATCGGCCGAAACCGAACCAACGACCCGGGACGTCCGTGCTGCAGAGCCACATGCTTCGCTGCGCTGGAAGCGGGCGGACGGACAAGGAAGGGGGCCCAGGACATGGCCTGGGAAGAGTGGGAACAGCTGAAGCAGGAGGCGGCGCAGCGTCAGCCCGCCCAGACGCAGCTCAATCAGCTGCCCGCGGACGGCGGGGGCGGGGGCGGCACCACTCCGCAGGGAGTGCTCACGGTGAACCAGCAGGATCTGGCCGCCATCGGTGACAAGGCGTTCGATCTGTGGGACTCGCTGGGCAACCACGGCCGGGACGCCTGGTCCAGCAGCCAGGCCGCCGCTTCCGACCTCAAGACGCAGGGGTACAGCCTGGGCGGAGCGCTGGACCATGTGCAGGAGAAGTGGGAGAAGCAGCTGACGTCGCTCCTCGACGCCTGTGCCCACATATCCAACCACCTCGAATTCACCAAGAAGGTGCACCGGGGCGACGAGCACTACATCAGCGGCCAGTTGAGCAGCATTTCGGTTCTCGACCAGGGCTTCCGTGAGGAGGCGGGTCGCTGATGGATCTGGAAGCGCTCCGGTTCGGCAACTTCACCAAGCTGAACACGGCGATCGAGGACTGGTCGAAGGTCGTCAAGCACCTGGAGAAGCTGGAGAAGGACGCCCGCGACGGCCTCAAGCGTGCGGCCGAGAAGGCCAACTGGGCGGGTGTGAACGCCTCCGTCTCACGGGAGTTCATCACGAAGACGGCCGGTGAGTTCGCCGACGCCCACGCCGAGGCGACCACCATCCACAACATTCTGAAGGACACGCACGGAGAGCTGGTCGGCTACCGCGACCAGCTGAACGAGGCGATCGACCGGGGGCTGAAGAAGAACCTCACGGTCAGGGACAACGGCAACGGATCGTTCACCGTCACGATGAACATCCATCCCGACCGGGCAGCCGAGGGCACCTCCGTTCCCGACCACAGCCAGCAGGACGTCGACGCCCTGCGCGACGAGGTGGAGCGCATCCTGAAAGCGGCCACCAAGAGCGACGACTCGGCCGCCCAGGCGCTGCGCGTCCTGGTCGACCAGGCCGAGTACGGCTTCTCCGGCGCCTCGTACGAGGACCGGGACTCGGCCGCGAAAGCCATGGAGGAGGCGGAGCGGTACGCGAACCTGGTCAAGGAGAAGGGGGACTCGATGTCCCCGCAGGAGCTGGACCAGCTCAACCGGGCCCTGGCGACCTACCGGAACGACCCCCTCTTCCAGGAGAGGTTCGCCACCACCCTCGGTCCCCGCGGCACCCTCGACTTCTGGGCCGACCTGTCGGACCCCTCCGACGGCGGCGACCTTCAGCGCGCGCGCCGCGACGAGCTGGGCGAGCTCCAGAAGAACCTGGGGCTCACCCTCGCCGGTGCCACCCGGTCGGACTCACCCGCCATGCGTCAGTGGGAGAACCAGATGGTGCAGCTCGGTGACGAGCGCATCCAGACGCGCGGGACGCAGGTCTACGGGTTCCAGCTGATGAGCAACCTGATGCGGGTCGGAGACTACGACGACACGTTCCTCAACAAGTACGGCAATGCTCTCGTCGAGACCGAGAAGAAGATGAAGCTGCCGGACCGCTACTGGAATTCCGGTCTGCCGCCGATGCCCAAGATGAACTTCATGGGCGAGGACTTCGGACGCGATCCGATGACGGGCTACATGACCGCCCTGTCCCGCAGCCCCGAGGCCGCGACCTCCTTCTTCAACGCCACCGAACCGCAGGACAACGCCCAGTGGGTGCTCAAGGACCGGCCGGTCTTCGACGACACCCCGCTGGACGACGACGACGGCAACCAGTCGCGCGAGGCGACCGGCAAGGCGCTGGTGGCCGCGGCCACGGGGGTCAATCCCCACGACTCCCAGGCCACGCCGGTGGCGCACACCGCGGAGAACCGGCAGGTGCTCGACCGGTCGCTGAAGTACCTCTCCGAAGCGGGCGACGACATGCCCTCCGAGTTCCGTGACGACATGGCCGCAGTCCTGGTCAACTACGGCGACGAGGTCCATCACACCGCCAGCTCCCTCGCCGACGACGCGAACGATCCGCGGCAGCTGGACCGCCGCCAGCTGCTGGAGGTGACCAAGCAGGTCTCCCGCGACCAGCATGCGTACAGCGTCCTCAACGACGGGCTGAACCAGGAAATGGTCCGCGACATCTACAACGACCGGCCCACCGACCCCAAGGAGACCCTCCTGCGGGCCGGGCACACCGCCGGGTTCCTGGAGGAGGCTCGCTACCAGGCGCTGGACACGGACAAGGAAGACCCGTCCTGGGAGGCCAAGTGGCGCTACCACGGGTGGGGCGGTGCCGTGAACTTCATCCCGGTCGTCGGCGACGCCGCGCAGCGGGGCGTCGACGCGCTGGCCTACCAGTGGCAGCTGGACGAGCAGGCTCGCATCGACCAGGAGAACGCCCGCCAGAACGGGGAGGTCTTCACCGCCCGCGAGAACCAGTTGCAGGCACTGGCCGACATCTGGATGGACGCCAACCCCGATCATCCCGGCAACAATCGCTACACCCTCACGTCCGAGATCAACGGAGCCGCCTTCGACGGGAACGCGCGCGCTCAGGGACTGGCGGGGGACCAGTGAGCACGCACACCGCCTCCTCCCGGTCCTGGCCCCGTCGTCCCGGCGCCCGTGCGGTCACGGCCGCGGCCGTCCTGCTCTGCCTCGCCACCGGCTGTTCGGACGGGGGGCGGGACTACGCGGTGCCGGACGACCTCTGCGGCGTGGAGGTGGGGGCCGAGCGGCTGACCCCCCTGCTGCCGGACGGCGGGGAACTCGCCCAGCGGGCCTACGACGCCGGGGAGACCAGCCCCCGGTGTCGCGTCTCCGTCGACGACCAGCTGATCGTCTACGTCGCCGACGACCTGGTGCCGCCGGACACCGATCCGATCCGGACACGGGAACGCGCGCTTCGGCGGCTGGGCGACCCCTCCCCCGTCGACGTGGGCGATGCCGCCCGGGTCGGCGACCGAGGGGCGACGGCGGTCGCCGGGTGCACGCGCGACGGCGCGGACCGACAGTTCGTCACCCTCGTCCAGCTCGAACAGGAGACACCGCAGAACACCGCGGAGCGCCGGGAGGCGCTGACCGAACTGCTCCGCGCCTATCTTCCCCGGGCGATGGCCCGGATGGGCTGTGAGGGGACGTAGGGCGTCGGCCGTACGCCGTAGGCCGTAGGCCGTAGGCCGTCCTGGTAGGCCGTCCTGGCGGCGTCCGGCCGGCCCGGCCCGGCCCGGTCCGGTCGGGTCCGGTCGGGTCCGGCTCTCTGACGGTGTGCTCGTTGTAGCGATCCTGTGCGTGATTGCCTGACGCCATTGGCTTGAATGGTGAGCGGTGTGGCTGATGTGCCACCGTTGTGCGGTGACTGATTTCGGGGGTGGCGCGGGGGCGCCGGAACGGCGCTCCCGACTCGCCGAGTACGCAGAGATGACCCGACGGCCCGGACCGCCGGAGACCCGGCGTCCGGCGCCGCCGCCCGGCACCCTTCCCGCGCCGGAGGCAGCCGGCCCCTCGCCGGAGGAACCCGGCGCCAGGCCGGAAGAATCCGGTGCCAGGCCGGAAGAATCCGGACCCTCGCCGGAGGAACCTGGACCCACACCGGAGGAAGCCGGACCCACGCCGGAGGAGGTGGCCGCCCGCCGCCGGGAGTTCGCGGCGCTGCTGGAGGCCTTCCGGGACACCGCCGTACTGGTTCCGCTGCGCGACGGTGGCTGGCTGACGGCCGACTTCGGCGGGGTCCGCTGGATCCTCGCCTTCTCCGACGAGTCGGCACTGGCCCGGTACGCGGTCGCCCGGGACGAGGCGGACCGGGAGTGGACGTATCGGACGGTGCTCGGGGCGAAGCTGCTGGACGTGGCGGTGCCGGAGGCCGGTGTGCCGTGCGGGGTGGCCCTGGACGCCGCCGACGGACCCGAGCACGCTGTGCTGCTGCCGCCGGTGACCGGGATCGTGCCCGACGCCTTCGCGGTGGACAACGTGGATCAGGTACGGCAAGGAGGGGCGCCTCGATGACGGGGGGCGGCGGCAACGGCAAAGACCTGGCGGCGATCGGCCTCGACGAGATCGCCAAGGGGCTGACGGCTGCGCTGGGCGAGCTGAAGGAACTCGGCATGGCCGGTGAGGCCGGCGCGGGCCGGGGCTTCGGCGACATCGCGCTGTCCGGGCTGGAACTGGGGGCCGAGGGGCTCACCGGCACCTTCAAGTCCTTCTGCGAACGGTGGGAGTGGGGCGTCCGCTCGCTGATCCAGGAGGGCAACGGGTTCGCGCTGAGGACGGGGCTGGCGGCCGGGACGTACTACGAGACCGACCAGTACGTCGAGGGAGCGCTGAAGGTCGGCGTCAACTCGCTGATCGGCAACCCGCACGCCTCCGAGGACGAGATCACCGGCAAGGACTGGGGCGAGGTCTGGTCGAACAACCCGATCACCCAGATCAGGGACGCGGACTACAGCAAGGAGTCCTTCGAGCGGGCCTGGGAGAACAGCGCCCAGGGGTGGAAGGACGCCGGCCGGGACGTGATGACCTCCGACAGCCTCGGCGGGATGGGCCTGGGACCGAACAGCTACCGCGAACGCGCGGGGATCTCGGACGAACAGTACGAGCGGATGCTCGACGAGACCTTCGGCCCCTCCCCCGAGGAACGCGCCCGGATGCAGGGCGCGGGTGGAGGTGAGGGCTGATGGGCGTCCTCGACGACATCGGCAACGGCCTCGGCAGACTGAAGGACGGCGTCAACCACGGGCTCGGCGTCCTGGAGGACGGTGTCGACGCCGGCAAGAAGGTGCTCGGCGAGGGCGTCGACTGGGGCACCGACCGGCTCGGCGACGGCCTGGAGTACGTCGGCCTGGAGGACGCCGCGGACGCGGTGGAGGACTGGGGCGACGGCATCGCCTCCGACCTAGGCGCCACCCCGGGCGAACAGCAGCTCGGCCAGACCGAGGAGGCCGACGAGCTCGTCCACGGCAACCCCGAGAAGATCCGCGGCAGCGCCAAGCACCTGCGGGACTTCTCCGCCGCCTTCGACAAGGTCGGCTCGGGGATGAGGAAGGTCGACTCCTCCTCCTGGCGCGGCGAGGGCGGGGACACCTTCCGGGAGAAGTTCGGCGTCCACCCCACGAAGTGGGTCCGGGCCGCCGACGCCTGCGAGACCGCCGCGACGGCGCTGGACTCGTACGCGGACACGGTCAAGTGGGCGCAGCAGCAGGCGCAGGAAGCCATCGAGCTGTACCGGCGGGGCAAGAGCGCATCCGAGAAGGCGGTCGAGGAGTACAACCGGAAGGTCGACGCCTACAACGCCAAGATCAAGGCGGACCAGGACCCCGGCCCGACGCCCGGGCCGTTCCACGACCCCGGCGAGGAGACCATCCGGCAGGCGCGGGAGAAGCTGGCCCGGGCCCGCGCCCAGCGGAACACGGCCGCCGGGGACGCCGAGGCACAGATCAAGAAGGCGCTCACCCACGCGCCGGCCGAGCCGCCGCCGCTGGACCGCATCACCGGCAACGTGGTCGACGGGTTCGTGGCCACCGGCGTCGAGCTGAACCACTTCGTGGGCGGTGTCATCAAGGGCACGGCCGGTCTGGTCAGCTTCGCCCGCGGCCTCAACCCGACCGACCCCTACAACCTGACCCACCCGGCCGAGTACCTCCAGAACGTCTCGCTGACGCTGTCCGGGCTCGTCTCCACCGCGGCCCACCCCGAGCGGGCGCTGAACGCCGCGGTGGAGGGCTTCAAGAAGGACCCCTCCGAGTTCCTCGGCCGCCTGGTGCCCGAGCTGATCGGCACCAAGGGCGCCGGCCTCGCCCGGGGCGGCCTGCGGATGGCGATGAAGGAGGGCCTGGAGACCGGCGCCGGGGCCGGCGTCCGCCCGCACTCGCCGTTCGGCGACGGCGCGGTGCACTCGGATTCCCTGGACGCCGGGACCGCGCGGGAGTTCCTGGACGACCACTACGGCGACACGGCGGACCTCCGGCCGGACTCGCCGGGCAGCGGCTTCTCGTACCGCCCCGATGTCCCCGACGACGTCTGGGACAGCTTGAGCGTCGAGCAGCGACACCAGGTCGCCGCTGCCGAGCTGGAAAGGGGCGCCCGTTCCTTCGCGGACCCCGACGCGGCCATTTCCTACGGCAGGGACACGTGGAACCGCTACGTTGAGGAGCTGCCGCCCGAGACACGTCAGGCGCTGCGGGACTACACGGGTGAGCCACCGCACTTGGGCGCCCCGGGGTACGCGACGTACCAGGAGATGAACGGTTTCCTGCGCGGGACGCCCGAGCTGGGCACTCCGGAGGTACTCAACAACATCCGTGAGGTGGACCGGGCACTCTCCGGGGCGCCCCTGCCCGAGGACGTGATGGTCGTCCGGGGAACCGGCGTCAGCCATATCGACTTCGACGACGTGGACGACCTGGTGGGCCGCACGATTTCCGACGCCGGCTACACATCGACGTCGCTCGGCAATCACCCGGTGGCCAGTTTCGAAGGCAAAGACGCGATCCTGCGGCTACGCGTGCCGGAAGGAACCCACGCGGCATGGTTGGAAAAGGTCAGCGACTTCGGTGTCACCGAGAGGGAGCTGCTGCTGGGGCGCGGCACGAGCTACAAAGTGACGCGCGCCTTCATGGACGAGAACGGCCAACTGCAGATCTACGGCGAAGTACAGCCGCGTGATTGACTGACCGCATGACCGCGACGAGTCACCTGGCGCCCAGCGCAGTGCCGTAGCGAACGACCGAGGAAAGACGCACATCCCCATGAATTCCGAGCACCCCGGCCGTCCGACCAATCCCCGATTCGCCCAAGACGTGGGTGGAGTCGTCTCGGGTGGGCCCCCGCGCTACGCCCGTCACACCGGCCGGCCCGTGCAGTACGCGACGATCGCCGACCACGACGACCAGGTGATCGGTTACGTCTGGGCGAACGACGAGGACGAGGCCGGGGGCGTGCGGACACGCGAAGCCGCGGGTCCGACCGCCGCCAACGAGGCCGGAGTATGGGGACGGCGGCTGCGCAAGGCCAAGGAAAGGGGACTGCGGCCCACCGAGGCCCTGGCCGAGCTGCTGGCGACGCCCTCCACCAGCCCGCGCAGCCACATCCTGCCCGGCTCCCTCTCCCGCGCCGAGAGCCTCGCCGTCCTCGACGACCTCACCGGGCGGATCTGGCGCAGGGACAAGATCAAGGGCGGAGCCACGGGCAGCGTGTTCGGGCTGGCCATCGGGGACGCCATGGGATACCCCACCGAGTTCCTCGGCATCGACCAGCTCACCAGCCGGTACGGCTCGTGGCGGCAGCTGGAGCTGCCCGTCCGCTCCGGCGTCGCGCAGGTCTCGGACGACACCCAGATGACGCTCGCGGTGATCGAGGCCCTCGCGGAGGTCGCGGAACACGGCGTCGGCTCCCTCACCGCCGCGACGATCGAGCCGGCCCTGCGCGCACGCTTCGTCGCGTGGCTGCGCTCCCCGGACAACAACCGCGCCCCGGGAAACACCTGCCTGGACGCGTGCAGGGCGCTGGAACGCGGGGTGCCCTGGCAGGAGGCGACCGTCATGGGCTCGAAGGGCTGCGGCGCGAACATGCGGGTCACGCCCGTCGGCCTGCTCCCGGGGCTGACGGCCGAGCAGCGGGCGGGCACCGCCCAGTTGCAGGCCGCCCTCACCCACGGCCACCCGACCGCCCTGGCGGCCAGCGACCTCACGGCGCACGCCGTCTGGCTGCTGACCCACAACTGCCACCCCTCCGAGCTGCTGCCGCGCCTGCGCCACTACGCGCGGGCCGCACGCCGGACGTACCACGGGGACTGGCTCGGCGACCTGGCGCGGCGGGCCGGCGCGGCCGACCCCGCGGACTTCATCGCCCACGGCTGGGACGAGACCCTCGCGGCGCTCGACAAGGCCGACGCCGCGCTTAAGCGCCCCCTGCCGGACCGGGACCCGTGCGAGGCGGTCAGCGCCGGCTGGATCGCCGAGGAAGCGCTCGCCACCGCCCTGTACTGCTTCCTGCTGTTCCCCGAGGAGCCCATGGCGGTCGTCCGGCGGGCGGCCTTCTCCTCCGGGGACTCCGACTCCGTCGCCGCGCTGGCCGGGGCCCTGGCCGGGGCGTCGGCCGGTGCCGCCGCCTGGCCGGCCGACTGGGTGCGGCCGCTGGAGTACCACGACCGGGTGCGCCCGCTGGTGGGCTGGTGGGACGAGGGACAGCCACGCAGCGTCCGGGACACGCGAGGCCGCCGCGGATGACCGGCCCCGTACAGCGTGCCGCCGAGTGGCTGCACCGCACGTACGGCGGCCTGGTGGAACTGGCCGCCGCCGGCGTCGTGTACGAGACCCCGACGGCATCGCTGCTGAGCTGCCGGACGGTGGCGCAGCCCGGCTACCCGCGCACGCCCATGCTGGCCGCGTCGGTCGTCGTGCCCCGCTACGGAGGTCTGCCCTTCCACCCGGCGCCCAGCGCGCCGCTGGCGGACCTGGAAGCCGCCCCGAACTGGACACTCGCCGACCGGGTGGTGTCCCAGCCGACCAGGCTCAATGTCCGCGGCCGGGTGGTGGCCCTGCACCACCGGATCGACGGGACCGAGACGACCCCGCTGCCGTGGGCCCCCGCCCACGAGGCCCCGGGCTGGTGGGGCAGACTGGCCCGGCGCTACTTCCCGGGGTTCGCGGAGCGCGCGGCCGGTGACTGGGACGACGTCGTCCGCACGATCGCCGACTCGGGACCGGACGCCCGCGGCCTGGTCTGGGTCCGGCGCGAGATCGCGGGACACGAGATCACGGGCCACCTCGTCTGTGTGCACAACAACGCCGGACGCGTCGTCTTCCTCGATGCGACGACCAAGTCGTTGGCCAAGCTGGACACCGACGGCGTCCGGGAACTGCGCCTGCTGCACGCCCGCCCCGCCGCCGGGACCGCCGCCTCTGCGGAGCCGGGCGACTGACCAGGGACGACATCACGTACGCGTCCGGGGCCCTCTACGCCCTCGCCGCGGGCGCGGTGACGGTGGGCGCCCTGGTGTCGCGGGTCGAGCCGACCCTGCCGGCCGTCGGGACGTTCGCGTTGTTCGGCGTTCTGCTTCCGGCGTTCGCCGCCCATTCCGTCCTGGTGCTGGCGACGCGGGGCCGCCCCGAGACGGACGCCCGGTGGCAGCGCGGGGTCGCGTGCGGCGTCGCCGCGGGCGGCGGACTGGTGTCGGTGGGGCTCGTCGGCTGACGCTGCCCACCGCGCGGTGCGGTCCTCGGGTGACCGCCGTGGGACCGCACCGCCGGCCGAGCCTCACTGCGCTGCGCAGCGAAGCTCAGCGCAGCGAAGCTCAGCGAGGCGCGAACGGGACGTGTCCCGCCCCTCGCCTCGCGCCGTGGCCGGCCGTGGCGCGGCCCGTCGGGAGCAGGGCGCCGAACACTGGTCTGTACCAACCTCTTGCCCTCTCCCCGGCCTCGCCGCAAGCTCACCTCATGGAGCTGGAGTTGCGGCATCTCAGGACGGTCCGAGCCATCGCCGACGCCGGCAGCCTCACCCGGGCGGCGACGGCACTCGGGCTCGCGCAGCCCGCGCTGAGCGCACAGCTCAAGCGGATCGAACGAGCCCTGGGAGGCGAGCTGTTCGAGCGCGGACGGCACGGCGTGCGGGCCACCGCACTGGGCGAACTCGTCCTCGAACGGACCCGCATCGTCCTGCCCGCGGTGACCGAACTCCAGCAGGAGGCGGCCCGGTTCGCCCGCACCCCGCGCTCGACGGCCGGCATCCGGCTGGGCGGCACCCACGGCCCGCTGCTCGGCGCCCTCGTCGACCGGCTGGCGGACGTGGCGCCCGACGCCCGGGTGACCACCTGCACCTCCTGGTCCGAGCGGGAACTGGCCGACCTGCTCACCGAGGGACGGCTGGACTTCGCGCTCGCCGGGACCTGCGGGTCCGCCGCTCCGCCCGGCGCCGAGGGGCTGGTGTGGCGGGAGGTCGCCGTGGACCCGGTGTTCGTGATGGTGCCCGACGGACACCGGCTCGCCGGCGCCCCCGAGGCCGACCTCACCGAGCTGGCCGGGGAGCGATGGGCCTGCGTCCCCGGCGACGGCTGCTTCGGCGACTGCTTCACCGCGGCGTGCACCCGCGCCGGGTTCACCCCGTGCCGGATGTACGAGACGGACACTTTCTCGCTCGTGCACCTGGTGCAGGTGGGGCGGGCGGTCGGGCTGTGCCGGGCCACCTTCCCGACCATGCCCGGCATCGTGACCGTGCCGCTGACCGGCACCCCCCTGTCCTGGCGGCACCTGCTCGGCTGGCACGAGACGAACCAGGACGCGGACACGACCGCCACGGTCCTGGCGCAGGCGCGCATGGCCCACGCGGGTGTGGCCGCGCGCAGCGACAGCTACACCCGGTGGCTGGCCACCCACGGCGTCCCGTGACGCCGGCCCCCCGTCCGCCGTCACAGCGCGTTCCATAACGCCGGGCAGAGGGCCAACCGACGTCTTACGCGGGCCCGTTGCCCCTTCCTACGGTTTCGGCACCTCCCACCGAGCGAGACGAGACCGAGGAGATCCCCCATGCTCCAACGAGGCACCAGAGCCGTGTGCGCCGCCGCCGCGGCGACGGCCGCCCTGCTCGTGGCCGGGCTCAGCGGCTCCGCGAGCGCCGGGACGGCCGCCGCCGATGCCGCCGCCCCGACGGCCGCCGAGACCCTGCGCACCGACGCCGCGCCGCCCGCCCTGCTCCGCGCCATGGAGCGCGACCTCGGCCTGGACCGGCGGCAGGCGGAACTGAGGCTCGCCAACGAGGCCGAGGCCGGTGCCGTCGCGGGCCGGCTGCGGGCCGCGCTCGGTGGCGACTTCGCGGGCGCCTGGGTGCGCGGCGCCGAGTCCGGCACGCTGACCGTCGCGACCACCGACGCCGCCGACGCCGGGGCGATCGAGAGCCAGGGCGCGCAGGCCGCCGTCGTACGGCACTCCCTCGCCGACCTGGACGCGGCCAAGGCCCGGCTGGACCGGGCGGCGGCCAAGAAGGGCCCGGCCGACGCGCCCGTCTGGTACGTCGACGTGCGCACCAACACGGTCACCGTGCAGGCGGTCCGTCCCTCCGCGGCGCGGGCACTGATCGACGCGGCCGGCGTCGACCGCTCCCTCGTCCGGATCGAGCGGACCACCGAGCGGCCCCGCGCGCTGTACGACCTGCGCGGCGGCGAGGCGTACTACATCAACAACAGCGGGCGCTGCTCGATCGGCTTCCCCGTCACCAGGGGCACGCAGCAGGGCTACGCCACCGCCGGGCACTGCGGGCGGACCGGCGCGAGCACCAGCGGCCACAACCGGGTGGCGCAGGGCACCTTCCAGGGCTCGGTCTTCCCCGGCCGCGACATGGCGTGGGTGGCGACCAACTCCCAGTGGACGGCGACCCCGTACGTCCGCGGCGCGGGCGGCCAGAACGTGCAGGTGACCGGCTCGACGCAGGCACCCGTGGGCGCGTCGGTGTGCCGCTCCGGTTCCACCACCGGCTGGCACTGCGGCACCATCCAGCAGCACAACACCAGCGTGACCTACCCCGAGGGCACCATCACCGGCGTCACCCGCACCTCGGTATGCGCCGAGCCCGGCGACTCGGGCGGTTCCTACATCTCCGGCAGCCAGGCCCAGGGCGTCACCTCGGGCGGCTCGGGCAATTGCAGCAGCGGCGGCACCACGTACCACCAGCCGATCAACCCGCTGCTCCAGAACTACGGGCTCACCCTGAAGACGACCGGCGGCGGCGAGGAACCGCCGCCCGGCGAGGAACCGCCCGGCGGCACCTGGGCGGCCGGCACCGTCTACCAGGCCGGCGACACCGTGACCTACGGCGGCGCCACCTACCGCTGCCTCCAGGGCCACCAGGCCCAGCCGGGCTGGGAGCCGCCGAACGTACCGGCGCTGTGGCAGCGGGTGTGAGCCACTGACCCACCGCGGGGGTGTGGAAACGGGCCCGGGTGTGCGTGACGGAGCACACCCGGGCCCGCGCACGTCCGCTCAGGTCCGGGTGACCGTCCCGCACCCTTCGTGCTCCTCCTCGCCCACGGCCTGGCTGCGGTCGTAGGGGTCGGCGGCCGGGCCGGTGGCCGGCGCGCCCGTGACGCGCGCGTCGGGGAAGACGGGGTGCAGATGGCCGTCGTACACCTCGCACGCGTTGTTGAACGTCTCGACCGCGTAGGCGCCGATGCTGAGCTTGCCCCGCGTCGCGATCCACCGGTCCGGGTCCATCAGGAGCATCGTGATGTCACGGCGCACGATGGTGCGCTCGACGTGATCGCCGCCCTCGGCCCGCACCAGGGGATACACGAAGGTGTAGTCGGCGTGCACCTCCACCTGGCCCGCCTCCCCCGCGGCGACCGACATGTGGCCGCGCACCTTGACCACGTCCCCCGCGAGCCGCACCTCGTCCGGGTCGAACCGGCTGAAGAGCCCGACGGGATCGTCCTCGCGCGTCGGCTGGCGCAGCGCGCGCCGTACGCCCGGCAGCAGGTCCGGCGTCTTGGGGTCGAGCAGATCCAGCGCCTTGTCGGGCTGCCCGCCCGCGATCACGTCCGGGTCGAGGTTGGCGGCGACCAGGAACTCCTTGGTGCGGCGCAGCGCCAGCTCCACGTCGGCCTTGCTCATCCCGGCGACCGGCTTCGCCTCCGGCAGCTCGATGGCCTCCGCGCCCTCGGCCCAGCGCAGGGCGGGTGAGCCGCGGAACGGGTGCTCACGGGTGGGTCCGCCCTCCGACTTCACCTGGCCGGGGGCACCGGTGGGCAGCGCCGTCTCGGCGGGCAGCGGTGTCGGGGACGCGGCCGCCTCGGGCTCCCCGCCCGGCAGGTGGTCCGTCACCAGCGAGGGGCGTACGGCCACCACGGCCAGGGCGACGGCCACGGCCACGCCCAGCACGGCACCGGCCCGGCGACGGCGGGGGCGGGTGCCGTTCATCTCCTGCCACGCGGGCCCGGTCCGCCAGCCGGGCGGGGTGCCGGGCGGCGGCCCCGACGCCTTCCGCTTCCGGCGCGGCCACCTCCCCCGGCGGCCGCCGTCCGGCGTCCGCCGGGCCGCGGCCTCCTGCTCGCGCAGCCGCGCGGTCACCATCCGCGCCCGCGCGGACGGCTCCTTGGGCGCCGGTGCGCCACCGCCTTCGGCGGCCTCGCGGAGGAACGACTCCAACGCGTCGTCGGATATGGAGGCGGAATCTCCGCCCGAGGGATCGTCGGGGTGCTCGGGGGGCGGGACGGTACTCACGGACTCACTCTCATCGACGGCCACACCTGCGCCGGTCAGTTTCCCCTCTGCCGGGCCGGGCGCGCGGCGCCGTGTGGAAGCCGTGATCGAATCGGTGCTGCTCCGTCAGCTCGGCACGGGAGCCGCCGCGACGAGCACCCCGAGCGGGCTCGCCGCGGAGTGCGACTGGTGCCTCGGCCGTGCCGGTGCCGTCCGCGCTCCCCCTTTCCGGTGCTCCCCGACTCCGGATGGCCTAGGGGAGCCGGTCGGGGAGCGCGGCCACCGACCGGTGTGTGCGCATGATCGAACGCCAGGCCGCGCACGGGCTCTCCTCCGCGTCGGCCGGCGTCCCCGTCGAACGCCCTCCACCGAAAGGCAGTTCCGACCATGCACGAGACCGAGGACCGGCCGGAGCCCGCCGAGCAGGTCGAGCGGGCCCCCGAGCACCACCCGCAGCCGGCCACCTGGCAGACCCCCGGACTCACGGTGGTCGACACCGCTCTGGAGGTCACCGCCTACTACGCCCGCGAGTCCCGCTGACCCGAGAGCAGGTGCCATGCTGCTGCTGGTACTCGGCACCGCGGCAGGCGGCGGTGTCCCCCAGTGGAACTGCGCGTGTCCCGGCTGCTTTGGGGCACGCACCCACCCGCACCGGCGCCGCCGGCACGCATCGCTCGCCGTACGGACGGGCGCGGGCCGCTGGTACCTCGTCAACGCCACCCCCGACCTCGGCGACCAGATCGAGGCCCGGCCCGAGCTGCACCCGGGCCCCGGCCCCCGCGAGACCCCCCTCGCCGGACTCGTCCTCACCGACGCCGAACTCGACCACACCCTGGGCGTCGCCCGTCTGCGGGAGGCCGACGGCCTCCAGATCCTCGCGGCGCCTCCCGTCCGCCAAGCCCTCCTCGGCCGGCTCCGCCTCGGCGACCTCCTCGCGCCGTACACCTGCCTGACCTGGCGGGAGCTGCCCCGGCGCGGAGCGGAGCCACTGGACCCGCAGGACCCGGGCGGCCTGCGGATCACCGGCATCCCGGTGTCGGGCAAGCGCCCGCGGTACGCCGCCGACGCCCCCGACGACGACGCGTGGGTCGTCGCACTGCGCCTGTACGACCCCGCCTCCGGCACCTCGGCGCTCTACGCCCCCGCTCTGGCCGCCTGGCCGGACCGCTTCCAGCAGGCCGCCGAGGAAGCCGACTGCGTGATCGTCGACGGCACCTTCTGGGACGACGACGAACCCCGCCGCACCGGCATCTCCTCCCGCACGGCGACCGGCATGGGACACCTGCCCGTCGACGGGCCGGGCGGCACCGCCGAGCGCCTGGCCGCCCTCCCCGGCCGCGGCCTCTACACGCACCTCAACAACACCAACCCCCTCGTCGACCCGGCGGCCCCGCAGCACAAGCGGCTCGCGCGCCAGGGCCTGGAGGTGGCGTACGACGGGATGGAGATCGAGCTGTGACCACGGCGATCGCCCCGCTCGAGAAGCCCTGGAGCCCCGCGGAGTTCGAGGCGCGGCTGCGCGCCGTCGGCGAGGAGCGCTACCACGACCGTCACCCCTTCAACCTCCGGATGCACAGCGGCGGGCTGCGCCCGGCCGAACTGCGCCGCTGGATCGCCAACCGCTTCCACTACCAGCGCCACATCCCCGTCAAGGACGCCCTGATCACCGCCAAACTGGACACCCCCGCGCTGCGCCGGACGTGGCTGCGCCGCATCCGGGACCACGACGGGGCCGCGGAGGGCGAGGGCGGCATCGAGCGCTGGCTCAGGCTGGGCGAGGCGGCCGGCCTGGACCGCGCGAGGCTGCTCGCCGCCGACGGCGTACTGCCGGGCGTACGGCTGGCGGTCGAGGGCTACGTCAACTTCTGCCGGCTGCGCCCGCCGCTGGAGGCCGTCGCCGCGTCCCTGACCGAACTGTCCGCCCCGGATCTGATGCGCACCCGCATCGACGCCTTCGAACGCCACTACCCGTGGGTCGAACGGGAGGGCCTCGACTACTTCCGCACCCGCGTCCCCCAGGGCCGGCGCGACGCCCAGGAGGCGCTCGGGCTGGTCCTCGCGTGGGCCCGCACCAGGGACGACCAGGAACGTGCCGTGGCCGCGCTGCGGTTCAAGTGCGACGTCCTGTGGTCCCTGCTGGACGCCGTGGACGCGGCGGACCGCCAGGAGCGGCCGTGACGCCGGCGGCGCCGCGGACCGACTGGCGCCCCGTCCTGGCCCCCGGCGCCGTGCACCGGCACGACCCCGTGCGGGACACGGCCCTGCTGCTCCTGCCCGAGCGCGTGGGAGTGCTGACCGGACACGGCCGGCAGATCCTCGAACTGTGCGACGGCACCCGGCCGGTGAGCGGGATCGTCGGCGAACTGGCCGCGCGCTTCCCCGGCGCGCCGGTGGCCGGTGACGTACCCCCCTTCCTGGAACGCCTGCGCGAGGACGGCTGGCTGCGATGACCACCGCCGGACCCGCGCGCCGCACCGCCCCGGCCCCCGCACCCCGGCCCCAGCCCGCACCCGCGCCCGCACCCGCCCGGCCCTGGGCCCTGCTCGCGGAACTCACCCACGCCTGCCCGCTGCACTGCGGCTACTGCTCGAACCCGCTGGAGCTGACCCGCAGATCCCGCGAGCTGAGCACCGGACAGTGGGCCGACGTGCTGCGCCAGGCCGGCGAGTTCGGCGTGGTCCACACGCACCTCTCCGGCGGCGAGCCGCTGCTGCGCCCGGACCTGGAGCGCATCGTCGGCGCCGCCGCGGCGGCCGGGATCTACACCCAGCTGGTCACCAGCGGCGTCGGCCTCGGCCGGGCCCGGCTGACCGCGCTCGCCGACGCCGGCCTGAACAGCGTCCAGCTCTCCGTCCAGCACGCCGACCCGGCCGCCTCCGACCGCATCGCCCACCACCGTTCCTCCTTCGCGCAGAAGGAACGGGCCGCCGCGCTCGTACGCTCCGCCGGTCTCCCCCTCGGCCTCAACGTCGTCCTGCACCGCGAGAACCTCGACGCCGTCGACGACCTGATCGCCCTCGGCGTCTCCTGGGGCGTGGACCGCATCGAGCTGGCGAACGTGCAGTTCTACGGCTGGGGCCTGCTGAACCGCTCCGCGCTGCTGCCCGGCCGGGACCAGCTCGCCCGGGCCCGGAACGCCGTCGAACGGTGGCGGGAGCGGATCGCCTCCCGGGCCGGGGACGGGGCGCCGCGACCCGACCTGGTCTGGGTCCTCCCCGACTACTTCGACGGTGTCGCCAAACCGTGCATGGGCGGCTGGGCGGCGGTGTCCCTCACCGTCGCCCCGGACGGCACCGCCCTGCCCTGCCCGGCCGCGGCCGCCCTGCCGGACCTGGAACCGCCGAACGTCCGCGACCACCCGCTGTCCTGGATCTGGGAACACTCCCCGGCGTTCACCCGCTACCGCGGGACCGGCTGGATGACCGGTCCGTGCCGCGGCTGTTCCCGCCGCGAGGAGGACTTCGGCGGCTGCCGCTGCCAGGCCCACGCCCTGACCGGGGACGCCACCCGCACGGACCCCGCGTGCCGGCTCTCCCCCGACCACGGCCTGGTCCGCGCGCTCACCGACGGGGTCGCCACCGGCCCGGGCGGCCGGCCCCCGGTGCCGGTCACCCCGCGGACGCCCGGCCGCTGACGGCCGGCGCACACGGCGAAGGGGCCCGCACGACCGAAGTCGTACGGGCCCCTCCGAGCCACTCAGGTCAGGTGACCGTCAAGCGAGCGAACTCACTTGTTGATCTTGGTGACCTGGCCGGCGCCCACGGTCCGGCCACCCTCGCGGATGGCGAACTTCAGGCCCTCCTCCATGGCGACGGGCTGGATGAGCTCCACCTTCATCTCGGTGTTGTCACCCGGCATGACCATCTCGGTGCCCTCGGGGAGGGTCACCACGCCGGTCACGTCCGTCGTGCGGAAGTAGAACTGCGGGCGGTAGTTGTTGAAGAACGGCGTGTGGCGGCCACCCTCGTCCTTGGACAGGATGTAGGCCTGGGCCTCGAACTCCGTGTGCGGGGTGACGGTGCCCGGCTTGATGATGACCTGACCGCGCTCGACGTCCTCGCGCTTGATGCCGCGGAGCAGCAGACCGACGTTCTCACCGGCCTGACCCTCGTCCAGCAGCTTACGGAACATCTCGATGCCCGTAACCGTGGTCTTGGTCTTCTCTTCCTTGATGCCGATGATCTCGACTTCCTCGTTCACCTTGAGGACACCGCGCTCGATACGGCCGGTGACGACCGTACCGCGACCGGTGATGGTGAAGACGTCCTCGATCGGCATGAGGAACGGCTTGTCGACGTCGCGCTCCGGCTCCGGGATCGACTCGTCGACGGCCTTCATCAGGTTGAGGACGGAGTCCACCCACTCCTTCTCGCCCTCGAGGGCCTTGAGAGCGGAGACCTTGACGACCGGAACGTCGTCGCCGGGGAACTCGTACTCGGAGAGGAGCTCACGGACCTCGAGCTCGACGAGCTCCAGGATCTCCTCGTCGTCCACCATGTCGGCCTTGTTCAGGGCGACGACGATGTACGGAACGCCGACCTGGCGGGCCAGGAGCACGTGCTCCTTGGTCTGCGGCATCGGGCCGTCGGTCGCGGCGACCACCAGGATCGCGCCGTCCATCTGGGCGGCACCGGTGATCATGTTCTTGATGTAGTCCGCGTGACCCGGGCAGTCGACGTGGGCGTAGTGACGCGCCTCGGTCTGGTACTCGACGTGCGCGATGGAGATGGTGATACCGCGCTGGCGCTCCTCAGGAGCCTTGTCGATGTTGTCGAACGGGGTGGCCTCGTTCAGGTCCGGGTACGCCTCGTGCAGCACCTTGGTAATGGCCGCCGTCAGGGTGGTCTTACCGTGGTCGATGTGACCGATGGTGCCGATGTTGACGTGCGGCTTAGTCCGCTCGAACTTCGCCTTCGCCACTGGGGTCCTCCTGTGGAGTGGTTCTGAACGCCTTGCTTCATCGGCGCCAGGTGATCTTTGCTGTCAAAACCCGGGGCCCGGGGCAAACCCCCGCGATTGCGGGTGTTTGCCCCACGAGGCTCCGGAGTCAAGCCTACGGCGTGGACGCGAGGTCCGTTACTCGCCCTTGGCCTTCGCGATGATCTCCTCGGCGACGTTCCGCGGAACCTCGGCGTAGGAGTCGAACTGCATCGAGTAGCTTGCGCGACCCGACGTCTTGCTGCGGAGGTCGCCGACGTAGCCGAACATCTCCGACAGGGGCACGAGGCCCTTCACGAGGCGGGCACCCGCCCGCTCCTCCATGGCCTGGATCTGGCCACGGCGGGAGTTGATGTCGCCGATGACGTCGCCCATGTAGTCCTCGGGCGTGGTGACCTCGACGGCCATCATCGGCTCGAGCAGCACGGGGCTGGCCTTGCGCGCGGCCTCCTTGAAGGCCTGCGAACCGGCGATCTTGAACGCGAGCTCGGAGGAGTCGACCTCGTGGTAGGCACCGTCGAGCAGGGTCACGCGCACACCGGTCATCTCGTAACCGGCGAGGATGCCGAACTGCATGGCCTCCTGGCAGCCGGCGTCGACCGAAGGGATGTACTCCTTCGGGATACGACCACCGGTGACCTTGTTGACGAACTCGTACGAGGCGTCGCCGCCCTCGATCGGCTCGATCGCGATGATCACGCGAGCGAACTGGCCGGTGCCACCCGTCTGCTTCTTGTGGGTGAACTCGACCTTCTCGACCGACTTGCGGATCGTCTCGCGGTACGCGACCTGCGGCTTGCCGACGTTGGCCTCGACCTTGAACTCGCGCTTCATGCGGTCGACGAGCACCTCGAGGTGAAGCTCACCCATACCGCCGATGACGGTCTGGCCGGTCTCCTCGTTGGTGTGGACCTGGAAGGACGGGTCCTCCTCGGCCAGGCGCTGGATCGCGACGCCCAGCTTCTCCTGGTCGCCCTTCGACTTCGGCTCGATCGCGACCTCGATGACCGGCGCCGGGAAGTCCATGGACTCCAGGATCACCTGGTTCTTCTCGTCGCAGAGCGTCTCGCCGGTCGTGGTCTGCTTCAGACCCATGACGGCGACGATGTCGCCGGCGCCGACCGACTCGATCTCCTCACGCTTGTTGGCGTGCATGCGGTAGATCTTGCCGATGCGCTCCTTGCGGCCCTTGACGGAGTTCATCACGGCGGTGCCGGACTCCAGGCGGCCGGAGTACACGCGGACGAAGGTCAGCTTGCCGAGGTGCGGGTCGCTCATGATCTTGAACGCCAGCGCGGCGAGGGGCTCCTCGTCCGACGGCTTGCGGGCGATGACCTGCTCCGGGTCCTTGACGTCGTGGCCCTCGATGGCCTCGACGTCGAGCGGGGAGGGCAGGTAACGCACGACCGCGTCGAGCAGGGGCTGCACGCCCTTGTTCTTGAACGCGGTGCCGCAGAAGACGGGGGTGACGGTGGTGCCGCCGCCCTTGCCGGACGCGATGGTGATACGACGGATCGCCGCGTAGAGCTGCTCCACGGAGGGCTCGGTGCCCTCCAGGTACAGCTCCATCAGCTCCTCGTCGTTCTCGGCCACGGCCTCCAGCAGCTTGCCGCGGTACTCCTCGGCGGCCTCGGCGTGGGTGTCCGGGATGTCGACGGTGTCGTACATCTCGCCCTTGGTGGCCTCGGCCGACCAGACCAGGGCCTTCATCGTCACGAGGTCGATGACGCCCTTGAAGTCCGCCTCCGCACCGATCGGCAGCTGCATGACCAGCGGCTGCGCGCCCAGGCGGTCGCTGATCATGTCGACGCAGCGGTGGAACTCGGCACCGGTGCGGTCGAGCTTGTTGACGAAGCAGATACGCGGAACGCCGTAGCGGTCGGCCTGACGCCACACCGTCTCGGACTGCGGCTCGACGCCGGCGACACCGTCGAACACCGTCACGGCACCGTCGAGCACGCGCAGCGAGCGCTCCACCTCGACGGTGAAGTCGACGTGACCCGGGGTGTCGATGATGTTGATGGTGTGGTCGACGTTCTCCATCGGCCAGTGGCAGGTGGTGGCAGCAGAGGTGATCGTGATGCCACGCTCCTGCTCCTGCTCCATCCAGTCCATGGTGGCGGCGCCGTCGTGGACCTCACCGATCTTGTACGACACACCGGTGTAGAACAGGATCCGCTCGGTGGTGGTCGTCTTGCCCGCGTCGATGTGGGCCATGATCCCGATGTTGCGGACCTTGGCCAGGTCAAGTGAAGTGGTAGCCATAAGGCTTCAGTCTTCTCTCGGTCTCGATGTGGGTAGCGACTACCAGCGGTAGTGCGCGAAGGCCTTGTTGGACTCGGCCATCTTGTGCGTGTCCTCGCGCTTCTTCACAGCGGCACCGAGGCCGTTGCTGGCGTCGAGGAGCTCGTTGAGCAGACGCTCGGTCATGGTCTTCTCGCGACGGGCGCGGGAGTAACCGACGAGCCAGCGCAGCGCCAGGGTGTTGGCACGGCCGGGCTTGACCTCGACCGGGACCTGGTAGGTGGCACCACCGACACGGCGGGACTTGACCTCGAGGGTCGGCTTGATGTTCTCGAGAGCGCGCTTGAGGGTGATGACCGGGTCGTTGCCGGTCTTCTCGCGCAGGCCCTCCATGGCGCCGTAAACGATCCGCTCGGCAGTCGAGCGCTTGCCGTTCAGCAGCACCTTGTTGATCAGGGAGGTCACCAGGGGGGAGCCGTAAACCGGGTCGATGATGACCGGGCGCTTCGGGGCGGGGCCCTTACGAGGCATTCTTACTTCTCCTTCTTGGCGCCGTAACGGCTGCGGGCCTGCTTGCGGTTCTTGACACCCTGGGTGTCGAGGGAGCCGCGGATGATCTTGTAGCGAACACCCGGCAGGTCCTTCACACGGCCGCCGCGCACGAGCACGATGGAGTGCTCCTGCAGGTTGTGTCCCTCACCCGGAATGTAAGCGGTGACCTCGATCCCGCTGGTCAGACGCACACGCGCGACCTTACGCAGGGCCGAGTTCGGCTTCTTCGGGGTGGTCGTGAACACACGCGTGCAGACGCCGCGACGCTGAGGGGAACCCTCGAGTGCGGGCGTCTTGTTCTTTTCGACCTTGTCCTGCCGGCCCTTGCGGACCAGCTGCTGGATCGTAGGCACTACTTCTCCGGTTTCTGTGTGCCGATGGGTACAGCTAACCTGGAACGTCGCCGACCCACGCGGTCGGGTGTGTCGAATCCGGCAGACTCTCGCCGCAAAGCGAAAAGGGCACGGATTACGGTGGCCGCTGCCGACCCCTGTGCGGTTGAAGGCACGCACGAAGGCCAGGGCACACCCCAGGCACAAGGTCTGAGCGTACCTACCTCACGGACTTCGGTCAAAACAAATGGAGCCCGGCCCGACACGCCGGACTTCTCCCGTTCGTCCACAGCGCTTTCTCGCCACCGCCGAGGCGCCCTCAGGCCGTGCCCGCCAGCAGGGCCGCCAGGCCGAACATGACCATCACCAGCGTCCAGCCGGCCACGGACACCCAGCCGAGCACCAGGCCCGTCACCGCGAAGCCGTCGCCGCCCTCGCCGGTGCGGCGGATCTCGGACTGGGCCATGTGCCCGAGGATCACCGCCGGCAGCCCGGTGAGCCCGCCCGTGGCCAGGCAGAGGATGCCGCAGACCATGGAGGCCACCGCCTTGCCGTTGGTCCGCTGGGGACGGGCCAGGAAGGTGCCCGGCACCGGCCCGGTCGCCGCCACCGGATGGGGCACCGGCCCCTGCGGCAGATCGGCGACCAGCAGGGCCAGCTCCCCCACCGTCCGGGCGGCGTAGGCCCGGGCGACGCGCTTTTCGAACTCGGGGTGGTCCAGCCGCCCCTCGCCGTAGCCGGCGCGCAGGACGTCCACGGCTCTCTCCCGGTCGGCGTGGGAGGCCAGCATCGACGGCGGGCCGGGCTGCCGGTCGTGCAGCGGCCCGCCCTGCCACGGGGTCGGGTACGACACAGTGCCTCCCGGGGGACGGTGAATCCCTTCTCAAAGGCTCGAACGCACCGTACCCGGCATTTGGTTCCGCGCACCCCGAAGGGCGGCCACCCGTGCCGGGTGACCGCCCTTCGGTGCGTGCGTTCGGACGTACGCCTTACTGGTTGTACGGACCGTAGTCGTAGTCCTCCAGCGGCACCGCCTGGCCGGAGCCCGTGCCGAACGGCGAGTAGTCGATGTCGTCGTAGCCGACGGCCGAGTACATCGCGGCCTTGGCCTCCTCGGTCGGCTCGACCCGGATGTTGCGGTAGCGGGACAGACCCGTACCGGCCGGGATGAGCTTACCGATGATGACGTTCTCCTTGAGGCCGATCAGGGAGTCGGACTTGGCGTTGATCGCCGCGTCCGTGAGGACCCTGGTCGTCTCCTGGAAGGACGCCGCCGACAGCCAGGACTCGGTCGCCAGCGAGGCCTTGGTGATACCCATGAGCTGCGGACGACCGGAGGCCGGGTGACCGCCCTCCTGGACCACACGACGGTTCTCGGACTCGAACTTCGAGCGCTCGACCAGCTCGCCGGGCAGCAGCTCGGCGTCGCCGGACTCGATGATCGTCACGCGGCGGAGCATCTGCCGGATGATGATCTCGATGTGCTTGTCGTGGATCGACACGCCCTGCGAGTTGTAGACCTTCTGGACCTCGCCGACCAGGTGGACCTGGACGGCCCGCTGGCCGAGGATGCGCAGCACGTCGTGCGGGTTGGTGGCACCCACGGTGAGCTTCTGGCCCACCTCGACGTGCTCGCCCTCGCCGACCAGGAGACGGGCGCGCTTGGAGATCGGGTACGCCGTCTCGTCGCTGCCGTCGTCCGGGGTGACGACGATCTTCTTGGTCTTCTCGGTCTCCTCGATCCGGACGCGGCCGGAGGCCTCGGAGATCGGGGCGACACCCTTCGGGGTACGGGCCTCGAAGAGCTCGACGACACGCGGCAGACCCTGGGTGATGTCGTCACCGGCCACACCACCGGTGTGGAAGGTACGCATCGTCAGCTGGGTACCGGGCTCACCGATGGACTGGGCGGCGATGATGCCGACCGCCTCACCGATGTCGACCAGCTTGCCGGTGGCCAGCGACCGGCCGTAGCACATCGCGCAGGTGCCGACGGCGGACTCGCAGGTCAGGACCGAGCGGGTCTTGACCTCCTCGACGCCGTGCTTGACGAGCTCCTCGATGAGGACGTCGCCCAGGTCGGTGCCGGCCGGGGCCAGCACCTTGCCGTCGACCACGATGTCCTCGGCGAGGCAGCGCGCGTACACGGACGTCTCGACGTCCTCCGCCTTGCGCAGCACGCCGTCGGCGGCCCGCTCGGCGATCCGCAGGCGCAGGCCGCGGTCGGTGCCGCAGTCCTCCTCGCGGATGATGACGTCCTGGGAGACGTCGACCAGACGACGGGTGAGGTAACCCGAGTCGGCGGTACGCAGAGCGGTGTCCGCCAGACCCTTACGGGCACCGTGCGTGGAGATGAAGTACTCCAGCACGGACAGACCCTCACGGAACGAGGCCTTGATGGGCCGCGGGATCGTCTCGTTCTTCGCGTTCGACACCAGACCGCGCATACCGGCAATCTGACGCATCTGCATCATGTTGCCTCGTGCGCCCGAGTTCACCATCATGAAGATCGGGTTGGTCTTCGGGAAGTTGTCGTTCATCGCCTCGGCGACCTCGTTGGTCGCCTTGGTCCAGATCGCGATGAGCTCCTGCGTGCGCTCGTCCTTGGTGATCAGACCGCGCTCGTACTGCTTCTGGACCTTCTCGTCCTGCGCCTCGTAGCCGCGGACGATCTCCCTCTTCGCCTCGGGGACGACGACGTCGGAGATCGCGACGGTGACGCCGGAGCGAGTGGCCCAGTAGAAGCCGGCCGCCTTCAGGTTGTCGAGCGTCGCCGCCACGATGACCTTCGGGTAGCGCTCGGCGAGGTCGTTGACGATCTCGGAGAGCTGCTTCTTGCCGACCTCGAAGTCGACGAACGGGTAGTCCTCGGGCAGCAGCTCGTTGAAGAGCGCACGGCCCAGCGTGGTCTTCAGGGTGAACGGGTCACCCTGCTGCCACTCGGAAGCACCCTCGACCTCGGAGCCCTCCTCGGCGGCCGGCGGGGTCCAGCCGCGCGGCGGGATGGTGCCGACCGGGAAGCGCACGTCGATCTTGGCCTGGAGCGACAGCTCGCCGGCGTCGAACGCCATGATCGCCTCGGCGACGGACGCGAACGAACGGCCCTCGCCCTTGAGGTCCCGGCCCTCGCCGTCGGTGGTGAGGAAGTACAGACCCAGCACCATGTCCTGGGTCGGCATCGTCACCGGACGGCCGTCGGCGGGCTTGAGGATGTTGTTCGAGGACAGCATCAGGATGCGGGCCTCGGCCTGCGCCTCCGCGGACAGCGGCAGGTGCACGGCCATCTGGTCACCGTCGAAGTCCGCGTTGAACGCGGTGCAGACGAGCGGGTGGATCTGGATGGCCTTGCCCTCGACCAGCTGCGGCTCGAAGGCCTGGATGCCGAGGCGGTGCAGCGTGGGCGCACGGTTCAGCAGAACCGGGTGCTCCGCGATGACCTCTTCCAGCACGTCGTACACGACAGTGCGGCCGCGCTCGACCATGCGCTTGGCGCTCTTGATGTTCTGCGCGTGGTTCAGGTCGACCAGGCGCTTCATCACGAACGGCTTGAACAGCTCCAGCGCCATCGCCTTGGGCAGACCGCACTGGTGCAGCTTCAGCTGCGGACCGACGACGATCACGGAACGCGCGGAGTAGTCCACGCGCTTGCCGAGCAGGTTCTGGCGGAAGCGGCCCTGCTTGCCCTTGAGCATGTCGGACAGCGACTTCAGCGGACGGTTGCCGGGGCCCGTGACCGGGCGACCACGACGGCCGTTGTCGAAGAGCGCGTCGACGGCCTCCTGGAGCATGCGCTTCTCGTTGTTCACGATGATCTCGGGGGCGCCGAGGTCGAGAAGCCGCTTCAGGCGGTTGTTGCGGTTGATGACGCGGCGGTACAGGTCGTTCAGGTCGGAGGTCGCGAAGCGGCCACCGTCCAGCTGCACCATCGGACGCAGGTCCGGCGGGATGACCGGGACGCAGTCCAGGACCATGCCCTTGGGGCTGTTGCTGGTCTGGAGGAACGCGGAGACGACCTTCAGCCGCTTCAGGGCGCGGGTCTTCTTCTGGCCCTTGCCGGTGCGGATGATCTCGCGGAGCTTCTCGGCCTCCTCGTCGAGGTCGAAGGACTCCAGGCGCTTCTGGAGCGCGGCGGCGCCCATCGAGCCGTCGAAGTAGGTGCCGAAGCGGTCGCGCAGCTCGCGGTAGAGCAGCTCGTCGCCCTCGAGATCCTGGACCTTGAGGTTCTTGAACCGGTTCCACACCTCGTCGAGGCGGTCGATCTCGCGCTGCGCACGGTCGCGCAGCTGCTTCATCTCGCGCTCGGCACCCTCGCGCACCTTGCGGCGCACGTCGGCCTTGGCGCCCTCGGCCTCCAGCTCGGCCAGGTCGGTCTCGAGCTTCTTGGCGCGGGCCTCGAGGTCGGCGTCGCGGCGCTGCTCGATCTGCTGGCGCTCGACGGAGACGTGGGCCTCCAGCGAGGGCAGGTCGCGGGTGCGGCGCTCCTCGTCGACGTACGTGATCATGTACGCCGCGAAGTAGATGACCTTCTCCAGGTCCTTCGGGGCGAGGTCGAGCAGGTAGCCCAGCCGCGACGGAACGCCCTTGAAGTACCAGATGTGCGTGACGGGGGCGGCCAGCTCGATGTGGCCCATCCGCTCACGGCGCACCTTGGCGCGCGTGACCTCGACGCCGCAGCGCTCGCAGATGATGCCCTTGAAGCGGACGCGCTTGTACTTGCCGCAGTAGCACTCCCAGTCCCGGGTGGGACCGAAGATCTTCTCGCAGAAGAGCCCGTCCTTTTCCGGCTTGAGGGTGCGGTAGTTGATGGTCTCGGGCTTCTTGACCTCGCCGTGGCTCCACTGACGGATGTCGTCAGCGGTGGCCAGGCCGATCCGGAGCTCGTCGAAGAAGTTGACGTCGAGCACTATGCGTCAATCCCTCTCAGGGTCGTAAGTCTTGGGGTCTGAAACGGGGGTCCTGGGGCCGGCCGGAGGCTCAGGGATCTTCATCGCTGAACCTCCGGACCGGACTCCCGTCAGACCTCTTCGACGCTGCTCGGCTCGCGCCGGGACAGGTCGATGCCGAGCTCCTCCGCAGCGCGGAAGACGTCCTCGTCGGTGTCACGCATCTCGATGGACATACCGTCGCTGGACAGCACCTCCACGTTCAGGCAGAGAGACTGCATCTCCTTGATGAGCACCTTGAAGGACTCGGGGATGCCGGGTTCGGGGATGTTCTCGCCCTTGACGATGGCCTCGTAGACCTTCACGCGGCCGGTGACGTCGTCGGACTTGATGGTCAGCAGCTCCTGGAGCGCGTAGGCCGCGCCGTACGCCTCGAGTGCCCACACCTCCATCTCGCCGAACCGCTGGCCACCGAACTGGGCCTTACCACCCAGCGGCTGCTGGGTGATCATCGAGTACGGGCCGGTCGAGCGGGCGTGCAGCTTGTCGTCGACCAGGTGGTGCAGCTTGAGGATGTACATGTACCCGACCGAGATCGGGTCCGGGAACGGCTCGCCCGAGCGGCCGTCGAACAGCCGTGCCTTGCCGGACGGCAGGACCATGCGGTCGCCGTCGCGGTTGGGGATGGTGTGCTCCAGCAGACCGGCGAGCTCGTCCTCGCGGGCGCCGTCGAAGACGGGGGTCGCCACGTTGGTACGGGGCTCGACGCGGTCGGCGCCGATCGCCTGGAGGCGCTGGGCCCACTCGTCGGCGAGGCCGGAGACGTCCCAGCCCTGGCTGGCGAGCCAGCCGAGGTGGATCTCCAGGACCTGTCCCGGGTTCATTCGGGACGGGACGCCCAGCGGGTTGAGGATGATGTCGACCGGGGTGCCGTCCTCCAGGAACGGCATGTCCTCGATCGGCAGGATCTTGGAGATGACGCCCTTGTTGCCGTGGCGGCCGGCGAGCTTGTCACCGTCGGTGATCTTGCGCTTCTGCGCGACGTAGACGCGGACCAGCTGGTTCACGCCCGGCGGCAGCTCGTCGCCCTCCTCGCGGTCGAAGACGCGGACGCCGATGACCTTGCCGGTCTCGCCGTGCGGCACCTTCAGCGAGGTGTCACGGACCTCACGGGCCTTCTCACCGAAGATCGCGCGCAGCAGGCGCTCCTCGGGCGTCAGCTCGGTCTCACCCTTGGGCGTGACCTTGCCGACGAGGATGTCACCGGCGATGACCTCGGCGCCGATGCGGATGATGCCGCGCTCGTCGAGGTCGGCGAGGACCTCCTCGGAGACGTTCGGGATGTCCCGGGTGATCTCCTCGGGGCCGAGCTTGGTGTCACGGGCGTCGACCTCGTGCTCCTCGATGTGGATCGAGGACAGGACGTCGTCCTGCACGAGGCGCTGCGACAGGATGATCGCGTCCTCGTAGTTGTGACCCTCCCACGGCATGAACGCCACGAGCAGGTTCTTGCCGAGCGCCATCTCGCCCTGCTGGGTGGCCGGGCCGTCGGCGAGGACCTGGCCCTCGATGATCCGGTCGCCCTCGGTGACGATGACCTTCTGGTTGACCGAGGTGCCCTGGTTGGAGCGGGCGAACTTGGCCAGGCGGTACGTGATGTACGTGCCGTCGTCGTTGGCGGTGGTGATGTAGTCCGCGGAGACCTCCTGGACCACACCGGCCTTCTCGGCCTTGACCACGTCGCCGGCGTCGACGGCGGAGCGGTACTCCATGCCGGTGCCGACGAGCGGGGACTCCGCCTGGATCAGCGGCACGGCCTGGCGCATCATGTTCGCGCCCATGAGGGCGCGGTTGGCGTCGTCGTGCTCCAGGAAGGGGATCATCGCGGTCGCGACCGACACCATCTGGCGCGGCGAGACGTCCATGTAGTCCACGTCCTCGGGGCCGACGTAGTCGACCTCGCCGCCCTTGCGGCGGACCAGCACGCGGGCCTCGGCGAAGCGGAGGTCGTCCGTCAGCGGCGCGTTGGCCTGAGCGATGACGAAGCGGTCCTCCTCGTCGGCGGTGAGGTAGTCGACCTGGTCGGTGACCTGGCCCTGGAACACCTTGCGGTACGGGGTCTCGACGAAGCCGAACGCGTTGACCCGGCCGTAGGTGGCGAGCGAGCCGATCAGACCGATGTTCGGGCCTTCGGGCGTCTCGATCGGGCACATGCGGCCGTAGTGCGAGGGGTGCACGTCACGGACCTCGAAGCCGGCCCGCTCACGGGAGAGACCACCCGGGCCGAGCGCGGACAGACGACGCTTGTGCGTCAGCCCGGACAGCGGGTTGTTCTGGTCCATGAACTGGGACAGCTGGCTGGTGCCGAAGAACTCCTTGATGGAGGCGACGACCGGCCGGATGTTGATCAGGGTCTGCGGCGTGATCGCCTCGACGTCCTGGGTCGTCATGCGCTCGCGGACGACGCGCTCCATACGGGCCAGACCCGTGCGGACCTGGTTCTGGATGAGCTCGCCGACGCTGCGCAGGCGGCGGTTGCCGAAGTGGTCGATGTCGTCCGTCTCGACGACGACCGTCTCACCGCTGTCACCGACCGTCTCGGTCTCGCCGGCGTGCAGCTTCACCAGGTACTTGATCGTCGCGATGATGTCCTCGACGGTCAGGATGCCCGCGTCCAGCGGGGTGTCCGTACCCAGCTTCTTGTTGACCTTGTAGCGGCCGACCTTGGCGAGGTCGTAGCGCTTGGGGTTGAAGTAGAGGTTCTCGAGCAGCGTCTGCGCGGCCTCGCGCGTGGGGGGCTCGCCCGGGCGCAGCTTGCGGTAGATGTCGAGCAGCGCGTCGTCCTGGCCCTGGGTGTGGTCCTTCTCCAGGGTGGCGCGCATGGACTCGTACTCGCCGAACTCCTCGAGGATCTGCTCGGTGGTCCAGCCGAGCGCCTTCAGGAGGACGGTGACGGACTGCTTGCGCTTGCGGTCGATGCGGACGCCGACCATGTCGCGCTTGTCGATCTCCATCTCCAGCCAGGCACCCCGGGACGGGATGATCTTGGCGGAGAAGATGTCCTTGTCGGACGTCTTGTCGATGCTGGAGTCGAAGTAGACACCGGGGGAACGGACCAGCTGCGACACCACGACACGCTCGGTGCCGTTGATGACGAAGGTGCCCTTGTTCGTCATGAGCGGGAAGTCGCCCATGAAGACCGTCTGGGACTTGATCTCGCCGGTCTCGTTGTTGGTGAACTCGGCCGTGACGAAGAGCGGCGCGGCGTACGTGAAGTCGCGCTCCTTGCACTCGTCGATCGAGTTCTTCGGCGGCTCGAAGCGGTGGTCGCGGAAGGTCAGCGACATCGACCCGGAGAAGTCCTCGATCGGGGAGATCTCCTCGAAGATCTCCTCGAGCCCGGACTTGGTGGGGACGTCCTGACCGTTGTCCAGAGCCTCCTCGACGCGAGCCTTCCACGCGTCGTTGCCGAGCAGCCAGTCGAAGCTCTCGGTCTGAAGCGCGAGAAGGTTCGGAACCTCGAGGGGCTCCTTGATCTTTGCAAAGGAGATGCGCAGCGGGGCGGTGCTGGCGCCGTTGTTCGTATTCGCGGTCGAGGCAGTGCGCGAGGCGGCCAAGAGGGGGTCCTTCCGAGGGCTCGGACTCACTACGCGCGTACCGGCCCCTCACCGGTGGCCCCGGGACGGACTGCGGAGAACTGGCCAAAGAGCCAGGTCGGAGCGGTCTGGTCGTCGGTGCTCGAGCGAGGGCATGCCCCTGGTGACGGGCAGGGAGCAGCTAACAGGCAGCGCAAAGGGTCAGTGTAGCCACACGGCACACTGATGTCCAGTCCCGCTTTGCAGAGACCCTCACAGCCCTCACTGTTCTCAACGCCTGCGGCATGTCTGCCCTCAACGCACGTTGATACTGCCCTCTTTGTCGACGATCCATGCCTCGGAACCCGGATCGATGTGACGACGCGTCCTGAGAATTGCGCGCTGCGTGCGGTTCGTCAAGGCCCCCCTTGCCCGAACCTGGACGCCCGGAAGACACGACGAAGATCACCATACCCCGCGTGCCCACGCGTGCAAGGCAACCCGTGGCCGGCCCCCGGGAACGCCGAAGAGCGACCACCCGGATGGATGATCGCTCCTCGGTGCCCAGGCGTTACAGCCCCAGGGGGCTGTTTTTCGCCGCGGCGACGGTCGTGGCCGACCGGAAGGTCTTACTTGACCTCGACGGAGGCGCCGGCGCCCTCGAGGGCCTCCTTGGCCTTGTCGGCGGCCTCCTTGTTGACCTTCTCCAGGACCGGCTTCGGGGTGCCGTCGACCAGGTCCTTGGCCTCCTTCAGGCCGAGGGAGGTCAGCTCGCGCACGACCTTGATGACCTGGATCTTCTTGTCACCGGCGCCGGTGAGGACGACGTCGAACTCGTCCTTCTCCTCGACGGCCTCGGCGGCAGCGCCACCGGCGGCACCGCCGGCCATGACGACCGGGGCGGCCGCAGCGGCGGTGACGTCGAACTTCTCCTCGAACGCCTTCACGAACTCGGAGAGCTCGATGAGGGTCATCTCCTCGAACTGCGCGAGCAGGTCTTCCTGGCTGAGCTTCGCCATGATGGGCGATCCTTCCACTAATTCGGCTGGTGCCGGATGTACATGACTGGCGGGCGTACGGTGGCCCGCTGCGACCCCGACCGCCTCGAGGCGGCCCGGATCAATGCGCGAGCCGAGTTACTCGGCACCGCCCTGCTCGTCCTGCTTGGCGCGCAGCGCGTCCACGGTGCGGACGAGCTTCGACGGCAGCGCCTGGAAGACGGAGGCAGCCTGGGACTGCTTCGCCTTGAAGGCACCGGCCAGCTTGGAGAGCAGAACCTCGCGGGACTCGAGGTCCGCAAGCTTCTTGATGTCGTCCGCGGACAGCGCCTTGCCGTCAAGGACACCGCCCTTGATGACGAGGTTGGGGTTGTCCTTGGAGAAGTCCCGCAGACCCTTCGCCGCCTCGACCGGGTCACCGGTCACGAAGGCGACGGCCGACGAACCCGCGAACAGGTCGTCGAGCGTGGTGATCCCGGCCTCGTTGGCCGCAATCTTGGTCAGCGTGTTCTTCGCCACACGGTACTGAGCGTTCTCACCGAGTGAACGACGCAGCTGCTGGAGCTGCGCGACGGTGAGACCGGTGTACGCGGTAACGACTGCGCCGTTGGAGTTGCGGAACTTGTCCCGCATCTCCACGACGGCATCGACCTTGTCAGGCCTCGCCATGAGCCTCGGCCTCCTTCCGGGTGATTCGGACCGCGCGGACCCGAAGGAGGACTGGGGAAAACGAAACGCCCCGGCGCAGGCGCACGGGGCTCAGCTCGACCGGGCGTTCCGCACGCACACGCAAGCGCATGCGATCCGGGGCTCCGGGAGCTCTTCCACTGTCACCTGCGCGGGCCGTCCGCCGTTCAGCGGATCCTTCGGCCACCGCGCACTCGGACGAACGCGCGGCAACGACCAGCGGTCTTTGGCTTCCGTGGAAGAGTACGGGAACGGGGCGCCGTCGAGCAAATCGCCCGAACGGAGCCCCGGTGCGCCGGGCCCTCGGGGCCGCAGGGCGGTCAGCCCTCGGCGCCCTCCTTCCTCAGCCCCGCCAGGTCCACGGTGTCCTCGGCGGGCGGGGCCGTGATCTCCACGGGCTGGCGATCACGACACAGCAGGGCGGGAGCCTAGCGGGGATGTGCGGGTACGGTCCCGGGATTGAGGGGGTCAGCCTCCGCCGTTCCCGGCCTCCAGCAGCTCCCGGAAGTCGGCCGTGTCGCCGGCGGGCGGCGGCTGTGCCGTGACGCGGGCGCCGTAGCCGGTGTAGTACGTCGTCCGGGTCAGCCGTCCGCTGTCCGACCGGCCCCGCTGCTCCTCCTTGACCGGCAGGTCCCGGTCGTCGAGCCAGAGGTGCACCGTGCGGATGCCGGGGGCGTCGACCGTCCCGGTGTAGTGGACGGCGCGCCGGCCGCGGACGGTCTCCGTGCCGGTGCTGCGGACGTCGTCGGCGGTCAGCAGCAGGTGCAGGGTCCTGTCGGGTGTCCCGGCGCGCAGTCCGTCGGCGATCCCGGTCCCGGAGCCCGCGCCCTCGTCCCCGCTCGCGCCACCGTCGCCGTCGCCGTCGAGCTTCTCCAGGTCCTCGTACCGGTATCTGATCCAGTGCCGGCCGCCGGTCCGCTCGGCGAACTCCTCGCCCATCCGGGCGTAGTAGCCGTCGGGCAGATAGCGGGTCTCCGTGGAGGTGGTGCCCAGCTCGCGCAGGCTGTCGGCCGCGGTGCCGCCGGTGTAGGTGATGGCCAGGGTGCCGGTGAGGCCGTCGCGCCAGCCGAGGGTGCCGGTGGCCGTCAGGGAGAGCCGGTCGCCCATGACGGTCGTCGTCTCGACCCTCGCGGAGCCGGCCCGGTCGACGGCGCGTTCCGCGGCGCGCAGCGCCCGTGCCTCGGGGCCCTGGGCGCCGGAGCCGTCCCCGCCGGGAGCGCAGGCCGCCAGGCACGCCAGCACGGCCGCGAGGAGGAGCCCCGGCACCGGGCGCCACTCCGGGCGCCCGCCGGCCCGTGTGCCCGCCATACGCCCCCCTGCCGCCGTCCCGGTGGTCCTCGGCCCGTCGCCGTGCGCGCACGCTAACGCAGGAACCGCGCGCCCGTACGGGAAAACGGGAACGGGCCCCGCACCTCGGAAGGTGCGGGGCCCGTGACCGTCAGGGTGAGCCGGGGGCTCAGACCGCGGCCGGGTCCTCCTCGACGAGGAGGTTGCGGGTGCGGTTGGGGTCGACCGGAACGCCGGGGCCCATCGTGGTGGTGATGGCGGCCTTCTTGATGTAGCGACCCTTCGCGGCGGACGGCTTCAGACGGAGGATCTCCTCCAGCGCGGCGCCGTAGTTCTCCACCAGCTTGGTGTCGTCGAAGGACACCTTGCCGATGATGAAGTGCAGGTTCGCGTGCTTGTCGACACGGAACTCGATCTTGCCGCCCTTGATGTCGGTGACGGCCTTGGCGACGTCCGGGGTGACGGTGCCGGTCTTCGGGTTCGGCATCAGGCCACGGGGACCGAGCACGCGGCCGAGGCGGCCGACCTTGCCCATGAGGTCCGGGGTGGCCACGACCGCGTCGAAGTCCAGGCGGCCCTTCGACACCTCGTCGATCAGCTCGTCGGCGCCGACGATGTCGGCGCCCGCGGCACGCGCGGCCTCGGCACGGTCACCGGTCGCGAAGACCAGGACCCGGGCGGTCTTACCGGTGCCGTGCGGAAGGTTCACGGTGCCACGGACCATCTGGTCGGCCTTGCGCGGGTCGACACCCAGGCGGAAGGCGACCTCGACGGTGCCGTCGAACTTGGTCGTGGAGGTCTCCTTGGCGAGACGGACGGCCTCGAGCGGGGCGTAGAGCTTCTCCCGGTCGACCTTGGCGTCCGCAGCGCGAAGGGACTTGCTGCGCTTGCTCACTACTGCTCCTGTGGATTCTTAGGAGTCGTGGTCCGGGCCGAGCAGGCCCTGCCACTTCTGCTTGCTTACGGGGGTGGAGGTCAGCCCTCGACCGTGACGCCCATGGAACGGGCGGTGCCGGCGATGATCTTCTCGGCGGCGTCCAGGTCGTTGGCGTTGAGGTCGGGCATCTTGGTGGTGGCGATCTCGCGGACCTGCTCGCGGGTGATCTTCGCGACCTTGGTCTTGTGCGGCTCGCCGGAGCCCTTCTCCACGCCCGCGGCCTTGAGGATCATCTTGGCGGCCGGCGGCGTCTTGGTGACGAAGGTGAAGGAACGGTCCTCGTAGACCGTGATCTCCACCGGGATGACCCAACCGCGCTGCGACTCGGTCGCGGCGTTGTAGGCCTTGCAGAACTCCATGATGTTGACGCCGTGCTGACCCAGCGCGGGGCCGACCGGCGGGGCCGGGTTGGCGGCACCGGCCTGGATCTGGAGCTTGATGAGCCCCGTGACCTTCTTCTTCTTGGGAGGCATGGCTCTCCGGGTCCTTTCGATTCGGGTCTACCTCCGGCCGAGTCGCTCTCCCGGCAGAAGGCATACCGCACAACGATAACGGGTATAGATGTGCGGCCAAAAACCGAGCAGGTCAGACGGCTGCCGTGGCAGCCATCTGACCTGCTCGGACGTTCGGGTGCCAGAAGGTCAGTTCTTCTGGATCTGGTCGAAGCTCAGCTCGACCGGGGTCTCGCGGCCGAAGATCTCGACGAGGCCCTTGACCTTCTTCGAGTCGGCGTTGATCTCGTTGATGGTGGCCTGGAGCGTGGCGAACGGGCCGTCGGTGACGGTGACCGAGTCGCCCACCTCGAAGTCCAGCACCTGGACCTCGACCTTGCGCTGCGGCGCGGGCTTGCCCTCGGCCTCGGCCGCCTCGCGGGCGGCCTTCTCCTCGGCCTCCGGGGCGAGCATCTTGACGATCTCGTCCAGGGTCAGCGGGTACGGGTCGTAGGCGTTGCCCACGAAGCCGGTGACGCCCGGCGTGTTGCGGACGACGCCCCAGGACTCGTTGGTCAGGTCCATGCGGACCAGGACGTAACCCGGCAGCTTGTTCTGCCGGACGTTCTTCCGCTCGCCGTTCTTGATCTGGACGATCTCTTCCTCGGGCACCTCGGCCTGGTAGATGAAGTCCTCGACGTTCAGCGAGACGGCGCGCTGCTCCAGATTGGCCTTCACGCGCTTCTCGTAGCCGGCGTAGGTGTGGATCACGTACCACTCGCCGGGCAGGCCGCGCAGCTCCCGGCGGAGCTTCTCGATCGGGTCCAGCTCGGGCTCGGCCTCTTCCTCGGCGCCCTCGGCCGGGGCCTCGGTGTCGGCGGACTCCTCCGCGACGGGCTCCTCGGCCGGCTCCCCGGCGGTCTGCTCCGTGTCGTCGGCCTCGGTGGCCTCGGCGTCGGCAGCCTGGACCTCGGCGGAGGTCTCGGTGTCCTCGCGGTCCGCGCCCTCGACGGCGTCGAACACGTCCTCGACGGACTCGGCCCCCTCGCCGTGAGGCTCAACGGCGTCGTTCACGTTCGGGTCAGACACGGTGGCTGCTTCTTCCTGGATACATAGGGGTGGAACACGCGAAAGGAGCGCCGGGTACCTCGGCGCTCTTCGCTCTCGGCTCAGCCGAAGACGTACTTGGCGGCGTTGCTGAGCCCATAGTCAATCACGGTGACCAGGCCGATCATGACGGCGACGAAAATGATCACCACGGTGGTGTACGTGGTCAGCTGGTTCCGCGTCGGCCAGACGACCTTGCGGAGCTCCGCGACGATCTGACGATAGAAGAGCGCGAGGCGCTTCAGCGGGCCCTTCTTGCCGCGCTTGCCGCCCCGGCGCTGCTTCTTCTTGGAGTCCGGCGCCTCGTCCTGGGCATCAGGCATGTCGATGGAGCCCACGGCGTCCGTCACTCGTCCTCACCTGATTCCGGGTCGTGGCCGTGCCGCGCCCGGTCTGAGCCGCACGGCGGTGCATTGCTGTACGTACATGCGCACACATCCTGGCGAAGGTGTGTGTAGCAGGGCCGGAGGGACTTGAACCCCCAACCGCTGGTTTTGGAGACCAGTGCTCTACCAATTGAGCTACGACCCTTTGTGTGCCCCCCAACGTACCGCATCCGCCCGGCTGCATGGTGTGCGCCGGTGGAGCGCGGCTCGTCGAAGGCCAACGAGGTGAGAGTGTACGTGTTCTGGGCCCGGGCGTCGAACAGAAAGGGACCGGGCGAGGCATCTCCGGGTTCCGGTGGCGGAAGATCGCCCAGGCGGGACGCCCGTAGGCGCACCGCCGCGCACCGGATACGGACTGGTGTTCCGGGGCCCGCCCCGTCCTGTTCAGTCCGTGAAACCCGTGTGCCGGTGAAGTTTCGGGTCTGGAACGATGGACCGCATGAGCGCTGCAATCCCACCCACCGAGCGCCGGGTCTCCGCCCGAGTCGGCGCGATCTCCGAGTCCGCCACCCTCGCCGTGGACGCCAAGGCCAAGGCCCTCAAGGCCGCCGGGCGACCGGTGATCGGCTTCGGCGCCGGTGAGCCCGACTTCCCGACCCCGGACTACATCGTCGAGGCGGCCGTCGAGGCCTGCAAGAACCCGAAGTACCACCGCTACACGCCGGCCGGCGGTCTGCCCGAGCTGAAGGCCGCGATCGCCGCGAAGACGCTGCGCGACTCCGGCTACGAGGTGGACCCGTCGCAGATCCTGGTCACCAACGGCGGCAAGCAGGCCATCTACGAGGCCTTCGCCGCGATCCTCGACCCGGGCGACGAGGTCATCGTCCCCGCGCCGTACTGGACGACGTACCCCGAGTCGATCCGGCTGGCCGGCGGCGTCCCGGTCGAGGTCGTCGCCGACGAGACGACCGGCTACCGGGTCAGCGTGGAGCAGCTGGAGGCGGCCCGCACGGAGCGCACGAAGGTCGTGCTCTTCGTCTCCCCGTCCAACCCGACCGGCGCGGTCTACTCCGAGCACGAGACCGAGGCCATCGGCCGCTGGGCCGCCGAGCACGGCCTGTGGGTGCTGACCGACGAGATCTACGAGCACCTGGTCTACGGCGACGCCTCCGCCGTGTCGCTGCCGGCGGTCCTGCCCGAGCTGCGCGACAAGTGCATCGTCGTCAACGGTGTCGCGAAGACGTACGCGATGACCGGCTGGCGCGTGGGCTGGATCATCGGCCCGAAGGACGTCGTCAAGGCCGCGACGAACCTCCAGTCGCACGCCACGTCCAACGTCTCCAACGTCGCGCAGGTCGCCGCGATCGCCGCCGTCTCCGGCGACCTGGACGCCGTCGCGAAGATGCGCGAGGCCTTCGACCGGCGCCGCAGGACGATCGTGCGGATGCTCAACGAGATCGACGGCGTGGTCTGCCCGGAACCCGAGGGCGCGTTCTACGCCTACCCGTCGGTGAAGGCGCTGCTGGGCAAGGAGATCCGCGGCCGGCGCCCGCAGAACACCGTGGAGCTGGCGGCGCTGATCCTGGAGGAGTCCGAGGTCGCGGTCGTGCCCGGTGAGGCGTTCGGCACGCCCGGGTACCTGCGGCTGTCGTACGCGCTCGGTGACGAGGACCTCGTCGAGGGCGTGAGCCGGATCCAGAAGCTGCTGGCGGAGGCCAGGGACTGACCCTCGCCGTTCCCGGACAGGGCGCTCCCCATGAGCGGGGGGCGCCCTGTTCTGTCTGTGCGTTCCTTTGTGCGAGCAAGACCACGTACGGGGAAAGGCCTGGTGGGGCAGGTGGGGCGTGCGGCAGGATCCTTGGATGGAGCGTGTACGTGATGTCTCTGAGCTGCCGAAGGCCCATCTGCACCTGCACTTCACGGGATCGATGCGGCCCGCGACCCTGCTGGAACTCGCCGACAAGTACGGCGTACGGCTGCCCGAGGCGCTGACCGACGCGCTGACCGGCGGGGAGCCGCCCAGACTGCGGGCGACGGACGAGCGGGGCTGGTTCCGGTTCCAGCGCCTGTACGACGCCGCGCGGTCGTGTCTGCGGGAGCCCGAGGACATCCAGCGGCTGGTGCGGGAGGCGGCCGAGGAGGATCTGCGGGACGGGTCCGGGTGGCTGGAGATCCAGGTCGACCCGACGTCGTACGCGCCTCGGCTGGGCGGGCTGATCCCGGCGCTGGAGGTCATCCTGGACGCGGTGGACACGACGGTGCGGGAGACCGGGCTCGGGATGCGGGTGCTGGTGGCCGCCAACCGGATGAAGCATCCGCTGGACGCGCGCACGCTGGCCCGGCTGGCGGTGCGGTACGCGGACCGGGGCGTCGTGGGCTTCGGCCTGTCGAACGACGAGCGGCGCGGGATGGCGCGGGACTTCGACCGGGCGTTCGCGATCGCCCGGGACGGTGGGCTGCTGTCGGCGCCGCACGGCGGGGAGCTGGCCGGGCCGGCCTCGGTGCGGGACTGTCTGGACGACCTGGAGGCGGACCGGATCGGGCACGGCGTGCGGGCGGCGGAGAACCCCCGGTTGCTGAAGCGGCTGGCGGACCGGCAGGTGACGTGCGAGGTGTGTCCGGCGTCGAACGTGGCGCTGGGGGTGTACGAGAAGCTGGACGACGTGCCGTTGCGGGCGCTGTTCGAGGCGGGGGTTCCGCTGGCGCTGGGGGCGGACGACCCGCTGCTGTTCGGTTCGCGGCTGGCGGCGCAGTACGAGATCGCGCGGCGGTACCACGCCTTCACGGACGCGGAACTGGCGGAGCTGGCGCGGCAGTCGGTACGGGGGTCGGCGGCCCCGGAGGACCAGAAGGCCAAGCTTCTGTCGGACATCGACGCCTGGCTCAACGCGCCGATGGGGTGAGCGGCGCGGCGGGTGGTGGGGTTCGCGTGGTGTGTCGGGTGCGGGGTGGTGGGTGGATGCCTGCGGCGCCGCTGCGGGTGGTCGGGGGTGCGCGTAGCGCCTAAGGCCCCGGTGGGTGGTACGGGGCCGCGCCGGGGGGTCTCCGTCCTCGGAACGTCGCGAAATCGGCCGACGGGAAGGTCCCCGTGTTGACGCGACAACCGCTGCGGGCGGAGACCCCCCGACACGACCCCTCCCCGCCGTACGCGCCTGCGGGTAGCGCCCCGGCCCGTGCCTGGTTGCGCGCCATACGCGTCTGCAGGCGGCGCCCCGGCCTGCCGCCGCTTGCGCGCCGCGGGCGACTGCCGCAGCCCGCGGGCAGTCGTGCCGCTGGGGCGGCACGGGTGGGCGCGGGCGGCGCCCCGCTACGCCGGGCTGCGCAACGCCCCCCACGCCAGCCACAACGCCGCGCACTGCCGTACCGTCGGCGACATCTTGTGGGCGCGGGCGGCACCCGGCGGTGCCTAGAGGCTGACGCCCACCGTCACCGGCTCGTTGACCAGCGTGATCCCGAATGCCTCTCGGACGCCGGTGACGACCTCGCGGGCCAGGGCCAGGAGGTCCTCCGTGGTGGCGTCACCGCGGTTGGTGAGGGCGAGAGTGTGCTTGGTGGAGATGCGGGCGGGCCCGCTGCCGTAGCCCTTGGTGAAGCCGGCCCTGTCGATCAGCCAGGCCGCGGAGGTCTTGGTGCGGCCCTCCCCCGCCGGGTACGCCGGCGGCTCCACCCCGTCGCCGAGGCGCTCGCGCACCCGCTCCCGGAAGGCGGCGAACTGGTCGCCGGTGAGGATCGGGTTGGTGAAGAACGACCCGGCCGACCATGTGTCGTGGTCGTCGGGGTCCAGCACCATGCCCTTTCCGGCGCGCAGCTTCAGCACCGTGTCCCGCGCGGCGGCCAGCGGAACGCGGTCGCCGGGTTCGACGCCGAGGGCGCGGGCCGTCTCGGCGTACCGGAGCGGCCCGGACAGTCCGCCGGCGTCCTCCAGCTCGAAGCGGACGCGCAGCACCACGTACCGCTCGGGGTGGGCCTTGAAGCGGCTGTGGCGGTAGGAGAAGTCGCACGCCTCGTTCGACAGCGTGACCGTCTCGCCGGAGCGGCGGTCGTAGGCGATCACCTCGGTGATCGTGGAGGAGACCTCCTGGCCGTACGCCCCCACGTTCTGGATGGGGGTCGCGCCGGCCGAGCCGGGGATGCCGGACAGGCATTCGACGCCGGCCAGCCCGGCCTCGACCGTACGGGCCACGGCGTCCGTCCACACCTCGCCGGCCGCCAGCTCCAGCCGGGTGCCGTCGAGGGAGAAGCCGCGCGTGGCGATGTGCAGGGCCGTGCCGTCGAAGCCCTTGTCGCCGATGACCAGGTTGGAGCCGCCGCCGATGAGCAGCAGGGGCGTGCCGCTGACATCGGCCTCGCGGACGGCGGCGATCACCTCGGCGTCGGTGGTGGCCGTCACCAGGCGGGTCGCGGGGCCGCCCAGCCGGAAGGTGGTCAGCGGGGCGAGGGGGGCGTCGTGGAGTTCCTGCACGGGCCCAAGACTACGAGACGGCACCGACAGCGCCGGGCGGGGCGGACGCCTCGGATGTCCGGCCGGGTCGGCGGGCCGGGATCAGCAGGGCGGTGAGGGCGGCCAGGGCGACCACGGCGGCGCCCACCGCCACGGCGGGCCGCAGGCCGTCGACGAAGGCCTGCGGTGACTCGTAGCCGCCCCGCGCCGTGAAGACCGACGACATGATCGCGATGCCGAGGGCGCCGCCGACCTCGCGCAGCGCGTTGTTGGCTCCGGAGGCGATGCCCTGCTCCTTCGGTGCGACGCTGGACATCACCAGGGCGGAAGCCGGTGCGAAGAACAGCGCCATGCCGATCCCGCCGAGGACCAGACCGGGCAGCTGGCTGCCGTAGGAGGCGCCGACGGCGGCCACGGAGCCGAGGTGGGCCAGGCCGGCCGCCTGGAGGAAGAGGCCGGTGGCGACGACCGGCCGCCCGCCGATCCGGTCCGAGAGCAGACCGGCGACGGGCGCGACCAGTATCGGCATACCGGTCCAGGGGAGCATCCGCAGCCCGGCCTCGGTGGGCGAGTAGCCGAGCACTCCTTGCAGGTACTGGCTGAGCAGGAAGATCGAGCCGAACATCCCGAGGAACATCAGCAGGCTCGCCGCGTTGATCCCGGCGAAGGCGCGGGAGCGGAACAGCCGCATCGGCAGCATCGGGTTCCTGCCGCGTACGCCGTGGCGGACGAAGCCCGCCAGCAGCACGGCCCCCGTGCACAACGCGACCAGCACCGGCGTCCCCGTCCAGCCGTCGACGGGCCCGCGGACCAGCCCGTAGACGACGCCGAACAGGCCGCCGCTGGCCAGGAGCGTGCCGGGGACGTCCAGCGGGGCGCCGGTGCCGTACGACTCCGTGAAGCGCAGCCGGGCGAGCGGGAGCAGGGCCAGGCCCAGCGGAACGTTCAGCCAGAAGATCCACTGCCAGGAGATGTGCTCGGTGAGGGCGCCGCCGACCAGCGGCCCGGAGGCCACGGCGAGCCCGTTGACGGCTCCCCAGATCCCGTACGCCATGCCCCGGCGCTCGGCGGGCACGGCGACCGTCAGCAGGGTCAGCGCCAGCGGCATCATGACCGCCGCTCCGGCGCCCTGGACCGCGCGGGCGGCGATCAGGGTGTCGATGCCCGGCGCCAGGGCCGCGGCGGCGGACGCCGCGGTGAAGACCGCGAGCCCGACGAGGAAGAGCCTGCGACGCCCGAAGCGGTCACCGAGGGCCGCGCCGAACATCAGCAGGACGGCGAAGGTGAGCGTGTAGGCGCTCACCGTCCATTCCAGATCGTGCAGCGCGCCCCCGAGGTCCTCGCGGATGGAGGGCAGCGCGGTGGTGACGACGAGGTTGTCGAGGGCTGCCATGAATCCGGCGGCGCTGGTGAGGACGAGGGCCCAGACGGCTCCCCCGCCACGTGCTGTCCGGTCCTGCATCGCTCCCCCTGCGAGTGATCCCCATGATGATTAGTGATCGATGACTAACTTGTGCGGGCGTACGAGGCGGCCGCCGTCCGCGGTCCTGGTGCGCTATGTGCTCTCCCGGTCCCGCATGAGCCGGGCCGAGATGTCCAGCCCGTCCCAGACCCGGTGCTCGGGCGGAAACCCCATGCCGGCCAGGGCGTTGACGAGCATGCCGTACGCCATGAATCCCGTCGTCTCCGCGACGTCGCCACCCAGGGGCACGTGCGCGGCGTCCCAGATCTCCATCCAGCCCTCGCGCAGCAGCTCGCCGAACTCGCGGTCCCCGGCCGCCTCGGCCGCCGCCACCGTGACGTAGATCTGCAACTGCATCAGCAGCCGCTCGGGATGCTCGGAGATGAGCAGGGCGTACGCCCGCGCCATCGCCTCGTGCGCCTCCGCACCGCGCAGGCCGTCCGCCGCCTCCTCCACGTGCCGGCGCATGTCCCGCAGACAGCGCTGCGCCACCGCGAGGAACAGGGCCTTCTTGCCCGGGAAGAGCCGGAAGAGGTACGGCTGGGAGACGCCGACCCGCTTGGCGATGGCCTCCGTGGACGTGCCGTGGTAGCCGCCGCGGGCGAACTCGCTCATCGCCGCGCGGATGACGCTCTCGCGCCTCTCCTCTGCGCTCATCCTCGCCATGGAGGGAAGTTAGTACTCAATCACTAACTCGGGCAAGCGTGGGGTGAGGGAGTCGGCAAGTCGGGGGGGACAGGGCGTAAGGGGCGCTCCTCCATGGAGAACGCCCCTTACCTTCCCTGGAGGACGCCCCTCACCTTCGGCACCTTCGGCGTCAGGACAGCCGTACGACCGCGCGGGACCTGCCCAGGACCTTCTGGCCGTCGCTGGTCGCCGTCAGGTCGATGCGGACGGTGTTGTCCTCGAGCTTGGCCGCGACCTTGCCGCTGACCTCGATGAGGGCGCCCTTGTCGTCGTTGGGGACGACGACGGGCTTGGTGAAGCGGACGCCGTACTCGACCACCGAGCCCGGGTCGCCGGTCCAGTCGGTGACCACGCGGATCGCCTCGGCCATGGTGAACATGCCGTGCGCGATGACGTCGGGCAGGCCGACCTCCTTGGCGAACTTCTCGTTCCAGTGGATGGGGTTGAAGTCGCCGGAGGCTCCCGCGTACCGGACGAGCATGGCACGGGTCACGGGGAAGCTCTGGGCGGGCAGCTCGGTGCCGACCTCGACGTCGGAGTAGGAGATCTTCGCCGTCATCGGAATGCTCACGCCTCCTCGGCCGCGCGGGCCACCAACTTGATCCAGGCGGTCACGACGTGCTCTCCGGCCTCGTCGTGGACCTCGCCGCGGATGTCCAGGATGTCGCTGCCGGCCATGGTCTTGACCGCCTCGATGGTCGAGGCGACCCTCAGCCGGTCGCCGGCGCGGACGGGACGGGAGTAGGCGAACCTCTGGTCGCCGTGCACGACCCGGCTGTAGTCCAGACCGAGCTGCGGGTCCTCGATGACCTGCGCCGCCGCCCGGAAGGTGACGGAGAACACGAAGGTCGGCGGTGCGATCACGTCCGGGTGGCCGAGCGCCTTCGCGGCCTCCGTGTCCGTGTACGCCGGGTTGGCGTCCCCCACCGCCTCCGCGAACTCACGGATCTTCTCCCGGCCCACCTCGTAGGGCTCGGTGGGCGGATAGGTCCGCCCCACGAAGGACTGGTCGAGCGCCATGGGCTCGGCACCTCCTGCTGCTGTCTGTCTCTGTGCGGCCGGTGAAACGACGCGAGGCCGCCCCCAGTTTCGGGGACGGCCTCGTGTACGAGCCTGATTTATCGCGTCTCGCGGTGCGCGGTGTGCGCGTTGCAACGCGGGCAGTGCTTCTTCATCTCAAGACGGTCCGGGTTGTTACGCCGGTTCTTCTTGGTGATGTAGTTCCGCTCCTTGCACTCCACGCAGGCCAGCGTGATCTTCGGGCGGACGTCGGTGGCAGCCACGTGAGTGCTCCTTGACGAACGGATGGACTTGATTAACGCAAGAAGAGTAGCCGATCGAAGGACCGACCCCGCAATCGGCTACTGACAGTAGCGGTGACCGGACTTGAACCGGTGACACAGCGATTATGAGCCGCTTGCTCTACCGACTGAGCTACACCGCTGCGGTGCGATCGGGCCCCGCCTTGCGGCGGGAACCTCTCTCACCAGAGCCCCAAAACGGAATCGAACCGTTGACCTTCTCCTTACCATGGAGACGCTCTGCCGACTGAGCTATTGGGGCGAGCGATGAAGACATTACACGGTCGGCCGCCGTTCGCCCAAATCCGTTTGTCCGACCCTGCCCCGCCTGCCGGGCCCGCCCTCCGGGCTGCCATACGGTCCGCTACCGGGTCCGCCGTACGGGCTGCCGCGGCTGCCGTACGGTCCGTCGGCGGGCCCGGCCCGGGGTCCGGCCGCGGCGGACCACGCCGGTACGACTATTGCGCTCCTGCACGCCGCGGGCCGACCACCGTCCTAGGCTCGACTCACTCTGCGTGATCTTGCGTCCTCCGCACGGACAGGCCCCAGCCCACAGGAGCGCGATGCCCGACAGCCAGCCGCAGCCGCCCCACTCGTCCTCCGCCTCGGGCCCGGACGCCCGGGACGCGCTGCTGCTGTCCGGGGCGCGCCTGACCGACGGCCGGACCGTGGACGTACGGCTGTGCGGCGGGCGCATCGAGGCGGTCGGCACCGCCGGCAGCCTGGCGGTCGCCGGGGCGCCGGGCGACGGCAGGCGCGTCGACCTCTCCGGCTATCTGCTCCTCCCGGCCCCGGCCGAGCCGCACGCCCACGCCGACACGGCGCTGACCGCCGACGGCGACGGGCCGGTCTCCTACGACCCCCCGGACGTCCAGCGCCGGGCGACCGAGGCCGCGCTGCTGCACCTCGGGCACGGGTCGACCGCGCTGCGCACCCATGTGCGGGTCGGTGACGTGCAGGGGCTGGGCGCGCTGGGCGCCGTCCTCCAGGCCGGGCGGGCACTGCGGGGTCTGGCCGAGCTGACGACCGTGGCGATGCCGAGGGTGCTGACGGGGGCGGCGGGCGCCGAGGGGCTGGCGATGCTGCGGGACGCGGTGAAGATGGGCGCCGGGGTGGTGGGCGGGTGTCCGGACCTGGACCCGGATCCGACGGGGTACGTGGAGGCGGTGCTGGACGTCGCCGCCGAGCACGGCTGCCCTGTCGACCTGCACACGGACGCCGCCGACCCGGCCCGGCTGGCCCGGCTGGCGGCGATGGCGGGCGGACTGCGGCCGGGGGTGACCCTGGGCCCCTGCGGTGGGCTGGGCCGGCTGTCCGCGGAGGTGGCCTCCCGGATCGCGGACCAGCTGGCGGCGGCCGGGGTGACGGTGGTGTGCCTGCCGCAGGGCGGCTGCGGTGCCGTCGACGGCCGCGACGGCACCGCTCCGGTACGGCTGCTGCGCGCGGCCGGGGTGCGGGTCGCGGCCGGGAGCGGTGCGCTGCGGGACGCGTCCAATCCGGTGGGGCGCGGGGACCCGTTGGAGGCGGCGTACCTGCTGGCCTCCCGCCACGGCCTGCGGCCCGAGGACGCCTACGACGCGGTGAGCGCCTCGGCGCGGGCGGCTCTGGGCCTGCCCGAGGTGCGGGTGGAGGCCGGGTTCCCGGCCGAACTGCTCGCGGTGCGCGGGGAACGGCTGGCGGGTGCCCTGTCCCTGGCGTACAGCCGGATCGTGGTGCACCGGGGGCGCGTGGTGGCGCGCACCAGCGCGGTACGGGAGTACGGGGACGCCACGGGCGCCACGGAACGGGGGCTGCCGCGGCAGGGCCGGGGGGACGTTTCCTGAGCCTGGCGGGGCGGAGGCAGGGAGGCTGGAGACGCGGGGTCGGTGGCGGGGGCACAGGCGCCGGAGATGGGATGCAGGCGGGCGGGGACGAGCCGTCACGGGCGGGTGGGTCTTGCCGTCACCGGCCGGTGGGTCATGCCGTCACCGGCGGGTGGGTCATGGCCGAACTCGTGCGGCGCACGCGGCCGTCCGGGCGTACGGTCGAAGGCATGCGCATTGTCATCGCTGGTGGTCATGGTCAGATCGCGCTGCGGCTGGAGCGGTTGCTCGCCGCGCGCGGGGACGAGGTCGCGGGCATCATCCGCAAGGCCGAGCAGGCGGACGACCTGAGGGCGGCCGGTGCCGAGCCGATCGTGCTGGACCTGGAGTCGGCGTCGGTCGAGGAGGTCGCGGAGCGGCTGCGCGGTGCGGACGCGGCGGTCTTCGCGGCGGGCGCGGGCCCGGGGAGCGGTGCGGCACGCAAGGACACGGTGGACAAGGCGGCGGCGATCCTCTTCTCGGACGCCGCGGTACGGGCGGGCGTACGGCGGTTCGTGATCGTGTCGTCCATGGGCGCCGACGCCGGGCACCAGGGGGACGAGGTCTTCGACGTCTACCTGCGCGCCAAGGGCGAGGCCGACGCCTACGTGCGGTCGCTGGACGGCCTGGACTGGACGATCCTGCGCCCGGGCCAACTGACGGACGACGCGGGGAGCGGGCTGGTCCGGCTGGAGGCGGAGACCGGACGCGGGCCGATCCCCCGCGACGACGTCGCCGCGGTCCTGGCGGAACTGATCGACACGTCGGCGACGGCCGGCCTGACACTGGAGCTGATCAGCGGCTCGACTCCGGTGTCGGTGGCGGTGAAGTCGGTCGCCGGGAACTGATCGGTCCGGCGGGAACCGATCGGTCCGGCGGGCGAGCGGACGCAGGGACCGACGGGCGTCCGGGTGGGCCGGCTGGCGTTCTGAGACCGGCAGGCGTTCTTGGAGGGGCCGACGGGGTCAGGAGAGCGGCGCGGGGCAGAAGACCGGCGGGGATCAGAAGAGCGGTAGCTGTCCGGGGAACTCGGGGACGGCGTACCCGTCCAACGACGGCTGGGCCGCCCCCAGTTGCGCCGGCCGCCGGGAGCCGGGGCAGGAGGTGAGCTCCCCGCTCTCCCGGGCGCCGGGCGGATCATGGCGCGCATAGCGCCCGGCGACCACGGCGATCTCGCGGCGGCACTCGGGGCAGAGCCTGCGACGGGAGGACATGCGGCCAGTGTGCCCCAGGACACCGGAGGCTCACGGGAGCCCGTGAGGGGCAGAGCGACGACACGGAGACGGCACAGAGGCGCAGACCGACGAAAAGACCCCCTCCGCTCTGCGTTTCCGCAGTTCGGAGGGGGTCTCCTCAAGTGTGGCGGCGCCAGGATTCGAACCTGGGAAGGCTGAGCCGGCAGATTTACAGTCTGCGCTGTGCGGCCCTCAGATGCAGCACAGTGACCGGAACATAGAGGCTGCATCCCACACCTGCCCCACAGATCCGGTCCGCAAGCGACACATCCAGTTAGGGAAGCGCAGGACGCCAAGTGCCCGCCAACGAAGACTGTGGGGCTGACGCACCGAGGAAGGCCGTGAACTGCCGAGCGGTTCGATGCACTTACATCAGTCTTGGCTGTGGATCAGGACTTCCGTGGCCAGAAGCCTGACTAGCGTGATGTCAGGTTTCAGGTTGTTGGCTTCTCTACTCCGGGGGAGCAGTACCGGAATGGGAGCGAACTTTGGATCATCTTTAGCGTGAACAATTCTATTCCTCAAAGCATAAATACGCTTCGCCACTTGCAACGATAGCGCGTCACTCTTTGGATGCAAAGAGATGCCGGATATGCCGGAAATCGGCGCACCCTTACCTTCAGAAAAGTGCTTCAGATCCTCTGTCGCGAAAAATTCCTTGAGCTTTTCTTCTCTCGTGAAGTCCCGCAAAAGCACCTTGAGCTGATCTTCTTCACTCGCCTGCTTGAATCGCTCAATGGAGGTAATCAGGCGCAGCACTGAAGAGTCTTTACCCTCATCAAAGAAAGGGTCCTTCAACTCTTGACGCAAAGTTCTAATACCGTCGCGCCTGTGCGCCAGAGGAAGGAAGTACTCCAATACCTGATAGTACGAGAGGAAAATAAAGGGAGGGTTGTCCCAAGCTTCAGAGGCGAAAGAGAATAGGGCGGCGACCTCGCGAGGCGTCTTCAGTTTAGGGAAACGTACTTTCGGCGAAGTGGGGCCTTCTGGCAGCTCGAACGACACGCGCATACGCTCGCGAGGCAGCAGCACGAGAGGGATACCATTCCTGACGTCCAGTTCGAAAATGGTTCGAGCTGCAATCTCCGTCGCTCGCCGAGTAACCTCAGCCGGATCTCGGGAATCGTCAAGAAACACTTTCAGACTGTATGTAGCAGTAAGCCCCTCCCGTCCAAGCGGGGGAGGGACATGCCATTCATCCAGCAGAAAATTCGCTGTCGCACTCGTGGGGGACAGCTCGACGCAAGCCTTCTCCTTGGGGGATGCAACATGGAAGCCGATCCTGTTCGGCCCCTCACCAAAAGAGCGAGTCGGCCGCGTAGGGCTCGTAGGGGCAAATTCGTGGCCACATGTACTTTCATCCGCGACCCAGTCATACTTTTCAATCGCCCTGCGATTCGTGTACCCCCTGCTAGCTCGAATGGTGAATTCCGCGAATCCTTTACTTGGCACGACGAATCCCAAATATTCGCCATGTTCAGTAGCGCCTCGAATCAGATCATCCGCGACGCTCGATAGTCTATCCACTGGGATTACGCGAAAGAGGACGCCGTTTCCCTTTTTCGCCTGCGGCTCGACAAATACAGCGATGCCTTCTCGGATCGCTGTAAGCTTGCGATCAACACTTTCGATTTCTGCTACGGACGCTCTTTCAAAGTCTTCCAGTGCATCCATCGCTTCGATACGACTGGGTTCCTCTACCGTCTCGCTAAGTGATTTCTTCCCGTCCATTGCAACCCCCTGTGTTTCCCGAAGTCATACAGCAGGCTCGTTAGGTTCCGAGCCCCCTTTTTTTGCACAGGACTGCCGAACCCGTGGCCTGGGCTCCGATCGTCTCCTGTTTCTCTTCCCCCCAACATGAGCACCCTAGCTTCACCAGCGCGCACCAACTGCCTGATTCCTGAAGTGCACGCGCAGCACTCGGGTACGCTGGTACGCACCACAGCAGAACGGAGAGTGCCCCACAAATGGGACCGAAGACGACCAAGGTTTACGAGACACTTCGGGAGCGGCTCAGGTCCGGCGAGTACGCTCCCGGTGACAAGCTCCCGCCGGAGCGCACGCTGGTCGACGAACTTGGTATCGGTCGAACGGCACTACGACAAGTGCTCGCCCGTCTCGTCTCCGAAGGTCAGTTGGAGGTTCGGGGACGGAGTTCGTACCGGGTGCCGGGCGCGGTGAGCGTCCAGCGTCCGGCAGGGCTGGAACCCTGGCGTATTCACGGCGAGCGCGACGTGTACAACAACCGATGGGTCAAACTCCAGCTCTGGGACGTGGAGCCTCCCGGGGTGAAGCGGTTCGAACACCACGTCGTGAGGCTTCACCACGTGGCGGTCACAGCAGTCATTGATGACCAGGACCGCGTTCTGATGATGTGGCGGTACCGCTTCGTACCGCAGCAATTCGGCTGGGAACTCCCCGGCGGCATCGTCGACGACGGGGAGGACCCGGCGGACACGGCCCTGCGTGAGACCGTCGAAGAAACGGGATGGCGGCCCAAGTCGCTGGAACACATCGTGAGCTATCAGCCCATGGTGGGCATGGTCGACTCGCCACACGAGATCTTCGTAGCGCGCGGTGCTGAGAAGGTCGGCGAGCCGACTGACCTGGAAGAGGCTGGCCACATCGAGTGGGTACCGCTTACGGACATCCCCGGGCTCTTGGCCCGCGGTGAGCTACTGGGGTCGGGCACTCTGGTCGCTCTCCTGCACGTCCTGGCGGCTCGACGAACGCCAGGACTCACAACCGCGCAGTAAGCATGTCGACGCGACGGCGCTGCCGGACTGAACCGGTCCGGCTCGCCAACAGTCGGGCCCGACGCAGGTGCGTACTGGCGTCGTCGTACTCGGCTCGCGTGAGGTGCGCTTGGGCAAGGTCGGCGTGGAGGCCGGCGCGTGCACGAACGAACGTCGGGTCCATCACCTCAAGCGCGCTGTAGAGGCTGGTAACCGCCGAATCCTCCCCGAGCAGGGCGAGCACGTTGCCTTGCCACCGGGCGAGATGCGCGCCGTTCAGGAAGATGCTCAACATGTCCGGGTCCCGATCCTCGGGCCCAGGCGGAATGACCGCCATGGCCGCCTCTAGCGCGCGTCGGCAGTCGTCCGGCATGTCGGCGTGCGCGCACATCTCGGCTTCCGCCGCATACAGCCATGCCCGGAGTCGGGCGGAACCGGCTTGCCCGACGGTGCGCTGAGCATCCCGCACGAGGTCGACGGCAAGCGCCGGCCGTCCCGCTTCGCAGAGCACGTACGCCTGTTCGCCCATGGCATGAGCGAGGTACATGGGCTCTTCAGCGTCGCGCGCCGCGCGCTTGGCAAGTTCGTAGTGGCGCCACGCCCGCTCGACGGCCCCCGAGTCGATTGCCTGCCACGCTGCCAGAGTTGAGGCGCCGGCGAGTGCGAGCGCCACGGGCCGACGGGCGGAAGGCAGCACGGCAAAGTTGAGCGCGTCTTCCAGGGCGGACAGATGGCCGGACATCTGATCGACCAAGGCTGCGGCGCCTCTCTGGCGGTCCATGGTCCGCAGTAGTTCGGTCTGGTCGTTGAACATCTTCACCATTGACTCGCTGACACTGCTGGCCGAATCAATCCGGCTCAAGAGGTCGTCGTAGCCGTCGGCGGTCGGCGCCACGGGGGCCGGGTCGGAGTCCCGTAGCTCCCCGTCCGTGACGCCGAGGAGCTGCCGCAGGATGCGTGCGTACCGGTCCGAAATGGTGCGCTTGCCGTTCTCCCACTCGGACACGTACACCCGCAGACTCGCGGTTGACGCAACGTCCGTGAGGTTCCGTCGGGCGAACTGCTCGATCTCGCGAACCAGTCGTTCCTGCGACCATCCGCGCGCTGTCCGCGCGCTCCGAAGTCCCGCACTCACGGGACCACCTCCCGGCGTTGGCTTGCCTCACAACACCTTGTCAGCCTGACGCACGTTGCCGCAGGTCAACAGGGGTTAACAGGCCGAAAGTTAAGCCCTGTTGGCTACCGGCGGCCCTGCCTCCAGATGTCTTCTGGAGATGCACCGCGGCGGTTCGACCGCCACCCGAACCAGCGAACCACCTTGACACTGGTGCGCACCAGATGCAGTCTGTTGGTGCGCACCAGATGACGAGTCGGTCTCGGAGTCACGGTGTGCGAGACAGCGCCCGGACGCACGGCCCGGAGTACCCGCTGTGGAGAACTCAACAGAGTGCCGACCCAGCCGCATGAACACGTGCGGTCGATGGGTGCGGGTCACCATCCCGACCGCCCATGTCGGGCCGGGTGACCTGCCCTGATCCGCCTCATCGGGGCGGTGACTGGCATTGCGTGATCAGAAATCCGCAGAACCTTCGCGGCATCTGCCGCTTCGAACCTCATCCCTTCCGCCGCGCTGGTCGCGGCGGCCGGTTGCCTCCGCTGCTCGTCTCGTACGAGCAGCGCTGAGGGGAGCCGGAACCGACTCCAACGGCGAGCGGCTCCCGGGGTGCCACCCGGGAGCCGCGTTCGGGCCGTTCCTCGCTGGAAGGAACCACGACCCATGGACCACATCGTCACTGTTCAGGACGCTGTTACCGCGTTCGCCGACTTCATGGAGCCGACGGACGCGGAGCTGGACGCGATCGAGCAGGAGATGCCCGTGATCCTCGCGGACGTCGACCTGCTTGACGCGCACATCGTCACCCTGGACCGCACGCCGACCGAGGTCGACGAGCGTCGCATCCGCCGGGCCCGCCGGCGCGCGCTCGCCGCCCGCGTCGCGCTGGTCAACCGCACGGTCGGTGCGAGCCTGCCCGGCGGTGCCGCATGAGCGCCACCGACCGGAACCTGGCCGCCGCGCACGCTGAGGTGAAGGCGGAGATCACGCGGACGGACACGAAGACGGCGCTGCTGCTGGCGTTCGTCGGCGCGGTGCTCGCCGGCGCGTGGACGGTCGCCCGTGACCTGCCGCTGACCGTGCCCGCGGCCGTCGTGGGCGGGGCCGGTCTGGCGCTGCTGGTCGGTGCGGCCGGTCTGCTGCTGCGGTCGGTGCGCCCGAACCTGCGCGGGCGGCACGGCTTCCCCCTGTGGGCCACGCTCACCGCCGACGAGATCGGCGCCTCCGTCGCCCGGGACCTGGCCGCCGACATCGCCGGACTGTCCCGGCTCGCGGTCGCCAAGTTCACGTGCCTGCGCCGCGCGGTCGACCTCACCCTGACCGGCGGCGCCCTGCTCATCCTCGCCGCCCTGCTCACCGCCGGGGGTGCGGCATGAACCTTCACCGCAAGGGCCGCGCCGCCCTCGTGCTCGCCCTCGTCGCCGTGGTCGGCATGGCCTTCCGGGTGTCCTGGAACGCGCTGCGGGACATCGCCGGCGCCGTCGGCGCCGACGACACGGCCGCGATGCTGTACCCGTTCGTGGTCGACGGCCTCATGGCGCTCGCCCTCATCGCCACCCTGGTACTGGCCGACCGCGACCGCACGTTCGCCCTGCGCGTGCTGGGGGCGTACACGGTCGCGTCGCTGGTCCTCAACTACGTGCACGGTCTCGTGCCCGAGCTGCACGGCCGCACCGTCGACTGGGGTCGACTCGCGGACTGGGATCCGGCGAACTGGGCCCTGGTCCTGCTCGCCACCTCGTTGCCGGTCGGGTCGATCTACTTCGGCTCCGACCTCGTGGCCAAGGTGCTCCACCACCGCCCCGCCCCGATTCCAGCCGCGAGCACGAATGCGGAGGAATCCACCGGCACCGATACGAAACGGTCTATGGCTGACCTGCCGGTATCGACCCCCGCGCCGATCACCCCGAACGTGACCGTGCTGCCCCGTCCGGTGGCCGTCGGCTTCCTGAAGTCGACCCTGCCCGCCAAGCCGCTCCCCTCGATCGCCCCGGCCCCGGCCACACCGATCGAGCGGCGCGCGGTGGCGGCGGAGTCGACCCGACCGCGCCGTGCCACGGGCCGTGTCCCGGCGGTGGCGAAGTCGACCCGCCCGAAGCGCACGCCGGAACAGTTGCTCGCCGAAGCACGGAAGGCGACGGCCGATTGGCCGGACGCGAAGGTGACCGGCGAGGGCATCCGCCGCGCCATCCGCACCTCACCGGCAAACGCCCGCTCCCTGCGGGACGCCATCCTCGCCGAACGCGCCGCCACCGCTGCGTCTGCTGAGGCGGTGGCGTCGTGAGCGCCTACGGCAAGTGCTTCGACCCGAACGGCGCCCGCTACGGCATCCCGACCTACCCCTGGCGCCTGGCCCCCGACGGCCTGGCCACCCGCTGGCAACTCCGGGCGAAGGGGTTGCGGCCCGGCGGTCAGGAAGTCGTGGCGCAGGTCATGCGGACCAACCGCCGGGCGGGCACGGACAAGGTGGCCTACCTCTACCGCGTCGACTGCGCCAAGCCTGTGCGGCCGATGACCTCGCGCAAGTGGGGCGCCCTCGCGCTGGCCATGCTCGCCCGGCGCACGTGCCAGGTGTGCGGCATCACGTACGGCTACTGCCTGCCCACCTCACTCGGCATGTGCATCCTGTGCGCCCACCCCGACCAGCACGGCCCCGAAGGGAGCGTCTGACCATGCGCAACGCCGACATCCGCCGCCTGGACCGCGAGATCCAGGCGACACAGAAGAAGCTCGAAGCGGTCCGCCGGGGCGAGTGGTGGCCGCTGAACGGCAGTGAGCGCCGGGCCATGGCCCGCTCGCTGGCCGTCGGCGGCTACAAGGTCGCCCGGGGCCGCAGCGCGGGCCGCGAGGAACAGCGCATGGACGCCACCGGCAACAGCGCGGAGATCCGGCTGAACGCGGAGCTGACCGCCCTGCACGGCGAGCGGCAGCGCCTCCTCACCGAGGCCGCGAAGACGAAGGCGGCCAAGCGGTCGTCGGGCTGGTTCTGACCAGCCGTTTCAGTGCCGGGGTGGCCGCTCTTTCCACGGACCCGGCCACCCCGGCTCACTCCCTCACTCCCGCCCCAAAGGGGCAGTCAGGAGCAGTTCCAGCATGTCTGAGAACGTCGTTCACCTCCACAAGCCCACCGACCCCCCGACCGCCGACACCGCCCCGACGGTGCTCACGGTCGTGCCCGACGCGCCCCCGGCCCGCCCGGTACCGCTGTGGGTCCGCTCCGGCCGCGCCGTGAAGTCGGCCGCCACGCACGAGACCACCCGGGCCACCGTGCGGGCGGCGGCCCGGCACGGCCTCTACACCTTCAACGGCGGCCGGATCGTGGCCCGTCGGGTGTGGGACGGCCGTACCGGCTCGCGGTACGAGCGGATGATCCGGGCGGCGGAAGCCGCGGGGAACCTGGAAGCGGCCGAGGAGTGGGAAGAGCGGTTGCAGCGCTTCCGCGCCGCCCGCCACCACCGCCGTATGGACCTCCTGCACTCCCCGGTCGAGGCCGCCAAGGGCGTCGCCGTCGGCGCCGGGATGAGCATCGGTGTCCTGGTCGCCCTCGGAGTCGTGATGGCCATCAACACGGGCCGTGTCGAGGACGTGATCACTCCGCTGTCGGCCACGGTCGACTTCATCGCCCTGCTGATCCGGATCGTCCAGGTGGTGTGGGGTCCGGCCCTGTCGATCGGCCCGTTCCTCGCCCTGCTCGCCCTGTGGTCGGTCGGCCGCAAGCAGCACGCCGCCCCCGCCTGGGCACTGCCCGCCAACGTCCGCAACGCCGAGGGCGAGCCGATCACGCCGTCCATCGTGGTCAAGGCCCTGCGCGACCTCGGCGTACCCGCCCTGGCCCGGGCCATCAAGGAGATGGGCGACGCCGGCGCCTCCATGCTCGGACCGATCACCATCGCCGGATGCGGTGTCGAGGTCGACGTGACCCTTCCCTCCGGCGTGTCGACCAACGAGGTGCAGGCCAAGCGGCGCAAGCTGGCGGAGAACCTGACGCGGCACGAGCACGAGGTGTTCATCACCATCCCGCAGGCGGCCCGTACGGTGCGGCTGTGGGTTGCCGACTCCGGTGCGCTGGATGAGCCGATCGGTCCGTCGCCGCTGGTCACCGACGACACGATGACCGCCGACTACACCAAGGGCAAGGCACCCTGGGGACAGGACCTGCGCGGGGATGCCGCCGCCCTGTCCCTCTACCAGCGCCACCTGTTGATCACGGGTCTGTCGAACCAGGGCAAGACCGTGGCCCTGCGCTCCCTCGCCCTGTGGCTGTCACTGGACAGGTCCGTGCAGTTCCTCATGGGCGACCTCAAGGGCGCGGGTGACTGGGCCATGTTCGACGGCCTGGCCACCACGCTGATCCAGGGGCCGACGGATGAGCACGTCATCCAGGTGACCGAGATGGTCGAGGGCGCCGTGACCGAGATGAACCGGCGACTCCAGGCGCCGCCCGGCACGGTGTTCCCTCCGCTGATCGTGCTGGTCGACGAAGCGCAGGTCGCGTTCATGTGCCCCGCCAAGGACGCCGACAAGCGGCCCTACGGCGGCTCGAAGGCCAACTCCCGGTACTTCATGGCCGTGCGGAAGATCCACAACCAGGGCCGTGCGGTCAACGTGCTGATGTGGCAGGGCACGCAGGACCCGACCAACGAGAACCTGCCCAAGCTGGTCCGCGAGGGTGCCCACACCCGCGCCTCCCTCGCCCTGGGCACGGAGTCGCAGGCCCGCATGGCGCTGGGGGACAAGGCCGTCGACGGGGGCGCGGCGCCGAACCTGCTGCGTCCGGGGCTGGACCGGGGAACCCTGGTCGTCGCCTCCGACGGGATCAGCATCCCGGCGGGACAGTCGTCGATCACGGTGCGCACGCACTACATCGACGACGACGCGGCCGAGGCCATCACCGACCGGGCCAAGGCCCTGCGCGACGGCGTGACCACCCTGCACGCCATCGACCGGGGTGCGGAGCACGACCCGCTCGCCGACATCGCCGCCGTGATCGGCGACGCCTCGCGGGTGCGGACCAAGGACGTGCTGGCGCGGCTCGCCGCGCGGAACGCGGACGCCTACGGCGGCTGGTCGTTCCTCGACCTCAAGCGCGTCCTCGACGACGCCGACGCTGGGCCGTACAAGTCCGACGGCGTCATGGTCGTCTCCCGCGACCGCGTCGCCCGCGCGCTCGCCAACCGCGACGGCGACGGTTCCGCTTCCGCCGAATGACGGCAGGGAGCGAACGACCGGCGGGTCAGGGAGGCAGGGAGAACTCCCTGACCGCCTCCCTGACCCGCCTCCCTGGCCCTGACCTGCGCGAATGATCGTTCAGGGAGTCAGGGAGGCACGCAGGTCACACCCCCCGAACACCCCTCCGCAGGGCATCCCGAAGGGGGTGTCTCTGCCTCCCTGGCCCTCGGCCGGAAGGGATTCCGCATGTACCCCGAACACACCCCGCACGTGCCCGCACAGCGGGCCGTAGAGGTCCACCAGCCCACCCCGTACCCGCCCGCCGTGCCCGTCGCGGCGCCGGTCGTGCCGGTGCAGCCGGGCGCGGTCCCGGCGGTGGCGAGCATCGTCCTGCCGGACGGCCGCGTCGTCACCGGCTACGCCATCAACCCCGCCCAGCCCGAGCCGGTCGCCGCCAAAGCGGCCGTGTCCCGCACGGCCGTGAACGTCGCCCTCGGGGGCGCCGGGTTCCTCGCGGTGTGCGGCGGACTGGTCCTGCTCACCTCGTTCATCGCCGCACTCACCGCGCTCATCACCCAACTGATCACCCTCGCCGCCGTGATCTTCGGCGGATGGATCGCCGTACAGATCTTCAGCGCACGCGGCCACCGGGGCGGCGGGACCACGGTGAACATCCGCAAGGCCGTGATCAAGCGCAACCACTTCCGCAGCTAGCTACGCCAAGGGCGGCCCCCGCTTCACGCCAATGAGTCCGGGGCCGCCCTTGTCCACCTGCCATCACCTGACCTGTGGAGGTCTCCCAGCATGACGCAACCCGCCACCATCCGGCGAGTGCGCGACCACCGGCCGCGCCTGCTGGATCTGTTCTGCTGCGCCGGCGGCGCCGCCATGGGCTACGCCCGCGCCGGATTCCAGGTCGACGGCTGCGACATCGCCGACCGACCCAACTACCCCTTCCCCCGCCACCACGGCGACGCGCTCACCTACCTCGCCCACCTCATCGCCACGGGCGAGATCGAGCGGTACGCGTTCGTGCACGCCTCCCCGCCCTGCCAGCACGGCTGCGCGCTCACCGTGGGCACCAACCGGTCTCAGGGTTGGGGACGCACGCACGTCGACCTCGTGGCCCCCACCCGGGAACTGCTCAACGCGTCCGGACTGCCGTACGTGATCGAGCAGCCCAACGGCCGCGCGAAGATCCGCAAAGACCTCACCCTGTGCGGGGAGATGTTCGGTCTCGGAGTGATCCGGCACCGCAACTTCGAGGCCGGCGGCTGGACCGTCCCCCAGCCCGAGCACGTCCCGCATCGGGGCCGCGTGCGCGGCTACCGGCACGGCCAGTACTACGACGGCCCGTATGTGGCCGCCTATGGCAACGGCGGGGGCAAGCCCAGCATCCCGGAGCTGCAAGCGGCGATGAGCATCGACTGGACCGACGTGCGCGAGGAACTCACCGAGGCCATCCCCCCGGCCTACACCGAGCACATCGGCGCCGCATTCCTCGCCACGGCCACGCTGGGGGTGGCGGCATGAGCGAGACGCTGCACCCCCAGCACACCGCACTGAGCCTCGCCGCGTCCGGCGTGCCCGTGCTGCCCCTGCGCCGGGGCAAGGTGCCGTTCGGCAACTGCACGGCGTGCGCGGACAACGCGTGCGGCGGCCGACCGAACATGAAGGCGCCCGGCCCGTGCCGGTGCCCGGCCCCCTGCCACGGGTGGGCCGCCGCCACCATCGAACCGGCCGTCATCGTCTCGTCGCCGTGGGCGGCGGCATGGCGGCAGGCGGTGTGCGTCGCCTACCACCCCGGCGGCGCCGGACTGACCGTCGTCGACCTCGACGACGCCGACGCCATCACCTGGGCCCGCACCACCCTGCCCGCCACTCGGACCGTGCCCACGACGCGCGGCGAACACTGGATCTACCAGGGCGCCGTGACCTCCCGCAACGCCGTGCATCCCGGTGTCGACATCAAGTCGACCATGGCGTACGCGCGTTGGCTCGGACCCGGCGCGGGGGCTATCGCCGCTCTGCCGGACGCTCTGCGCGCCCTGGCAGTAAAGGAGCCGTCCCCCGCCCGCAGGGCGCCACAGACGCTCCCAGGGCCGTTGAGGGGCGGTCAGGAGGAGTGTCCGCACCGCACGCCCGTCTTCCTGGAACGGGGCGTCGCCATGGCGGAGCAGCGCATCACGGAGGCGTCCAGTGCGGTGCACGCGACCGTGTACCGGACGTTCCTCGCGGTGCTGTCCCGGCACGGCCGGTGCGGCTGCCTCACCGACACCCACGTCGCCCGGCTGTTCACCGCCGCGCAGGCCAAGGGCGAGACGGCCCGGCACTGCACGGACGCGTGGACCAACGCCCGCACCACGTTGGGACTGTGACATGTCCGAGGACGAAAAGACCCCGGGCCGCGAGGTCATCACCGAATACGCGCAGGCCCATTTCCGCTACTTCCGCACCGTCGACGGCACCGTCTACGCCCAGCGCAACGGCCACCCCGTAGCCCGCCCCATCCGCTCCCAGGGCACCACCGGAAGCCACCGGCAGGAACTCATGGTCGGCCTCTTCCGCGATGGGGTCGGCGTATTCAACGGCACCGCCTTGAAGGAGGCACTGGACTTGATCGAAGCACTCGCCCTCTCCCAGGACGTGCAGGCCACCCACATCCGCGTGGCACCCGGCTCCGACGGAGCCACCTGGCTCGACCTCGGCCGCGACGACGGCCAGTCCGTGCGCATCCACCCCACCGGCTGGACCATCGCCACCCCCGACCCCGCAGAGGTCTGCTGGAGGCGCACCCAGCTCACCGGCGAACTGCCCCTGCCCGCCAAGGACACCGCCGGGCAGGGCATCGACGCCCTGCTGAGGCTGACCAACTTCGCCACCCCCGACACCGAATGCTTGGCGCTGGCCTGGCTCGTCGGCTGCCTGGAACCGGGCGTCCCCGTCCCCGCGCCGTTCCTCACCGGCCCCCAGGGCGCCGGCAAGTCCACCGCGGGCCGCATGCTGGTGCGCATCATCGAGGGCATGAGCGGCGACCTGCGCCGCGCGCCCAAGGACGAAGAGAGCCTGATCACCGCCGTTGCGGCAGGCTGGATCACCGCCCTGGACAACCTCTCCCACCTGGCCCCCGACCTGTCCGACCTCATGTGCTGCATCGTCACCGGAGCCGAGTCCATCAAGCGCGCCCTGTTCAGCGACGGCGACGTGTACCGCTCCCGCTACCGTCGCCCCCTCCTGCTGACCGGCATCGACGTGGGCGTGATCCGGCCCGACCTCGCCGAACGCCTTCTGCCGCTTAGGCTGGAACGGCCGAAGGTGCGGCGCACCGAAGCGGAACTGTGGGCCGACTTCACCGCCGCCCTGCCCGTCATCCTGGGCTCGCTCCTCGACCTCACCGTCAAGGTCCGCGCCGCCACCGCCCCCACACCCACCGACCTGCGCATGGCCGACTTCGCCCACCTGTGCGCGCAGTTCGACACGGCCACCGGCCTCGCCTCCCTGCCCGCCTACCGGGCCAGCCTCGACGACCTCAACGACGACGTGATCGAAGGCGACCTGTTGGCACAGACCGTCCTGCACCACGCCGCCGGACTCGAACCGGGCGCAGAGCAGCGCATGACCTCCTCGGAGTGGCTGGACTGCCTCAGCCGCCTCCACAGCGGCGAGGACTGCCGCCCCCTGCCCAAGGGGTGGCCCACCACCGGCAAAGTCCTCTCCGACCGGCTCAAGCGGCTTCAGCCCACGTTCGCCGCCCGTGGCGTGGTCATCGACTGGGGACGCACCAGCGCCGCCCGCTACATCGCCATGACCCGACCCGTGCCCGAGCCCCTGCACCAACAGGGGTCCCTGCACTGACAGCGCGCGCTCGCCTGCACGACAAGCAAGAGGAGCACCCGGCGCCCTGGTGCTCCTCTTGCTGTTCGGCGACAGCCGCCCCAAGAACGCGCCGCGAAGCGGCTCCTTCTTCAACACCGCAACCGCACCACAAACAGAAACCACCCCCTCTCTTTTGTCCTAAGAGAGAGCCCCTGCGTCACCGCGTCATCCGTCACCACAATGACAGCCCCTGACCTGCGCGAACGGGCGTGACACAGACGCCCGAAACCCGCGTCACAGCACGTCACCCGCGTCACAGCCGAGTGACACACGCCCTCGGCCGTGACAGACACCCGACACCGCCGAGTCACACAAACCAGCAGGTCACAGACCCGCATGACGCGTTTGACGCAGTGACGCAGAAATCCGCACCTCGGACACACCACCACCCCGAGATCACCAGACCGAGGAGTAGCAACGATGGCCCGCGACGAAAAGCTCAAGCTCCCGGAAGTCCTCGCAGAGATCAAGATGAGCCGTGCCGCCTTCTACCGCCTACGCGCCCGGGGCAAGGCCCCGAAGCTCATCAAGCTCTCCAACGGCCAGATTCGTTGCCGCCGCAGCGACCTGGACGCGTGGTGGGCCACGCATGAAATCGCAGCCTGATCCATGACCGCACCGGAGGGGCCCCACTACGGGGCCCCTTTCGTAGGAAGGCCCTCGATGGGGAAGACGTACGACGTTCGGATCTGGTCCGTCCGCCAGCGGAAGGATCGTGGACAGACCTCCGCAGAGTTGCGCTGGAAAACGGGTGAGACACCTCATTCGCAGACGTTCCGCACTAAGACACTGGCAGACGGCCGCCGCGCCGAGCTGCTGCGGGCGGCTCACGCTGGCGAGCCGTTCGACGAGTCCACCGGGGCGCCGCTCTCCGAGTTGCGACAGCGCAACGACGTCAGTTGGTACCAGCACGCCCGCGAGTACATCGAGATGAAGTGGCAGCACTCCCCTGGCTCCACACGCCGGACGCTCGCGGAAGCCATGGCCACCGTTACGCCCGCTCTCGTCAGGGACACCAAGGGCATGGCTGATGCTCAGACTGTACGGACGGCCCTCTATAGCTGGGCATTCAACGTGAGCCGCCGTGACCAGGAACCGCCGGACGAAGTGACCGCCGTGCTGGCATGGTTCGAGCGGAAGTCCCTGCCCACGTCCGCGCTGGCCGACCGCATGCAGGTACGCGCCGCCTTGGACGCCCTGACCAAGAAGCTGGACGGCACCACGGCGGCGGCGTCGACTATCCGCCGGAAGCGAGCCATCTTTCACAACGCTCTCGGCTACGCCGTTGAAGCCGGACGCCTAACGGACAACCCCCTGCCACAGGTGCAGTGGAAGTCTCCGGAACAGGTAGCGGAGGAACTGGACCCCGCCTCAGTGCCGGGCCCCCGGCAAGCTCTCGCCCTGCTCGATGCCGTGCGTACGCAGAGCCCACGCGGGCGGCGCCTGGTCGCGTTCTTCGGCTGCATGTACTACGCGGCGGCACGGCCAGCGGAAGTCATCGGCCTCCGTCTCCAGGACTGTGACCTGCCCCGCCGGGGGTGGGGCACTCTGCGGCTCCGGGAGACTCGCCCCCGTTCCGGGGCGGCCTGGACGGACAGCGGTGAGGCGCACGACCGCCGAGGGCTCAAGCACCGGCCCCGGAAAGCAGTCCGCACGGTGCCGATCCCGCCCGATCTCGTGAGCCTGCTCCGGTGGCACGTCACCGCGTACGGCGTCGCACCGGACGGGCGGCTGTTCCGGACGCAGCGTGGCGGACTCATCCAGGACACCGGATACGGCGAGGTGTGGGCGGAGGCCCGTTCTCGTGCCCTCACGCCCGCTCAGTGCGCGTCGCTCCTGGCGAAGCGTCCTTATGATCTTCGCCACGCCGCCGTATCCACATGGCTCAGTTCCGGGGTGGAACCGCAGGAAGTAGCAGCGCGCGCCGGCCACAGCGTGGCCGTGTTGTTCCGGGTCTACGCGAAGTGCCTGGACGGCGGCGCCGCTACAGCCAATGCCCGGATCGAGCGGGCGTTGAAGAACGGCAGCTAGGAGGGGTGGAAGCTGCCCCACGCCTGCCCCACACGGACTGGTCAGCACCCGAATCAGGGTGAGACACACTGGGAAAAAGCGCCCATAACGATCAGGGCAGACCCGTCAACGACGAAAGGGCCTGTGATCAGCATTTCTGCTGATCACAGACCCTTTCGGTCGTGTGGCGGCGCCAGGATTCGAACCTGGGAAGGCTGAGCCGGCAGATTTACAGTCTGCTCCCTTTGGCCGCTCGGGCACACCGCCTGGGTTGTCGCCCGTCGAACCGCTTTTCGGCGGTGCTCCGTGGCAACGACGTAAACAATACCCGATGCACAGGGGTGCTTCGCCACCCGGTTGATCTGCGTCCGGGGGGCGTGGGTGTGGCTAGGCTTGTCCGGATGCGGTCCGGGCCCTGCGGGGCTCGGCGGCCGTCGACGTATGCCGGTACGCCGGTTCCGGCCCGCCCCGCACACCGACACGCACCCCGATACAAGGAGCCACAGGACATGGCCGACTCCAGTTTCGACATCGTCTCGAAGGTCGAGCGGCAGGAGGTCGACAACGCCCTCAACCAGGCCGCCAAGGAGATCTCGCAGCGCTACGACTTCAAGGGCGTCGGCGCCTCGATCTCGTGGTCCGGTGAAAAGATCCTCATGGAGGCCAACTCCGAGGACCGGGTGAAGGCCATCCTCGACGTCTTCCAGTCCAAGCTGATCAAGCGTGGCATCTCGCTGAAGGCCCTGGAGGCGGGTGAGCCCCAGCTCTCCGGCAAGGAGTACAAGATCTTCGCGAGCATCCAGGAGGGCATCTCCCAGGAGAACGCCAAGAAGGTGGCGAAGATCATCCGCGACGAGGGCCCCAAGGGCGTGAAGGCGCAGGTGCAGGGTGACGAGCTGCGGGTCACCTCCAAGAGCCGTGACGACCTGCAGACCGTGATCGCCCTGCTGAAGGGCAAGGACTTCGACTTCGCGCTGCAGTTCGTGAACTACCGGTGAGCTGAGTCCCGGGTCGTCGAACCGAGATCGTGCGAGGCTGCTTCTGCGAGAGGGCGGGCACCGGGTGCCCGCCCTCTTCGTTTCCACTGCCGGTGGCGTGTCCGGCGCGGGTCAGTCGCGCGAGTGGCCGAAGAGCAGGCGGTAGGCGATCAGGAGGACGAGCGATCCGCCGATCGCCGCCACCCATGTGGTGCCGTCGTAGAAGTCCTTGGTGACGGGGTGGTCCAGCCAGCGGGTCGATATCCAGCCGCCGATGAAGGCACCGGCGATGCCGATGAGCGTCGTCCCGATGAGGCCGCCGGGGTCGCGGCCCGGCAGCAGGAACTTGGCGATGGCTCCGGCCAGCAGCCCCAGGATGATCCAACTGATGACGGTCATGCCGTGACCCTGCCTTTCCCGCTGTGCTCGTACGTGCTCGCCGGCGTGCGTTCGTTCATGCCGTCCTGGTGGGGAAGACGGCTCGGCACCATCGCGCGGTTGCACTGATCAATAAGGTGCGGCCCATGTCATCTTCGGCCGGACCGCAGCTGCGGCGCACGTTGGGCGTGGGCGGGCCACCTGGGGTCTGTGGACAACCGGGTCTGTGGGCGCTTCGGGGTTGTAGGGAACTGGGGGGTGTGACGGGCTCACCAGGCGGCCGTGAACGGCTGGTCCGTGCGGACGATGTCCCGTCCGAGCGGGAGCAGTGAGACCGGGATGAGCTTGAAGTTGGCGATGCCCAGCGGGATGCCGATGATCGTGACGCACAGCGCGATGCCGGTGGCGATGTGGCCGAGCGCCAGCCACCAGCCGGCGAGGAGCAGCCACAGCACGTTGCCGACGCAGGAGGGGGCGCCTGCGTCACGGCGCTCCACGGTCGTGTACCCGAACGGCCACAGGGCGTAGACGCCGATCCGGAAGGCCGCGACGCCGAACGGGATGCCGATGATCGTGATGCACAGCAGCACGCCCGCGACCATGTAGGCGAGGAACAGCCAGAAGCCGCTGAAGACGAGCCATATGACGTTGAGGATGGTCTTCATGGGGTGCGACCTGCCATTTTCTCGAGCCGGGCGATGCGTTCGGCCATCGGCGGGTGGGTGGAGAACATCTTCGACAGCCCCTGGCCGGGCCGGAAGGGGTTCGCGATCATCATGTGGCTGGCGGTCTCGATACGGGGCTCCGGCGGCAGCGGAAGCTGCTTGGTGCCGGCGTCGAGCTTGCGCAGGGCGCTGGCGAGGGCGAGCGGGTCGCCCGTGAGCTGGGACCCCGAGGCGTCGGCCTCGTACTCCCGGGAACGGCTGATGGCCAGCTGGATCAGGCTGGCGGCGAGCGGACCGAGAAGCATGATCAGCAGCATGCCGAGCAGGCCGGGGCCGTCGTCGTCGTTGGAGCGGCCGATCGGGATCAGCCAGGCGAAGTTGACCAGGAACATGATCACGGAGGCGAGGGCGCCCGCGACGGACGAGATCAGGATGTCGCGGTTGTAGACGTGGCTGAGCTCGTGGCCGATGACGCCGCGCAGCTCGCGCTCGTCGAGCAGGCGCAGGATGCCGTCCGTGCAGCAGACGGCCGCGTTGCGCGGGTTGCGGCCCGTCGCGAACGCGTTCGGGGCCTCCGTCGGGGAGAGGTACAGGCGCGGCATGGGCTGGCGGGCCTGGGTGGAGAGTTCGCGGACCATGCGGTACAGCGCCGGTGCCTCGAACTCGCTGACCGGGCGGGCGCGCATCGCGCGGAGTGCGAGCTTGTCGCTGTTCCAGTACGCGTACGCGTTGGTGCCGAGGGCGACGACGACGGCGATGACGAGCCCGGTACGGCCGAAGAAGCTGCCGATGACGATGATGAGTGCGGACAGTCCCCCGAGGAGTACTGCGGTCCTGAGCCCGTTGTGCCGGCGGTGCACGGTACGCCCTCCAAGTGGTGCAGCAGGGGAACCCTTTGCTTGCTGGTCTCGCTCGCTGTGGTTGCTTCCCGGTCTGTCGATGCCACCGGTGCCGTGGTGTCACGTCCAGTGGACCCTCCCGTACTGGTCAACGCCATGGGAACGCTGCCAGTTCCCTGGCAGGGGCGGTGGGGGGTGTGGGCCGTCCGGGTGACGGGGGCGCGGTCAGGGGTTTTTCGCCTCCGCCGCCCCTACCCGTCCCATCCCGGGGGCTCCGCCCCCGGACCCCCGCTCCTCGAACGCCGGAGGGGCTGGATCCAAGAGCGGCGGGGGCGAGGGGGTCAGGTTGGTCAGAAGAGGGGGGTGGCGGTGAAGTGGAGGATCAGTTGGGGGGCGCCCGAGAGGGCGACGGCGAGGACCGCGGTGACGGAGATCGCGGCGGTGAGCGGGGCGGGCACGCGATGCCCACGGGCCTCACCCTCGGGGGCGCGGAACAGCAGCGCGGTCCACCGGAGGTAGTAGTACAGCGCGATGACGACGTTGACGGCCATGACCACGGCGAGCCAGCCGAGCCCGGCGTCGACGGCCGCGGCGAACACGGTGACCTTGGCGAACAGGCCGATGATACCGGGCGGCAGTCCGGCGAGGCAGAGCAGGAAGAACGCCAGCAGCAGGGCCGTCACGGGGTTGGTGGCGTACAGGCCCCGGTAGTCGGAGACCCGGTTGCGGGACCTGGTGCGGCCCACGAGCGCCGCCACGGCGAACGCGCCCAGGTTCACGGCGGCGTACATCAGGGCGTAGGCGACGGTGGAGCCGATGGAGCGTTCGGCGTCGTCGGAGTACGCGGCGGCGGCGATCGGCACCAGGAGGTAGCCGGCCTGGCCGACGGACGACCAGGCGAGCAGGCGTACGGCGCTGTACGCGCGCGTGGCCTGCTGGCGCAGGGCTCCGAGGTTGCCGACGGTCATGGTGAGCGCGGCGAGCACCGCCAGCGCCGGGCCCCACACGTCGGCGTAGGACGGCAGGGCGACGACCGTGACCAGGATGAGCCCGGTGAAGCCGACCGCCTTGCCGATCACCGACAGATAGGCGGCGATGGGCAGCGGGGCGCCCACGTAGGTGTCGGGCACCCAGAAGTGGAAGGGCACGGCGGCCGTCTTGAAGGCGAAGCCGACGAGGGTGAGCACGACGCCGGCGTGGGCGAGGGTGGTGAGCTGCCCGTCGACGTTCTGGACGCGCTCGGCGATCTGGTCGAGGAAGAGGGTGCCCGTGGAGGCGTACAGGAAGCTGACGCCCATGAGGCTGACCGCGGTGGCGGTGACCGAGGACAGGAAGAACTTCAGGGCGGCTTCGGAGGAGCGCCGGTCGCCGTGTCGCAGGCCGACGAGGGCGAAGGCGGGCAGGGAGGCGACCTCCAGGGCGACGACGAGGGTCGCGAGGTCGCGGGAGGCGGGCAGGAGGGCGGCGCCGGCCGCCGAGGAGAGCAGCAGGAACCAGAACTCGCCGTCGGGCATGCCCCGGTCGGCGTCCTTGAGGGCGGTGACCGACAGCAGGGCGGTCACGAGTGCGCCGGCGAGCACCAGGAACTGGATGACCAGCGTGAACGGGTCGGCCACGTAGCTGCATACGTCGGCGTCGCGGTTGAGGCAGAAGGTGCTGCGGCCGGCGTCCAGCAGGGGCAGCAGCATGAGGAGGGCGGCGGCGAGGCCCGCGACGGAGATCCAGCCGAGCAGGGCCTTGCGGTGCACGAAGAGGTCGGTGACGAGGACGGCGAGTCCGGCGACCGCCGCGATGGTGGGCGGTGCGATGGCGAGCCAGTCGACGGACTGGACGAGGCTCTGGGCCGTCGGCTGGGCCAGCGGGCTCATCGGGTGCCTCCTGCGAGGAGCTGCTGCACGGCGGGGTCGGTCAGGCCGAGAAGGGCCTTCGGCCACAAGCCGGCTACGACGGTGAGGACGACGAGCGGGGTCCAGGCCGCGAACTCGTACCGGCGTACGTCGGTGAGCTTCGGGCCGTCCTGCGGCGTGGCGCCCATGCAGACGCGGCGGACCACGACCAGCAGGTACGCGGCGGTCAGCAGGGTGCCGAACGCGCCGATCGCCATGAAGGTGAGGAAGGCGGGGCGGCTGAGGCCGGCCGCGGGGTCGAAGGCGGCGAACAGGGCGAGCATCTCGCCCCAGAAGCCGGCCAGGCCCGGCAGGCCGAGCGAGGCGACCGCGGCGAAGGCGAGCAGGCCGCCCAGGCGCGGGGCGCGGCCGTAGAGGGCGGCGCCGGTCTCCTCGGCGAGGGTGTCCAGGTCGGTACTGCCGGTGCGGTCCTTCAGCGCGCCGACCAGGAAGAAGAGCAGGCCGGTGATGAGGCCGTGGGCGATGTTGGCGAAGAGGGCGCCGTTGACGCCGGTGGGCGTCATGGTGGCGATGCCGAGGAGCACGAAGCCCATGTGGCCGACGGAGGAGTAGGCGATGAGTCGCTTGAGGTCGCCTCCCGCCCCCTTCTTGGCGAGGGCCAGGCAGGCCAGGGATCCGTAGACGATGCCGACGACGGCGAAGGCGGCGAGGTAGGGCGCGAAGGTCCGGAAGCCGTCCGGGGCGGCCGGAAGGAGAATGCGGACGAACCCGTACGTACCCATCTTGAGCAGGACGCCGGCCAGCAGGACCGAGCCGACGGTCGGCGCGGCGGTGTGGGCGTCGGGCAGCCAGCTGTGCAGCGGCCACATCGGGGTCTTGACGGCGAGGCCGATCCCGACCGACAGAACGGCGATGACCTGCACGGATGTGGTCAGCGACCGGCCGTTGTCAGTGGCGAGTGCCACCATGTCGAATGTGCCCGCGCTGATTCCGATCAGCAACAGGCCGAGCAGCATGACCACGGAGCCGAGCAGCGTGTACAGGATGAACTTCCACGCCGCCGCGCCCCGGCCCTCGCCGCCCCAGCGGGCGATGAGGAAGTACATCGGGATCAGGACCATCTCGAAGGCGAGGAAGAACAGGATCAGGTCGAGGACGGCGAAGGTCGCGAGGGTGCCGGACTCGAGGACGAGCAGCAGTGCGACGAAGGCCTTCGGGGACGGGCCCGTGGGCGGCTTGAAGTACGAGTAGAGCGCGCAGAGGAAGGTCAGCAGCGCGGTCAGGACCAGAAGGGGGAGGGAGATGCCGTCGATGCCGAGGTGGATGCGCACATCGAGTGCGGGGATCCAGCTGATGTCGGTCGTGGCCTGCATCTTCGACGGCTGGTCGTGGTCGAAGCCGGCCGCGAGGACGATCGCGGCGAGGAGGACGGCGCCGGTGACGGTGACGCCGTGCCGCAGCACGGCTTGCTCGGGCGACTTCCCCTTCAGCCCCGGTGGTGCGGGCAGGAGAGCGGCGGCGGCGCCCAGGAGCGGGCCGACGACGATCAATACCAGAAGGAACTGCATCACGGACTCGTTGATATCCATCACGCCTGCTCACGCTCCCGTGGCGACGAGTACGGCGGCGACCGCGAGGACGACGGTGCCGGCGAGCAGCGCGCTCACATAGGTCTGGACGTTGCCGGTCTGGGCGCGGCGGACGGCCGTGCCGAGCCAGCGGGGCAGGGTGCCTGCACCGCGTACGTAGGTGTCGACGACCTCCCGGTCGAGGAACCGCACGAGGTCCGCTCCGGCCCGGACCGGGCGGACGAAGAGCGCCGAGTACACGGCGTCCAAGTGGAAACCGACGGCCGCGTGCCGGTGGAGGGGGCCGAGCAGGAGCCGCCCGGGGTCGGCCGGGTCGGGGGCGTGGGCCACGTCTCCGTAGGCGGGCTCGTGGGCGGCGATGGCCTCGGCCTCGACCCGTCCGGCGTCGCCCTCCGGGTGGGCGGCGACCGCGCCCAGGGGGACGCGGGCGGCGAGCGCGGTGGTGTGCCGCCAGGCCCCGTAGGTGACGATGCCGCCGACCAGGGCCACGCCCGTGCCGAGCACGGAGGTGGTCAGCGTCGGGGTCAGGCTCTGGCCGCCGAACCAGTCGGGGAGCAGGCGGAAGGCGAGCCCGCCGAGGGCGAGGGACGGGATGGCGAGCACCCACAGCACGGCGTTCATGACCAGGGGCTGCTTGCCGTGGTCGGGGGCGTCGGCGCCCTGGCCGCGGAAGGCCAGCAGCCACAGACGCATGGCGTACGCGGCGGTGAGGAGGGCGGTGAGCAGACCGGCGAGCAGGACGGTCCAGCCGGCGGCGCCGGGGGCGTGCTCGGTGTGGCCGCCGACGACGTGCTCGGCGGCGCCGAGGACGGACTCCTTGGAGAAGAAGCCGCTGAACGGCGGGATCGCGGCGAGCGCGAGGAGCGCCACGGTCATCGTCCAGTAGGCGTCGGGGACGCGGTCGCGCAGGCGGCCCATGCGGGACATGGCGGCCAGCGAGTTCGTGCCGGCGGCGTGGATGATCACGCCGGCCGCGAGGAACAGCAGCGCCTTGAAGGCGCCGTGGGACAGGAGGTGGAAGACGGCGGCACCTCGGTCGGCGACGGCCAGGGCGCCGGTCATGTAGCCGAGCTGGCCGATCGTCGAGTAGGCGAGGACCCGCTTGATGTCGTCCTGGGCCAGCGCGGCGAGAGCCGAGCCGATCATCGTGACCGCGGCCATGGCGGCCAGGACGACCATCGCGGCCTGCGAGGCCCCGAAGACCGGAAGGAGCCGGGCGATGAAGTAGACACCGGCGGCGACCATGGTCGCGGCGTGGATCAGCGCGGAGACGGGCGTGGGGCCGGCCATCGCGTCGGGCAGCCAGGTGTGCAGCGGGAACTGCGCCGACTTGCCCGCCACGCCGGCCAGGAGCAGCAGGGCGATCGGGGTCGGGTGGTCGAGTCCGCCGCTCGCGACCGTGCCGAGGATGCGGGTGATGCGGAAGGACCCGGCGTCGGTGGCCAGTGCGAACAGGCCGATCAGAAAGGGGACGTCGCCGAGCTTGGTCACCAGGAAGGCCTTGAGGGAGGCCGCGCGGGCCTGAGGGGTCTCCCAGTAGTGGCCGACCAGGAAGTAGGAGCAGATGCCCATGATCTCCCAGCCGACCAGCAGCACCATCAGGTCGCCGGAGTAGACGACGAGCAGCATGGCGGAGGTGAACAACGAGACCAGGGCGGCGTACGAGGGGTAGCGCGGGTCGTCGCGCAGATAGCCCGTGGAGTAGAGCTGCACGCAGGCGGCGACCAGGGCCACCAGGACGGCGACGAGGGCGGCGAAGCCGTCGATGTGCAGGACCAGCTCGATCGGTACGGAACCGGTGGGTGTCAGTTCCGTGGCGGCGTCGACGGGCCGGCCACCGCCCTGGCGGCCGGCGACCACCGCGGCGAGCACGAGGGAGGCGAGCGTCGGCAGGACGGCCAGCGGACGGACGAAGCCGGGGGCCGTGCGGCCCAGCAGCAGGCCGGCGGCGGCGCCCAGGAAGGGAAGGAGGGGGACGAGGACGGCGAGGGTGGTCGTGGTCACGCGGTGGCCTCAGCCTTCTCGGCCCGGTCGGCCGCTTCGGCCGGGAGGGCGTCGCTGTCGGTGCCGTCGGCGTCCGGGCCGTCGGGGCCGTCGGGGCCCTCGGCGGTGTCGCGGAGCCGGTCGATGTCCGAGGTGCCGCGGTTGCGGTAGACGGCGAGGACGATCGCCAGGCCGATACCGATCTCGGCGGCGGCGATGGCGATGGTGAACAGGGTCAGCGCCTGGCCGGAGTGCAGGGTCTCCTCGGCGGCCCTGCTGAGCCAGACGTCGAAGGCGACCAGGTTGAGGTTGACGGCGTTGAGCATCAGCTCGACCGACATCAGGACCAGGATCGCGTTGCGGCGGGCGAGGACGCCGTACAGGCCGGTGCAGAACAGGAGGGCGGAGAGGACGGCGGGGTAGGCGAGGTGCATCAGCGGGCCCCTCCTTCGTCGGTCCCGGTCGCGGGTCCGGTCCCGGTCTCGGGTTCGGCCCCGGTCGCTGTCCCGGTTGCGGCGGCGGTGCCTGGCCCTGCCCCGGTGGCGGTCGCCGTGGTGGTACGGGCCGGGCCGGCCTCGCGGTCCGTCCTGGCCTTGCGGGACAGGACGATCGCGCCGACCAGAGCGGCGAGGAGGAGGACGGAGAGGGCCTCGAACGGGAGGACCCAGTGCTGGAACAGGCTCGCCCCGGTCACGGCGGTGGAGCCGGCGGCCGGGCCGTCCAGGTCGATCCAGGTGGTGCGGAAGGCGTCGACGACCACCCACACCAGCGCCGCCGCGGAGGCGACGGCCACGGTGAGGGCGGCCCAGCGGTTGCCGGAGTCGGCGTCCGGCGAGCGGCCGATGGGGGCCCGCGTGAGCATCAGACCGAACAGGAGGAGGACCACGACGGAACCGACGTAGATCAGGACCTGCACCCAGGCGATGAACTCGGCGGTGAGCAGGAGGTACTCGACGGCGAGGCCGCCGAGCGTGACCACCAGCCAGAGGGCGGCGTGGACGAGCTGCCGGGTGGTGACGGTGACGACGGCCGCGCCGAAGGTGACCAGGCCGACGAGGAGGAACGCGATCTCGACGCCGGTCGGGGAGAGGAAGCCGTGGGTTTCCGCGGCGGCGGTCACCGCATCGGCCGCCGCGGGCGACGAGAGGCTCATGACGGGTCCTCCGGCCTCGGCTGGTCGGTCTGCTGTGCGGAGTCGCCCATGGGGCGCGTGGGCTGTTCGGCGGCGCGGGCCTGCTCCGTGGCGTGGGGCACGGTGGGAGCCGGCTGCTGCTGGGCGGCCAGCTTCTCGGCGTTCTTGCGGGCGGCGGCGAGTTCCTTCGGCTCCTCCGCCCCGGCGTCCAGGGCGGGCGGGGCCGGCACCGTCCACATCCATTCGCGGAGCTTGTCGCGCTCGTGGGTGAGGTCGCGGATATCGGTCTCGGAGTACTCGAATTCCGGCGACCAGAACAGGGCGTCGAAAGGACAGACCTCGATGCAGATACCGCAGTACATGCACAGGGAGAAGTCGATGGCGAAGCGGTCCAGGACGTTGCGGCTGCGCTCGCGTCCGCCGGGGGTCGCCGCCGGGATCGTCTCCTTGTGGGAGTCGATGTAGATGCACCAGTCCGGGCACTCGCGGGCGCACAGCATGCAGACCGTGCAGTTCTCCTCGAAGAGGCCGATCACACCACGGGTGCGGGGCGGGAGGTCGGGCTGGACGTCCGGGTACTGCTCCGTGACGGTCTTCCGCGTCATCGTGCGCAGGGTGACCGCCAGACCCTTGGCCAGGCCCGAGCCGGGGAAGCGGGAACGGGAGGGCGGGAGAGGCGCGGCCATGGTTACTGGATCACCACCTTGACGACGCCGGTGAGGGCGATCTGGGCGAGTGCGAGGGGGACGAGGAGCGTCCACGAGAGTTTCTGGAGCTGGTCCTCGCGCAGCCGGGGGTAGGTCACGCGCAGCCAGATCACGATGAAGGCGAGGACGGCCGTCTTCAGCAGGGTCCACACCCAGCCGAGGCCGTCGGCGCCCCAGGGGCCGTGCCAGCCGCCCAGGAAGAGGACGGTGGTCAGGCCGCACAGGACGATGATCCCGGCGTACTCGGCGAGGAGGAACAGCGCGAAGCGCAGGCCCGTGTACTCGGTGTACGCACCGAAGATGATCTCCGAGTCGGCGACGGGCATGTCGAACGGCGGGCGCTGGAGCTCGGCGAGGCCGGCGACGAAGAAGACGATCGCGCCGACGATCTGCCAGGGCAGCCACCACCACTCGAAGGCGTCGAGGATGCCCACGAGGGAGACGGTGCCGGCCGCCATGGCGACGGAGGCGGCGGCGAGCAGCATCGGAAGTTCGTAGGCGAGCAGCTGGGCGGCCGTGCGCAGGCCGCCGAGGAGGGAGAACTTGTTGGCGGAGGCCCAGCCGGCCATGAGCGAGCCGAGCACGCCGACGCCCATGACGGCGAGGACGAAGAAGATGCCGGCGTCGATGACCTGGCCGACGGCGCCCTCGCCCGGGCCGATGGGGATGGCGAGGAGGACGAGGAGGTACGGCAGGAGGGCGACGGCGGGGGCGAGCTGGAAGATACGGCGGTCCGCGCCGGCGGGGACCACGTCCTCCTTCTGCGCGAACTTCACGCCGTCCGCGACGAGCTGGGCCCAGCCGTGGAAGCCGCCGGCGTACATCGGGCCGAGGCGGCCCTGCATGTGGGCCATCACCTTGTGCTCCGTCTGCCCGACGATCAGCGGGAAGGCGAGGAAGACGGCGAAGACGATCAGCAGGCGCAGGGTGACGTCGAGCGCGTCGTTCACTCCGAGCCTCCCGAGCGGCGGTCGTGCGGGTCCTGGGTGGACTGAGGGTCCTGGGTGGACTGAGGGTCCTGGGTGGACTGCGGGTCCTGGGTGGACTGCGGGTCCTGGCTGGGCTGGGCCCTCTGGGGGTTGTGGGCTTCTTGGTTCGCCTGGTCCTTCTGGTCTTCCTGCGGCCCTTGGTTCTGCCGGGACTCCTCGAAAGCCGGACGGGCGTGGTGCCACGGGGCGTCCGGGCTGCGGGGAGCGTCGGGGGTGCGGAGAGCGGCGGAATCGGTGGGCGGGTCGGCGGGTGGTGCCGTGCGCTGGCTCGCGGAGCCCTCCGACACGCTGCGGGCCCGGCGCGGGCCCGTGGGGCGCTGGGAGGCCGAGCCCTCGCTCGCGCTCCGGGCGCGCCGTGGGGTCGTCGATGCCGAAGCGGCGGCATCGGTGTCTCCGGCACCCCCGGTCGTCTGGCCGGCGGAGCCCTCCGCCGCCGAACGGGTACGGCGGACCGGGCGGTCGCCGGCCGCACGGGCCGGGCGGTCGCCGGCCGCACGGGCCGGGCGGTCGGCGCCCGCCGCGCGGCCGGCGCCGCGTGCCGGGCGGGCCGGGGCGGGGGGCAGCTGGCCCTTGAGCGGGCCCCACTCGTTGGGGTCGGGGACGCCCGGCGGGAGCATCTGGCGGCGCTTCGGCCCGCCGTGGCCGGCCGCCGGCTCGCCGGGTTCCTTCGCCCCCGGCCAGGCCTTGGCGACGCGGGCGGCGAGGACGAAGTCCTTCCGCAGGGGGTGGCCCTCGAAGGACTCCGGCAGCAGCAGGTGGTCCAGGGCGGGGTGGCCGTCGAAGACGACGCCGAACATCTCGTGGGTCTCGCGCTCGTGCCAGGTCGCGCCCGCGTACACGGCGACCGCCGAGGGCAGGACCGGCGACTCGTGCGGAACGGTGGTGCGCAGCAGCAGTCGCCGGACCGGCGCGAGGGCCGCGACGTGCGCGGCGACCCGGAAGCCCGTGCCCGGTTCGTCGACCGCGCTCAGCCAGTCGAAGTAGGTGCAGCCCAGCCGGTCGCGGGCGGTCTCCAGCGCGGAGATCCAGGCCGTGGGCGGTACGTCGACGGTGAGGACGTCGTACGCCTCCTCGGCCGTGGCGTCCGGGCCGAACAGGTCCTCGGCCCCGGCGGGCAGCCAGCCGACCGCGGTCATCGGCCCTCTCCCTCGGTCACCGGTCCGGAACCCGCCGCCGGCCCCCCGGCTGACCCCCGGGCCGGCCCCGGCGGCTGCACCAGGCCGCTGCTCAGTGCCGCCGCCGACGGACGGGCGGACGTGCCGTACCGCTCCCCCAGCGACTCGCGGGCGATCTTCTCCTGGAGCTTGAGGATCCCCTGGAGCAGCGCCTCGGGGCGCGGTGGGCAGCCGGGGACGTAGACGTCCACCGGGATGATCTGGTCGACGCCCTTGGTCACCGAGTACGAGTCCCAGTAGGGCCCGCCGCAGTTGGAGCAGGCGCCGAAGGAGATGACGTACTTCGGCTCGGGCATCTGCTCGTACAGACGCTTGACGGCCGGGGCCATCTTGTCGGTCACCGTGCCGGAGACGACCATCAGGTCGGCCTGGCGCGGGCCCGGCGCGAACGGGATCACGCCGAGGCGGATGAAGTCGTGGCGGGCCATCGACGCGGCGATGAACTCGATCGCGCAGCAGGCGAGGCCGAAGTTGAACACCCAGAGCGAGTAGCGGCGGCCCCAGTTCAGGACGACCTTCATCGGTTCGGGGGCGAGGCGCGCGAGGGCGCCGAGCCGCTTGGGCTCGGGCAACCGCACCGGCTCGGACACCGGCACCGGCCCGGAAGCCGACGAGGCGGAGGCGGGGTTCACGTCCATGCCAGCACGCCCTTCTTGTACGCGTACAGCAGGCCCACGGCCAGGAAGCCCAGGAAGACGAACATCTCCACCAGGGTGGTCGCGCCGTACGCCGGGTCGGCGAAGACCGTCGCCCACGGGAACAGGAAGATCGAGTCGATCGCGAAAATCACGTACAGAAAAGCGTAGACGTAGTACCTGACCTGGGTGTGTGCCCACCCCTCGCCAACGGGGTCGACACCGCACTCGTACGTCAGGAGTTTCTCGGGTGTGGGCACGACGGGCCGCAGCAGGCGCCCGGCGCCGAACGCCACGGCGACGAAGAGGACGCCGACGACGGCCAGCAGTCCGACGACCGAGTACGACTGGAAGTAGTCGGCCGCGACGACGGTCGGTTCCCGCACTTCCGCCCCTCGCTCCCTGTTCGCTGTTCGCTGTTCGCTGTTCGACGATCTGTACGCACGGGAGTCTAGGCCCTGATAAAGACACGGTAAGCAGCCCGTCACGCCTTGGGACAGCGGGACGGGGTTTTCTCCGCCGCCCCGGGACGGCGGGACGGGTTCCTCTCCGCCGTGGTCGTCCCGGCCGGCGTGACCGCGGTCCCGCGGGGTGGGGTTTTCCTCAGGTGGTCCCGGCCGGTCCACCTCATGGCGCGGGCCCGTGCCAGACGGCACGCTGACTCGTATGACCGAACACCTCACGACATCGGCGCGCGCCGGAAGCGGCGGCCCGGGCGGCGCGGCCGGCACGGGCAACGCGGTTGGCACGGGCGGCGCGGCCGGTACGGCGGACGGCGACCGCGTGCCGCCGCCCGTCCGTTTCGCCTACGACCGGCACACCTGGAGGGAGATCGTCCACCTGCTGGCGAACCTGCCGGTGGCCCTTCTCGGATTCGTCTACGTCGTGACGGTGCTGTTCGTCGGCCTCGGGCTCACGGTGACCGTGATCGGGTTCCCGCTGCTCGCGGCCGGGCTGCTGGGGGCCCGGCACCTGGGCAGGCTGGAGCGTGCGCGGGCCCGTGCGCTGCTCGGGGTGCGGGTGGACGAGCCGAGCCGGCTGCCGCTGCGCGGCGGCGGGTTCTTCCCGCGTCTGTGGATGGCGCTGAAGGACCCGGTGGGCTGGCGCACGGTGCTGTACGACCTCGTCCGGCTGCCCTGGGGCGTCCTCACCTTCGCCCTCACGCTGGTCTCGCTGTTCGTGCTGTGGCCGGTGCTGCCGTTCATCGCGCGGGCCCTGACCAACGTGGACCGCGCGATGGTGCGCGGTCTGCTGTCGCCGTCGGACGAACTGGAGCGGCGCATCGCCGAGCTGGAGTCCGACCGCGGGGTCGTCGTGGACACGGCGGCGGCCGATCTGCGGCGCATCGAGCGCGACCTGCACGACGGCGCGCAGGCCCGCCTGGTCAACCTGGCCATGGGCCTGGGACTGGCGAAGGAGAAGCTGCTGGAGGGCCAGGCCGACGAGCACGTCGCGGCGATGGTCGAGGAGGCGCACGGCGAGGTGAAGCTCGCGCTCCAGGAGCTGCGCGACCTGGCCCGCGGCATCCACCCCGCCGTACTGACCGACCGCGGCCTGGACGCGGCCCTGTCCTCCGTCGCCTCGCGCTGCACCGTCCCGGTGAAGGTGACGGTCGATCTGACGGAGCGGCCGGCGGCGGCCATCGAGGGGATCGCCTACTTCACCGTCTCGGAGCTCTTGCAGAACGTCAGCAAGCACAGCGGGGCCCGGTCCGCCTCCGTGGACGTGTGGCGCGCGGAGGAGCGGCTGCTCCTCCAGGTGCGGGACGACGGCCGCGGCGGGGCCCGCCTCGACGGCGGTACCGGGATGAAGGGGCTCGCCGAGCGGCTGGGCGCCGTAGACGGGCTGTTCGTCGTGGACTCCCCGGAGGGCGGCCCGACGACGGTGACGGCCGAGCTGCCGTGGCGCGACCGGGAGCAGGGACGCCCACGGGACGGGAGCACGGGCGCCTCCGGCTCGCGGCGCTGACGGCAGCGCCCGTCTCGGCGGCACCGGCGGCCCCTCCCCGGTCTCGCATGGTGGGGAAAACCCCCCGCCCAAGACGCCGACGGGCTCCATGGTCGGTGAGCGGCCGTACGAGGAGGGTGGAGGTACGACGGCAGAGCCGTAGGGCGCGGCACAGCGGGTGCGGTCGCAGGGACGAGGAGAAGGACGACGCCGATGGCCACGGAGTACGGACAGGGTGACTACGGGCTGGGCAGCGAGCTCGACGCCCCGGGGCGCGGGGGCGGGCGGCACCGGCTGCCGGCGGGGCTGCGGGCCCCGTTCGAGGCCCGCGCCTGGCGGGAGCTCGGCCATGTGGTGCTGGGCCTGCCGATCAGCATCCTGCTGTTCACGTTCGCGGTCACGATGGTGTCGCTGGGCGCGGGGCTGCTGGTGACCTTCCTCGGGGTCCCGGTACTGGCGGCGGCGCTCGCCGGGTGCCGGGGGTTCGGGGCACTGGAGCGGATGCGGGCGCGCGCGCTGCTGGGGCTGCGGGTGGACGACCCGGAGCCGCTGCGGGTGCGCCGGCACGGCGCGATGGCCTGGATGGGCGCGGTCCTCAAGAGCGGCACCTCGTGGCGGACGCTGCTGTACGCGCTGCTGCACCTGCCGTGGGCGGTGTTCTCGTTCGCCGTGGCCGTGACCGTGTGGACCTGGGGCTGGGCCATGCTCACCTACCCGCTGTGGTTCTGGGTGTTCCCGATGTACGCCGGTCAGGACGGGCTCCAGCTGTACGGCGACGAGACCCACCGGGTCTACCTGGACAACCCCTTCGAGATCACGGTGACCGCGCTGGTGGGACTGCTGTTCACACTGGCGGCGCCCTGGATCGTGCGGGCGCTGACCATGGTGGACCGGGTGCTGGTGCACGGGCTGCTCGGGCCGTCGCGGCTGGCCACCCGGGTGGTGGAGCTGGAGTCGGACCGGGGCGTCGTCGTGGACACGGCGGCGGCCGATCTGCGGCGCATCGAGCGCGACCTGCACGACGGCGCGCAGGCCCGCTTGGTCAACCTGGCCATGGACCTGGGGCTGGCGAAGGAGAAGCTGCGGGAGGACCCGCGGGCCGCGGCCCGGATGGTCGACGAGGCGCACGGCGAGGTGAAGACGGCGCTTCAGGAGCTGCGGGACCTGGCGCGCGGCATCCACCCCGCCGTACTGACCGACCGCGGCCTGGACGCGGCCCTGTCGTCGGTCGCCTCGCGCTGCACCGTGCCGGTGCGGGTCGAGGTGGACCTGGCTCAGCGGCCGGCCCCCGCGATCGAGGGGATCGCCTACTTCACGGTGTCGGAGCTGTTGCAGAACATCAGCAAGCACGCGCGGGCGACGCAGGCGGTCGTGGAGGTGTGGCGGGTCGACGACCGGCTGCTGCTCCAGGTCGTGGACGACGGCGTGGGCGGGGCCGAGGTGTCCCCCGGGTCGGGTCTGGCCGGGCTGGCGGAGCGGATCGACGCGGTGGACGGGATCCTGGTGGTGGACTCGCCGGCGGGCGGGCCGACCCGGGTGACGGCGGAGCTGCCGTGGCGGGCGGAACGCTGAGCGGACGGAACACTGAGCTGGCAGAACGCTGAGCTGGCGGAACACTGAGCGGGCCGAGCGCAGAGCGGGCAACGGTGACCGCCGGTACGGCTCCCATCGCACCCCCGATCCTGAAATGCTGGACCCCACAACAGGCGGGCGGAGTGCCCGCGTCGGGTGTGGGGGGGCCGAGGATCGTGGAGGACAGGGTGCGGGTGGTCATCGCCGAGGACTCGGTGCTGCTCAGGGAGGGGCTGACCCGGCTGCTGACCGACCGTGGCCATGAGGTCGTGGCCGGGGTCGGGGACGGCGAGGCGTTGATCAAGACCATCACCGAGCTGGACGCCCAGGGCGAGCTGCCGGACGTGGTGGTGGCGGACGTGCGGATGCCGCCGACGCACACCGACGAGGGGGTGCGGGCGGCGGTGCAGTTGCGCAAGGCGCACCCGAGTCTGGGCGTGCTCGTGCTGTCGCAGTACGTGGAGGAGCGGTACGCCACCGAGCTGCTGGCGGGTTCCAGTCGCGGTGTGGGCTATCTGCTCAAGGACCGGGTGGCCGAGGTGCGCGAGTTCGTGGACGCGGTGGTGCGGGTCGCCGAGGGCGGTACGGCGCTCGACCCGGAGGTGGTCGCGCAGTTGCTGGGCCGCAGCCGCAAGCAGGACGTGCTCGCCGGGCTCACCCCGCGGGAGCGGGAGGTGCTGGGGCTGATGGCAGAGGGCCGGACGAACTCGGCGATCGCCCGCCAGCTCGTCGTCAGCGACGGCGCCGTCGAGAAGCACGTAAGCAACATCTTCCTGAAGCTGGGGCTGTCCCAGAGCGACGGGGACCACCGGCGGGTGCTCGCCGTCCTGACGTATCTCCGTTCCTGACCGGTCTCCTCTCCGTTCCTGACCGGTCTCCGCCGGTGACCGGCGCGTCTCGCCGGTCACCGGCGCATCTCCGCACGGGTGCGTGGAACCCGTGCGTACGAGGATGGCCGTCATCCGAACGGACGAGAAACCGGGGACCGGCCGACGGGCGTCCTCACCAGCGGCGGTGGCAGGAAGCCGGGCGCGGCGGGGGCGGGGGGCCGTCCCGCCCGAGCGTCCATCATGCGAATGTCCACGGGATGGCGACCACGGCGGACGTAGGGTTGGGTCTTGGGATGGTCAACGAAAGACCACGCCCCGGACAGCCGCCTCGAGGGAGGTCCACTTCAGTGACCAGCCAGGTCAGCAGCCCAGCGGAGCAGGCCGACGGAGCCGACGAGACCGTCGTGGGAGCGCAGCGCAAACCGGCGGGGACGAAGGATGTCCGCCGGCTGGACCGGGTGATCATCAGGTTTGCCGGTGACTCGGGTGATGGTATGCAGCTCACGGGTGACCGGTTCACGTCGGAGACGGCGTCGTTCG